>NZ_JBVVQL010000003.1:0-91515 GCF_055811195.1 Mesorhizobium sp. WSM4823
GTTGGGCGGGGGCGGTGGTGTCCTGCGCCATCAGCGGCGACAGCGCCAGGGCTGACAGCCCGAATGCCAGGCCGAGGCTGGCGAGCGACGCGCGGCGGAACAATAGGGACATACGATTAACTCCAATGGGGATAGCTAGAGCGGGATGGCTTCAAGACCAGCCGGATTGTGGCGGAATTTGGCACGGTCGACAGGGCGAGCGCGCCGTTGACATCGATTGAGCCCCCTCTTATCTGTCCAACGACTTTGCGTCCAGAACCGTTTTCCGGGCGCTTTTTGCGTTTGTCCGCGTTTCACGTGGATTTGATGGGGCCGCCCGGCACCCATCGCAACGACTGGAATACTATCGAAAGGACCATTGAATGGTCAGTTTTGGCGGTCTCGCCCGTAAGGTTTTCGGCTCCTCCAACGATCGTCGGGTCAAGTCGACGCGGCCGCGCGTCGAAGCGATCAACGCCATGGAAAACGAGATGCGGGTGCTCTCCGACGCCGAGCTGGCGGCTCGCACGGAGAAATTCCGCCAGGATGTCGCCAACGGCGCCAGTCTCGACGACCTACTGGTGCCGGCCTTCGCCACCGTGCGCGAGGCGGCGCGCCGCGTGCTCGGCATGCGGCCGTTCGATGTTCAGCTGATCGGCGGTATGGTGCTGCACAATGGCGGCATCGCCGAGATGCGTACCGGCGAAGGCAAGACGCTGGTCGCCACGCTGCCCGTCTATCTCAACGCGCTCGCCGGCAAAGGCGTCCATGTCGTCACCGTCAACGACTATCTGGCCACGCGCGACTCCGAATGGATGGGCCGCGTCTACAAATTCCTCGGCCTTAGCGTCGGCGTCATCGTCCATGGCTTGTCCGACGAGGAACGCAGCGCCGCCTACGCCGCCGACGTCACCTACGCCACCAACAACGAGCTCGGCTTCGACTATCTGCGCGACAACATGAAGTTCGAGCGCGCCCAGATGGTGCAGCGCGGCCACAGCTACGCGATCGTCGACGAGGTCGATTCCATCCTGGTCGACGAGGCGCGCACGCCGCTGATCATTTCCGGCCCGCTCGAAGACCGCTCGGAAATGTACAACACCATCGACGCCTTCATGCTGAAGCTCGACCCGGCCGATTACGAGATCGATGAGAAGCAGAAGACCTCGATCTTCACCGAGGAGGGCACCGAGAAGCTGGAAAACCTTCTGCGCGACGCCGGCCTGCTCAAGGGCGAGTCGCTTTACGACGTCGAGAACGTCGCCATCGTCCACCACGTCAACAATGCGCTGAAGGCGCACCAGCTGTTCCAGAGGGACAAGGATTACATCGTGCGCAACGGCGAAATCGTCATCATCGACGAATTCACCGGCCGCATGATGCCGGGCCGCCGCTATTCGGAAGGCCTGCACCAGGCGCTCGAAGCCAAGGAGCATGTGGCGATCCAGCCGGAGAACCAGACGCTCGCCTCCGTCACCTTCCAGAACTATTTCCGCCTCTACAAGAAGCTCGCCGGCATGACCGGCACGGCACTGACCGAGGCCGAGGAATTCGGCAACATCTACGGCCTCGAAGTCACCGAGATCCCGACCAACCTGCCGGTCGTCCGCATTGACGAGGACGACGAGGTCTACCGGACGGTCGAGGAGAAGTACAAGGCGATCATCAAGGAGATCAAGGAAGCCCGCGAAAAAGGCCAGCCGACGCTCGTCGGCACCACCTCCATCGAAAAATCCGAGCAGCTCGCCGAGCGCCTGCGCAAGGAGGGCTTCAAAGATTTCGAGGTGCTGAACGCCCGCCACCACGAACGCGAAGCCGCGATCGTCGCCCAGGCCGGCAAACCCGGCGTCATCACCATCGCCACCAACATGGCCGGCCGCGGCACCGACATCCAGCTCGGCGGCAATGCCGACATGCGCATCGCCGAGGAGCTTGGCGACATGCCTGAGGGTCCCGAGCGCGAAGCCAAGGAAAAGGAAATCCGCGAGGACGTGCAGCGGCTGAAGGAAAAGGCGCTCGCCGCCGGCGGCCTCTACGTGCTCGCCACCGAACGCCACGAATCGCGCCGCATCGACAACCAGCTCAGAGGCCGCTCGGGCCGCCAGGGCGATCCCGGGCGCTCGAAATTCTTCCTGTCGCTGCAGGACGATTTGATGCGCATCTTCGGCTCCGAGCGCATGGACGGCATGCTGCAGAAGCTCGGCCTTAAGGAAGACGAGGCGATCATCCACCCCTGGATCAACAAGGCGCTGGAAAAGGCGCAGAAGAAGGTCGAGGCGCGCAACTTCGACATCCGCAAGAACCTGCTGAAATATGACGACGTGGCCAACGACCAGCGCAAGGTGGTGTTCGAGCAGCGCCTCGAACTGATGGACGGCGAAGGCCTGTCCGAAACCATTGCCGAGATGCGCGAGGGCGTCATCGACGAGATCGTCGCCAAGGCTATTCCCGAAAACGCCTATGCCGAGCAGTGGAACGTCGCTGGCCTCAAGGCAGAGGTCGCCGAATTCCTCAACCTCGACCTGCCGGTCGATGACTGGGTCAAGGAAGAGGGCATTGCCGAGGACGACATCCGCGAACGCATTGCCCAGGCCGCCGAAACGGCGGCCAAGGAGCGCGCCGAGCGCTTCGGCCCCGACGTGATGACCTATGTCGAGCGTTCAGTGGTGCTGCAGACGCTCGACCATCTGTGGCGCGAGCACATCGTCAACCTCGATCATCTGCGCTCGGTCGTCGGCTTCCGCGGCTATGCCCAGCGCGACCCGTTGCAGGAATACAAGGGCGAGGCGTTCGAGCTGTTCCAGGCGATGCTGGGCAATCTGCGCCAGGCCGTCACCGCGCAATTGATGCGCGTCGAGCTGGTCCGCCAGGCCGCCGAAGCGCCGCCGCCCGAAGCGCCCGACATGTTCGGCAGCCATATCGACGGCACCACCGGCGAGGACGATTTTGGCGAGACCGGGCTTCTGATCCGCCAGGAGACCAACACCATCGTCGCCCCCGAAAACCGCGACCCCAACAACCCCGCCACCTGGGGCAAAGTAGGCCGCAACGAGGCCTGCCCGTGCGGTTCGGGGAAGAAGTACAAGCACTGCCACGGAGCGTTTGCGTAAATCTCGACGATCGACCTGAATTCTCGACTATTGATTAGTCGGCGGTACAGCGCGCGCCCTTCTGCCCTGCCGGATATCTCCCCACGTGGGAGATTGGGGTTTCAAAGCAATCCTGAATCGCGCGCCGCGGCGGTCGCTTCGCCGCGTGAAACCGCGTCGAGCTTGCCCAGCACCGCCGAAACATGGTGGTCGACCGTCTTCGGCGAAATGGTGAGATGCTCGGCGATCCGCTTGTTGGAAAAGCCGCGCTCGATCAATTGCAGCACCTCCATCTGGCGGAGCGTTAGACCAGCTTGATTGGCACGCGTAGTCTGGCGCGGCCCCCTGGCAATGTGGCCGACGCCGCTCTGCCGCATGATCTCACGCACCTTGAGCGCAACAGGCCTTGCTTCAAGCCGCTCGAAAATCCCGAGTGCTGAGCGCAACGCCGCCTCGTCACCCCAAACCAGCGCCAGCCCCTGCTCGAAGGGTGCATTCATCTCGGCCCAAATTTCCGCCGCCGCGCGCCAGTCGCCGTCAAGCAGCAAGCGGTGCGGAGCGGCCATGCCGACCGTGTCGCTCCGCCCCCTATCCGCAGCCAGCAATTGCCGCCAGCAGGCCAGCTCGCCGAACACGGCCCGTGTCGGCGAGAGGCTTTCAGCCAGATCGATCAAGGCGAGCGCCTCATCCTTGTCACCCTGTCCCAGCCAGGCACGTTCGGCCATCAGCGCCGCATAAGGCGCCAGCCGCTGCAATTCCTTTCCCTTTTCTAGGAAACGTGCCATTTCCACAAACAGCGGCTCGGCCGCTGGATCACCGCGCCGCATCCGCAACGTCGCCAGCGCCACCAACGCCGGATAGCGGACCAGCATCGTCGCGTGGTCGTCGGCGATCACATCCAGTGCCGCGCCGGCCGCCTGTTCCCAATCGCCCTGGCGCAACAGCAACTGAGCCAGCACCCCGCGCATATAGTCGCGCCAAGTGACGAGATCGTTCTCGATGCAGTAGTTGATGCCACGCTCCAGGAACGATCGCGCCCGGGCAAAGTCGAGCTGATTCATCTCGACGCAAGCTGAGTTGGTGAAGGCGCGCGCCGCATGCTCCTGGAAATTCTGCTCGAGCGCGACCTCCAGGCTGCGGGCAAGATGCTGCCGTCCGATCGCCAGATCGAGCCACTGCTCCGCGCTGCCGACATTGTTGAGCGCGTGGCAGACGATGTCGGGCCGGTCCAGCCGCTCGGCGAGCGCGACAGCCTTGTCACCGAGCAGAAGCGTTTCGTCGAGACGCTCGGCCAGCATCGCTAGTTGTGCCAGGTTGGAATAGGCCATGGCGAGTTCGGGGCCGGGCGGCACGCTTTCCAGCAAGGCCACGGCCTGCTCACCGAACATATCGGCGGCCTCACGGTCGCCCAGAAGATAGGCAAAGCGCGACAACCATCTGAGGCAGTCCCCTTCGCTGGCTTTGTTGCCCTCGGCCTGATGCAGGCGGCGCGCATGGCCCTGGGCCTCGATGGCGGCGTCGATGCGGCCGATGAGATGGCACTCGAAGGCGTATCTCTCGTAGAGCGCGGCGCGTTCTTCTTCCGGCAGGCTTTCGACCTGCCGCAACGCGGCCTCGTAATAGCCGGCGGCATCGCTATGCGCACCGACCCTTGAAGCCTCCCCGGCGGCGACCGGCGCCAACTCGCGCACCACTTGCAGATTGTGCGCCTCGACGGCGTGGTGGACGAGACGGCCGGTGGAAACGTGGCCATTCTCGAGCAGGGCGGTCAGCGCGCGCTGGTTGAATTGCCGTCTCTGGCTGGTGGTCAGCGCCATTTCGATGGCGCTGCGCGCGATCTCATGGCGGAAGGCGTAGCCGTCGCCGAGGTCGTCGAGCAGACCGTTGGACACGCATTCGGCCAGTTGGCCGGCGCTGGCGACACCGCACAGGCCCTGCAAGGCCCAGGCATCAGCCCTGCGCGGAAACACCGACACCGCATCGAGCATCGAGCGGGCGCCGGCCGAGAGCCGCTCGGCCCGCGACAGCACCGCGTCGCGCACGCTTGCCGGCAGCAAAGTCTCGTTTTCGGCGGACAACAACTCGGTGACAAAAAAGGCGTTGCCCGCCGTGGCGCGGTAGATGGCATCGCCATCACGGCCTGCCGTTTCGGCGAGCGAAAGCACCGCCGCTTCGCTGAGCAGCGGCACCTCGATGCGCACGATGCTGCTGGCCGGGATTTCGCCAAGCGCCCGGCGCACCCGCATCTGCCCCTCGCTGCGGTCGGTGCGCGCCGTCAAAAGCAACAGGATGTGGGTATTGACGATGCGCCGGCCGAGGAAGCGGACGAAGTCGAGCGTCGCATCGTCGGCCCAGTGTAGGTCCTCGATCACCAACAGGCTCGGCCCCGCCTTGGCCTCGAAGATTTCGAGCGCGTCGGAAAACAGTCGCAGCCTTTGCCCCTGCCGCTCATGGATCGCCTGCGGCAACGCCCATTGTGCATCGCGGGCAAGATCGTAGAGCGGCCCCAGCGGATCGGGGACTGACAGGTCCTCGCAGGCGCTGCGCAGGATGCGCGGGCCTTGCCCCACACGACCGACAAAGCCCTCGATCAGCGCGGTCTTGCCGGCGCCTGCCTCTCCCGCCAATGCCACGACGCGGCCGCAGCCACGTGCCGCCTCCGCGAGGAGGCCGTCCAGTTGCTCCAGCTGTGTCTGCCGTTCCAGAAGCGCTTTCATGTGCTCACGGAGATAGAGTTCGCCCCCAAAAGCAGTTTCGCAACGCGCCCGCCAGGTAGGCCGAGGTCAGGCCTCAGCAATGTGATCCCGGTCACAAACGCAGTCAACATGGGGAATCAGCCCGTCAAATATGGGGAAAGGCTCCGATGCGCGTCTCCCGCCGACGGGTCAGTATCCATCCACGCCCATTTCGGGTGTGGCGAAATTGAAAAAGGATGGTCTCAATGCCGCGTTATCTGATCGAACGGACATTTCCCGACGGGCTCCACGTGCCCATGAACGACGCTGGCGCCGACGCACTCGCCGGCGTCATCATGCGCAATGCCGAAAAGGGTGTGACCTGGGTCCAGTCCTTCGTCTCACCGGACAAGAAGCGCAGCTTCTGCATCTATGACGCACCTTCCCCGGAAGCGATCCGCAGCACGGCTCAGAAGAACTCGTTACCGGTCGACAAGATCACGGAGGTGCGTATTCTTGACCCCTACTTTTATCGTTGATCCCCCGGAGCGATGCGTCTCGCCATGCCCTTCGCGACAATGGCGGCAGACCGGGTGACTCCTGTTCGATCGTGAAGCGACACCCATATGGCAGCCGCCGCAAGGAAGCACCACCTTTCCGTCTCCCGTCGCTATACGGTGAGACGGAAAGCCCACCCAACCGTTTCTTAATCTGTCTTGGCTACACCAAACCCAGAAAAGAGGCGGAAAACGGAGTGTAATCAGGGTGCGCTTTTCCGCGGCGACGACAGCCGGGCGGTTCCTGCCGCAGCGCCTTGCGCTGCGCGTAAAGCCGCTGCTTGGCCGCATCGACGCCGTTCTGTTCACCGCCGACGAGCGCGGCGAAGCCGGCCGCATGTCGCTTATCGCCTTCTCCATCCGCATCGTCAGTGCCGTTATCGCCTTCGCTAGCCAGGTGCTGATGGCGCGCTGGATGGGTTCGTTCGAATACGGCATCTTCGTCCTCGTCTGGGTGACGATGGTCATCCTCGGCAATCTCGCATGCCTCGGCTTCCACACTTCGGTCATCCGCTTCATTCCCGAATATCGCGAGCGCAACATGCTGGCCGAACTGCGCGGCATCGTGCTGGCCAGCCGCCTGTTCGTGCTTATTGCCTCGACGGCAATTGCCGGAGTGGGCGCGCTCGGCGTCTGGCTGCTCTCGCCCTTTATCGAAAATTACTATGTCGTGCCGTTCATTCTTGGCCTCATCTGCATGCCGATGATCGCCATGTCCGACCTGCTGCAGGGGCTGGCGCGGGCCAACTCATGGGCGCTGTTTGCGCTGGCGCCGACCTATCTGGTGCGGCCGGTGCTGATCCTGGCGCTGATGGCGCTGATGCTTCTGCTGGGCTTTGCGCCCGACGCCAGGACAGCAATCTTCGCCTCGATCGCCGCCGCCTATGCCACCACGCTCGGTCAACTCATCGGCGTCACGGCACGCATGGACAGGAATATGCCGGCCGGGCCGAGGAAGGTGCATTTCGCGCAGTGGTTCCTGGTGTCGCTGCCGATCTTCCTGGTCGAAGGCTTTTTCTTCCTGCTCACCAATGCCGACGTGCTGATGGTCGGGGCCTATATGGACCCCAACGACGTTGCCGTCTATTTCGCCACGGTCAAGACGCTGGCGCTGGTGCATTTCGTCTATTTCGCGGTCAAGGCCGGCGTCGCCCAGCGCTACGCGCAATTCACCCATGGCGAGCCGGAAAAGCTCGCCGCCTTTGCCCGCGAAACGGTGTCGTGGACCTTCTGGCCGTCGCTGTTCATGGCGCTGATGGTGCTGGCGTTGGGACAGCCGATGCTGGCCTTGTTCGGGCCTGAATTCAGCGCCGGCTATCCGCTGTTGTTCCTGCTGGTGTTCGGCGTCGTCGCCCGCGCCGCCGTCGGCCCCTGCGAAAGCCTGCTCACCATGAGCGGTCACCAAAACGTCTGCGCCGCCGTCTACGCCATGACGCTGGCCTTCAACATCGGCCTCAATCTGGTGCTGATCCCGCTTTTCGGCCTGTGGGGCGCGGCGATGGCCACTGCCTTCGCCATGGTCTTCGAGGCCGTCGCCCTGTCCTTTACGGTCTGGCGCAAGCTCGGCATCGTCATGGCCATTTTCGTAGCCGCCGAAGGAGCCGCATGATGGCTGCCATCCCATTGCTCGAGGAAACCAGCGGCGGCCCGGCCGGCGCCATGGTGTCCGGCCTCACAGGGCTCGCCCGCGAAGCCGACCCCGCCCATCTCGAGCTCCTGGCCAACGACCGGCCCGAGCGCAAACTGGCCGTCTACCCGGCCTCCGCCGGCTTCGATCTGGTCGAGGAACTCGACTTTCTCTGCACCCGCACGATCGAGCCCAACGTCTTCTTCAACCCGCGTTTCCTGGCGCCCGCCATGCCGCGGCTGGAAGACCGCGAGGTGCGGCTGGCAGTCATCCGCGACGGCAACGAATACCGCAACCGGCTACGCTTGCTGGTGCCGTTCTCGGTGGAGCGGCCGGCGGTGCCGCTCGGTGTTCGCGTCATGCGCACATGGTCGAGCCCGTTCGGCCCGATCGGCACGCCGCTGGTCGACCGTGACGATCCCGTCGGCGTCATCGAGGATTTCTTCTCGATGCTGTCGCGGCCGCACCTCAAGCTGCCGAAAGTCTTTGTCCTGCCCGACATCCAGCTCGACGGCCCGGTGGCCAGCCTGCTGGCCACCGTCGCCGAGACGCGTGGCCTGACGCTGGTCACCACTGGGAAGGCCGAACGCCCGATGCTCGAAAGCGAGCTCGACGGCGACGAATATCTAAAAACCTCGCTGCGCTCCCACCACTATCGCGAGTTCCGCCGCCTGAAGCGCCGCCTCGCCGACCTGGGCAGGCTGGAGCATCTGGTGGCGCGCGGACCGGAAAATATCCGCCATGCCATCGAACGGTTCCTGACGCTCGAGGCTGCCGGCTGGAAGGGGCGCGAGCGCACCGCCATGGCCATCGACCGCTACCGCGCCGCCTTCGCCCGCGAAGCCGTGCACCGGCTGGCTGAACAGGATCTGTGCCGCATCCATTCGCTGACGCTCGACGACCGCACCATCGCCAGCCTGATCGTCTTCGTCGAGGCCGGCGTCGCCTATACCTGGAAGACGGCCTATGACGAGACGCTTGCCGCCTATTCGCCGGGCACGCTCTTGATGATCGAGGTGACCAGGCAGCATCTCGACGACCCAAACATCATGATGAGCGATTCCTGCGCCGTGCCCGACCACCCGGTCATGAGCCGGCTCTGGATGGAACGCAGGCCGATCGGCACGCTGGTCATCGGCCTGACGCCGGACGCCGACCGCCTCGTCCGCCAGGCGGCATCACAGCTTCACCTCTATCGCGAAACCCGCAACATGGCGCGCCTCCTGCGCAGCCGGATGAAGAGCTTGTTGGGACGGCGGTAGCCTGACGTTCGCGAAACCGGCAGACTGCGCAACGGATGACGCCGGGGCGGCGTCGGCGAACGGCTCGCGATTCGCGACCTGCCGTTGCTGCATTCAGGCGCGGCAGCAACCGAGGACGGACCGATCCAGGCTCATCCCACGCACCGGCTCGACGAAATGCCGGTCCGGAATGACGACGATATTCCCGACGAAGCCCTTGGCCATGAACTGCTTCTGCGCGTGGTGGAATTGCGAAAGCGGGAACGTCGCCGCCAGCACCGGCTTGATGGTGCCGCTGCGGATGTAGTCGAGAACGCGTGCAAAGGCTGCACGCGTGCCCTGCGACGATCCATGCAGTTGCAGTTGCTTCAGATACATCGTGCGCAGGTCGAGTTGCACGACAGGGCCGCCGATGGCGCCGGCGGTCGTGTACCTGCCTTCAGGCCGGAGCGCGTTGAGGAGCTTGGGAAACATTGCGCCGCCGACAAGGTCCGCGACCACGTCGAGCGGCCTGCCTTGCAAGATGCCGCGCAGGTCCGCCGCAAAGTCCTCCGTCTCACGCAGAATCACGCCTTCCGCACCCAGATTCAGCACCGCCTGCTCCTTGCCCCGGCTGACCACCGCGAAAGGGATAGCGCCGCGCGCACGGGTAAGCTGGATGAGCCCGGATCCGACCCCTCCTGAAGCGCCGGTTATCAGCACGGTTTCGCCAGGGCGGACGTCCGCCCGCTCCAGCATCTGCTCTCCGGTGTGGTAGGCGCACCAGAATGTCGCAAGCTCGGCATCCGAATAGGGTGAATCAACGACATGCGCGTTCGCTGACGGCACGGCGACGTATTCGGCAAAGCCGCCGTCACGCCCGTGCCCGATGTAGTCGATATCGGCGAGGCTGTCGTCGTCACGGTTGTAGATCGAGGCATCGACGATTACGCGCGCTCCAACCCGGTCGGCCGGAACATCGTTTCCCGCAGCCACGATCCTGCCGACGATGTCGGCTCCTTGAACGCGAGGAAAAGACAGCGTCGAGCGGCCGCGCCGCCAGGTGGACACGGCTTCTGGATCGTCGTCCGTTCCATAAGCTCCCTCGCGAACCCAGACATCGGTGTTGTTCAGGCCGCACGCGGTGACTTCGATAAGAACCTCATCCGGGCCGACTGAAGGGACAGGAACATCTCCGTAGACAAGCTTGTCGCTGCCACCATGGCCGATCAGTGCTACGGCCTTCATTGTCTTCGGTATCATGGTCTTCTCCCCGTCTGGGTTTTCCTTCGCGCAGCGATGTCGAGGCGGCTTTGGCAGATCGTGCATACCAAATGTTCCATACAAATCATCATGTCAATACCGATATTGTATCATAGCAAGTATGAGATTTGAGGCAGCGCAAAATAGGATATCGAGCGCGCCCGTCAAATGTGGCGGCTACGGCAGCGATTAGCGCCGTGTTGCCCCTCTGATAAAGCGGATCCGTCAGGAAGCTATGCGCATTCGCCGTTCGAGCAGGCGCGCCAGGTAAGCGCATACAAGACTGATAACGAGAAAGAATATGCCGACCAGGGTGATCGGCTCGATGTACCGGTAGGTGGTGGTGGCGATCGCCCGGGCCTCACCCATCACTTCATAGACCGTGATCGCCGAGAGAAGCGGCGTCTCTTTGAACATGGCGATCAAGTAGTTCGACAGGGCCGGGATCATAGGCGGGAGCGCTTGGGGTAGGACGACATGGCGCCATGTCTGGACCAGGCTAAGATTGCAGGCACGCGCCGCTTCCCACTGGCCTCGCGAGACGCTCTCGATGCCGGCGCGATAGACTTCCGCGATGTAGGTCGAATTGTGCAGCCCAAGTCCGATGACGCCGGCAAGCAGAGGCGACAAAATTATGCCTACACCCGGCAGCGCGAAGAACAATATGTAGAGCTGGACCAGCAGAGGCGTCCCACGGATGAAATCGGCAGCAATGCCCACGGGGAGCGCCAACCATCTCGAGCGCGAGCGTCGTGCGAGGGCGATGACCAAGCCAAGCACGGCGGCCAACGCAAAACCCAGAAACGTCGCCAGGATCGTGATTCGAATGCCGTCGAGCAGGCGCGGAAGAATCTCCCAGACGAACTCCCAGTCCCATTCCATGTCAGGCTCCCGGCGTCTCGATTCGGTCCGCGCCGACGGCCAGCCGTCGCTCGAATGGCTTCACGATGGAAAACTTGATCAGCGACGACAGTGCAAAATAGATGACGAGCACGATCGCGAACGGCAGGAAAGTCTGCCCCGTCTGGTTACGCACGAGCTGCGCCTGATAAGTCAGGTCGGGCAGCGAGATGAGTGACGCGATCGCCGTCATCTTGAGCATGGTGATGGCAAGATTGCCGAATGGCGGCAGCATCAGCGCCAGCGCCTGCGGAAGGATCACATGCCGCATGCGTTGGTATCGCGTCATGTTGAGTGCAATGCATGCTTCGGTCTGCTCCACCGCGATGGCGAGGACACTGCCGCGCACCACCTCTGCGCCGTAGGCGCCGAGATTCAGCCCCAAGGCAAGCACGGCGGCTTCCATTGGGCCGAGCGCGATGCCGAAGAGCGGCAGAACGTAAAAGGCCCAGAACAATTGAACGAAGAGCGATGTCCCGCGGAAAAACTCGATATAGGCGGACGCCACCATCCGGATCGTCGTCGATGGGGAAAGCCGTCCGAGGCCGGCAAGAAACGCAGCCACCAGAGCCAGCACGGAGCTGAGGACCGACAGGACAACGGTGACCTGGAGCCCCTTCAGGATGAGTAGAAGGCTATCGGTCACGCTTGGGGCGCTCCGCCGGAGGGGAATGATAAATTACGGGCATAATTGATATGCATCAATGAACGACATGTACTGAAGCATATGCGCCGCAATCGAAGTGTCAAGACGAGAGGCGGACGGACAACGTCCCGATGAGCTGAGATTTTACGGCTGTCGGCTACGGTCAGGCTGGAAGGGGCGCCTCCGGCGGCGCCTGCAGGACGCTTGCAATCGTGTCCAATCCCAAGCCGAGCGCCTCTTCAGACACCGAACCGAGGGAGACGCGGATCGCCGGATAAGGCAGCCGATCGTTCGCCAGGAAAGAGCTCGCAGTGGCCACGGCGACGCCGAGGGAACGCGCATGGGCAGCAAAACCCGCGTCCGTGAAGCCCTCGGGGGTCGGAATCCAGGCATGCAAACTCTGCGGATGAGTCGAATGCGGAACCTTGCCCAGTTTGCTCTGGAAGATGCGATGCCTCGACCGAAGCGCTTGACGCTGCCAGTCAACGAGGCTGAGCGCCGTCCCGTCCTCGATCCATCCCGTCGCCAGTTCTTCTAGCAGCGGCGTCGCCATCCAGTTCGTCACCAGATGCCGGTTCGTTGCAGTGGCGACGAAACGCTGCGGGGCGACCAGATATCCGATCCGCAGCCCTGGCATGACGATTTTCGTGAGGCTGGTCACGTAGAAAGTCCGGGTCGGTGCGTACGCGAAAAACGGCGGCGGGCGGTCCGAAATCAGGGGCCCGAGCGGGTCGTTCTCAATGACCAGGAGGTCGTGTTTCTCGACGATTGCCGCGATACGGCGCCGTCTGTCTTCGGACAACATCGTCGATACGGGATTGATCACGGTCGGCTGCATGAACAGCGCTCGCAGCTTGCCGTCGACGCAGGCGCGTTCGAGGCCGTCGGGCACCAGGCCTTCGTCATCGACATCGAGTCCGACGATGCCGATGCCCATGTAGGAAGCCAACGGCTTGAGCGAATGATGGCCGAATACCTCGGTCGCCACCAGGGAGCCGGGAGGAGCCACCGTCAGCAGGGCGACCGCCAATGCCGGCGTAGCGCCGTTGGTCAGGCACACATTGTAGGGCGACGTTTCCACGCCGCATGTCTTCAGCCAGGTCAGCGCCGCAGCGCGGTAGCGCGAGGTTGCGCTCTCCGGCCGGAAAGCATGCACGACCCTGAGCGGCACGCCCGCCGCCAAGCGGGAAAGGGCTGCGCCCATCCGCTCCATGTGAAGCTCTTCGCAAACCGGCTTCAGAATTGAGAGGTCGATGAGGTCGGGAACGCGCTCCAAGGTGAACGGGGGACCGCGATCGGCCTGCGGACGCTTGACGAACGTGCCTCGGCCAGCCTCTCCGGAGAGGAGATTGCGACGCGACAGCTCCTCATAGGCGCGGCTGACGGTCTGCACCGAGATCTTGAGCTCCTCTGCGAGCTGGCGTTGCGGCGTCATCCTTGTGCGATCGGCAACGCGACCGTCGAGTATGGCATCGGCAATTTGGTCGGCGAGGGATTTGTATATCGGGACGCTCAGCAGGGTCCGATCAGGTTTCCAATTTTCCGTCATCTCGTTCCCGTCTTATTCAATGCTGCGTCATGCCAGGAGAGTGTGCTGATCGCTGTGCCGACGCAAGCTGCGGTCGCAAGCACGGTCGAGATGGTGACTAGCGCAACGGACCCGCAAGCAGCAAGCCTGGGCGGCCTGTCTGCCGTCATCGTGGGCTTCACCGACAACCGCGCGCTCCGTAATTTGATATGATGCAATTTAGTATCTTGATCAGACGTTTTTTCCGAAATACAGTTTTATTGCACCTTTCTTGAACTAGAACAATAAGCCGACCCCGCTTAAGAAGGGCGGCCTGCAAGGGAACACGTTATGAAAATTTCCAGCGCCTCAATAGGCAGCATAACCGCCGCGTTTTCATTGGCCCTCGTCGCCTCGGCGACCGTTTCCGGGGTCGCCCGTGCGGACGATCTCCAAGAAATTCGCGAACGCGGCTTTGTTCGTGGCGTCACGGCGAACGAGCAGCCCTACGGGTATATCGCTTCCGACGGCAAGGCCGCAGGAATCGGGCCAGACGTGGCGACTGCAGTGCTGAACAAGCTCGGCATTGAAAAAATCGAGTGGACGGTGGTCGCATTCGACGGCCTCATTCCGGGTGTGAAGGCGAACCGCTTCGACTTCTCGGCCGCGGAGCAGGCCATTCGGCCGGAGCGCTGCAAGCAGGTCGTGTTCAGCGAGACGACCTCCAGCTACACGGTCGGCCTCCTGGTCAAGGCAGGAAACCCGAAGAAGCTCCACGGATTGGCAGATGTGGCCGCGAACCCCGGCACCAAGCTGGCCCAGTTGGCCGGAGCCGTCGAGTTGCTCGCCGACGAATACGAGATTCCTCACTCGGACCGGGTCTACATCCAGAGCGCTTCGGACGCCATTCCATCGTTGGTCGCCGGCCGCGCGGACGCCTATATTGCCACTGAATTGACCGTGGCGGGTCTTGCCAAGCTCTCCAGCGATGTCGAGGCGGCCGAGATGAAGTCAGCCCCCATGCTCGACGGCAAGCCCTACCGCAACTACGGCGCCTTCACCTTTCGCCCGGAAGACAAGGAATTCATCGCCGCCTTCAATTCAGCCTTGGCCGACTTCAAGAAGACCGACGAGTACGAAAAAATCCTTCTGTCTTATGGGCTGACGAAAGCCAGCGTCGAGGCCGCGCGGAACGGATCGACCGAGAGCCTTTGTTCGTCCCAATGATTGACCCAGCACCTGCGCTTGGCCCTTCCGGCCGGCAGTAGGCTTCCAAGCTCTCTGTCACATTCCAAGGGCATTTCATGAAGATTCGACGTATCGGGGTGATCTATCCCAGCAATGGCGTCTACGAAGCGGAGTTCGAGAAGTTTGCGCCCGACGATGTGACGCTGCACTTCACGCGCTGGCGATGGCCGCATCCGGAATGGTTTCGTCCCAACTGGCCCGACCGCATGGCGTCGCTTGCCGACGATCCGGGAATCGCCACCTGCGCCACTCTGTTTGAAGCGATCAATCCAATGGTCGTAACCTTCGGCTGCACGAGTGCCAGCTTTGCGGGTGGAGCAGGTGCCGACGTGGCCGTGCTGGAAAAAATCCGCCGCGGCACCAATGCCTTGGCATCCACCACATCGACGGCCTATCTGGCGGCCTGTGCGGTGCTGCGTGTCGAGCGGGTCGCGATCGCCTCGGTCTACCGCAAGGAGGTCACCCAGCGCTTCGTTGAGTTCCTCGCCGGTGGCGGAGTGAAAACCACGTCGCATCAAAGCGTAGGCTGGGAGCGGCAGCCCGACGACGATCACCGGTTGACGACCGAGGACGTTTGCCGGCTTGCCGGCGAATGCGACCATCCGGACGCCCAGGCGATCCTCATTCCGGAAACCAACATCCTTACCACCCAAGCCATCCCGATGATCGAGGATCGCCTGGGAAAGCCGGTTCTCACCGCCATTCAGGTTACTGTGTGGCATGCCGCCCGCCTGGCTGAATCGACTTACAGAGAAGGGATCGGTCGTATCTGGTCGGCGAGATGACCCACAAAGACCGCCGGGATGCCTGCTGTTGGGAGGGCCGAAGATGAACAATCCGCGCATTGGGATCATTTATCCGAGCAACGGCATCTACGATCTCGAATTCATCAATTTCGCGCCGAGGGAAGCTTCGCTGCACATTACCCGCTGGCGCTGGCCCGAACGCGATTGGTCGCGGCCCGACGCTCCCGACGTCATGGCCGAATTGTCGAACGATCCTGAGATCGCGGCTTGCGCCTCCCTGTTCGACCAGATCGAGCCCGCCGTCGTCACCTTGGGGTGCACCTCGGTGAGCTTCGCGGCCGGTGCTCGCGGCGATGTCCCGGTACTCGAGAACATCCGACGTGGCACGGCGGCCAAGCCGTCCAGTACATCGACGGGCTTTCTCGCCGCCTGCGAGGCGCTTGCTGTCGATCGGATTGCCGTCGCCTCCGTTTACCACGAAGGCCTTACCCGACGCTTCGTCGATTTCCTCGAGCATGGCGGACGACGAGTGGTCTCCTGCAAGAGTGAGAACTGGGCGCGCGAGCCCAGCCGGATGACCAGCGAGGACCTAGCCGATTTGGCCGCGACGAGCGATCATCCGACAGCCCAGGCCATCCTGCTTCCGGAAACGAATATCCACACGAGCGAAGCTATTCCTCTCATCGAAAGAAGGTTGAAGAAACCGGTGCTGACCGCCGTTCAGGTAACCGTCTGGCATGCAGTTCGGCTGGCAGGCTCCGACTGGAAGGATGGCATAGGCGCGGTTTGGCAGGCCGGTTAAGCCACTCCGTAAAGCTGTCGACCGGCCGGCCACCGCCACAGCCGTGCCGCCTGGCACGGCGAGACATCCTTGGTATTTGGTCTCTCCCGACCGAGAGCCTGCTGAGACCTAGGTCATGAGGGTTAATTCTCCCAACCAGCGGAAAGGATTAGCATCGGCGATAATCTCGGCCGCGCAACCAGCATCATTGCCGCCTTGGTCTGCACGGCCAACAAAAATGGGAGGCATGCATGACCAAGACAACTCACTTCAGGCGTCGCAGTCTTCTCGCTTTGGTCGGCCTTGTTGGCGGCTGTCTGAGCGCGGTCGCGGCTCAGGCCGCCGAGCCCGACAAGGCCGAGATCGATGCCCTGAAACAATCGCTAATCAAGTACGAAGACTACAAGGCCGCCATCCGCGACCTCTATCTGTCGACGGTCGGATGCGTCTATTACAGCGGCGAAAAAGTGGCTGGGGCTATGGATTACCCGAAGGGCGCGATGGGTATTCATTTCGTCAACGTCGCGAGTGTCAGCCCGACACCGGATCCGACGCGCCCCAATGTCCTTATCTATGAACCGGTCGACGGCAGCTTGCGCCTGGTGGCTGTGGAATGGCTTGTACCGCTGACGCCTGACACCAAGGAGCCGCCGAAACTGTTTGGACAGACGTTCCAGGGGCCGATGGAAGGGCACTATCCGCTTATTCCGGCGGAGTTCCATCACTACGATCTCCACGCCTGGCTGTTCAAGGACAACCCGCTCGGAATGTTCAGCCCGACGAACCCCGACGTGAAATGCGAAGATTACGCGTTTCCGATGCCGGAGCAGCCGACCAAGATGGTGCCAGGGCCGATGTAATCGCGACCTGAGCTACGGGGGCTCCGATGGTGTCGGGAGAGGCCTGAGCCCTCGATTGTGGTTGTCCCAGAGGCGCCTGGGATAACATTCAACCGAGCGGTCAAGGTTCCCGGATGGGAAAGTGGCGCCCCTAGCCGGGATCGAACCAGCACCGCTTGCGGAACTCGATTTTGAGCCGTCCCTTCTCCATGGCTTTCGGCAGTAACCGGGAGCCGACCCCCCTTGAGTGTTCCTATTCGGCTCCTAGAATTTTTGAGGCTCGGAGACGATAGATGGCCAAAATCAAGCTAGGTTCTCAGTGGCTCCCCACGCGCCAGGGGGCGCCGACGCTTGGACACCCTACATCTGTACGGAGAATTCCTCGATCAGGCCGTCCTTCGGCTCGAGGCCCAGCCCTGGGTCCTGCGACACGGTCAGATATCCATTCTCGGGCTGCGGAACCTTCTTGAATATCGCGTTGTAGGCCATCCACTTGTGGAAATGATATTCGACCAATCCGCCGTTCGACAGGCCGGCATGCAACGCGATGTTGTGCGGACCATTGCCGTTGCCGTGCGAGAGCGGGATGTGGAACATCTTGGCAAGGGCGGCGGTTCGGATGGCTGCCGAGTAGCCGCCGTCATTGTTGACGTTGGGCTGAATGTAGTCGACCGCGTCGGCCAGGATCAGGTCGCGCGCGGAGAACTTCTCGTTCTCCGCCGCGGCCACCGGGATGATCGTCTTCGAGCGCAGTTCGCGCAGAAGCCTCGGGTCGTTGTAGTAGAGCGGCTCCTCGACGAAACTGATGTCGAGTTCCTCGCATCGCTTGCACAGCTCCACGGCCTGCGCCAGGTTCATGCGCAGATTGCCGTCCATGGCGAGCTTGACGTTCGGGCCGACCGCCTCGCGCATCGCCTTCATGCGGATGTAATCGTCCTTCGGGTCCGGGATGGGCTGGCGGCCGACGGTGTTCTTGAGATGGTTGTTGCCGAGTTTGACGAGGTGGGCCGCCTCCGCAGCCAGTTCCTCAGGCGAATAGACCGGAGCGTTGTCGTAGGCTGCGCCGTGCGTGACATAGACCGGCACCTTGTCGCGCGCGCCGCCCAGCAGGTGATGCACCGGCTGGCCGAGCATCTTGCCCTTGATGTCCCATAGCGCGATGTCGATCATCGCCAGCGCCGAGATCAGCGTCCTGCCGAGCGGCCGCTCGAAGCTGGCGCGATCGAACAGCAGGGGAATGCGTTCGGTGCGCATCGGGCTTTCTCCGATGATCGTCGGCGCGATGTATCTGTTGATCAGGTCGATAGCGACGTGGTGGGTGTAGCCGCTGGTCGCCCAACCGACGAGGCCGTCGTTCGTCTCGACCTGGAGAAGCAGTGCGCCTTCCTTGTTCGGCTTGTCGCGATAGGGCGGCGGCGTAATCGGAATGTTGGCGAGCTTGTGCGCCTGGATACGAGCGATCTTGATCCTGGTCTCGACGACATTGTTGTCCTGTTGGACATAAACATCCTGAAGCACGACTTCCCTCCTTTCCCGACGTTCCGTGTGCCGGGAAGGCACTGTCTAGCGGAAGCCGAACTTCAGAAAAAATTCAAAAATCCCTTCGATTATTCTGAATATCTGAAGTCGCCTTGATCGCGCCGGCCTTCAGGTCTGGCGCAGCGACACCCGGATCAATTGTGCTAGCCGTTCGGCGGCCGGCGGCAGTTCCTTGCCACGCTTGCGCACGATGCCGTAGCGGTGAATGAGCTCGGGCTCGACGATCTGGTAGACGCGCGACCGGTTCGGCTCCGCGAAACGGACGATCGACTGGGTGAGAATTGCCGCGCCGATGCCGGCCTCGGCCATCGCGACGAGCGTCTCCGCCTGGATGCAGCGGTACCGCACGTTCAGCGCGATGCCGCGAGCGGCAGCCTCGCGCTCGAACATCGCCCCCATCAGGGTGGTGGTGTGGTAGTGGAGCAAGGGCAGGCTGGACAGTTCCGCCAGCGTGATGGTGCGACGATTGTGCGGACACATCCGCGTGGGGATCAGCGCGTGCAGCGGATCGTCGAGCAGCGGCTCGAAATCGAGGTTCGGATCGCCTAAGATCGGGCCTATTCCGAAATCGACAGCATCGGCCTGTATCACCCGGTAAAGGTCGGCGGACTTAAGTTCCGACAAAAGCATCTTGATTCCCGGATAGTCGCGTTCGAACTCGGCGAGGATGCGCGGCAGATGGGTCGAGGCGATGGTGGGCGCGCAGGCCAGCGCGACCTGGCCGCGCCGGATGGCCAGTGCCTCCTGGACATTGCGCAAGCCGATGCCGACCTCTTGCAGGCCGCGCTGCGTGCTGGCGAACAATTTGCTTCCTTCAGGCGTGAGCTTCACGTCGCGCGTGGTGCGGTTGAACAGCTTGGCGCCGAGTTGGTCCTCGAGTTGCTTTATCTGCATGCTGATGGCGGACTGCGAACGACGTGCCCGGTCGGCGGCCTCCTTGAAGCTGCGGTTTTCGGCCACGAGCATAA
Organism: Mesorhizobium sp. WSM4823; assembly: GCF_055811195.1. NCBI lineage: Bacteria > Pseudomonadati > Pseudomonadota > Alphaproteobacteria > Hyphomicrobiales > Phyllobacteriaceae > Mesorhizobium > Mesorhizobium sp. WSM4823. Next base: position 19,585 of record NZ_JBVVQL010000003.1, read on the forward strand.
AAGTTTGCAACAGCTTGAGGTTGACCCGCGCCAAAGCGGCCGCATTCGCGTCCAGCGGTGGTTTCGGTTCGCTCATTGGCGTCGCACCCCGAGATCCTCCTTGGCCACGCCGGCGCCCGACGAGACTGCCTCGAAGGCGTCCAGAAGGACACGCACCAGCCGCCCTGAAGGCGCGCTGCGCGGCCACAACATGCCGATCTCGCGCACCAGCGGCGGGCCAGGCAGCGGTAGGCGCGCGACCGACAGCCCCTCCGGCCATGGCGGCGCCCAGTCGGGCAGAACGGATACGCCGAGACCGTTGCTGACCATCACCGTTATGGCTTCCAGCGAATCCAACTCCAGCCATTCCCGGGGCCGAAGCTTCTGGCGGCGCAGCCACTCGTCGGCCAGCCGGCCACCCCAATTGTTGCGGTCATACCGAATGAAAGGCAGCGTTGCGAGCAACTGTTCCGGATCGCCAGTGGCGAGGGCGCTCGGCGCAAGCAGGATCATAGGCTCGGTCCGAAGCACGCTCCAATGCAGCGATTTTGGGATCGGAAAGGGCGGCCGAACCAATATGGCCGCGTCGATGCTTCCGTCGCCCAGCGCCTGATAGAGATCAGTGGAAGTGCCAGGGAGAACGAAGACCTCGACCGAGGGAACCGTGTCGACAAGGTGCCGCAGGGCGGGCGCAAGGATGCCGGTCAGCGCAGTCGATATGGCGCCGAGTCTCATCTCGCCTGAAGGCGAATCGGTCTGTGCAAGGGTTTTCAGGTGACGGATGTCGCCGAGGATTCTGCGGCTTTGCTCCAGAATTGCATGGCCGGCATCGGTCGGCTGCACCACGCGGCCCGCACGTACCAGCAGCCGCTTGCCGAATTCGTCCTCCAGCGCCTGCATGCGCTGGGCCACGGCGGCCGGCGTGATTGCCAGGCGGCGGGCCGCCTCGGCCAGCGAACCGAGTTCGGCCACGAGCAGGAACGTTTCGAGAAAGCGTGATTCCATCGATAGAAAAACTATCATCAAATTATACGGCAAGCCATGTTTTCTTCTGTACGGCGTTGATGATAATCCACCTTGAATTGGAGGGTTTCCTGTGGATCTCGAACTGAAGGGTAAGGTCGCACTCGTCTTTGGAGCCGGCGGCGGATTGGGCGGGGCGATTGCGCGGTCGCTGGCCGGCGAAGGCGTGCGCGTGGTCGTCGCCGACATCGACGAAGCGGCCGCGGAAAACACCACCTCTGCTATCAAGGACGCCGGCAACGAGGCGCTGACTATGGGCTGGGATATCGGCGACCTGTCGTCGATCGAGGGACGCCTGGCCTCGATCGAGAAGGCCTTCGGCTCGGTCGACATTCTGGTGAACAATACGGGCGGCCCGCCGCCGACGCCGGCAGCCGGTCAGTCTTCGCAGGACTGGTCGAAGTACTTCGACAGCATGGTGCGTTCGGTGATCGCCGTCACCGATGCGGTGCTGCCCGGCATGCGCCGGCGCAAATGGGGCCGCATCATTACCTCGACCTCGTCGGGCGTGGTGACGCCGATCCCGAACCTCGGCATGTCGAACGCGCTCAGAATGGCATTGGTCGGGTGGTCCAAGACGTTGGCGGCCGAAGTCGGCCGCGACGGCATCACCGCCAATATCGTTCTGCCCGGGCGCATCGCCACGGGACGCATCAGCTTTCTCGATGAACAGAAAGCCAAGCGCGAGGGGCGCTCGGTCGAGGAAGTAGCCGCCCAAAGCACGGCGTCCATTCCGGTCGGGCGCTATGGCCGGCCGCAGGAATATGGCGACGCCGTCACCTTCCTGGCAAGCCCGCGCGCATCCTATATCACCGGCTCCGTCATTCGCATCGACGGCGGCTTGATCCCCAGCATCTAAGGAGACCCCGATGACCCTCGATCCGAAAGTCGTAGAGACCCTGCAGGGCGTCTCCACCGCGACCCTCACCACGGTCCTCCTGAAGAAGGGCCTGCGCAACGTTTGGATGCGTGGAACCAAGCCTATCCGTCCAGGCCAGCCGCGCGTGGTGGGGCCGGCCTTCACTTTGCGCTTCGTGCCGGCGCGCGAAGACCTCGCCACCCCGGCAAGCTGGGCCTCGCCTATTTCGACCCGTGCGGCGATCGAGGCGATGCCCGAAGGCTGCGTGGCGGTGGCTGACGCAATGGGCGTGCTCGACGCCGGTATTTTCGGTGATATCCTCTGCGCGCGCATGGCCAGACGCAATGTCGCCGCATTGATCACCGACGGCGCGATGCGCGACGCCGCGGGCGTGCTCGGTACCGGCCTCAACGTATGGTGCAACGGCATTTCCGCGCCGCCTTCAGTGGCCGGTCTCACCTTCGTCGGCTGGCAGGAGCCGATCGCATGCGGCGGCGTGGCGATCTTTCCTGACGATATCGTGGTGGTGGATGATGACGGCGCGGTATTGATCCCCGCGGCATTTCTCGACCAGGTGCTGGCCGAAGCGCCGGAGCAGGAGACGATGGAAGCCTGGATCATGACCGAGGTCGGTCGCGGCGTGCCGCTGCCCGGTCTCTATCCGATGAACGAGGAGACGAAGGCGCGCTATGCCGCTTTCGCGAAGAAGACATGACCTTCGGCGTCGATGCCAAGGGCGTCTACCCGATCGCGGCGACACCGTTCAATGCGGACATGTCGGTCGACTACGACTCCGTCGACCGGCTGACGGAATTCTACCAGGATGCCGGCGCCACCGGCATGACGATCCTCGGCATTCTGGGCGAAGCCCAGAAACTGGAGCCCGAGGAATCGCTGACAATCGCAAGGCGCGTGATCGCGCGCTCGCGTGTCCCTGTCGTGGTTGGAGTATCCAATCCGAGCTTTGCCGCCATGCGCAGGCTAGCGCGCGAGGTGACGGACGCCGGCGCAGCCGGCGTGATGCTGGCCCCAGCCTCGCACCTGCGCAGCGACGAGCAGATTGCCGCCTATTTCCATCACTGCGTGGAAGCAATCGGTCCGGACGTGCCCTGGACCCTGCAGGATTACCCGTTGACGCTGTCGGTGGTCCTGTCGGTGCCGATGATCTCGCGCATAATGAAGGAACATCCGTCCTGCGTCATGCTGAAGGCAGAGGACTGGCCGGGACTTGAGAAAATCTCGGCGATCCGCAAGCTCCAAGCCGCAGGCGACCTGCGGAAATTCTCGATCCTGACGGCCAATGGCGGACTGTTCCTCGATTTCGAGCCGGAACGCGGTTCGGATGGCGCGATGACGGGCTATGCCTTTCCGGACATGCTGGTCGAACTCGATCGGCTGCACCGCGAAGGCGAGCGCGACGCAGCGCACGATCTTTTCGATGCCCACCTGCCGTTGATCCGTTTCGAGCAGCAACAGGGGATTGGCCTCGCGGTGCGCAAATACGTGCTGATGCAGCGCGGCGCCATAACTTCCGACGTGCAGCGCAGCCCGCGTTCATCGCTGACGCCGACCGGACGGTCCGAAGTCGACTATCTGCTGGAACGTCTGGGCCGAAAGGACCCGCGAGCAAGGTTGTGAGGGATGCCTGTCGTGCGGCCGCCGAGGGGCGTGTGTGGGCAGGGCATCGCATCAGGCCGGCATCATTGTGACCGCTCCTCGATCCGGTCGACGATCATCTTCGCGATCGGCATAGCGGACGTCGCCGCCGGCGACGGCGCGTTACAGACGTGCAATTGGCGCGGGCTGTCGAGGAATAGGAAATCGTGCACCAGCGTGCCGTCGGCAAGGACCGCCTGGGCGCGGATGCCGGCGCCCGGTTCACCGAGGTCCGAGAGCTCGAGCGAGGGGCAGTATTTGCGGCACTGCTCTAGATACCCGCGGCGGAAAATCGAGTTGCGGAACTCGTCGATACCTGACGTGAGGTTCTTGCGGGACATCTTCCAGAAGCCGCCGAAAGCAAGCATCTGGGCGATGTCGCGCAGGTTAACGCTGCCCTTTTTGTAGCCTTCGCGATGGAAGCCCAGCACGGCGTTGGGCCCGACCGTCACCCGTCCGTCGATCATGCGCGTCAGGTGGATGCCGAGGAAAGGCAGATCCGGATCAGGGATCGGGTAGATCAAGTGCTTGACGATCGTCGATTTCGCGTCGGGCAATGTGTAATATTCGCCACGGAACGGCACGATCTGGTGGGTGGGATTTAGCCCAGCAAGCCTCGCCAGGCGATCCGACTGCAGCCCGGCGCAGGCAACAAGCTGCTCGGCGCGGATCGTTTCGCCACGATCGGTGGTCACCACCACGCCAGTGTCGTCTTCAGAGATGCCTTTGACGCGGGTGCCGGTCATCAGCTTGGCACCATTCGCCTTGAGACCCTCGGCCAGAGCGTCGCAGATCAGCTTGTAGCTGATAATGCCGGTCGACGGCACGAGCAATGCGCCTAGGCCAGCGATGTTTGGCTCGATCTCACGCAGACGCGCCGCGCTTACCTCCTCGAAGCCGATGCCGTTCTCGGTGGCGCGGCCCTTCAGCGCCTCCATGCGCTCCACCTCGAGCGGGCTGGTCGCGACAAGCAGCTTCCCGCACACCTCGAACGGAATCTTTTTGGCGCGCGCGAAAGCCTTCGTGGCCTCGGCTCCCTCGCGGCAGAGCTTCGCCTTCAAGGAGCCGGGGGCGTAGTAGACGCCGGCATGGATGACACCGCTGTTGTGGCCGGTCTGGTGTTCGCCGAAACCGGCCTCCTTTTCGAGGACCAGGATGCGAGCCGCCGGATCGCGGGCCAGGATATCGGAGGCGGTGGCAAGCCCGACGATGCCGCCGCCAACGATGCAATATTGAAATGTCATATACCGCAGTCCTATCAGACCTCAGCCTCGTCCGCGGCGATCTTCTTGCGCCCGGTCAGCTTGAGGAAGAGTGGGATCGAGAGCACGAGAACCGTGGCGATGAACAGGCCCAGGGCAATGGGCCGCTCAATGAAGACGAGCAAGTCGCCCTGCGACTGGATCAGCGTGCGGCGGATGTTGCGCTCCAGCAGCGGCCCCAACACCAGGCCGAGGATCAGCGGCACGGCTGGATAATCGAGCCTGGCAAGGACGATCCCGGCGCCGCCTGCCAGGATGGTCAGCATCACGTTGAACGTCGAATTGTCGATGGCGAAGACACCGTAGACGACGATCGCAATGACGACTGGATAGAGATAGGCCGTCGGAACGAAAAGCGCCGCCGCCAGCAGCGGAGTCAGCAACAGCGTCAAGAACACAAGTGCAAGGTTGCCGATGGCGAAAGAGCCAAACACCGACCAGACAAACTGCGGATTCTCGGTGAACAGCAGCGGGCCCGGCTGCAGGCCGATCATGATCAACCCGCCCATCATCACCGCCGTGGTCGCCGAGCCCGGGATGCCAAGCGTGAACAGCGGAATCATCGCGCCGTAGGACGCTGAATTGTTGGCCGCCTCCGGCGCTGCCACGCCCTCGACGATGCCGGTGCCATATTTTTCGGGCGTCGGCGATAGGCGCTTGGCGAGTGCGTAAGAGAGCATGGTCGCTGCCGAGGCGCCGACGCCGGGGAGGACGCCCACGAAGAAGCCGAGCACCGACCCTTGCAGCAGTTGCCAGCGTGTCTGAACGGCATCGCTCAGCCTCGGCAACAGCGAGGCGAAAGTGTATTTGGCAACCGGCTTGTCCACATTCGCCTCCAGGGAGGTGAAGATCGCGGTAAGCCCGAACAGGCCGACAGCGACGATGGAGAAGTCGAGCCCATCGAACAGGTTCATCGACCCGCCGGTATAGCGCGGCAAGGCGGAAATGGGATCGAGTCCCACCATGCCCAGCCACAAGCCCAGCGCCAACGCGACGAAACCCTTGAAGGCGTTGCGGCCGCCCAACACGCTGAGCAGCGAAAGCGCAAAACACATCATCGCCGTCATCTCGGTCGGGCCAAAGGCGAGTGCATAGCGCGATACCGGAACCGAAAGAGCCACCAGCCCGGCTATGCCGAGAAGACCGCCGACGAAAGAGGCGAAGACGCTCGTCCCCAGCGCCCGCCCGGCCTCGCCCTTCTGGGCCATGGGATAGCCATCGATGACCGTCATCACGGAAGGCGCGTCGCCGGGAATGCCGAGCAGGATCGACGTGATGGCGCCGCCGAACATCGAGCCATAGTAGACACCACCGAGGCACGCGATTGCCGCGACGCCGCCGAAGCCTGCCGCCACCGGCAGCATGATCGCAACGCCGGCGGTCGGTCCGAGGCCAGGGAGCGCACCGATCAGCAAGCCGACCACAGCGCCCAGTATGGTGCAGGCGAAGATTGCCGGATCGGTGGCGGCGAGAATTCCGTCCCACAGCAGCGCAAGCGTTTCCATCGCGGTACCTCTCCTGGTGGCCGATTAGAAGCCGAGCGGTCCCCTGGGGGTCGGCACGCCCAGGAGATTTTCGAACAGCAGCAGAAGGACGATCGGCGTGATCACCGACACCGCCGCAAGCTTGACAAAGAAAACTGGCCCCGGTTCGGTCCGCAGAGCCAGGCCGATCGCCGCCATAGCCAGCATGGTGGCGATCATCATGCCGAGATACGGGGTCAGCCAGACGGCGATGAGCAGCGCCGCGATCACGACCCCAGCTTTTGCCGCCTCGCGGCCCGATATGCCCGGGCCAAGCTTCTCAACCCCGCCAAGCGCTCGGTATAGATTTACTGCGCTGAGCAAAGCGATCGACGAACCGATGATGATGGGGAACAGACCGGCCCCGGGCGTGGTGCCCTGCATCAGGCCATAACCGATGCCTGTGTAGATCAGCCAGAGACCGAAGATTATCAGCAGTGCGGCGACCAATAGGTCGAGCCGTTGAACGCTCATCGCTTTCCTCCTCGCGACGGATGGGAGCCACCCGTCGGGTGGCTCCGGAGAACCTGACTATTTGATGATGCCGAGTTCCTTCATCATCGTCTCATAGCGCGCGTTGGTGCGCTCGAGCACTTGCTTGAAGCCTTCCGCGTCAACATAGTCCGGGATGTCGTGGAAGCGGTCGATATACTGCTTCTTCCACTGCTCGCTGGTAGCAACCTTTTGCAGGACGCCCTCCCAGTAGGCTACGACTTCCGGTGGAACATCCGCAGGCATGACCAGTCCGCGAAGCTGGGTGTGCAAAATGTCGCCGTAGCCGAGTTCCTTGAAGGTCGGGATGTCAGGGAAGGCCGGCGAACGCTCGGCCGACGTGATCGCGAGTGGCCGCAGCTTGCCGGCCTTCATCTGCGCCATCGCTTCGGATGGGTTGAGAAAGCCGACGTTTACATGTCCGCCAAGCAGCGCCGCCATCACCTCGCCCTCACCGTCGAACGGCACGGAGTCAATCTGGATGCCGAGCGCGTTGGACGTCATCTTGGCCAGCAGTGCCGCGTCGGAGACGACGCCCGTCGTACCGGTGGTGAAGCGCGGCGTCTTCTTCAGATCGTCAAGCTTCTGGTATTCGCTGGAGGTAGGAACAACCATGATGTATGGCGACTGCGCGATCGCAGCGAGTGGAGTGAAGTCCTTGTAGCTCACCGGCGAGCCACCCAGCAGTGGCGTTGTGAAAAAGCTGACGCTGACGGTCGCCAGATGATAGGGATCACCCTTTTCCTTGGCGACTGCACTGTAGCCGACCGCGCCCGAGCCGCCTGTACGGTTCTCAGGCAGGATCTTCACAGGGATCAGCTTCATCTCCTCGATCACGCCGGCGATGGTGCGGGCGAGCGTATCGCTGCCACCGCCGGCGCCGAACGGGATTATCATTTTGATGTCCTTGTCCGGATACTCCGCTGCCGCGGCGCTGACCGCGATGGCCGCAGCTGTGAGCAAACCGAGGCCGACGACGCGGCCACGGTTGACGAAGTTCGAGAGTCCGTAGGTCATAGTCATTTCCTCCCAGTTAGAACTTGGAACAGCACCGGAACCGATCGAACCATTTTTGGGGTCCCGGGGCTGCGATTGTCAGGCGTTCTTCTTTTCGATGGTTTCACGCAACAGGTAGCCGTGCGCATCACGACCGGTGAACTGGCTGCCTTTGGGGTCCTTGACCCGAGCATCCTTCAGCGCTTCGTAATTCGGCGTGAAGCCAAGGCCCGGCGCATCCGGAATTGTCATCTTGCCGTTCACGGGGTCGGGCGTGCCGTTGAAGAAATGTTTTCCGGTCATCCACATGCCGTAGTGGAATTCGACCGGGCCGCCATTCATCACGCCCGCCAGAATGTGCATGTTGAAAATCGGCCAGCCGCCGCCATTGGCCATCGGCAGATTGAAGGCCTGGGCGAGGTGCGCCACTTTGAGCGCCTCGGTGTAGCCGCCATTGTAGAGGACGTTCGGCTGCAGCACGTCCACCGCGTGGTGGACGACGAGTTCGCGGAACCGCCAGCGGTTGCCTTCCATCTGGCCGGCGGCGATCGGAATCTTGACGCGGCTGCGCAGGTCGGCAAGCGCACGCGCGTCGTTTTGCTCGATCGGTTCCTCGAACCATTTCAGGTTCGCGTCTTCCACGGCCTTCGCCAGCATGAAGGCGTCATGCGGGTTGAAGTAGCAGTTGGCGTCGATCATGAGGTCGACATCGGGGCCGATCGCCTCGCGCGCGGCATAGACGCGACGCACGTCGTCCTTCCAGGTACGCGTCGGCTCGCCGCCGACGACCATCTTCAGCATGGTATGCCCGTCGGCCAGAAACTTCTTGGCATAGTCGGCGATCTGCTGCTCGTCGAAAAACGGGTAGCCAAACGTCGCATAAGTATAGGCTTCGCGGGAATAGCCGCCCAGCAGCTCCGAGACCGACTTGCCGACAATCTTGCCCTGGAGGTCCCACAGCGCGATGTCGATTGCCGAGAGAGCGTTGGAAATAACACCGGTATAGGCGCGGTTGTTGAGCTGCTTCCATACTTTGGAATGGATAGCCTCGGTGTGAAAGACATCCATGCCCTTGATCAACGGAAAGATATGATCCTCGATGCAGGGCATGGTCGACCAGGGCAGGAACTGGCCGGTGCAGCCGAGCCCCTTGAGGCCCGTGTCGGTCTCGACCTCGACAAAGACGAACATGCGAGATTCGATGGATTCGCCAATGCCAGGCAAATCGATCTCATGGCGATGCAGGCTGGCGGTGATGTTTGCAATTTTCAAGTGAGATCTCCTTGGGACAAATGGGTCATATGGCGGCCACGGTGGCCGCCGCATTTTCAATGGATGCCTTCCAGCGTGCCTTGCCGTTGAGGACGTGATCGAGCCCACGCTGCCGAGCGAGCTCGACGTCGCCGCGCTCAATCGCGTCGGCGATGCTGCGATGCTCCAGATTGGTCTGCTCCGGCGATGAAAGCGAGCGCCGCAGGACGTGAGTTTCCCGGATCAGATCGTTGTAGACGCGGCGCGCACAGGAATGATCGGCGATACGGCCGATCAGTTCGTGGAACGCAAGGTTGATCTCGTAGTAGCGCACGATCCTGCCGGCGGCGATCGCCGCATCCATGTCGGCTATCAGGCGCTTGAGCTTTGCCGCTTCGGCTTCGGTACGCCGTTCCGCTGCCCGCGCGCACATCAGCCCGGTGAGCAACGAGCGCACGTCGTAGTTTTCGGCAATCTCGCGGTGGGACATTTCGCGGACGAAGACGCCGCGCGCCGGAATAGAGACGAGAAGGCCCGCCTCGACAAGTGCCCGCGTCGCCTCGCGCACCGGCGCTCGGCTCACGGCCATCTGCCCGGCAAGCACCGCCTCGTTGATCCTGCTGCCGGGCTGTATGTCCCCCGTGAGGATCATCCGTTCTATTTCGCTGTAGACGCGAGCGCTCAGGCTTTCGGATCGTTCGATCGGTCTTGCTGCAAATGTCACGTCTTCGCCCTCGGTTCGCTGTCGCCTGTCAACTGTAAACTGTCGACAGAAGCAGGCGCAAGCACCCAGTCAGCACCGGATTCCTGGGCTATCCGATGGAGACGGCGATGCAGGCCGGGCCCGATGGGAATGCCTGTCTTCTCACGCTCGGCGCGGACCTTGCGCTCCGGGTCGCCGGCCACCTGGACAGGTTTTAGCGGGTCCACGGGGGGTGTTGCGCGCAGATCGTCGCAGAAGCGGGCAACGTCGGCGCGGAAGTCTGCAATCGGACGGAACAAGGCGGGGTTGATGGCCATGAAGAAGTGACCGACATCGAGGCCCCATGGCTGTTTCGAATGGTTGGGATCGGTGATCAGTGTGGAGCCGGACAGGCACGAGGCGAGGATATTGACCATCACAGCCAGCCCGTAACCCTTGTAGCCGGCGCTCTCCGCCGCGCCGCCCAGCGGCGACAGGAAGCCTCCCTCCATCACTGCTTTCGGGTCGAGCGTCGGCACGCCCTTCCCGTCCATGCCCCAGCCCGACGGCATGAGTTGGCCTTCGACGATCTTGTTCCGGACCTTGCCGGACGCCACGGTCGTCGTGGCCATGTCGAGCACGAAGGGGCGGCCGGGCTCGGCGGGGGCGGCGAAGGACCACGGGTCGGTGCCGAAGCGCGCCGCCGCGCCGCCGGTCGGCGGAACCCGAATGCCGAATACGCTGGTGGCGGCGATGCCAATCAGATCGTGATCGGTGGCCTTGGTGGTGAAGTAGCCCAGCGCGCCGAAATGACCGGAATTGCGGACCGACACCACGCCGACGCCGGCTGCCCTTGCCTTGGCGATCGCGGTTTCCATCGCCTGTATGGCGGGATCGTGGCCGAGGCCGCCGTCCCCGTCGAGCAGAGCGCTGACCGCCGTCTCCTGCACGATTGCAGGCTTCGACTGGAAGTTGATCGGCCGCGTCTGCCGTCGTTCGTTGTATTCGACCAACAGCGCGATGCCGTGGCTTTCGAGGCCATGGAGATCGGCCCAGGCCAGCACGTCCGCCGATTTCTCCGCCTTCTCCGCAGGCATGCCCCAGGCGCGGAAAATGCTCATCGCCTGACGGCGGTGCGTCTCGAAATCATGCCTCATCCTGACCTCCCGGGAAGGCTGCCCCATGATCGACAGCCGTCCGACGATCAGAATAAGGATTCGACCGATCGAAAAACAATGTCAGCTTCAATTGATTCAAACGATAGTTTTTCTTGGTTCCAGAAGGGCGGATGACAATGACGTTGATGCGTCCGTGAATGCCCCGTTTGGATGCAAGACAACCGACCTCGAGCGGGCTCAACGGCAACCTTGGAAGCCTGGCTCGGCTAGAGAGTGGACTCGCAGCCATGATCCGTTCTTTCGCATCTGGATTGGAAAAACAGCGCGATCTCTTTCGGTAATTTCACCGCTCGTCCTCCCCATGACCATGGCCATGGTCGCCGCCTTCGCTTTGTCATTCGGTGCGGATGCCGATGCCGCGATAGAAGGTTTCGCCGTTTGATGATTGCGATCTAGGGCCGGGTCACCAAGACACAGTCGACTCACTACACCAAGAAGGCCAGGCGCAAGCCGATCGCCGGCCGCGCCGCCCATAAACTGCTCTTCGCGGCGGAACAAAAAATGGACGAAATTGTCCCACCGGAACAGGCGGTTGAAGAAAGTGGGGCAAAAACAGCCGAAAAACCGAGTAAAATCAGTGCCTGAAAACAGGGTGGTGCCCCTAGCCGGGATCGAACCAGCACTCCTTGCGGAACTCGATTTTGAGTCGAGCGCGTCTACCAATTCCGCCATAGGGGCTCAGGCCGGGCGGCCTGGATGGGCGCGGACTATACGGTTGGAGGCCTGTTCGTCAACTGGCCAATTCCCGGCATAAGGCCTTCGCTCCACCCCAGCCTTTCGATTTCGTGAAGCAGCGGCCATTGTGCGGCGCGAAAATTCTTTCTAGACAAGCGGCGCGTAAAAGCGCGTCGCGTCTGGAGAGATTCATGTGGCGCGCTTTTGGTCTTTGTTTGTGCATGTCCTTGTCCCAAAGCCGCTGCGCTTTTTGGGCGACATACTTTAGGGGTGCCGATGCTTCGCGGACTTTACGACTGGACCTTGTCGCTGGCGGCAAAGAAATCCGCCGAATGGTGGCTGGCCTTCATCGCTTTCGTCGAAAGCTCGGTGTTCCTGGTGCCGGCCGACGTGCTGTACCTGCCAATGGCGCTGTCGCGGCCGGATCGCGCCTATCGCTACGCGCTGATCGCCACGCTGGCATCCGTTCTGGGCGGTATCGCCGGCTGGTATATCGGCCACTATGCCTATGACGCGGTGGCCAAGCCGGTCCTCGAATTCTACGGCAAGTATGACGACTTCGAGGCGCTGCGCGTCTCGTCGGGCATCGGCTTCATCATCCTGATGCTGATCACCTCCGGCCTCGCCCACCTGCCGCCGATCAAGGTGGTGACGATCCTGTCCGGCGTCATCGGCGTCAATCTCCTGCTGTTCATCGTGCTGGCGGTCGTGGCGCGCGGCGCCCGTTTTCTTTTTCTCGCCTGGCTGCTGCGCCGCTATGGCGAACCGATCCGCGAGTTCATTGAAAAGCGCCTTGGCCTGATTGCTGGCGCCGCTGCCGCCGCCCTGATTTCGCTCTATATCGTTGTCAAATACGCCTTTTGAGCGAGAAGGGCCGGTAGATCGATGACAGCAATCGTGAATGCCGACACTGGACGCCAGCGCATGCGAACGGCGTTGTTCCTCGCCGTCGCCATGGCCGCCACCGTCGGCTCGGCGCTGGCCTTCCAGTATCTGGGCGGCTACATCCCGTGCAAGCTCTGCCTGGAGCAACGCATCCCCTACTATATCGGCGTGCCGCTGATGCTGCTGGCGGCGCTTGCGTCGGCGCTCCACGCCCCCGCATGGGTTACCCGTAGCCTGCTGGCCGTCGGCGGCCTGCTGATGGTCTACGGCGTCTATCTTGGCGTCTATCACTCCGGCGTCGAATGGGCGTGGTGGCCGGGGCCGACCGACTGTGCGGCGGCGGCAGGACCGGTGGACACCGGCGGCAAGGGCGTGCTCGACGCGCTCGATAAATTCGTGCCGCCCTCCTGCGACAAGGCGGCGCTGCGCATCCTCGGCCTGTCGCTGGCCGGCTGGAACGCCATCGCCAGTCTTGTCCTGGCAATCATAGCCTTCCGCGGTGCGCTTGCCCGCGACTGAGCTACTGAGCCGACGCGAGATCGTTCAAGAATTCGGCAGGCTGAGTCGTATGAAGTGATTTTCGAGAACCGGAGCGGAGCGGACATTTAAGTCAGTGAGCACCGGAAGCGCAGAAAATCGCTTCAGGCGGCCAGCCTCCCGAATTATCGAACGATCTCAAGGTTCGAGTTCGACATCCCAGTATAGATAATCCATCCAGCTTTCATGCAGGTGGTTGGGCGGGAACAGACGGCCATTGTTGTGCAGGTCATGCACCGTCGGCTGAAACGGCTTCTGCAGCGGCCACATCTTGGCGTGCGCCGGCATCATGCCGCCCTTCCTCAGATTGCAGGGCGAGCAGGCAGCGACGACATTCTCCCACGTCGTCGCGCCGCCGCGATGGCGGGGAATGACATGGTCGAAGGTCAGATCCTCGGGCGTGCCGCAATATTGGCATTGGAAACGGTCGCGCAGGAAGACGTTGAAGCGGGTGAAGGCCGGATGCCTGGACGGCTTCACATAGGCTTTCAGGCTGACGACGCTCGGCAGCTTCATCGAGAAGGTCGGCGACGACACCGCGTGCTCATATTCGGCGACGATGTTCACCCGCTCGAGGAACACCGCCTTGATCGCATCCTGCCACGACCAGAGCGACAGAGGGTAATAGCTGAGCGGACGGTAATCCGCGTTCAGCACTAGCGCTGGAAGCCCATCCGGAGATACGGCAACCGTCACGTCATTGACCTCCTTGGCTCTACAACCGGTCGGCGCGGATACTGTAAGCCCGACATGACAGGGATGTGAAGCGGCTTGTCGATCAAACGAAGCGCCAAAAATGCGTGATTTTCAGGGATTTTTGCGGATTTAGGCAGGGGGTGCAGCATCCCTGCCCTTCAATTCCCGATAATAGGCCCAAAAAAGCCGCGATGCGACCCCTCGCCATGGGCTCCATGATTCGGCCAGTTGGATCAGCTTTTTCTCGGGCGGGCGCGGGTCGATGCCGAGCGCGTGGCCGACCGCGCTCTGCAAGGCAACGTCGCGTGCCGGGAAGACATCGGGGTGGCCGGCGGCGAACAAAAGATAGACCTCCGCCGTCCACGGGCCGATGCCCGACACTTTGGTCATGGCTGTGATCGCCTCCGCGGCATCGAGCAGGCAGAGATGATCGAGGTCGAGGCCATCGACCACCGCCTGGGCGACCGCAATCAGGCCGCGCTGCTTCGGCCGCGACAGACCGGCCTCGCGAAAGATGGCTTCGTCGGCGGCAAGAATGGCTTGCGGCGTCAAGGGATCGACGAGTTTTGTCAGCCGTCCGAAGATGGCGTCGGCGCTGGCGCGGGATACCTGCTGCGAGACGACGATCGAGGCAAGGCTTCTGAACCCCGGCTCGGAGAGCCGAAGCGGCACCTCGCCGGCCATACCGCGCACCCTTTCGAGGCGTGGATCGAGCAGACAAAGCGCGTCCAGCCCTTGCGAGATGTCGTCGAGGGTGGCGATGCGTTGCATGCTTGCTTGTTCCCAGCGCAAAATGGCAATTGCTAGCCAGCGCAAAGTAGCAATTGGCGAAAGCGCCTGACAATCCGATTGCCACCTGAGAGATGACACTGCTGACATTCCGCTTCGCGCCGAGCCCGAATGGCGAACTGCATCTCGGTCACGCCTATTCGGCGCTGCTCAATCAGAAATTGGCGAGGGCAACGGGCGGGCGCCTGTTGCTGCGCATCGAGGATATCGACACGACGCGCTGCACGCCGGAGTTCGAGGCCGGCATTTTTCGCGATCTGAAATGGCTCGGGCTTGGCTGGGAAGAACCGGTGCGCCGTCAGTCCGAGCATTTCGCCGACTACCGGGCGGCGCTCGATCGGCTGATCAGGGAAGAGCTCGTCTACCCGGCCTTCATGAGCCGTGGTGATATCAGAGCCTTCATTGCCGACAGCGAAAAGCGCGGGCGCGACTGGCCGCGCGATCCGGACGGCGTGCCGCTCTATCCCGCCGTCGACAAGGCGTTGCCGACCAGGGAACGCAGGCGCCGGATTGCGGAGAATGCGCCCTTCGCCTGGCGGCTGGATGTCGGCGCTGCGGTGGCGCGCGTCGGCAAGAACCTGGCATGGATGGAATTTTCGGATGAGAGGCTTTCCGCGACACATACGGTAGACGCCCGGCCGCAGGACTGGGGCGACGTGATCGTGGCGCGCCGTGAAATCCCGACCAGCTATCATCTCGCCGTCGTCGTCGACGACGCGCTGCAAGGCATCAGCCATGTGGTGCGCGGCCAGGACCTCTATTCCGCCACCGGCGTGCAGCGGCTGCTCCAGGACATCCTCGGCCTGCCGCAACCAAGCTATTTCCACCACCGTCTCGTCCTCGGTCCGGACGGACGAAAGTTGTCGAAGAGTTTGGGGGATACCGGCCTCGCCGCGTTGCGCGAAGCCGGAGCATCACCGGCCGATGTCAGAAAATTGGTCGAGCTCTGACCTCCGAAGGGACATGCCGATCCGCCGCGCATTCAATTCGCGTGACGTATGGATCAACCGTTTGGTTTTGCTTGCCAGGTTGAACCACTTTACAGCAGTCGCGACAGTCAACCCTTCACCGACCACGCGGCAGCCTCCGGAAAATGCACAGCATCAAGCGGTTCATCCCCGCCTCCTTCGTCGTCCTGTGGGCGACCGGCTTCATTGGCGCGCGATACGCCATGCCGTGGGCGGAACCCTTCACCTTTCTCGCTGCACGCTTCGTTCTGGCGGCGATCCTGCTGGCCGTTCTGATGATCGTTCTCGGCTCGAGAAGAGCCACCCGCGCCGAGGCGCTGCACGCCACGGGCGCCGGCATCCTGATGCATGGCGTCTATCTCGGCGGCGTGTTCTGGGCCATTCACAGGGGCATGCCGGCCGGGCTTTCGGCCCTGATCGTCGGGCTGCAGCCGCTGATCACGGCGGTACTCGCCGGCAGGTTTCTCGGCGAGGCCATCCTGCCGCGCCATTGGGCCGGTCTCACCGTCGGACTTGCCGGCGTGGTCATCGTGCTTTGGCCGAAGCTCGGAACGCTCGGCGGCGGCGTGACGACTGAGACGCTTGCCGCCTCGCTTGTCTCGGTGCTGGGCATGAGCGCCGGCACGATCTGGCAGAAGCGCTTCGCCTCCGGCGGCGATCTCGTCGCGGCCACCAAATGGCAATATGTCGGCGGTGCCTCGGTCATGGTCTTGGCCTCGCTCGCTTTCGAGACGCGAACGGTCATCGTCAACGGCGAGCTGATCTTTGCCATGGCGTGGCTGGTGCTGGTGCTGTCGATCGGCGCCATCTTCCTGTTGATGGTGATGATCCGCGACGGCGAGATGTCAAAAGTCGCTTCGCTGTTCTATCTGGTCCCGGCCGTCACCGCGGTCATCGCCTGGGTATTGTTCGGCGAGCAGTTGAACCTGGTCCAGATCGTCGGCATGGCGATCGCGACGCTCGGCGTCGGGCTGGCAACCGCTCAGCCGGCCAAAGCATGATCCCGAACCGAAGGTCAGCGAAGCAAAAAGTGGGAACCGGTTTTCGGAGAAGATCAAGCTCACTAAGAATCAGCCAACGCGGGCGCGTGCCTCCAGATAGCGGCTGATCGCGGCATTGAGCTCACCGCCGAGGATGAAGATCGCCGAGACCATATAGAGGAAGACGACCGCGACCATGATCGAAGCAAGACCGGCATAGGTCGTCACATACGACGAGAAACGGTCGAGATAGGCGGCGAAGATGGTCGACCCAATGAGCCAGGCAATCAGCGTGAAGATAATGCCCGGTATGATCGAGACGAAGCGGCGCTTGCCCGCCGGCAGCCAGTAATGCACCGCGAACAGCCCACCGACGATGACGGCGGAGGCAATGGTGTAACGCCACAGAGTGATCGTTCCCATATAGGGCTTTATCCATTCGAAATTGGCCTCCGCCAGCCGCGCCAGTAAGGGCGCGAAGACCAGAAGCACGCTGATCATTAGAAAACCCGCCGTGGCAATCAGCACGAAGACGATGCTCTGCACCCGGCGGTAGATGATGCCGCGCGTTTCGGAGACGCGGTAGGCGCGGTTGAGCGAGGTGCGCAGCGCCTCGATGCCGTTCGAGGCAAAGAAGGCGGCGAGCAGCACGCCATAAGTCAACAGGTCGGTGCGCCGCACGGTAAGCACATTGAGCACTTCGCGCGCGATCGGCTTGGCGATCTGCTCGGGCCAGGTATCGAAGACGATATGCACGGCCGTGTCGGCAAAAGCCTGTGCACCGAAGAAGCTGGCCAGCGTCGTGGCGAAAATCAGAAAGGGGAAAAGCGCCATCAGCGCCGTGATCGCCAGGTGACTGGCCATTGCCCAGCCATCGTCCGCGTTGAAATGGCCGAGCGCATCATAGAGCACGCGTTTGAGGGCTACGATCTTCCGCAACAAGAACCGCGTTCCCTTCGATTGTCTCGACGCCGCGAATATGGGAAGGGATTGCAGCAAATGGCAAGCCTAGGTCAAACCGCGGCTCCTCCCGGAGAAGAGTTGCGCACCATCATCGTCACCGGTGCCTCTTCCGGGATAGGTGCCTATTGCGCCCGGGCGTTGAAGGCGGAAGGTTGGCGGGTCTTCGCGACGGCGCGCCAGCCTGCGGATATAGCAGCCCTCGAAGCCGATGGCATCGAAGCCTTCTATCTGGACTACCGCGAGGCGGGATCGATCGAGACGCTGGTGGCGTCGGTGCTGGAGCGCACGGGCGGACAGCTCGATGCCCTATTCAACAACGGCGCCTATGCACAGCCCGGCGCCGTAGAGGACCTGCCGGTCGCAGCACTCAGGGAGCAATTCGAGGCTAATGTCTTCGGCTGGCATGACCTCACCCGTCGTGTCGTGCCGGTTATGCGCCGCCAGGGCGCCGGTCGTCTCGTCCACTGCTCCTCGATCCTCGGCCTGGCGCCGCTGCGCTTTCGCGGCGCCTATTCGGCATCCAAGCACGCGATCGAAGGGTTGATGCTGTGCATGCGTCAGGAACTCCAGGGCAGCGGCATCCATGTCTCGCTGATCGAGCCGGGGCCGGTGACATCGAAGATCGCCAGTAACGGCCTTGTGTGGTTTCTCAGGAATATCGACCATGAGAATTCCGTCCACCGCCTCGCCTACGAGGCGCAGTTGCAGCGCCTGCGAGCCGGCGGCAGCACATCACGGCTGAAGCCGGGACCGGAGGTCGTTCATGCGGCCTTGCGCCATGCGCTTCTGTCGCGGCGCCCGCGACCGCATTATGTGGTAACGGTGCCGGCCAGGATCGGCGTGATCCTCAAACGCATCCTGCCGGCAGCGATGCTCTACCGCCTGCTTGCCAAACGCGCCTGAACGCAATCGACTGGAAACACACTATGGCAACCGTCTTCAACGTCCTCGCTGTCCTGGTCATGGTCGCCGTGGTGATCGTGCTGATCCGCGGCCTCATCAACATGATGCGCGGCGGCTCCGGCATGACCTCGAACAAGCTGATGCAGACGCGCGTGCTGCTGCAGTTCGTGGCATTGGTGCTGATCATGCTGGCCGTCTGGTTCACCCGCAAATAAAGGCGACCTGCGATTTCGGGAGGCAGAGCGTGGTCAAGCTCAACAAGATCTACACCCGCACCGGCGACGACGGCACCACCGGCCTCGGCACCGGCGAACGTCGGCTGAAATCCGATCTGCGCATCGACGCTTATGGCACGATCGACGAAGCCAATGCCTGCATCGGCATGGCCCGCATCCACACCGCGGTCACACATCCGGTGATCGACGCGATGCTCGGCCGCATCCAGAACGATCTTTTCGATCTCGGCGCCGATCTGGCGGTGCCGGACGACGGCAAGCCGCTCGACTACGAACCGCTGCGGATCATTGCCTCGCAGACGGAGCGGGTCGAAAAGGACATCGACCTGCTCAACAAGGATTTGCAGCCGCTCAAATCCTTCGTGCTCAATGGCGGCACGCCGGCGGCGGCTGCCCTTCACCTCGCCCGCACCGTGGCACGGCGGGCCGAGCGCATCATGGTGGCTTTGACGCAGGACCCAGGCGAGCCTGTCAACCGCGAGGCGATAAGATACGTCAATCGCGTATCGGACTTTCTGTTTGTTGCCGCACGCGCGGTCAATGACAATGGAAACGCCGACGTGCTATGGGTTCCCGGCAAGAACCGCTGAATCCGCCGAGGCGGGAGGGGTCCGATGTTTATCCCGCTCTACGACACCAACAAGCTGCGGCACATCAGGCTGCAATATGTCACGATCGGTCTGATCGCGCTCAATACGCTCATCTACCTCGTCACCGCGCTTGCCGGCGAAAATTTCGCGAACGCCGCGGTGCTGGGCCTCGGCTACATTCCGTCCGTCGTCCACGACAGCGTCGAACTGGCGCCGCAGTTTGTCGTCATCCCCGAGAGCTTGAGCTACATCACCTATTCCTTCCTGCACGCCGATATTTTTCACCTTGGCGGCAACATGCTGTTCCTCTGGGTGTTCGGCGACAATGTCGAAGACGCGCTTGGCCACGTCCGCTTTCTCGTCTTCTACCTGCTCTGCGCCATCGCCGGCGCCTTCTTCCAGGGCCTGATCGCGTGGGATTCGCAGGTTCCGCTGATCGGCGCCTCGGGCGCCATTGCCGGCGTGGTCGCCGCCTATTTGATCCTCTATCCCCGCGTGAAAGTATGGGTTCTGGCCTTCGCCCGCATTCCGCTGCGCATCCCGGCCTTCATCCCGCTCATCCTGTGGATCCTGTTTCAGATCGTGATGTTCGCCGCAGGTGGCGAGGATCAGGTGTCCTGGGCCTGCCATGTCGGCGGCATCATCGCCGGTGCCGTGCTGGTGCTCATCTTGCGCAACCGCGCCGTACCACTGCTTGCCGGCGCTGATGAAGAGGCATTGGTGGTGGCCGGCGAGGTGCCTGTTGCCGCAGACCCGGCGCCAAACGACCCGCAGCCTGCGCAGCCGGCGCCGCGCTGGGGACGGGGAAGCGCCTCCAATCCGGACTGAACCGATTTGAGTGCGCCGCTGACGATTTGGGCGCTGCCCAGATATTGACGTGCGGGGTCGCCGCAACTACGGAAGCTTTCCCACACTAGGCGGTCGGAGACCAGAATTCCGTCCGGAATGTCGGCTTTCGACAACTCTGAAGGGGCGCGCGCTGCTATAGCGCGCTCAATTTATGTTGGAAGAGGTTGCTATCGTGAAAGAGGTGACAGGCAAATGAAGATCCTTGTGCCCGTGAAGCGGGTTGTGGATGCGAATGTGAAGGTTCGTGTGAAAGCTGACGGTTCGGCGGTGGAACTCGCCAACGTCAAGATGGCGATGAACCCGTTCGACGAGATCGCGGTCGAAGAGGCGATCCGGCTGAAGGAGGCCGGCAAGGCCGAGGAGATCATCGTTGTCTCGATCGGCCCGCAGCAGGCGCAGGAAACCTTGCGCACCGCACTCGCCATGGGCGCCGACCGCGCCATCCTGGTCAAGACCGACGAACAGACCGAGCCGCTGGGTGTTGCCAAGGTGCTCAAGGGCGTGGTCGAGGCGGAAAAGCCCGGTCTCGTCATTCTCGGCAAGCAAGCGATCGACGACGATTCCAACCAGACCGGCCAGATGCTGGCCGCACTTCTGGGCTGGGCCCAGGGCACTTTTGCTTCCAAGGTCGTTATCGACGGCGACAAGGCCAAGGTGACGCGCGAGGTCGATGGTGGCCTGCAGACGGTGGAGCTGAAGATGCCGGCGATCGTCACCGCGGATCTTCGCCTCAACCAGCCGCGCTATGCCTCGCTGCCCAACATCATGAAAGCCAAGAAGAAGCCGCTCGACGAGAAGAGCCCCGCCGACTACGGCGCCGACGTCAAGCCGCGCCTCAAGGTCATCAAGACCGAGGAGCCGAGCGGCCGCAAGGCGGGTGTCAAGGTCAAGAGCGTCGCCGAACTGGTCGATAAGCTAAAAAACGAAGCCGGCGTTCTGTAAGGAAATCCGATGAGGCCGGCCTGCAAACGGCCGGTTTCTCCGCTTCCGGTGCTCACGTACTGAAGTACGCTCCGCTCCGGTTCTCGAAACCAACCGTTTTCGACTCGGCCTGACCGGATTTCAGGTGCCTCGAAGACGAAAGTCAGGAAACCATCAATGGCTATTCTTCTGATTGCCGAACACGACAATGCGACGCTTTCCGACCAGACCGCCAAGGCGCTGTCGGCGGCACTGCAGATCGGCTCGGACGTGCATGTGCTGGTTGCCGGCAAGGGCGCCAAGCCGGCAGCGGACGCCGCCGCCAAGCTCAAGGGCGTAAGCAAGGTACTGCTCGCCGAAGCCGACGAGCTCACCGAGCGTCTCGCCGAGCCGCTGGCCGCGCTAGTCGTCGGTATGGCCAGCGCCTATGACACGATCATCGCGCCGGCAACCTCGTCGGGCAAGAATGTTGCGCCGCGCGTGGCAGCCCTGCTCGATGTCGCGCAGGTGTCCGAGATCATCGAAGTCGTGTCATCAGACACATTCAAGCGGCCGATCTATGCCGGCAACGCCATCCAGACGGTGCAGTCGGGCGACGCCAAGAAGGTCATCACCGTGCGTACCGCCTCCTTCCAGGCCGCGCCCGAAGGTGGTTCCGCCCCGGTCGAGACGGTTCAGGCAGCTGCCAATCCCGCGCTGTCGAGCTTCGTCGAGAACAGACTTTCCGAAACCGACCGACCGGAGCTGACTTCGGCCAAGATCATCATCTCGGGCGGTCGCGCGCTGGGCTCCTCGGAGAAATTCCAGGAAGTCATCCTGCCGGTCGCCGACAAGCTCGGCGCCGCCGTCGGTGCTTCTCGCGCCGCCGTCGATGCCGGCTACGCGCCGAACGATTGGCAGGTCGGCCAGACCGGCAAGGTGGTCGCCCCCGATCTCTACATCGCCGTCGGCATCTCCGGCGCCATCCAGCACCTCGCCGGCATGAAGGATTCGAAGGTCATCGTCGCCATCAACAAGGACGAGGAAGCGCCGATCTTCCAGGTTGCCGACTACGGCCTCGTCGGCGACCTCTTCGTCATTCTGCCGGAACTGCAAAAGGCGCTTTGACGCTATCTGCCAAAGCGTATTAAATTGTGAGAGGCGGGGTAGACGAAGCTGCCCCGCCCTTTTAGTTTGCACCGCACAAAAAGCAGGCCGCAAAGCCTTTTGACGGGATCGGTGTAATGAGCAAGATCGAGACGATCGGCATCATCGGCGCGGGCCAGATGGGCGGCGGCATCGCCCACGTGTCCGCGCTTGCGGGCTACAAGGTGCTGGTCTACGACATCTCACCCGACCGCATCGAAAAAGGCATCGCCACGATCAGCGGCAACATGGCCCGCCAGGTCGGTTCCGGCAAACTCGAGGAAAAGCTGCGCAACGACGCAATGGCGCGCATTTCGGCAGCGCCCACCATGGCCGACCTTGCGGGTGCCGATCTGGTGATCGAGGCGGCGACCGAGGACGAGACGGTCAAGCGCAAGATCTACGCCCAGCTCTGCCCGCAGCTCAATCCCGAAGCCATCCTGGCGACCAACACGTCGTCGATCTCGATCACACGTCTCGCCGCGCAGACCGACAGGCCGGAGCGTTTCATCGGCATCCATTTCATGAATCCGGTTCCACTGATGAAGCTGGTCGAACTGGTGCGCGGCATCGCCACCGAGGACCAGACCTTCGAAGCGGCAAAGGCCTATGTGAACCATCTCGACAAGACGATCACCGTCTCGGAGGATTTCCCGGCCTTCATCGTCAATCGCATCCTGCTGCCGATGATCAACGAGGCGATCTATACGCTCTATGAGGGGGTCGGCTCGGTCGACGCGATCGACACCGCCATGAGGCTCGGCGCCAACCATCCGATGGGGCCGCTGCAGCTTGCCGACTTCATCGGCCTCGACACCTGCCTGTCGATCATGCAGGTGCTGCATGACGGCCTGTCGGATTCGAAATACCGCCCCTGCCCGCTGCTGGTGAAATATGTCGAGGCCGGCTGGCTCGGCCGCAAGACCGGGCGCGGCTTCTACGACTATCGCGGCGAACATCCCGTTCCGACGCGCTGAAGCGGCGTGCGCCCACTCGGACGCGCAAAGCAGGCTCCAGCTCTGGATCCGCGTATCCCGGTATCCAGATATCCAGCCATCGTGCTTACGTGAAATTGAAATCCGATTTTCAGGCTATGCGCATACCGTGCGCCTATTGTTTCACTCGCGGCCGTCGCTACCAGCGCACGAAAAGCCGCCCGCCGAGCGCGCCGAGTCCGGCGAGGATGGCAATCGCGATCGTGTACCAGGTGGCGACGAAAAGCGGCGAGTCGTCGAAGCAATGTGCGGCATAGAAGGTTGCCGCCAGCCCACCGGCGAGCAGGCCCGCCACTGTTCCCGCAAGCATTGGCCGCGTCGGCGCACCATAGCGCAGCACCGCGATGAAGACGACAAGCGGACCGATGCCGATCAGCGGAATGGAGGCCAGGCAGATAACCATGTTGCGGCCGACCAGCCGCGTGCCCCAGTCGGCCGCAGGCACGGAAAGAAGTTCCAGAACCACCGCAACGACCACCAGCAGCGGTGCCGCAATCATCCAGGCCGCCGCCCTGCTTGTCGATGCACCGGGTGTGGACAGGGCGCGGATCAAGGCGAAGGCGCTGACGGCCAGAGCCGTGGTGAAGACGAACTTGGCGAGGAAGCGCATCGTATGCATGGCGGTCGCGATGTCGGTGCGTGGGCCGATCGTTAGCCAGAAAACCACCGCCGCGATCACGGTAGCCGCACCGGCAGCCATCCACCAGGCCGAGCCCAGCGGCATCGCGGTGCTGCGGGCATCGGCGTCGAGCGCTTTGATGAGATCGTCGGTCCTCATGTCATTTCCGCCTGAACTGTTTGGCCCGCTCGAATTGTTTGGCCCCGAACCGTTTGGCGATGGCGGCAAGCCCGCGATGCAGCGACACGCGCACCGCCGTCTCGCTGATGCCGAACTTCGCTGCCGTCTCGCCGATGGAACGGCCTTCGACCGACACCGACGAGACCACGGAACGCTGTGCCGGCGGCAGCCCGTCCAGGGCCCGATTAATGTCGCGCTCGCTGACCGTCTCGGTCTCCGGCTCGGCGAAGGTTTCGGCGATGTCGTCGATCTCGATCTCGATGCGCCGGCCGCGCCGCCTGAAGGCGTCGATCAGCTTGAAGCGCGCTATGGCGTAGACCCAGGGCAGCACAGCCAGATCCTGGCGCCAGGTATGCCGTTTCACATGAATGGCCAGCAATGTTTCCTGCACGACGTCCTCGGGATCGATCCCGCCCTGAACGATCTTGCGTCTGATAAACCCTCGAACCAGAGCGGCCGTCCGGCGCAGAAAGTCGGCGTAAGCCCTTTCATCCCCCGCGATCGCGGCCCGCATCAGCCGGGAAAGCTCGGCCTCGTCCTTGCCGGTCACAAGAGTTCACTCCCCGATATTCGCGCCTCCGCGCCGATCTGTTACGTGGCCGGCGAAATAATGTCCAAGCCAAACTAGGGAATATCACGAAGGTTTCACCTCCGGCCGCCCGATTACGCAGCTCATCAATGTTGACTACCCCGATCAGGAATTGATAGGTGCAGCCGTGCTAAATCAACGACCATCACGATCGAGAGGGATGACGCCCATGAAATATGCTCTTTCCGCCCTTGCCGGTGCCACAGCACTTGCAATCAGCCTGATCGCCGGCCCGGCGATGGCCCAGGACGGCGGCATCGTCGTCTACAATGCCCAGCATGAGAGCCTGACCGATGCCTGGGTGGAAGGTTTCACCAAGGAAACCGGCATCAAGGTCACCGTTCGCCACGGCGGCGACAGCGATTTCTCCAACCAGATCGTCGCCGAAGGCGCCGCCTCGCCGGCCGACGTGTTCCTGACCGAGAATTCGCCGGCTATGGCCCTGGTCGAGGCATCAGGCCTGTTCGCGCCGGTCGATGCCGACACGCTGGCGCAGATTCCGCCGGAGTATCAGCCGGCCAGCGGCAAGTGGGTGGGCATCGCTGCGCGCAGCACCGTCTTTGTTTATGACAAAACCAAGCTGAGCGCCGAGCAGTTGCCTAAGTCGCTGCTTGATCTCGCCGATCCGAGCTGGAAGGGACGCTGGGCCGCTTCGCCTTCCGGCGCCGATTTCCAGGCGATCGTCAGCGCGCTTGTGCAGCTCAAGGGTGAGGCCGCAGCAGCCGACTGGCTGAAGGCGATGAAGGAGAACTTCACCGCCTATAAAGGCAACAGCACGGTGATGAAGGCGGTCAATGCCGGCGAGATAGAAGGCGGCGTGATCTATCACTATTACTACTACGGCGACCAGGCCAAGACCGGCGAGAACAGCAAGAACATCGGGCTCCACTATTTCAAGAACCAGGATCCGGGCGCGTTCGTCTCGGTTTCCGGCGGTGGCGTGCTGGCCTCCAGCAAGCACCCGAAAGAAGCTCAGGCCTTCCTGAAATGGGTGACCGGCAAGGGTGGCCAGGAGGTGCTCAAGACCGGCAACTCCTTCGAATACGCGGTCGGCAAGGGCGCGGAGTCAAATCCGGCGCTGGTGCCGCTGGCCGAACTGCAGGCCCCGAAGGTCGATGCGACGACGCTGAACTCCAAGAAGGTGACCGATCTGATGACGGCAGCCGGCTTGCTTTAGTCGGCGTTCGTCCTAAAAGGGCAACCGACTGCGCTCCTGCGGGGAATTCGCTTTCCGCAGGAGCGCTCTGTTTTTCGAGATGGCATTCGTCCATGACGACAGACTGCGTTTTTAGCCGCGTTTGCGGCCCTTCGATCGTTTCCGCCACCGGGCGGCGACGGCGTGGCACCTGAGCTGATGCAGTCTGCGGCCGATCTTGCACGTTCAGGCTTGCCGACCGGTGTGGTGGCTGGGCACTGGACACGCCGGCGGCCCATATCCTGGATTGCGCTCGCCGCTATCCTGGTCTCACTTTTCTCCCTGCTGCCGCTCGCCTTCATCATCTGGATTGCCGTGCAAACCGGCTGGGAAACCGTATCGGCACTTGTCTTCCGGCCACGCGTCGGCGAACTCTTGGTCAACACCCTGCTTTTGGTGGCGCTGGCCGTGCCGATCTGCATCGTGCTGTCGGTGGCGCTGGCCTGGCTGACCGAACGCAGCGATCTTCCCGGTGCCCGCCTGTGGGCCTGGCTGTCGGTGGCGCCGCTCGCCATCCCCGCCTTCGTGCACTCCTATGCCTGGACCACCCTGGTGCCGGGACTGCATGGCCTGTGGGCCGGCGTTCTGGTTTCCGTCGTCGCGTATTTTCCGTTCCTCTATCTGCCGGTGGCGGCAGCTTTGCGCCGTCTCGATCCTGCTCTCGAAGATGCCGCGGCAGCCGTCGGCCTCGGGCCTTGGCGCGTGTTCAGGCGGGTGGTCCTGCCACAGCTCAGGCTCGCCATCTGCGGCGGTTCTCTGCTGGTCGGCCTGCATCTCCTGTACGAGTACGGCCTCTATGTGTTCATCCGCTTCGACACCTTCACCACGGCGATCGTCGACCAGTTCCAGTCGACCTTCAACGGTCCCGCCGCCAACATGCTGGCTGCGGTGCTGGTGACATGCTGCTTCGTGCTGCTCGGCATCGAAGTGCTCGTCCGCGGCGAGGAACGCTATGCCCGCGTCGGCTCGGGCGCCGCGCGCCAGCAGCAGCGCACAAGGCTCGGGCGCGCCACGATCCCGTGCTTGGCCCTGCCGGTCGTTACCGCGCTGCTGGCGCTTGGCGTGCCGTTCGTCACCATCGGCCGCTGGCTTGTGGCCGGCGGTGCCGATGTCTGGCGCCTCGACGAGATCGGCCTGGCGCTCGGCCAGACGCTGTTCCTGGCACTCGCCGGCGCCCTGCTCGCCACGATCGCCGCCATGCCGATGGCCTGGATCTCGATCCGCGCGCCGGGGCCGCTGCAGCGCCTTCTGGAGGGCTGCAATTACATCGTCGGCTCGCTGCCCGGCGTCGTCGTGGCGCTGGCGCTGGTCACCATCACCGTGCGCATCGCCCTGCCGCTCTACCAGACCTTGTTCACGATCCTGATTGCCTATGCGCTGATGTTCCTGCCGCGCGCCCTGATCAGCCTCAGGGCGTCGATCGCGCAGGCGCCGGTCGAACTCGAACGCGCCGCCGCCAGCCTCGGCCGATCACCGCTCAAGGCGCTGTGGTCGACGACGATCCGCCTGTCGGCGCCGGGTGCCGCGGCTGGCATGGCGCTGGTGGCGCTCGGCATCATGAACGAATTGACCGCCACGCAGATGCTGGCGCCCAACGGCACACGCACGCTGGCGATGGCGTTCTGGGCCCACAGCGGCGAGATCGACTATGCATCGGCGGCACCTTACGCCCTCATTATGGTGGCGATGTCGCTGCCCCTGACCTGGCTGCTCTATGTCCAGTCGAAGCGGATGGCCGGACGATGAGCTTCCTCGAACTCACCGATGTGCACAAGCACTACGGCCCCGTAGCCGCACTGGCCGGCGTCGATCTCAGCGTGGCCAGTGGCAGCCGCACCGCGATCGTCGGGCCATCCGGCTGCGGCAAAACAACCTTGCTGCGGCTGATCGCCGGCTTCGAGCCGCCGGACCAGGGCCGCATCGTGCTCGACGGCGAGGTGCTGGCCAATGGCGGCGCCGCCGTGCCGGCATATCGGCGCGGCATCGGCGTGGTGGCACAGGACGGCGCGCTGTTCCCGCATCTGAGCATCGCCGCCAATATCGGTTTCGGCATGGGACGCCACGAGGACAAGCGCACCGAGCGCATCGTCGAGCTCGCCTATATCGTCGGGCTTGACAAGGCGATCCTGAAACGGCGGCCGCACGAGCTCTCCGGCGGCCAGCAGCAGCGCGTGGCGCTGGCGCGCGCCATGGCCATGAAGCCGCGGCTGATGCTGCTCGACGAGCCGTTCTCGGCGCTCGACACGGGTCTGCGCGCCTCGATGCGCAAGGCGGTGGCCGAACTTCTGGAGGCCGCCGGCATCACCACGATCCTGGTCACGCACGACCAGGCCGAGGCGCTGTCCTTCGCCAGCCAGGTCGCGGTGATGCGCGATGGCAAGTTCTCGCAGGTCGGCACGCCGCGCGAACTCTATCTCAAGCCGAAGGACAGGATGATCGCCGAATTCCTCGGCGACGCCATCATCCTGCCGGCAAAGATATCAGGCGGCTTCGCCAGCTCGCCGCTCGGCCGCATCGCCGTAGACACCACCGAGCAGCGCGACATCGTCCGCATCATGCTGCGGCCGGAACAGGTGCTGTTGAAACGAACGTCGCGCGAAGGCATGTCGGGCACGCCGGACATGCTGTTTGGCGAGGTGACCGAGTCCGAATTCGCCGGCTCGATGTGCACCATCGCGGTGCGGCTCTTGAACAGCCCCGATCCGCCGGACGCCGCCGCAATCGGCAACACACCGTTGATCCTGCGCAAGCCAGGCATGGACACGCCTGCCGTCGGCGAGATCGTCCGACTGACTGTTTCCGGCAAGGCGCATGTGTTTGCCTGAAACGCCTGGCGGAACGCCCCAGCGCTATCCGGCAGCAAACTTCGACGGTTCTGGCGGAAACAGCGGCGGCATCGTCCCACCCTGCTTGCGGAGCGGGCGGCGACGAGCTTGCAGGCGATTACATTCAATGTGCGGGGACTGGCACGGAGGCCTTGAAGACATCGAGGCGGTTTCCGGTCCCCGAGGCGAAGAAGTGCATCTCTTCGGGCGAAAACATGAGCCCGACCGCCGTGCCGGGTGCCGGATGGACGGGCTCCGATGTCACCGCGCAAAAGGATGCACCGTCGAGATCCACATAGACCACCCTGCCGGCGCCCAGCTCTTCGACGAGGTCGACCGTAGCCTTGAGCGCGCCCGGCGTGCCGGGCGCAACGAGACGCACGGCTTCCGGCCGGATGCCGGCAGCGAGCTGCGTCCCCACCGGCAGGCCGACCCGCGGAATGGCGAGGCGCCGGCTACCGCCGAGCAACGCCAGGCCATCGAGCTCGACGGTGCCTTCCAGAATATTCATCGCCGGCGCGCCGACGAAACTCGCCACGAAACGGCTGGCCGGGCGCTTGTAGACCTCGCTAGGTGTGCCGACCTGCTCGACGAGGCCGCCATTCATCACCACCAGCCGGTCGGCAAGCGTCATCGCTTCGACCTGGTCATGCGTGACGAACACCGATGTCGCGTTCAGCCGGCGGTGCAGCTTGCGAATTTCCGAGCGCATCTGGACGCGTAGTTTGGCGTCGAGATTCGAGAGCGGCTCGTCGAACAGAAAGACCTTCGGTTCGCGGATCATGGCGCGTCCCATGGCGACGCGCTGGCGCTGGCCACCCGAAAGGGCTGCCGGCTTGCGGTCGAGCAACGGTTCGAGTTCCAGCATACGGGCGACCGCGCGGATGCGCTCTGTACGTTCGGCGCTGGCGACACCCGCCACTTTCAGCGAGTAGCCGATGTTCTGGGCGACGCTCATATGAGGGTAGAGCGCATAGTTCTGGAACACCATGGCGCAGCCGCGCTCGCGCGGCTCCAGCCGGTTGACCACGGTGCCGTCGATGGCGATCTCACCGCCGGAAATCTCTTCCAGCCCGGCGATCATCCTGAGCAGTGTCGACTTGCCGCAGCCGGACGGCCCGAGAATGACGACGAATTCGCCGGACGCGATGTCGAGATCGACGCCGTGCACGACCTGCGATTTGCCGTAGCTCTTCCTGGCGTCGCGAATGGTGATGGCGGCCATCATCTGTCTCCTTGTCGGATCACTTTTCGGTGGCGATCAGGCCGCGCACGAAATAACGCTGCATCGCCACGACGACGATCAGCGGCGGCAGCATGACGATGAGCGTGCCCGCCATGGCGATGTTCCATTCGGGGATGCCGCCAATATTGGGAATGAGCTGCTTGAGCTCGGTGACGGCCGTCGCATGCGACTGGTCGGTGGTGACCAGCAACGGCCATAGATACTGGTTCCACGCCCACAGGAACATGATCGTCCCGAGGGCCGCCATATTGGTGCGCGACAGCGGCAAAAGGATATCGATGAAGAAGCGCAGCGCGCCGGCGCCATCCATGCGCGCCGCCTCGGCCAGCTCATCCGGTACGGTGAGAAAGAACTGCCGGTAGAGGAAGGTGCCGGTAGCGGTCGCGATCAGCGGCAGGATGAGCCCGGTATAGGAGTTGAGCAGCCCGAAGCTCAACGAAACCTGGACACCAGAGACTTTCTCGATGAGCCAGCTTACGCCGGTGACGTCGAGGATCGCCTGATAGGGCGACAGCACATTGGCCGCGACTGCATAGGTCGGCACGATGCGCACTTCCAGCGGCAGCATCAGCGTGATGAAGATCAGCCAGAAGATGAAGGTGCGGCCGGGGTAACGGAAATAGACGATCGAGAAGGCGGTCAGCGCCGAAATGATCACCTTGCCCGCCGCGACGCCGGCGGCAAAGATGAAGCTGTTGAGCAGCTTGGGGCCGAGATTGGCCGTCGTCCATGCCGTCTTGATGTTGGCCCAGAAATCGCTGCCCGGCAGCAACGGCATCGGCACGTCGTTGACGTCCTTCAAATTGTGCGACGAGGCGATCACGACAATCACGAAAGGCGCGATTGCCAGCACGAAGCCGATGAACAGGACGAGATGCGTGACGAAATTCAGGATCGGGGTGCGCTCTACCATATCAGCCTCACCGGTAGTGCACGCGCTGCTCGATGAAGCGGAACTGGAAGATGGTGAGCACGATGATGAGCAGCATCAGGATGATGCTCTGCGCCGCGGCGCCGGAATAATCGAGGCCTCTAAAACCGTCGGAATAGATCTTGTAGACCATCAGATTGGTCGCGTTCGCCGGCCCGCCTGATGTCATGATGTCGACGATGCCGAAGGAATCTTGAAAACTCTCGGTGATGTTGATGACAAGCAGGAAGAAAATCGTCGGCGTGATCAGCGGGAACTGGATGTCGAAAAAGCGCCTGACGACGCCGGCGCCATCCATGGCCGAGGCCTCGATCAGCGAGCGCGGGATGGACTGGAATGCGGCGAGGAAGAAGATGAAGTTGTAGCCGATGTACTTCCAGGAGAAGGCGGCGATGATGGAGGCCATCGCGTCGACGCCGTCGAGGCCGGGATCCCAGAACCCCGGCCACGCCTGGTTGACGACGGCCATGAATCCGGCTTCGGGCGCCAGGATGAAACGAAAGGCGAGCGCCAGCGCCGGTGCCGCAATCCCATAGGGCCAGATCAGCACGACGCGGTAGAAGCGCGAGCCGGTCAGCTGCCGGTCGGTCAGCGCGGCGAGCACCAGTGCCACGAACATCGCCAGCCCGGTGCTGATCGCGGCAAAGATGAGGCTGGCGCTGATCGAGTTCCAGTAATCCGCGCTGGACAGGATCGCGTGGAAATTGTCGAGCCCGACCCAGATATTGCCGCCGCCCCAGGGCTGTTGCAGCGTCAGCGACCAATAGATTGCCTGGCCGGCCGGCCAGTAGAAGAATGTGAAGATCAGCAGGAGCTGCGGTACCGCAAACAGGATACCGACCGTCCATCTGCTGAAGGTAACGCGTTTTTCCATCGATCCGCCGACGCCCTTGCACGGCTATTGTCTGGATATGAAACGGCCACCCGCCGTTGCGGGCGGGCGGCCTTTGTTAAGCCTGGTGATCAGGGAAGCGTCTTGTTCGGGTAGGTCTGCTGGAAGCGGTCGAGGATGGCGTCGCCATTCTTGACCAGCGTGTCGATGCCTTCCTGGACACTGACCTTGTTGGCGAAGATCGCCTGCATCTGCGTGCCGAACTCGGCACGGACCTGGGTGAAATTGCCGAGCCGGATGCCGCGGGTGATGTCGGTCGGCTCCGACGCGGTGAGGCTGGCAATCGCCGTTTCACGGCCCTTGTAAGGCGCCTTATCGTAGAAGCCGTTCGCCTTCATGTAGTCGAAGCCCGACTTCGTCACCGGGATGTAGCCGGTGTTGGTCGACCAGAACAGAGCGGTCTTGGGATCGTGGATGAAGTTGAGGAACGCGGCTGCGCCCTTGTATTCCGCATCCGACTTGCCGGAGAGGACCCAGAGCGAGGCACCGCCGACAAGCGAATTCTTTCGCTCGGTGCCGGCATAGGTCGGCAGCTCGGCGACATCCCAGTTCATGCCTTCCTTCTGCGTCTTGCCGACCGTGCCGTGGTCGCCGACCGAGGACAGGACGACCTGGCAGGTGCCGGAGGCAAAGGCCTGGACCATGTCCTGGCCGAGATCCTTGGATTTGATCTTGATGAGGCCCTCGTCATACCACTTCTTGAGGTCGCCGACATATTGGACGAACTTGGTCTTGTTGACTTCGAGGCGGCCATCGAGCCCGTCATAGCCGTTATTCTTCGTCGCAATGGGCTGGTTGTGGATGGCGGAGAACTGCTCCATCAACTGCCAGCTCTCGTTGGCGGAAATGTTGATCGCCATCGGGCAATCATAGCCGGCATCCTTCATCGCCTTGAGGTCGGCGCCGACATCTTCCCAGGTCTTGGGAGCCTCGGTCTTGCCGATCTTGGCGAAGGCATCCTTGTTCCAGTACATCAGCGCGGTCGAGGAGTTGAACGGGAACGACAGCATCTCGTTCTTCGAGGTCGCGTAATAGCGCGCGATGCCGGGGAAATAGTCGCTGTAGTCGATCTTGTAGCCGTTCTCTTCCATCAATTTGTCGGCAGGCTTGTAGGCGCCGGACAGCATCATGGTGGCGGTGCCGACGTCATAGACCTGGACGATGGCAGGCTGCTTGCCGGCACGGAACGCTGCGATCGTGTTCTGCAGCGTGGCGTCGTAATTGCCCTGGCTGGTGCAGACGACTTCATAATCAGGCTGCGCCTCGTTGAAGTTCTTGCACAAGGTCTGGACGACGCGTTCGAGATCGCCAGAAAGGCCGAACCAGAAATCGAACTTGACCGGCGCAGCGACGGCGGGCAGCGCCAATGAAACGGTGATTGTGCCGGCGGCAAGAGCCGCCAAGCCGTTTTTGATCATCGACATGAATCTCATTCCCTGTTGAGTGGCGTGACAAGGGGCCTGCGCAAGTCCTCGCCTGCTCTCTTAGAGAAGGTGTGTGACAGTTCTGCTGTCGCTTTCAGCGCCTGTGAAAAAGCCGGCCGCTGTTTGTTTCCATACAGCGGCCGCTCTCGGATGGGTTGCGCAGCCGCCTCCTCGGCTGAGCACTGCAGACCGAAATCCGTTGCGATTGCCGTGCGCGTAAGGGCCTAGTCCGACTTGCCGAGTGCCGTCTCTACCAGCCGCTTGGCGTCGGGGCTCGACCATTCGGCCGGGCCGTTCATATGGGCGATCAGGCAGCCTTCGCCGTCGATCAGCATGGTCACCGGCAGGCCTAGCGCCAGGCCGCGCGTCTTGAGATCGTTGAACAGCGCCATCGTCGAATCGCGGTAGTAGCCGAGCGCCTTGACGCCGGTTTCCTCGATGAACTTTTTCGGCTTGGTGTCGTCGCCGGCATCGACATTGACCGCGACGACCTCGAAGGCGCCGCTGCCCATTTCCTTCTGCAGCGCGTCGAGCGCCGGCATTTCGGCGCGGCAGGGCGCGCACCATGTCGCCCATAGATTGAGCAGCACCGTCTTGCCGGCATGGTCGGCGAGCGTCATCGGCTTGCCGCCAGGATCGTTGAAGGCGAGGCTTTTCAGCGATTGCGGCGGATCCGCCGGCAAAAGTGCTGCAACCTGGCCGGTAGCAGCCGCCGCGACCGTCTTGGCGCGATCGGCCTTGGCAGTGCAGGCGACATCGTCCTTGCTGTCGCCAACGGCAACTTGAGCGGGCGAGTTGTTGCCAGAACCGCTCTCGCTGACATATACCGCGACCGCGCCGGCAAGCACGCCCGCCACCAAAGCGGCGAGGATGAGGCGCGGGGCCGTGAAAAATTTATTGCCGTCTGCCATTTTTAAAAACTGCTCCGGAGCACGGGTTATAGCGATGAGCGACAAGAAGGCCAGCAACCAGATGTGGGGCGGACGTTTTGCCTCGGGTCCGGCCGCGATCATGGAAGCGATCAACGCGTCGATCTCGTTCGACCGCAAACTCTATGCGCAAGATATCAGAGGCTCGATCGCCCATAGCGAGATGCTGGCGCAAACGGGCATTATTTCGGCGGCCGATCAAGAAAAAATCGCTCACGGACTGAACACGATCCTGGCAGAGATCGAAGCCGGCAAGTTCGAGTTCTCGACCAGGCTGGAAGACATCCACATGAATGTCGAGGCTCGCCTTGCCGAGCTGATCGGCGCGGCCGCCGGCCGCCTGCACACCGCCCGTTCGCGCAACGACCAGGTTGCGGTCGACCTCAGGCTATGGGTCAAGGACGAGTGCTTTCGCGTCGCCGAGGCGCTGAAGGGCCTGATCACGGCATTCCTGGAGCGGGCCGAGGAGCATGCGGCAACGGTGATGCCGGGTTTTACCCATATGCAGGCGGCGCAGCCGGTGACCTTCGGCCACCACTGCATGGCCTATGTCGAGATGTTTTCGCGCGATTTATCGCGTGTTCGCGACGCCATAGAGCGGATGGACGAAAGCCCGCTCGGTGCTGCCGCCCTTGCCGGCACCAGCTTTCGGATCGACCGGCACCAAACGGCCAAGGCGCTCGGCTTCCGCGAGCCGATGCGCAACTCGCTGGACAGCGTTTCGGACCGCGATTTCGCGCTGGAGTTTTTGGGACTGGCGGCGATCTGCGCGACGCATCTGTCGCGGCTGGCTGAAGAGATCATCATCTGGTCGACGCCGCAATTCGGTTTCGTCAGGCTGTCGGATGGTTTCTCCACCGGCTCCTCGATCATGCCGCAGAAGAAGAACCCCGATGCCGCCGAGCTGGTGCGCGGCAAGACCGGCCGGGTTACCGGCCATCTGGTCGGCCTGCTGACGGTGATGAAGGGCATGCCACTGACCTACGGCAAGGACATGCAGGAGGATAAAGAATCCGTCTTCGACGCCGCCGAGACGCTCGACCTGATGCTGGCGGCGATGACCGGCATGGTGCGCGATATGACGGTGAACGCCGCCGCCATGAAGAAGGCCGCCGGGGCAGGCTATTCGACCGCGACCGATCTCGCCGACTGGCTGGTGCGCACGCTCGGCCTGCCGTTCCGCGAGGCCCATCATGTCACCGGCCGCGCCGTGGCGCTGGCCGAAGAGAAGAAGATCGGGCTCGACAGGCTGCCGCTTGAAGACTTGCAATCCATTCACCCCGGCATCACGACGGACGTGTTCTCGGTGCTTGCCGTGCAGAATTCGGTGAAGAGCCGCACGAGCTTCGGCGGCACCGCGCCGTCGGAGGTGCGCAAGCAGATACGCTATTGGAAAAAGCGGCTCGCCAAAGCTTGAGCCAGGGTGCAATGCGCTGAAAACTCGGCTAAAAGCGGCAGCACGCAAAAGTTTCGGACGGATGGATCGATGACCGCAAGCAGGATTTTGGTGACGCTGACGCTGCTGGCGGCCGTGGCGGCTGTAACGGCCTGCGGCAGGAAGTCCGGTCTCGACACGCCCTATGAGGCGGCCGTGCAGGCACGCAAGGACGCACAAAAGGCCAATCAGCCCGTGCCGCCGGAGCCGGAAAAACCGGTCGAGGACAAGAAGTTCATCCTCGACCCGCTGCTCTAGCGTGATCCCGAACCGAAGGTCAGCGAAGCAAAAAGTTGCAGACTTTTCGGACAAGATCACGCGAAAAACAAGATCTAGAGCCGATGAGATCGGCCGATCTCATCGTGCTCCAACTTCCGGAACCACTCTTGTGAACCATTTTGACTACCGCGACGGCGTGCTGCATGCCGAGGACGTGGCGATACCGGATATCGCTGCAAGCGTCGGCACGCCGTTCTATTGCTATTCGACGGCGACGCTGACCAGGCATTTCCGCGTGTTTGCGCAGGCCTTTGCCGGGCTCGACGCGTTGGTCTGCTACGCCATGAAGGCGAATTCCAACCAGGCCGTGCTGAAGATCCTGGCCAAGCTCGGCGCCGGCGCCGACGTGGTCTCCGAAGGCGAACTGCGCCGCGCGCTGGCCGCCGGCATTCCGGCCAACAAGATCCTGTTTTCGGGCGTCGGCAAGACCACGCGCGAAATGGATTTTGCACTCTCGGCCGGCATTCTGTGTTTCAACGTCGAATCCGAGCCGGAACTGGAACTGCTGTCGGCCCGTGCCACGGCATTGGGCAAGGTGGCCTCGATCTCGCTGCGCATCAACCCGGATGTCGATGCCAAGACCCACAAGAAGATCTCGACCGGCAAGGCAGAGAACAAGTTCGGCATCCCCTGGCAGAAGGCGCGCCAGGTCTATAACAGCGCAGCTGAACTGCCGGGTATCAAAGTCACCGGCATCGACACCCATATAGGCAGCCAGATCACCGAGTTGCAGCCCTTCGACGACGCCTTCGCGCTGCTAGTGGAGTTGGTCGGCGTACTGCGCGCCGACGGGCACGCCATCGAGCATATCGATCTCGGCGGCGGCCTCGGTATTCCCTACCGCCTCGACAACAGCCCGCCGCCCTTGCCCGACGCTTACGCCCAGATCGTCAAGAAGCATGTCGCCAAGCTCGGACTGAAAGTGATGTTCGAGCCAGGCCGGCTGATATCAGGCAATGCCGGCATCCTGGTCTCGCAAGTGATCTTCGTGAAGGAGGGCGATGCCAAGAATTTCCTGGTTGTCGACGCCGCGATGAACGATCTGATCCGGCCGACGCTTTACGACGCCTTCCATGACATCAAACCGGTGGTGCAGCAGCCGGCCGCCGCACCGCGTATGACGGTCGACGTGGTCGGCCCGGTCTGCGAGACCGGCGATTATCTCGGCCTCGACCGCGATCTGCCCCGGCTGAAGGCCGGCGACCTGATCGCGATCGCCACCGCCGGCGCCTATGGCGCGGTGCAGGCCGGCACCTACAACACCAGGCCGCTGGTGCCCGAAGTGCTGGTTGACGGCGACCGGTACCATGTCGTGCGCCCCCGCCAGAGCTATGACGAACTGATCGGGTTGGATTCGGTGCCCGACTGGTTGAGGTAGACTCGTCGTCCCTGTCGCCGTTCCGTTTAGGAAGAAGACCGGCTCCTCGCCGATCCAGTCGCACAGCGCGAAGCGTAACTGCCGGATCGCGCGCGCCCGCAGAATGATATCAGCTCGACCGAAACACCCCTCACGACGGGGGTGATAGCGGTCATACGACGCCTTCGAAAAAATTTCTGTATATACAAAAAACTTGCAGGCAACGCACTTTCTGTATATACAGAAATGCCAAAAGAGGCTGACGGCGATGGGGTTCGAGTGGGACGACGAAAAAGCGAGGAAGAACAAAGCTAAACATGGCGTGCCGTTCGAGCTTGCCGAGGTTTTCGATTTCGACAACGCAATGATCTTTGAAGATGCGACTGAAGATTACGGCGAGGAACGGTTTGTGGGGATCGGTTTCGTCGGCAACAGGGTCCACCAGATCGTTTATGTACCGCGCAACGGAAACATCCGGGTCATTTCCCTCCGGCGCGCCACCAGAGAGGAGATCAGAAGCTATGTCGAATACATCGAAGCCGGCTACTAAAAGTGGCCATGTCAGAGCCAAGCGGGCGCTCTCCCCCATGGTTTCAACCAAGAAGGCCAGATTGATCGGTATAAGCGAGCCGTCAAAAGTAAGTCTATTGAAGCGGGCTCAGGCCGCTCTTGATAAAATGACGGTCGAAGAAGACGCCGCAATCACCGCCGCGGCTAGAACTGATCCTGACGCGCAACCAAATTTAGCAGCAAGGCGTGGGAGACCTCGATCAGAGCACGCCAAGGTCGCGATATTGTTGAGGCTAGACCCTGACATCGTTGAGAGCTTCAAGAAGAGTGGGTCAGGCTGGCAGACGCGCATGAATGCGGCATTGCGCAAAGCTGCCGACCTCGACTGAGCATGGGCGGCGGGATGAGCGATCATTCTGCCGTCGGCGCAACCCTCGACAGGCTACAGCCGGTTCTGAACCAGAGCCCTGGTCTGCGCGATCCTGTCCTCGTCGCGGCGATAGAATGTCCACTGCTTGATGCGCTTGCTGCTGAGAAGGCCCGCCTGGGTCAGCACCCGCATATGTTCGCTGAGCGTCGCCTGGGTGATCCCGAGCTTTTCGGCGATCAGCAGCGCGCAGACGCCGTCCTCGACCAGATCGCCATCCGCCTGGCGGGGAAAATGCGCGCGCGGATCCTTTAGCCAGTCGAGGATTTGCAGCCTGCGCTCGTTGGCGATCGCCTTGAAGACATCAACCTCTTGCATTTAGGCATTTTGCTAAGTTACTAAGTGATGTCAACCCTTGGGAGCAGCCATGCTGAACGGCAATAGGATTACACGCGAACGCATCTCCGCAATGGAGCCACGCATCCGGCCATTCGTGCGCCATACGCCGGTGCTGCGCGTCGACATGGCCGATTTCGGTCGTCCGCCTCTGAGCCTCGACCTGAAGCTCGAATGCCTGCAGCATTCCGGCTCGTTTAAGGCGCGCGGCGCGTTCACCAATCTTCTCGAGCGGCCGGTTCCCAAGGCTGGCGTGGTTGCCGCATCGGGCGGCAACCATGGCGCCGCTGTCGCCTATGCCGCCATGCGGCTCGGTCACAAGGCAACCATCTTCGTTCCCGAAGTGAGCCCGCCGGCCAAGCTGGAACGCATCCGCGGCTACGGCGCCGATCTGGTCGTCGGCGGCGCGCGCTATGCCGAGGCACTGGCTGCCAGTGAGAACTTTGCCGAAAAATCCGGCGCGCTGCAGATCCATGCCTTCAACCAGGAGGAAACACTGGTCGGGCAAGGCACGCTTGGTCTCGAGATCGAGGCCGACCTGCCGGAGCTGGACACGCTGCTGGTCGCCGTCGGTGGCGGCGGCCTGATCGGCGGCATCGCCGCCTGGTTCGGCGGCCGTATCAGGATCATCGCCGTCGAGCCCGAAGGCGCACCGACGCTCTATCGCGCCTTCGAGGCCGGTCGGCCCGTCGATGCGCCGACTGAAGGCATCGCCGCCGATTCGCTGGCGCCGAAGCGCGTCGGCGACATGATGTTTCCAATCGCCGAAGCCTTTGTCGAGCGTTCCATACTGGTCAGCGACGACGAGATCGTCGCCGCGCAGGCGGCGCTTTGGGACCGGGTGCGAATCATCTCCGAGCCGGGCGGCGCCGCGGCCTTCGCAGCGGTCCTGTCCGGCCGTTACGCGCCGGCTGAGGGCGAGCGTGTCGCCGTGCTGGTCTGCGGAGCAAACGCCAATCCGGCTAAATTCTAAGGATAATAGGAGCAGTCCCGTTCACGTTTTAGGGAACTGCCTCGCCTTCGCCGTGTTTCTTGATATGTTTGGAGCGACGAGCATCTAAGACTTTGAGTCCTTCGCATCCGATTTTCGGGCCGGTGCGATAGATTTGTGAGGTTCGGGTTATCCCGCCCGAATCAGGAAGGGCCGATGACGCAACGACCCACCTTCACCAGCGATCGCGGCTTGGCCGGGCGCCTTGCGCTGAGCCGGCTGGCGACGCGGGTCTCGATGACGGTCGAACGTGGCTGGCCGTTGCTGCTTCCGTTGGTCATCGTCGCCAGCCTGTTCCTCAGCGTCTCGTGGCTCGGCCTCTTCCTTCTGCTGCCCGATATCGCCCGCATCGGCCTCCTGGCAGTGTTTGGCATTGCCATCCTTGCCGCGCTCTATCCCCTGCGTTTCTTCCGGTTGCCGTCCAGCGCCGAGATCGACC
This sequence comes from Mesorhizobium sp. WSM4823, assembly GCF_055811195.1. Lineage (NCBI taxonomy): Bacteria > Pseudomonadati > Pseudomonadota > Alphaproteobacteria > Hyphomicrobiales > Phyllobacteriaceae > Mesorhizobium > Mesorhizobium sp. WSM4823. Next base: position 59,202 of record NZ_JBVVQL010000003.1, read on the forward strand.
GGCGCATCGAAGCTGCCAACCAATTGCTGCACAGCCCGGTGCTGGTGCAGACCGACCGGCCGAGCGGCAGGGAAAGCATTTTTTCGCAAGCATTGTGGCGCGAACACCAGAAACGCATGGCCGAGAAACTCGGCGACCTCGGTGGCGACCTGCCACGCACCCGGGTGCCGGAGCGCGACCCGTGGGGACTGCGGGCCGTGGCGGCGCTTTTGTTGGTCGCCGCCTTTGCCTTCTCCTTCGGACCGTCGGGCGGCCGCATAGCAGACGGGTTCAGTGCTCAGGGGGCGCGCGACGCTGTCCCGCCGCGTATCGATGCCTGGGTGACGCCGCCGGCCTACACCGGCAGGCCGCCGGTCTTCCTCACTTCACCAGCCCTCGCCAACCCAGCCGCCGCCAATCCAGCCCTTGGCAACAATGGCAGTCAGGCTGCGTCCATTTTCACCGTTCCGGAAGGCAGCGATGTGTCGCTGCGCGTCACCGGCGGTTCGGGCGAGGAAACGCTGAGCTATGCCGATGCCGACGGCAACGCCCGAACCATCGAGCCGACCGCGCAACAGGCCGAGGCGGCCAAGCCGGCGGCGGCAACGCCCTCCACGGTGCGCCAGTTCACCGGAAAGCTCACGGCCAACGGCACGCTGACGCTCAACTCGGGCTATGACGAACTCGGCAACTGGACCTTCGCGGTGGTCCCGGACAAGCCGCCGCAGATCCGCTTCGTCGGCGAGCCGAAACGCGCCGCCAATGGCTCGTTCGAGCTCAACTACCAGATCGACGACGACTATGGCGCAGCCTCCGCCAAGGCGGATTTCATATTGGCCGAACCGCCGGCGCCGAATGCGCATCCGCTCTACGGCCCGCCTGAAATGCCGCTGTCGCTGCCGCGCCGCGGCGCCAAGGGGAATGCCGCCAAGACCACGAAGGATCTGACCGAGCATGTCTGGGCCGGCGGCAACATCAAGCTCACGCTTGTCGCCACCGACGATGCCGGACATACGGCAACCAGCGAAACCAAGACGCTGGTAATGCCGGAGCGGCCCTTCTCCAATCCGCTGGCGAGAGCCGTGATCGAGCAGCGCCGCGTTCTGGCGCTCGACGCCAACGCCAAGAGCCGCGTGCTCGACCTGATGGACGCCATCACGCTCAGGCCCGAAGACACGTTCGACAACATGGCGCACTACCTCGCCATCATGAGCGCCCGCACCCGGTTGAAGATCGCCGACAGCGACGACCAGTTGCGCAATGAGGTAGCCTACCTCTGGGAGATCGCGCTCGGCATCGAGGAAGGCAACCTTTCCGAGGCCGAGAGGCGGTTGCGTCAGGCGCAGCAGGCGCTGCAGGACGCGATCAAGAACGGCGCCAGCGACGAGGAAATCGATAAGGCGATGAAGGAACTGCGCGAGGCGATGAACCAGTTCCTGCAGGAATTCGCCCAGCGTGCGCAGCAGAATCCGGACGCGCCGCAGATGCAGCAGAACGGCCAGGAACTGCGCCAGAGCGACATCGAACGCATGATGGACCAGATCGAAAACCTGGCGAAATCAGGCGATCGCGACAGCGCGCAGCAATTGCTATCGCAGCTGCAGGACATGATGAACAATCTGCAGGCCGGACGTCAGCAGCAGGGCGGCCAGCAGAACAGCGAGATGCGCCAGCAGATGGACAAGCTCGGCGAGATCATGCGGCGCCAGCAGGAGATGATGAACGAAACCTTCCGCATGGACCAGATGCAGCGCGGCCAGCAACAGCGCGGGCAGAACCGCGACGAGCAGCTCGGCGAAAACGGCGAGCAAGGCCAAATGGGCGAACAGGGCGAGCCCGGCCCAGGTGAAGACCGCGATCCGCTCGGCCGGCCGAAGCCGATGACGCCGGAGGAATTCGCCGACGCGCTGAAGCAGTTGCAGGAAGGCCAAGGCAAGCTGCAAGGCGACCTCGACCAGCTGAGGAAAGGCCTCGAAGGCATGGGCCTCGAGCCCAATGAGGGATTTGGCGACGCCGGCAAATCCATGGGCAGTGCCGAACAGGCGCTCGGCGACAGCGATGGCGACCAGGCCGTCGGTCACCAGGGCCGCGCGCTGGAAGCGTTGCGCAAGGGCGCCAAGGACATGATGAAGCAATTGCAGGCCATGCAGGGCGACGAGGGCGAGGGCGAGCGGGGCGGCCGCCAGCAGAACGCCGACCGCGATCCGCTCGGCCGGCCGCGCGCCACCGAAGGTCCCGATTTCGGCGATTCGGTGAAGGTGCCGGACGAGATCGACGTGCAGCGCGCCCGCCAGATCCTCGAAGCGATCCGCAAGCGGCTCGGCAACGCGCTCAGCCCCGACATCGAGCGCAGCTATCTGGAGCGGCTGCTGGAGCTCAAGTAAAGCTCTCCTATCGCCTCAAACATCAAACATTGAGACCGCCATGGTGAAACTCGGCGCCGTCACCCCGATCCTGCGCATCTTCGACATCGCCAAGGCGCATGAATTCTATGTCGGCTTCCTCGGTTTCGAAGTGCAGTTCGAGCACCGCTTCGACGACGACGCTCCCCTCTATATAGGAATTTCGCGCGATGGCTGCGTGCTGCATCTGAGCGAACATCACGGCGACGGCGCGCCGGGCGCTATATCCGCGTCGAAGCGGGCGACATCGCGGCGCTGCACCGCGAACTGATAGCAAAGAAGTACCGTTTTGCCAGGCCGGGACTGGAAGAGACACCGTGGCAGACAAGGGAGGTCACCGTCGGCGACCCGTTCGGCAATCGGCTGACCTTCTACGAAGACGTCGCATAGCGGCTGCCAGGCTCTAGCGATTGGTGAACGCCTCGCGGATCGCCTCTTCCATGCCGTCGATGGCCTCGCCGGAGGCGTTCGGATTGCGCCGCAGCACCACGTTCGAGGAATCGATGTCGCCGAACCCGTCGCCGGCCGTAAGTTCGCGGCAGCCTGCCGGGATGTTGCTGCGCGAGATCGGCGCAATCGCCAGCCCGGAGGTGACCGCGAGGCGCAGGCCGCCATTGGTATCGCTGGTATAGGCGACACGATAGGCGAGACCGCGCTGCTCCAGCGACTTTATCGCGAAATCCTTGCACCAGCCGGCACGGTTGTAGAGCGCAATCGGCACCGGCCGCTCCTCATGCATGTGGTGCAGTTCCGAGGTCACCCATACGGTCGGGTCATGCATCAGCACCTCGCCGCCGAAGAGATCCTGCCATTCGAACACCACCGCCAGATCGAGCTCACCGGCGGCGAGCGCCGCGATCTGCGCGCCGGAATGCGCATAGCGGACGGTGACTTCGACCTGAGGATGGCGCTTGGCAAAAGCGCCGAGTGCGCGCGACAGGATAGCGTGCCCATATTCTTCCGGAATGCCGATACGCACCGGCCCGCCAAGCGGCGCGGCGACCATCGATGCCGCCGTCTCGTCCAGCAGCGACACGATGCGACGGGCGTTGACGATGAGTTCGCCGCCGCGGCGCGTCAGCGCCACGCCGCGCGAGCCGCGCTCGAACAGGCTGTCGCCGACCACATCTTCGAGCTTCTTCATCTGCATCGAAACCGCCGATTGGGTCCGGCCGGCCTGCTCTGCTGCCTTGGTGAAATTGCCGGTGTCGGCAACCGCGACGAAGGTGCGCAGCAGATCGCTGTCGAGCGTGGGTTTCATGCATTCCGCCATAAGAAAATATGATTGCTGGCATCATTCCAATTCGTTTGCAACATGTCAAACGGCGGATAATAGTCATCTCACCCATTGGATATGCGGCTGCGAAATCGGCCGCGGACCAATCTAGAGTCCTCACTCGTACCCGCTGCCCGAAACGGTGGCGGGTTCTTTTTACCCGAAACCAGGTCCGGATTCGGGCCGCACAGCAAGGAGCCGTCGAACGACATGCAGAACCGGATCGTCCTCGGCATGGCAAGCCTTTGCCTCGGCGTTCTGGTGTTCTCGCTCCAGGATCCGCTGATCAAGGCCGTGTCGGACACTTATCCGGTGACCGAGGTGATGGCGATCCGCTCGATCATCGCCTTGCCCATTCTTCTCGTGCTCGTTCATGCCGATGTCGGGCTCGCCGCGATCTTTTCGAAGCGGTTTCGCATGCTGACGATGCGCGCCTTCATCCTGTTCACCTCCTACACGGTCTATTACCTGGCGATTGCCGCCCTGCCGCTTGCCGACGCGGTGGCGCTCTATTTCATGGCACCGCTGTTCATCATGGCGCTTGCCGGCCCTTATCTCGGCGAACGGGTGGCGTGGCAGACGCTGGTCACCGTCCTCGTCGGGATGCTGGGCGTGCTGGTGATGCTGCGACCAGGCGCCGGGCTGTTCGACTGGGCGGCGCTGCTGTCGCTGGCCTCGGCAGTGCTCTACGGCTTTTCGCAGTTGATGGCCCGCAAGATCGGCGACACCGAATCGTCCACGGTCATGGCGTTCTATCAAAACGGCGTCTACCTACTAGGCGCTGCAGCGGTCGCCGGGCTGTTCTGGCTGGCAGGAATAGCTCACGCTACCCATCCGAGCCTCGAATTCCTGGTCAGGCCATGGATCTGGCCGACGCCGATCGATTTCCTGAAGATGGCGGCCTGCGGCTTCGTCGCCTCGGCCGGCATGATCCTGTTGTCGCAGGCTTACCGGCTGGCGCCCGCCAACAGCGTCGCCACCTTCGAATACACCGGGATTATCTGGTCGCCGCTGTGGGGCTTCCTGTTCTTTGCCGAGGTGCCGCGGTCGACCACCGTCATCGGCGCCGCCCTCATCATCGGCGCCGGTCTGTTCGCGCTCAATGCCAGCCGGCGCCCCAGCAGCGCGCCGGCAATCGCGGCGACCTGCGATCCCGCCTGACAGCGACTAGGTTTAGGCGAAACAGGCGAGCGCCTGGTCGACGCGCGCGCGGATTTCGGCCAGTGTGAACGGCTTCTGCACGACGTCCACAATGATGCCGTTCAACTCCTCGGCGCGCTCGCGCTGGTCGGCATAGCCGGTCATCAGCAAGATCTTCATCGCCGGGAAAAGCGACGCCGCCGCCTTGGCCATCTCGATGCCGTCCATTTCCGGCATGCGGATATCGGAGACGACAAGGTCGTAGCCGCCACGTGCTGCGCGGATCAGGGCAAGCCCTTGCGCGCCGTCGGCGGCGATGTCGATCATATGCCCGGCGCGTTCGAGGGCGCGGGCGGCGAGGGTGCGGACGGACTCATCGTCCTCGACGATCAGGAGCTTTGCCATAGCGGAATGTTTGGCGTGGAAAAGTTGACTTTTCCTGAACCGCAAACAGCATCGAACATAAATCAGGCGTCGCCCTTGACGACGCCGACAAACGGCAATTCGCGAAAGGCGTGGGCGACATCCATGCCGTAGCCGACGACGAAATAGTCGGGGCAGTCGAAGCCGACATAGTCGGCATTGAGCGCGGTCTGGCGGCGCATGCGCTTGTCGAGCAGCACGGCAATGGCGCAGCTTTTGGCGCCGCGCGACAGCATCAGATCGCGGGTGAAGGACAGCGTCTTGCCCGATTCGAGGATGTCGTCGATCAACAGCACGTCGCGGCCGGCGACCTCATTGTCGATGTCGCGCAGCACCCTCACCTCGCCGCTGGTGGTGCCGGCGCCATAGCTGGAGATGAAGATGAACTCGACCTCGGGCGACAGGCCGACATCGTGCATGGCGCGGATGAGATCGGCGGCGAAGATGAACGACCCTTTCAGCACCGAAATCACCAGAAGGTCCTGATAATCGTGCCCGGCGATCTCCTTGGCGAGTTCCAGATTGCGGCGGGCAATCGCCGACGCCGAAAACAGAACCTCGATATCCTTGCCGCGTACGACTGGCATTGGCCGCCTTTCCAGAAATGACCGCCCTAATTGGCGAAGGTGACCGAGACGGTCTTGACCCCGTTTCTAGGCACGTCGAGCCGGCTCGAAAAGCCAAATCTTTCGCCGGGCGCCAGCGAACGGTTGAATGTGCCCAGCGTGTAGCGGGTTGTGCGCCTGTCATTGCCGGTGACCCGGATTTCCAGCGGCGGCAATGGCGACGGGCCGATGCCGTCATTGGCGGCTTCGCCACCGACGAACAGGACAGGTTCCGGTCCGGACGCATCGATACGCGACGTGACGCCTGAAATGGTGAGTGCGGCGCCTGTTTCCTGCGCCGCGAGAAGAAGCGGCGCCTGGCGAACCAGCGCGTGCCCGCCCGAGATCCAGAAGGCTGCCAGCGCGGCACCGAGGCCGGCGATCCAGAAGATCGGCCCGCCGCGCGATTTCGGCAGCCGTTCCATTGCGGCTTCTGGCTTGCGCAACATGTCCATGCCTTCAATCGATGGCGTGGCGATCACGCGCGAAGGCGGTGGATCCATGCTTCCGGTGAAGCGCGGCAACACTTCGTAATCCGCATCGACGACGTCATCGGCTGGATCACGCATGACGCGTTCCGGCGCGGCGGCCGTATCGGTCATGATTTCGCCGGAAACCGGGCGCGCGGTTCGATCCTCAGCCATCATGGCCCAGCACTACAGCACCTGTTCGCTCTTCGTTTCTTTTGCATAAACGGAAATGGTTAACGCTTCCCCATCGGAACCCTTGTGACGCGCCCAAAAAACCTCAGAATTAACTGCCGGTTAACCATGCCGGCCGATGGTCTTTTCTCAGAGAAGGCTGGCTCGTCGCCGCCGCAAGTTTCAGGTCGTCGAACGTGATCCGCTTCGAAAATGTCGGCCTCCGCTATGGCATGGGTCCGGAAATCCTCCGCGACATTTCCTTGCACATACCGGAGCGTTCCTTTCAGTTCCTGAGCGGCCCTTCGGGCGCCGGCAAGACGACGCTGCTGCGGCTTTTGTTCATGTCGCTCAAGCCGACGCGCGGGCTGATCACCATCTTCGGCAAGGACCGCTCACGCATCTCGCGCACGGAGCTGCCGCATCTGAGGCGGCGCATCGGCGTGGTATTCCAGGACTTTCGCCTGCTCGACCACATGACGACCTATGAAAACGTGGCCTTGCCGCTGCGCGTGCGCGGACGCGAGGAGGCGAGCTACCGCACCGACGTGACCGAACTCTTGAAGTGGGTCGGCCTTGGCGAGCGCATGCATGTGCTGCCGCCGGTGCTGTCTGGCGGCGAGAAGCAGCGCGCCGCGATTGCCAGGGCGCTGATCGAGCAGCCCGAGATCCTGCTTGCCGACGAGCCGACCGGCAATGTCGATCCGCCGCTGGCGCGCCGCCTGTTGCGGCTGTTCATCGAACTCAACCGGCTAGGCACCGCGGTGGTGATCGCAACGCACGACCTCGGCCTGATGGAGCAAGTCGACGCGCGGCGCATGATCCTGGCCGGCGGAAGGCTGGATATCTATGACTGATCTCCCCCTTGACCATGGCGAAGACCAACACGCCGAGAGGGCCGCGACGACGCAGCGCGTTCAGCGCAAGATGGCGCCGATCGTGCCGGCGCAGAACATCGCCGGCCGGGCGCTGGTCCTGGTCATCGCCATCATGACGTTCCTCTCCTGCCTGACTTTCGGCGCGGTGACGCTGGTGCGCGACACCGCCTCGGTCTGGGAGAACCAGATCTCACGCGAGGCGACGATCCAGATCAAGCCGGTAGACGGCCTCGACATGGAGGCAGCACTTGCCCAGGCCTCGCAGATCGCCGGCGAATTTCCTGGCGTGAAGGCTGCCCGGATCGTCGACCGCGATGCCACGGCGCGGCTGCTGGAGCCGTGGCTGGGCTCGGGCCTCAACATCGACGACTTGCCGGTGCCGCGTCTGATCATCGTCACCATAGACGAGAACAACCCGCCCGATTTTGCCGCAATGCGCGCCGCGATCACGCCGAAGCTGCCCAGTGCCTCGCTTGACGACCATCGGACCTGGGTCGACCGGCTGGTGGCCATGGCCCGCACCACGGTGACCATCGGCATCGCCGTGCTGGCGCTGATGCTGTCGGCAACCGTGCTGACCGTGGTATTCGCCACGCGGGGCGCAATGGCCGGCAACGGCCACATCATCGAGGTGCTGCATTTCGTCGGCGCCGAAGCGCGCTTCATCGCGCGCGAATTCCGCCACCACTTTCTGGTCACCGGGATGAAGGGCGCAGCCGCCGGGGGGGCAGCGGCGGTGCTCGTCTTCATCGTCTTCTCATGGTGGTCGTCGCGCAACATGGCAACGCCGCAGGCCGATCAGGCAACCGCCCTGTTCGGCAATTTCGCCATCGGCTCGGCGGGCTATTTCGGCGTCGTCCTCATGGTGCTGGTGATCGGTGCGCTGACGGCAGCAACCTCCCATGTCACCGTCGTCACCTATCTCAGCGACATCGATGTCCGCCAACCCGACGCGGGGTGATCACGGATAGAGAATTAGCGTAATGTAATGTGTGCTTTTTCACCTACTAAACGCCGTATTTCGGGGTTAACGATAAGATGATGGATGCGCGCGACTCGACCGGAATGGCTGGACAGTTGCCCTTGGTGATTACGCGTTCCCGCGAGCGCGCCAAGCCCAGCCGATTGGCGGGGGCGTTGCGCATCTCCGCTTTCTTTCTGCTCCTGCTGGCGACACTGTTTGCCGGCGGCTTCGGCTGGTTCGCCAACACTGTCAGCCGTCTCGCGACGCCCGCCAATCCGGCAAAAGCCGATGCCATCATCGTGCTGACCGGCGGCCATTCGCGTCTCGATGCCGCGATGGGCCTGCTTGCGTCAGGCAAGGGCGAGCGGCTGCTGATCAGCGGCGTGCATCCATCCGCCAGCCGCCGCCAGCTTCAGGTCGCGACCCGCGGCGACAAGGAATTGTTTTCCTGCTGCGTCGACATCGACCGCGCTGCGCTCGACACGATCGGCAATGCCGAGGAAAGTGCAAAGTGGGTGGAAGACCACGCCTATGGCACCGTGATCCTCGTCACCAACAACTACCACATGCCGCGCAGCCTGCTGGAAATGGGTCGGCTGCTGCGCAAGGCCAAGCTCGAGCCCTATCCGGTGGTCAACAGCAATCTTGGCAATGGCGGCTGGCTGACCAAGCCCAAGGCGTTGCGGGTGCTGTTTACCGAATACAACAAATATCTGCTGGCGCTGGCGCGCGGCATCGTGCCGGTGAAGCCAACGCCAACCGGCATCGCGCTGGCCGAGGCTGCTGGACCGAACTGAGCCGATCTGGAACCGGCAGCGGCATCATTCCTTGACTATGGCGGTTGAGGCGCCACGCAGGCGCGAGATTTCCTGTTCGAGGCGGTCGATACGCCTGTCCCGTTCGGCCAGCGCCGCCGCTACGTCGGCCGCTTCGAAACGCTGCGGTATGTGCTGCGGGCAGTTGGAATCCCAGGCCGAAACCGTGAACAGGATAATTTGCTCGGGACGCGCCTTGTAGCCTTCCGGCATCAGCTTGGCCATCAGTTCGGCGTCGTCCTCGACGACGCGCGCGCTGCCCCAGATCTTGATGCGCTGCCGATGGGCATAGTCGATCAGGAACAGGAATGCGCGCGGGTTGTCGTCCAGATTGCCCTGGGTGATGAATTGCCTGTTGCCGGAGAAATCCGTGAAGCCGATCGTCCGCTCGTCGAGCACCTTGAGGAAACCGACCGGCCCGCCGCGATGCTGGATGTAAGGCTGCCCCTCACCATTGGCCGTCGACAGGAAGATGCTGGTCTGCGCCTCGATAAAGGCAGCGAGATCGGGCGTGATATCAGCCTGCCAGCCGCCGCGCTCCTCGACGCGGGCATAGGCATCACGTGAACCTTTGCGGGCCTGGATCGCCTTGACGGTTGGCGTGAAGGCGACATCGCTGGTGAAAACGTGAGCATTCATGGAAAGCCTCCTTTGCAGGCAGAGCTGCGAACCGTCGTCAGCGAGAGATAAGGCCTTCCATCCTACGGATGCAGATGGCATAAATGCAACTTATCCTTCCACTTTATGGAAGATCAATGGATCGCCTCGATTCTATGTCGCTTTTCGTCGCCGCGGTGGAAGCCGGCAGCCTTTCGGCCGCCGGACGCCGTTTCGGCATCCCGCTGGCAACGGTCAGCCGCAAGGTCTCCGACCTGGAGCGGCATCTGAAGACGCGTCTCCTGAACCGTTCGACGCGGCAGCTGATGCTGACCGACGCCGGTCACGCCTATCTCGCCGCCTGCCGTCGCATTCTCGAAGAAGTCGGCGAGGCCGAGCGTATCGCAGCCGGCGAATACAGCGCCCCGACGGGCGAACTGATTGTCACTGCTCCGATCGTCTTTGGCCGCCTGCATGTGCTGCCGGTCGTCATCGGCTTTCTCGCAGCCTACCCCGACGTGGCTATTCGCCTGATGCTCGCAGACCGGATAACTCAGTTGACCGAGGAGCACATCGATCTCGCCGTCCGTATAGGCGAGCTTCCCGACTCGAGCCTTATGGCCACCCGCATCGGCTCGATCCGGCGCGTTGTTTGCGCGAGCCCGGCCTATCTGGCCAAGCACGGCACGCCGGAGACCCCGAAAGACCTCGCGGCACACAACTGCATCACCTTCGAGGGGCTCACCGCTCCCGCCGCTTGGACGTTTGCCACCGGCAAGACCGAACTCGCTGTTCCGATCCGCTCACGGCTTCGGGTCAACACCGCGGAAGCGGCGATCGATGCCGCGATTGCCGGCGTCGGTATGACGAGGGTGCTCTCCTATCAGATTACGGCTGCTGTGCGCTCCGGCACGCTCCGCACCGTGCTGGAGCCATTCGAGCCGCAGCCATGGCCGGTCAGTCTCGTGCATGCCGGCCAGGGTCTGCTGCCACTGAAACTGCGTGCGTTCCTCGACTTCGCCGCCCCACGGCTGAAAAAGCGGCTGGCGCAAGCGACGTGGCAGGCCTGACGAACGGGCGGCGCCTCATCAAATCGGCTCGATCTCAGTCCTCGCACCGTTTCCTTTTTGCCCGCGCTTGGTGTAACCAACGCACACTTCCTCACCGGGCAATTCCCACATGCTCCTTATCCGCTCGCTGGCGTTCAACCTTGTCTTCTACGTCAATCTGATCGTCCAGATGGTCCTCTGGACCCCGTATTATTTCCTGTCGCCGCGCCACCGCGCCTGGTTCGTGCCGAAATTCTGGTCGCGCACGTCGATGTGGCTCTATGACAAGATCGCCGGCACCAAAAGCGAGATCACCGGCCAGGAGAACCTGCCCGAGGGCTCCTTCATCCTGGCGCCCAAGCACCAGTCGTTCTGGGACGCCATCGCCTTCTTCCCCTTCCTGCAGGATCCGATCTACATCCTGAAACGGGAACTGACCTGGATCCCGTTCTTCGGCTGGTACATCCTGAAAATGCGGATGATCCCGGTCGACCGCGGCAGCCGCTCGAAGGCGCTGAAAGCGGTGGTCGCCGCGACCAAACAAGAGTTGGCGCGCAATCCCCGGCAGCTGATCATCTATCCCGAGGGCACGCGCCGCGCGCCGGGCGACGAGCCGGCCTACAAATACGGCATCGTCGAAATCTATGCGCAGCTTGGCATTCCGGTGGTGCCGGTCGCCCATGTCGCCGGCCTCTACTGGCCGCGGCGCAAATTCCTGCGCTATCCCGGCACGATCAAGGCCCGCTTCCTGCCGCCGATTCCACCCGGGTTGGACAAGGGGGAGTTCATGGAACGGCTGATCGGCGAAACGGAAGCCGCCTGCGATCAGCTTCTTGTCGAGGCGTCCCGTGCGCCGAACCCGCCGCCCATGCCGCCGACGGCGGTGAAGCGGCTGAGGGAATTGGCCTCCAATAACCTGGCCTGAGCCGCCCGTCGGACCGGCACCAACCCCTAGGGAATCACAGCCAGCGCCGTGGTCAAAACCAACGTCGCCGCAAACGTCAGGTTGATGATCCGTGAGGCCAGCGGTTTGCGCAGAAAGCGTGCAAACGCCGCCCCGGCGAGAAGCCAAAGGGCATGGATGGCGACGATCATCGAAGCGAGGACCGCAAGCTTGAGCCCTGCATCGAGTTCATCGGTGGATGATGTCCCCGCGAATACGGCGGCGATCGCCACATAGGCTTTCGGGTTGGCGATGGCCAGCACAAACCCGCCCAGGAATGTGGGGAGTGCCGCCCCGCCGGTACGCGCAGCCAAAGGCGGAGCCATTGCTATCTTGAAGGCGAGGTAGAGGATGTAGGCCGCAGACGCGGCTGCCAGGAGCGGTGTGAGCTTGGGCACAGAGGCAAGCATGGCTGTGATGCCGGTCGCCACGACCAAAAGCACGGCAACCGTACCAAGAATGATGCCCGAGGCGTAGCGAAGCGAACCGCGCAGGCCGAAGGCGGCGCCAACGGCGGTGACGCTTATCGTCGCCGGCCCCGGACTGCCCATCACGACCGCCGATGCCAGGATGAGCGCCAGCAATTGCCGCCATAGTTCCGGATGGGAAAAGACCTGCTCGGCCATCTGTATACCAGTATCCAGACGCGATGCGACCGATGGTAAGGCAGGGCAGAGCAGGGCGTCTTGAACGATCGTGCGCGGGCACTCGGCGCAGGCCGCGCGCGATCCTTGCTGCCGTTTGAGCAGGCCGCCGCTTCGCGCTAGCGTCTATGCACTCGCGCTGTCGAGCTCGGCGATATCGTCCGGACCGAGCTTCAACGATGCGGCGCGGACGAGGCTGTCGACCTGGTCCAGCGTCGTGGCGCTGGCGATTGGCGCCGTGACGCCGGGCCGCGCGATCACCCAGGCGAGCGCCACGTCCGCCTGCTTGGCCGCGTGACGCGCCGACACCGCGTCGAGTGCCGCCAGGATGCGCATGCCGCGCGCGTTGAGGTAGTCCTTCACGTCGTCGCCACGCGCGCTTTTGCCGAGATCGGCTTCGCTGCGGTACTTGCCGCTCAAAAACCCTTTGGCGAGGCTGAAATAGGTGATGACGCCGATCTCCTCGGCCATGCACAGATCGCGGAGCGGCCCATCGAAGGAGGCGCGGTCATAGAGATTGTACTCCGGCTGCAGCACCGCGTAGCGCGGCAGGCCCCGCAGGCTTGCCACATCGAGCGCGGCGCGCAACTGGCCGGCATCGAGATTGGAAGCGCCGACATGGCGAACCTTGCCTTTGGCGAGCAGCTTTTCGTAGGCGCCGAACGTTTCCTCATAGGGGGTGGCCGGGTCCGGCCAGTGCGACAGATAGAGATCGACGACATCGGTCTGCAACCGCTTCAGCGACCCATCGATGGCCTTTTCGATATAGGCGGCGGAGAGGTCTTTCCTGCCCTGCCCCATATCCGACCCGACCTTGGTGACCACCACGACCTTGTCGCGGTTGCCGCGGCTCTTCATCCATTTGCCGATGATCGTCTCGGATTCGCCGCCCTTGTTGCCGGGAACCCAGCGCGAATAGGAATCGGCTGTGTCGATGGCGTTGAGGCCGGCGCCGACGAAGCGGTCGAGCAGGTCGAACGAGGTTTTCTCGTCGGCGGTCCAGCCGAAGACGTTGCCGCCCAGAACCAGCGGCGCGATGGACAGGTCGGTTTGACCGAGACGACGTTTCTGCAAGATTGATCTCCGTGGGAAATGGAAAGGAGTGGCTTAAGCTAGGTCTCACCGCGCCAAGGTCAAAGGCCTAGCCGTCCTTTCCAAGGGGCCAGTGCTTCACAAGGGCGCGATCCACCGCGTTGACGTTCCAGCCGATGCCTATTGGCTTTGGCGCCGGTATTCGCCAGGCGGCAGCCCTACCGCGCGGCTGAAAAGCCGGCTGAACGAGGCGGTATCCCGGTATCCGACCTGGTAGCATATTTCCGAAATACCGAGTTTGGTGCTTTCAAGAAGTGTTTTCGCGGCCTCAAGGCGCCGGTCCTGGATCCATCGGCCGGGAGTAGTGTGCAATTCATCGGAAAACCGGCGCGCCAGCGTTCGCGGCGACAGACCGAGCTGCGACCCAAGGAAAGCAAGGTCGAGCGCTCCGAGCTGTTTTCCGGACAAGGTTTCGAGCCGGTCGCGGAACGGCTCTTGCGGAGGCAGCAGATCGGTGAGCGGGAACTCGTAGGGTGTCTGGATCTGCCGCGACGGTGGCAGCACCAGCAATTTGCGAACCAGGCGCTCCTCCCTGGCGAAGCCAAGATCCCGCAGAAGCGCCTTGCCGAGCTCCAGGCCTGAAAAGCCGCCGCCGCAAGTGTAGATCCGTTCCTCCCCGATCAGCACACGTGAAGCGTCCCAACGCACCTTCGGAAAGCGGCGCTGGGCATCGGTCTTCAGCCACCAGGAGATCGTCGCGCGCTTTCGGTCGAGAAGACCGGCGTCTGCCAGGAAGTAACCGGCCCCGCAATGCGCGGCGATGATGGCGCCGTCGCGCTGCGCGCTTGCGATAAGCGGCGCGGCATGGCGGCTCTCTTCCTCCAGCGCCGCAACAAGCTCCGGGATTTGCATGCCGGGCATGGCCAAAAGGATCAGCAAGTCCATGCGCTGCGAAGGTTCGCGTCTGGTGTGAAAGGAAATCCCTGGCGTCGTCGTGGCGTCGGCCTGCCGCGCCACGAATTCGAAGGAAAACGCCGGCGCAGCGCGAATGGTGTTCACCAGCTCGAACATTTCGACAAGTGTCGCGGCGACGGCCGAATAGAAGGTCGACGGCAACCAGATCACGGCGTGAACGGGACGATGGTCCAAGATGCCTCCTTTGAACAGTGGCAAGTTTAGCACATAGATTGTCAAATCTGCCAATTTCGATTTTTGCCAGCGACCTTAGGTTCCGCGACCGACGCAAACACAGGTGCTGCAATCTGGTGACGCCCAGGCTGCTTGCCCCAGATCCGTGGAGACCGACATGAAAGCAATTGTATTCGACGCAATCGGCTCGCCGCGGGACGTGCTCTATCTCGGCGACGTGCCCATGCCGCGAATTAGCGACGGCGAGGTGCTGGTCAGGATGGTCTCGGCCTCGGTCAACCCTGGCGACTTCCTGTTCATCCAGAATCTCTATCCCGAACCGAAGAAGCCTCATTTCCCCCGGCAGGTCGCCGGAAACCATGGCGCCGGCATTATCGAGGCCGTGGGCGCGAACGTCGCTTTGAAACCGGGCACGCTTGTCGCATTCAGCTACTACAATAGCTGGGCCGAATATGCGGCCATTCCGGCCGAATGGCTTATCCCGCTACCCGCCGACTATGCGCTCGAACGCGCCGGGCAGATGGTGAACCCCATCACCGCCTGGGACCTGCTGGCGGATTCCCGTGTGCAGCCTGGACAGTGGCTGGCCGTTACGGCCGGCTATTCATCGATTTCGACGATGGTGATGCAGTTCGCCCAACGGCGCGGCATCAAGGTGATCGCGCTCGTGCGACGCTCTCACGACAGGTTGGACCTGAAGCGGCTTGGTGCCACCGCCGTCCTCGATCTCTCGGATTTGAAGGTCGGTATCAGGGAAGCGGTCATGGAAATGAGCGGCGGCGCCGGGCTGAACGGGATTATCGATAATGTCGGCGGACCCGTCAGTGGCGAATTGATCCGCGCCCTCGCAATGGGCGGGCAGATGGTCATCAATGGCGGCATGAGCGCCGAGCGTTTCGAACTGCACAATTTCGACGTGCTGCTCAGCGGCGTCGAGATCAGGGCAAATATCTACCGCTATTTCTTTTCGCCGCCCGTCGAAGCCGACCGGTCAGTTTTGCGCGAGATTGTCGACATCTTCGGCCAACCCGATTTCCATGTCCCAGTCGGCGGCATCCATCCGCTGGCGGGGTTCGAGCTTGCCGTCACAAACAGCCTGGACCGCGCCGATCTCGGAAAGCAGATTTTCAGAATGTAGCCCGGACCATGATCCCCGAACCGAAGTACCGGTTTTCGGAAGAGACCAAACAACGAAAGAAGATCACGACCCGATCCGTTTTGCCACCTCCTCCAGCCAGTGGTCGCGGATCCCCAGCGCCTCGAGGTGCTCCAGCGTGCTGAGTACGTAGTCCTCGTTCCTTCCCGACTGGCCGACGGCGCCGTGAACGACGGTCGCCGCGTCCGCCGCATCGAGCGCGCCGGCATATTGCTCGTGGGTGCGGTCGACGACATAGGCGACCGCCGGGACAATCTCGCCTCCGTTCGTATCGCCCACGTTCGTACCGTCATTGTCGAGGCGGATGCTAAGCGTGCGCTCGAGATAGACACTGGTGACCAGCTCGCGCTCGCGCAGATAAGTGATGACTTCGTTGCGCAGCTCGCCGGGGACGCGGAAAGCCAGCCCGATGCAGGAACCGCCACGGTCGAGGCCGAGCACCAGGCCGGGCCGTTCGCGCGTGCCGCGATGCACGAAAGAGTAGACGCACAGCGACCGGCGGTAGCCGTGGAGGCGGGCACGCCGTGTCTCGACATGCGCAAATCCCGGCCGCCAGATTAGCGACCCGTAGCCAAAAACCCAAAAATCGCCCATATCGCCAAGCCTGGTTGCGGCACTGCACTGGAATCGGTGTTTTTTAAAAATCCGTCTCCATCTACCTGATGTTGCCGGAAACGACAGCCTCTGCAACACGCGCTAACGAGAGCCGCAGCATGACGCCAAGTGACGAGCGCCCGCCGAATTTCCGCCGCCGCCTCTTCTGGGTTGGCGCGTTGATCGTCGTGCTGTTCGGTCTCTACAGCGCCGGCTGGTTCTATCTGGCAGACAAGGTCAAGAGCGAAGCCGCCAAAGCCGTGGCCGAGCTCAATGGCAATGGCATCGAGGCTGAGTGCGCCAATCTCACGGTCAGCGGCTATCCGTCGAGCTTTGCCGTTTCCTGCGACAGCCTGGCTTATCAGGACGACACCAGGAGCGTCGCCGCCTCGCTCGGCAGCGTCAACGCAGTCACGCACATCACCCAGATCCTGTCGCCTGGCGCCGACCTGCGGGGGCCGCTCAGGACCTCCGTGCCGGGGATGGCGCCGCTGTGGATCGACTGGGACACTCTGCGAGCGAACCTGAAACTGTCCTGGCCCCTGCCCCGGCGCGTTTCGCTGGAGGCCGAGGGCCTGTCCGGCCAGACCGATCCGGCTGACGGCACCGACCCGGTCGAACTGTTCAGCGCCGGGACGGCGGCCGGACAATTGCGTCCGAACGGTCAGGACATCGACTATACCGGGAGCTTTACCGATCTCGAAATCGATCCAGGGGCGATCGATGGCCGCGTGCTGCCGCCGCTCGACGGCAGCGGCGACGTGACGCTGAAGAACGGCGTGGCGCTGATCAAGACGCAGCCAAGGAGCCTGCGCGGCCAGGCGGTCGATATCGGCAAGCTCGATCTGTCGTCGGGGGCCGCGCGTATCACCGTTTCCGGACCGGTTTCCGTCGATGCCGATGGGCTGATCGACGCCGACCTGATGATTAGGCTTAGCGACCCGAAGGCCGTGGCGGCGATCCTCGGCAAGGCCATTCCCGAGCAGAAGAGCCAGATCAAGACAGGCTTTGCCGGGCTGGCGCTGCTTGGCAACGAACCGTCGATGCCCCTCAAGATCGTCAAGGGCAAGGCCTCGCTCGGTTTTATCCCGCTGGGCAGGATCAAGCCGGTCGATTAGACCATGATTGCGAACCTGCAGTTCTGAATCATGGTCAAACAGGAAGATAGATGAACAGCCCGGTGAAGCTCCTGAGCGTTGGCGCGCTGACGCTCGATACGATCCTTCGCGTCGACGCGCTTCCGCAACATCAGGGCAAGTTCATCGCGTACGACGGCGTCCAGATCGCCTCGGGCATGGCCTCGAGCGCGGCGTGCGCCGCACGTCGCCTCGGCGCGGACGTATCGCTGTGGGCGAGCACGGGGGACGACCTGGTCGGCGATCAGTTGGTCGCCGGGATCGAGGCCGAGGGCGTCGACTGCGGCTTTGTCCGGCGCGTCAGCGGCGCGCGGTCGGCGCTATCGGCCATCTTGGTCGACGCGCATGGCGAGCGCGTCATCGTTCCTTTCTATGACAAGCTCGCCCAGGCCGACCCCGAGGCCCTCCCGACCCAAGACCTCACCACATTCGACGCCGTCCTGGTCGATGTGCGCTGGCCGGGCGCAGCAGCCCTGGCCCTGGCGGCGGCGCGCGCAATCGGCCGCCCGGCGATACTGGACGCCGACACCGCGCCACGGGACGTGCTGCAACGGCTGCTTCCGCTGGCCTCGCACATCGTCGCGTCGGAGCCGGCAGCGTTCATCCTCTGCGGCGAGGAGCAAGGTCCGCAAAAAGCCTGTGAAACGCTGGCCCGGCGCACCGATGTGTTTGTTGCGGTGACGGGCGGCGCTGCGGGAACCTGGTGGTTCGACCGTTCGGCGGGTTCCGTGCGCCATGTCGCGGCGCCAAGGATCAAGGCAGTGGATACGCTTGCCGCCGGCGACGTGTTTCACGGCGCCTTTGCCGTCGGGCTGGCGGAAGCCATGCCGATCGAACGGACATTGCGGTTTGCCAGCGCCGCCGCCGCGCTCAAATGCCAGCGCTTCGGCGGTAGGCTGGGCGCGCCGGACAGGGCCGAGACACTGGCGATGATGGCGGTTCACTGGCCGGCGGACTGACGCCTTGGCGGTCGAAACAGGCTACTGCTTTGCGGGGTGCTCGACCGCTTGCCGGCCAAAATCCGGTACGTCGATGTCCTGGCCGGCCTCGATGATCGAGCGGCGGACGGCGCGGGTGCGGGTGAACAGGTCGAACAGCTTTTCGCCGTCGCCCCAGCGGATCGCCCGCTGCAGCGAGGCCAGATCTTCCGAGAATCGCGCCAGCATTTCGAGGATGGCATCCTTGTTGTGCAGGCAGACATCCCGCCACATGGTCGGGTCGGAAGCGGCAAGGCGGGTGAAGTCGCGAAAGCCGGAGGCCGAATATTTGATGACCTCGGACTTGGTCACCGACTCCAGGTCGTTGGCGGTGCCGACGATGTTGTAGGCGATGATGTGCGGCAGATGCGAGACGATGGCCAATGTCATGTCGTGATGCTGGGGATCCATCGTGTCGATGTTGGAGCCGCAGCGGCGCCAGAATTCCGAGAGTCTTTCCAGCGCCTCGGGATCGGTGCCCGGCAACGGTGTGAAGATGCACCAGCGATTTTCGAACAGCTCGGCAAAGCCGGCATCCGGACCCGATTTTTCAGTGCCGGCCAATGGATGGCCGGGAATGAAGTGCACACCGTCAGGCACATGCGGCTCAATCTGCGCGATCACCGACGCCTTGGTCGAGCCGACATCGGTGAGGATGGCGCCCTGCTTCAGCGCCGGTGCGATTTCCTCGGCGACCTCGCCCGAAGAGCCGACCGGCACCGAAACGATGACCAGGTCGGCATCGCGAACCGCCTCTTTCGCGTCCATCGTGTAGGAGGAGCCCAGGCCGAGTTCCCTTGCCCGCGCCAGCGTCGTTTCGCTGCGTGTCGAGATGGCAACGTGGCCGGCAAGGCCTTCGCGCTGGATGACGCGGGCCAGCGACGAGCCGATCAGGCCGATGCCGACTAGCGCGATCTTTTCGAACATCGGTGATGTCATTGTCTCAGCTTTTCAGAAATGTCGCGAGGGCGGCGACAACGCCGCGATTGGCCTCTTCGGTGCCGATGCTCATGCGCAGTGCATTCGGGAAACCGTAGCCGGAAACGCGCCGCAATATATAGCCGCGCGCGGAGAGGTAATCGTCCGCCGCCGCCGCTGAATGTTCCTTGTCCTCGGGAAAGTGGATGAGGACGAAATTGCCGACGCTCGGCGTCACCCGCAGCCCGAGCTTGGTCAATTCCTCACTCACCCATGCCAGCCAGGTCTCGTTATGCGCCACGCTGCGCTCGATATGGGCGCGGTCGCGGATCGCGGCAATGCCGGCCTCGATCGCCGTCGCATTGACGTTGAAGGGACCCCGCACGCGGTTGATCGCGTCGATGATATGCATCGGCGCGTACATCCAGCCGATCCGCGCGCCGCCGAGGCCGAGTTTGGAGAAGGTGCGGGTCATGACCACGTTTTCCGCGCTGCCCACCAGTTCGACACCGGCCTCATAGTCGTTGCGGCGGACATATTCGGCGTAAGCGCCATCCAGCACCAGAAGCACGTTTCGTGGCAGGCCTGCATGCAGGCGGCGCACCTCCTGGAAGGGCAAATAGGTGCCGGTCGGGTTGTTGGGATTGGCGAGGAAGATGATCCTGGTGCGCGGCGTCACCGCTGCGAGGATCGCATCGACGTCGGCGCGCTCATTGGTTTCCTTGACTGATACCGGGACAGCACCTGCCGACTGGATGTAGATCTTGTAGACCATGAAGGCGTGTTCGGTGATGACGGCTTCATCGCCGGGCGCGAGATAGGTTTGCGCCAGCAGGCCCAGGATCTCATCGGAACCATTGGAACAGACGATGTTGGCCGGGTTGAGGCCATGCAGCTCGGCGATCGCTTCCCGCAGGCGCCTCGCGGTGCCGTCGGGATAGATGTCGAGTTTGGCCGCGACGTCGCGCGCGGCCTCTATCGCCTTCGGCGAGGGGCCGAGCGGGTTCTCGTTCGAGGACAATTTATGGACCTTGGCGACGCCGGCCGGCGCCGTGCTTTTGCCCGGCACATAGGCTTCGATGTCCATGATCCCCGCGCGGGGCGTTGGACGTGCCTGATCCGATGCCTGGTTCATGTCGTAAAAATCCGTCGAGAACGCTTCCGCCTGGAAAGCCGCAGCGGAAATACAAGCCGTGGCGCGGAATGTCGAGAGGCGGCAATCATGGGACTGGCCGTTGACGCCGAAGCGCGCCGGCCCTAGAAGAGGGGCGAAATTCCGTGGTGATTTGGCCGGTCGGCTTGCAGCCACGTTAAACAACTTGCTAAAGGGCCGTTTGCATCCTGTAACCGGCTTTGCGAAGGCAATGCCGGTTTTTTGTTTGTCCGCTGCCGGCCGGACAATCGCATCGACGCGAAAAATCGGTTCCGATTTTCGGAAACGCGCGATGGGTTGATGTAAGAGGATGCTATGGTCGCGCTGCGCACTAAGAGAACCAACAACGAGGCCGACGAGCCGTCGAGCTCGGTGTTGCGTTTTGGTGCCGACAAGCCGCTCAAGCTCGACGCCGGCACGCTGCTGTCACCGTTCCAGATCGCCTACAAGACCTACGGCACGCTCAACGACGCCCGCTCCAACGCCATCCTCGTCTGCCATGCGCTGACCGGCGACCAGCATGTCGCCAGCACCAATCCGGTGACCGGCAAGCCGGGCTGGTGGGAAGTGCTGATCGGCCCCGGCAAGATCATCGACACCAGCCGCTTCTTCGTCATCTGCTCCAACGTCATTGGCGGCTGCCTCGGCTCCACCGGCCCCGCCTCGACCAATCCCGCCACCGGCAAGCCCTACGGGCTCGACCTGCCGATCATCACCATCCGCGACATGGTGCGGGCGCAGTTGATGCTGGTCGACCATTTCGGCATCGAAAAACTGTTCTCGGTGCTCGGCGGCTCGATGGGCGGCATGCAGGTGCTGCAATGGGCGTCGAGCTATCCGGAGCGCGTTTTTTCCGCGCTGCCGATCGCCACCGGCGCGCGCCATTCCTCGCAGAACATCGCCTTCCATGAGGTCGGCCGGCAAGCGGTGATGGCCGATCCGGACTGGCATGGCGGCAAATATTTCGAACAGGGCAAACGTCCGGAAAAGGGACTGGCCGTGGCGCGGATGGCCGCTCACATCACCTATCTGTCGGAGGCGGCCCTGCATCGAAAGTTTGGCCGCAATTTGCAGGATCGTGAAGCGCTCACCTTCGGTTTCGACGCCGACTTCCAGATCGAGAGCTATCTGCGCCATCAGGGCATGACCTTCGTCGACCGCTTCGACGCCAATTCCTATCTCTATATGACCCGAGCGATGGACTATTTCGACCTCGCCGCCGACCATGGCGGACGGCTGGCCGACGCCTTTGCCGGCACCAAGACCCGTTTCTGCCTGGTCTCCTTCACCAGCGACTGGCTGTTCCCGACCGAGGAGAGCCGCTCGGTCGTTCACGCGCTGAACGCGGCCGGCGCCTCGGTGTCCTTCGTCGAGATCGAGACCGATCGCGGCCACGATGCCTTCCTGCTCGACGAGCCGGAACTGTTTGCCGCCATCAACGGCTTCATCGCCTCGGCGGCTCGCGCCAGGGGGCTCAGCGCATGACGCCCGAGGATTGCAGACTTTTTGGACCGGCATCATGAGTGTCAACCACGCCCAGCGCGTCGACCTCGAAGTCGTCGCCGATCTCATCCCGGCACAGGCACGGGTGCTGGACGTCGGCTCCGGTGATGGCCTGCTGCTCGAATTGCTGCAGGCGACGAAGCAGGTCGACGGCCGCGGGATGGAACTGTCGCAGCGTGGCGTCAACGAATGCGTGGCGCGCGGCCTGTCCGTCATCCAGGGCGACGCCGACAAGGACCTCAAATTCTATCCCGACAAGGGTTTCGATTTCGTCGTCCTGTCGCAGACCTTGCAGGCCACCCGCAACCCGAAGCTGGTGCTCGACGAATTGCTCAGGATCGGCAAGCACGCCATCGTCTCCTTCCCCAATTTCGGCCACTGGCGGGTGCGCCTTTCGCTGTTCCTCGACGGCCGGATGCCGGTGACGAAGGACCTGCCCTATTCCTGGTACGACACGCCCAACATCCATTTCTGCACCATCCGCGACTTCGTCAATCTCTGCGACGAACTCGGCGCAACGGTGGAAAAGGCAACCGCGCTCGACGCCAATGGCCAGAAAATCGGTCTGTCGATGCCGTGGTGGTTCTGGAATTTCTTCGGCCAGCAAGCGGTGTTCTTGTTGAGGCGATGACGGCCGCATTTCATCCTATCCGAGCACGTCGGTGGCCTTGTGCAGGTGCTGGACGCCGTCGACCAGGACCACATCGGACTGGGAATTCTCGGTGCGCAGGGGCAATATCTCCTGATAGGCGGGCGACTGGTACCATTCGCGCGCATGCTGCATGTCCGGAAACTCGATGATTACGAGGTGCCCCGGCCAGGTGTTTTCAACCACTTCCACCTCGCTGCCATGCACAATATAGCGCCCGCTAAACGGCTCCAGCGTTGCATCGATTTTCTGCAAATATTCGACAATCTGCGGCCCTAACGTGACTTGGCGCATATGGGCAACGGCGTAAGCGGTCATGGCTGAGCTCCTTGCTGATCGAAGCCAACAACAGGCGGCTTCACGAACGACAATTGCCTATGTGCCCTACGGTGGTCGATTACCTCTGAAGTTATAAGAATGCATACAGGACCAACTCAGCGCATGACCCCTGAAGATTGTAGGCTTTCCGGACCGGCATCATGCGCCAGGCATTCGCGCGTGACTCCGAAAAGTTGCAGACTTTTCGGGCCGGCATTCATGCGCTAGCCAAAGGCACGATCATGAGTGTCAATCGCGCCCAGCGCGTCGACCTCGAAGTCGTCGCCGACCTCATTCCGGCGCAGGCACGGGTGCTGGACGTCGGCTCCGGTGATGGCCTACTGCTCGAATTGCTGCAGGCGACGAAGCGACTTCGTCAACCTCCGACGAGCTCGGCGCGACGGTGAAAAAGGTAACCGCGCTCGACGCCAATGCCAGAAAATCGGTCTGTCGATGCCGTGGTGGTTCTGGAATTTCTTCGGCCAGCAAGCGGTGTCCCTGCTGAAACGGTAGCTCGCTCCAAGGATTGCAGTGTTTCTTGATCAGCAGGCGTTGCTATGTATAACTAACCCGAACCGGTATCATCGCGAGCCGCGTCGAACAAAGTGACCTCTGATAAATTTTGCGGTGTAAAGATGGTTGAAGAACAGCCAACTTATTCCCTCGTTGTGGAAATGGAGAACGCCAAGTCGATCGACTGGGACGAGATCGGCGTTGGGTTGACTGCCTTGGCTCGCGAAATCGCCGCGGTTTCCTCAGCTGGTTTTGCAAGGCCGCAAGTTGTCATTTCTCACAGCGGGCGAGACTCGGACGCTGCCTCGCTACGTAGCAGTATCTCAAATGAGGCGCCGCAGTTGGAACAGGTTGCCGACCTGATTTTCACCGCTTGTCCAGGCGGTCGATATTACGACGTCAAGAACAACGGCATCCTGTCAACCGATGGAGACATCGTCATCTTCATCGACTCGGATACCGTGGCAGAATCGGGTTGGCTTCCAACTCTGCTTGACCCGTTTCAAGATCCTGAAATTATTTGCGTGAACGGATATACATATCTTTCATACGATGATTTCTTTTCAAGGACGTTTGCCCTGATTTGGTTTTTCCCTATGCCTCAGGGCGACGCAAGATTTGCTTCCAAGCGAGCGATAAACGCCAATAACAGTGCTTTTCGGCGCAACTGGATTGTCAATCATCCCTTTGCGAAAAACAATGGATTCAAGGTTTCCTGCACTTTACTTACGCAAGAACTTCGACGTGAAGGCCACAAAATTCTGAACGTCAACGCACGCGTCTATCATTACTCGCCACGTGGTTGGCGGTTCTTTTTCTGGCGCGCGTTGGTAACGGGCCGCGATGCCGACCGGAAGTTTGTGGAGCTGAAGTCGCCCAGCCGTGCGCAGCGGATTGTGAAATCCTTCAGCCGATGGTTCACTATGTCCTGGCGCACAACGCGACGCATAATCGGCCATGCCCGTCAGACAGGCATGCCGCTTTGGCAAATTCCATTCTCCCTGATTGTCGGTCTGGCATTCTACAGCTTGGCGTTTTGGGGCCAACTCAGTTTCGCTGCGGGTCTCGTTGGCGACGAAATCGAAGTCGTGCCTGACTATGTCGGACATAGTTAGGTGCCGCTGCGTTCGCGGTTTCGGTCGTTCCTTGAGTCCGTCCGCCGGCAGTGAACTCCCGGCGTACAAGCTCCGCCTCGATAGTTTGTGATGACATGATCGCTTCTTTTTTGTAGCGTCGAATCGAACGCAATCCTGGGACGGGCATGAAAGGCGATCAGCTAATCCATTCGATGGCTGCGGAACGCGGGGCATAACTGAGGCGATATGCCCGAGACGGACGCCGCTCCCCTCATCACGGTGGTCACGCCCACCCACAACCGGCGCAGCAAAGTCTTGCGCGCCGTGGAGAGCGTGCTTGCGCAGAACCTTACCCGCTTCGAGCACATTGTTGTCGACGACGGCTCGACCGACGGTACGGAAGCGGCGCTGACTGCCGTCCGCGACCCCCGCCTCATCTATGTCGGTGCGAAATGGCGAGGCGCCAACGCCGCTCGCAATGCCGGGATCGAACGGGCGCGGGCGCCTGTGGTGACATTCCTGGATTCCGACGACGTTTACTTGCCGAACCGGCTGGAGCGGACGCTGGCGTGGTTCGACGAGAATCCGACGCTCGACGTCCTCATCAGTTCGTTTGTTTCCCTGAAGGGCGACCGCAGCACCAACTGCATCAACCGCGGCGCGTTCCTGACCCGGAACACGCTGGAAAGGGCGTTGGTCGCGCAGACGATCTTCATAGCCGGATCGGCGATTACCGCCCGGCGCGAGGCATTGCTGGCGATCGGCGGCTATGACAGCGACATCGCACGGATGCAGGATCGCGAATTGCTGTTGCGCTTCGCCGGGCGCAGTGGCGCGCAACTGTCAGAAGAGGTCGACTGGAAAAAGTACAATTCGGAGAATTCGATTTCACGACAACGCGACGGCTATGTCGAAGCCTACGCAAACCTGATCTGCAAACACCCCTACATCATCGACCGCTATCCCGATATTCCACCTTACATGATTGCACGGCAGATCATCGCCGATACGATAAAGGGCAGGATTTCCCAGGCATTTGCCGGCTATCTGGCCAATCGGTCGTCGAAAGCGCTCGGCTATTCGCTGCCACAGCTGTTGCGCGGCTATGTCGGCGGCCGGCGCTGGCGTCGTGATCTCTACGACGAATTTCGCGCCAAGTATGGCGCGCGGCCGGCCTGAGCCAAACAGAGCCCATTACGGCGAAACAAAAACCTGACTACTTCCCTCCATGGGCTGCGGCGACGGCCGGAGGCGGTTCGATTGCGCCGGCCCTGACACGGACTGGCTTGAGGGCGGGCCGTTCGACGTCCTTCACGATAGCCAAGGAGCGCGGAAAGAACTCTATGTCATGCTGGCCACGACCGATATTGAGAATCGCGGCATCGGCAAGACGTGTCTCCAGCATCGACAGCACCCGCCTCAGAGTCGCACCGTCGAACGTGTCCAAAGCCTCGTCGATAATGACCCATTTCGGCTGCCGCAAGACCAGCCGGGCAAAGGCAAGCAGGCGCTGTTCGTCTTCGCTCAGTTCACGCTCCCAGCGCGCGGAGCGATCGAGCGAGGACGACAGACGCTCGAGGCCGACCTCGGCAAGCACGGCCGATATCTCGGCATCGCTGACCGCGGCATTGGCGTGGTCAAGCACCTCGCGCAGCGTGCCGAGCGGGAAATAGGGCTTGCGGGGAACGAAGGCGGGCACCTCTCCGGCCGGCATGCCGATCCGCCCGCTTCCCCACGGCCACAGACCGGCAATGGCGCGAAAGAACAGCGTCTTGCCGGCGCGCGGATCTCCGGTGATCATGACGCGCTCGCCGGCGCGGATTTCGACATGGGGCTCGGCGAGCTTCGTACATCCATTCCGCGAGGCAATTTCCAGTTTCTCGAATGTCAGCCTGCCATTCGGATTTTCGCCGATCTTGATGCGTTCTTCGGTGTCGTGCAGTGCATCGGTTTCGACAAGCGCGATGCGGAAATCGGCGACGCGCATCAGCGTGGCGCGCCAATCGGCGATGCCGCTGATGTTGTTGATGAACCAGCGCAACGAGGAATGCACCTGGTTGAAGGCGCCGACAGCCATCATCAGTCCGCCGAAGCTGATATCGCCGGCGAAATAGACCGGCGAGGCGACAAGGATCGGCGCGACGACAGTGATCCAGCCATAGGTGTCGGTCACCCAGGAAAGATTGATCTGGGCGCCATAGATGCGCCGCATCGCGCCCAGCACGGTGCCGAGGTCGAGTTCTAGCCGTCGTCTCGCGTCGGCCTCGCCATGCGCAAGCGCGATGGCGTCGACATTCTCATTGACGCGGACCACCGAGGAGCGCAGCTCCGCTTCACGCGTATAGCGGTCGCTGTTGAAGCGGATGAGCGGCCGTCCGACCAGCCAGCTCAGCCAGGAGGCGGTGCCGGCATAGAGGATCGCGGCCCACACCATGTAGCCCGGAATGGCCAGCGAATAGCCGCCGAAATGGAAAACGAAGCCCGAAGACAGCGACCATAAGACGCCGACGAAGGAAACAAGCAGAATGGACGACTGCAACAGCCCTATGCCGAGGCCGGTAGAAAGGTCGGAGAGATGCCCGGCGTCCTGCTGCAGGCGCTGGTCGGGGTTGACGCCGATGGCGCCGGCGTTGGCAAGCCGGAAGGCGCGGGCCGGCCGCATCCATTCGCCGATCAGATCGAGCGTCAACGCCTCACGCAGCTTCAGCCGGATCGTCTGGTCGAGCCACGTCTGGCCGACATTGAGCACCACAAGCCCGCCGGCGATGCCGGCAAAGATCATAAGCTGGTGCAGGAACCCCTGCATGTCGCGCCGAGCCAGCGCGTCGTAGAACGGCTCGTTCCAGCGATTGAGCAGAACCTGCCCGATCGAGGTTGCCACAATGACGGCAACTATGCCGACACAGGCCCAGAGCAGTTGTTTGCGGATCGGCGAGGTCGTCAGCGCCAGCCTGATCGTCGCCAGTTGGTCGCGCAGGCTGCTGGCCTCGATCGACGTGGCGGCCGTCTTGGCGCTGGCCTCGACATCCAGGTGATCAGCCATTGGTGAGGTCCTTGAATTCGGAAGCGGTGCTGAAACCGGTGAACAGGTCGATTCAATCGGGTGGCGAACCCGTCCTCGACAGATAGGTGAGAAAAAGCGCGATTCTGATCACGAAAATGTCATCGGCGGACCGGCAATGTTGCGTTTCCGGTCGGCGATATCCGGCCGAGCCTGGTGGCGCCATGCGGCGAGAAAACCGGTACGAAGACGCGGCGAGAGGCGCGCTGGGCAACCGGCACGCCCTGGTAGAGCCGCTTCTGCGCCTCGACCACGATGACGCCGGAAAAGATCGGCCAGAGCCTGCGGCCGGCGCGCTCCAGCACATTGTGGAGCTGCATCATGAAGCGTCGCCGCGATGGCGGGAAAAACAGGGCATCGGACCAGGCGGCGGGCGTGAAATTTGCTTCGCGCAGCAATTCGGTGAGCTGGCCGCGCGAGAAGGGCCGGCCGCTGCCGAACGGCGTATGCTCGAAACGGGCCCAGACGCCGCGCCGGTTGGGCACGACGATGACGACGCGGCCGGCGGGCGACAGCACCCGCCAGATTTCGTTCAGTGTCTCACGTGGATTCTCCGCATGTTCGAGCGAATGGACGAGCAGCATGCGGTCGATCGAGGCATCGACCAGCGGCAATTCCTCATCGAAGACCAGCGCGGTCGCGGTCGGCCCCGTGGTCGGCCAGACCACCGCGCCTTGCGTCGCCGGCATGAAGGCAAAGACACGCTCCGCATCGGTGCCGAACCGCTCCAGCCACGGCAAGGTGTAGCCAAGGCCGACCAGCCGCTCGTTGGGCACGACGGCCCATATCGAGGACAGCGCCATGGTGATCGACCGTTCGGCCAATCGCCCGAGCGTGGTCGAATAGAAGGAGCGAAGGTCGACGATATCGGAATGCATGCGCGGGACGGTATCTTCGATGCCGTCCAAGTTCAACAAAGGCGCCAAGTTCTACAAAGGCGGATGACATCCACGAGCAAGCGCCCTATGTCTGCGGCGACAACTGCATCGTCCTAAATCGGTTTCGATTTCGGGGAAGCACGATGCAGCAGATAAAACGTGTTAGAGCGTCCTTTTTGCGTCCAACTGGACGCACGGCGCTCTGGAGCAATTCCAGGAAAAGTGTGAAACGGTTTTCCTGGGAAAAGCGCGTAGCACTTTTCCTAGGGAATTGCGCAGAAAACAAAGAGCAGTGGAGAGACCCCATGCCGGTTGAGATCGAACAGTTCGTGTGCCGCAGCGACAATTTCGGTGTGCTGGTGCATGAACCCAAGAGCGGCCAGACGGCGATTATCGACGCGCCGGAGGAGGCGCCGATCCTGGCTGCGATCCAGCGCACCGGCTGGACGCCGACGATGATCCTGACCACGCACCACCATGTCGACCATGTCGAGGCCAATCTGGCGCTGAAGGAACGTTTCAAGCTGCGCATCGTCGGACCGGAGGCGGAAAAGGCCAAGATCCCCGGCATCGACGAAACCGTCGAGCAAGGCTCGGTCATCCACCTTGGCGAGGAGAGGATTGATGTGATCGCCACGCCGGGCCACACGGCGGGCCATGTCTCCTATCATCTGCCAGGGTCGAAAGTGGCGTTCACCGCCGACACGCTGTTCGCGCTCGGCTGCGGCCGGCTGTTCGAATGCAAGCCGCCGGTGATGTACGAGTCGCTGAAGAAGCTCGCGGCACTTCCGGCCGAAACGGTCGTCTATTGCGGCCATGAATACACGCTTTCCAACGCCCGCTTCGCGCTGACCGTCGACCCGACCAATTCGGCGTTGAAGGAGCGCGCTGCGAAAATCGAGGCGCTGCGCGCCGATGGCAAGCCGACGCTGCCGACGACGATCGGCGAGGAACTGTCGACCAATCCGTTCCTGCGCTGGCACGATCCGGCAATCCGCAAGCATCTCGGCATGGAGAAAGCCTCCGATGCTGAAGTGTTCGCCGAGATTCGCAAGCGCAAGGACAATTTCTGAGCATCGTCGATGGTCGGGAAATCGTGACCACCTCCGCCGACATCATTGCAACGCTCGGCTTGAAACCGCATCCGGAAGGCGGCTGGTATGCCGAGACCTTCCGTGATGGCGTAGAGGGCGCGCGCGGCCATTCGACAGCGATTTATTTCCTGCTGGAGCAAGAGCAACTGTCGGCCTGGCATCGCGTCAAGGACGCGGCCGAAGTCTGGCATTTCTATGCCGGCGCGCCGCTGGCGCTGTCGATGCATCAGGAAGACGGGTCGGTGATCGAGCAGGTGCTCGGCACGGCACTGGCGGCGGGCGAGCGACCGCAGATCGTCGTGCCGGCAGGCTGGTGGCAGTCGGCACGCAGCCTGGGCGAGTGGACGCTGGTCGGCTGCACCGTGGCGCCAGGCTTCGATTTCGCCGCCTTCGAGCTGGCAGAGCCGGGCTGGAGTCCTGCAACGCCCTAGGGTGTGTTGAGGTTCAGCAGGAAACCCATCGTGATCCCCAACTGGGCGGCGTAGTACAGCACCCAGACCGTATGGCGCATCAAGACCCGGTGCGGCGAGATGGCAGGCGCCAGGAATTTTTCCGCGGCCAGCAGTCCGTCCGACGCCATGAACAGAACCGCGCCGCCAACGACCCAGACATTGCTCAGGGTGAGTGCTGAAATCCCCATGGCAAGGATTGCCGCGATATAGACGCTGACCGGAAGGCGCAGGGCGGGACCGACACGGCGCCACAGCGCAAAAACCATAGCGAGAGCGAACATGGCCATCGCCACGGCAATTGCCGCGCGCCACGGCTCGGCCGAGAGCAGCCCGATCCCACCGCCGGAACGCAGGAACAGCGCGACGTACAGCCCATGCGCTAGGAGAAAACCGGTCAGCCCGCCGAGAAAGGCTTTCTCACCGTCGCGCGACAGGAATGCGTCGCCGATGGCGCTGAGCGCCAGTGCAGCGACGAGCAGCCATGGACCGCCCTGCAGCGATGCCAGCACGGTTAGCATCGCTACTGCCAGCGTCTTGACCGCGGAACGCGCAAGCGTCGGCGGCATGTCGATGGTGAAGGCGTAGATCACCGCCGCGACCAGCGAAAACAGCAGCGTCGCATTGGTGTTGGCTTCGATGCCGCCGGGAAACGGCATCACGCCCCGGCCTCGCCAGTCGCCTGCTTGCGCAAGAACAGCGATTTCGCCGCAAGCGCTGCCCCGCCGGTGATGAGCACGCAAGCCGCGAGGATGCGCAGGGACGGCTCGGCGAAACCGGCTGATATCAGCACCAGCGTCGACAGCAGCGGCGCGGCATAGCTCGCCGCGCCCAGCACCTGGATGTTGCCGCGCTTGACGCCGATATCCCAGGCGTAGAAAGCCGCGCCCACCGGCATCAGCCCGAGACCGAGCACGGCCAGCCACTGGCCGGCGCCGGCAGGCAGCACCGTCTTTTCCAGCATGAGATGGCAGATAAGCGAAAGCGCTGCCGTAGCCGCACAGAACCAGGTGACGATGCTGGTCGGCACCGACGGAAAGCGCCGCGACAACAGCGAATAGGACGACCACAGCACGGCGCAGACGCCGGCCATCGCATAGCCGAAGGCATAGCGCGCATCGAAGGCAAGCCCGCCGCCTTTGGTGACGATCAGGAAAGTGCCGGCAAGGCCGAGCAGTGCGCCGACGACATGGTTCCAGGCCAGCCGCTCGCCCGGCATCAACGCCGATCCGAGCACGATCAGCAGCGGCCACAGATAGGCGATGAGGCTTGCCTCCACCGCCGGCGCATTGCGCAGCGCGGTGAAGTAGAAGAAGTGGTAGCCGAAAAGGCCGGCGATGCCGATCACCCACACTCGGCGCGGTATCTTCTCGATCCTGTCGGCGGCCGGCATGAACAGCCGCGCGACCAGCCCGACGCCGGTGCCGATCGTGAAGGTGATCGCCGAAAGCAGGAACGGCGGCACCGCGCCCGACGCATCCGTAAGCAGCGCCAGCAGCGCCCACATGGCAACCGCCGAGAAGCCGATCAGTGTTGCGCGCCCCATGTCCGTCTCCGGCGGCGCGCGATCGCGCCTATTCTGTTGCTTCGAACCGCTCCGCGCTGACGGTGAGAGTGCCGATTTGCGTTGTGACCGTGGCGTGGATCGGCGCATATAGGCCGGTTTGGCCGACCGGCGCAAACGTCACCATGATACGGCTGCGATTCTTCAGATAATTCAGGGCCTTGCGGTTCTTGCGGTAACCCGCCACCGGCTCAAAACCCATCCTGCAAGTGACGGTATCGCCCTTGTAGCCGCGCACCGATGTCGAGCCCTTCGAATCGTAGGTCAGCGTCAGATTGGCGCGCATCTCGCCGTCATAGAGTTTCACCGTGCGCCCGCAGACCTTGTCGAGACTGTCGGCATGGATGACGGTTGCGGCCATCGGATCGAGCACCGATGACAGATCGCTGGCGGCCAGCGCTATCCAGTTCTTCGGATTGCGCTTTTTCGGTTCCGGCACGACCTTGGTCGAGGTGACTGCGCCATTGGCAAACTGGATATCGATCATGGATGCCTTTTTGCCC
This sequence comes from Mesorhizobium sp. WSM4823, assembly GCF_055811195.1. Classification (NCBI taxonomy): domain Bacteria; kingdom Pseudomonadati; phylum Pseudomonadota; class Alphaproteobacteria; order Hyphomicrobiales; family Phyllobacteriaceae; genus Mesorhizobium; species Mesorhizobium sp. WSM4823. The sequence continues at coordinate 91,281 of NZ_JBVVQL010000003.1, forward strand.
GACTTGTAGTCGGCGCGGAACGCCTGCGGCTGCAATTGCTTGCCCGAAATCTTGCCCTTTGACGAAATCGTGCCACGCGTATCGTCGAACATTGTGGCGAGGCCGGCGCTGGAGACGCTGCCATCGATCGAATAGCTATCGCCTTCATAACTGCTGGAAAAGCTTGCCTTGGCCACAGAGAGGCCGAGTAACGACACCGTATACTCACCCTTGAAAGATTGTAGGGTGGCGGCAG
>NZ_JBVVQL010000003.1:91615-137875 GCF_055811195.1 Mesorhizobium sp. WSM4823
ACGTTGCCGTCGGCAGCGCGGCGGCAAGCATGGCAGCAAGAGCATGAGACAAACGAAGCATGGCGGGGGATCGATCCTCGATTTTCGGCTGGAGAAAGGCAACTCCGGCCTGGCATCTCCCTGTGCGACCGCTTATAGGCTGAATTCCGGCCTTTATGTGAAGGCGCTGTCATACCGCGCGGAAGCCGGAGCTTGACGCAAGTCCGGACAGATGTGAGACGGGAAGAGTTGAGAAAGGGTCGCGGTCTCCGAAGCTGAAGTGCGAGGACCCGACTCCAGGAGAAAACCCGATGCAGGTTTTCGGCCTGCCGTGCGATGTATCGGAGCCGGTGCTCTGACGTCACCGATCGCGGCGGATTCCCTGGCGAATGAAGCCGCGATCCGCATGGGCGCCGTCAGGCGATGGCAAGGAGCGCCCCGCCGGCCAGTCGGCAGATGATGCGGCACAAGCCGTTGGCGTCTCGCGCGCCATGCTCTACCGCTGGGCAGAACCGCCCGAACCCAAGTCGCGGCGCTCGCCACGGCGCTCTCAGGGGCGCGCTCGCAAGCGGCTTCGCTCATGCCGAGCTACAGCAATCCAGGGGACCCAGGTCAGACCTCCATGAGCGCTGAGTGCAAGATTCTATGCCGGCAGCAAACATGTGTAAGCTACTTGTAAGTCCGTATCTGTCAGCCTTCCAAGCGATCAGTTCACAAGTGTTCTGATCGATTAACTCCTTCAGGACTCAAACCTACGAAAGGTCTCCAAAATGGCACGCTCGATCACTCCAACTGATCTAAGTCAACTCGCGAACTCGCTCCAGGAACAGGGCATTCTCGATCTTGACGTCCCATTCAAAAAGCTGCTGCAGTTGCAAGGACTTTCTGCGATCGAGGGTTCGCTCGCCGAGGACCCAGACTCAGACGAAGACGCGCGTTGGTACATCGGCGGTGGCAGCGGATACGTCGTGGTCTGCAAGTAGTTCGTTGGCAGTCATCGGAAGTTCGGGAGGATACCCGGAACCGGTCCAACACCTGTCGGCACGACAGGCCTGACTTCCTTCGCCTCGATCCGGGAGCTCGGCCGTTGCTTCTGGCTGAACATGTCAGCGGCGCGTGTAGCCCGAGTCTCTCGGATCTGATCGTTCCAATTAATCTATATATTTTCTCCCAGAGTAGCGGATCTGTATAAATGAACCAGGTAAAGATCCAAGTTAGCCCGTTACACCGGCTTGAGAGGGACGCTCTTGATTTGGCGCTGACTGAGATTCTCCGCTATGCCGGCGAAGGATTGGCGCAGCTTTCCGACCGCGCTCGCTTTTGGCGCGACAATGGCAATGGCAACGTCCTCATGACCTTTGCGGATAAGGTGGTCGCGGAGACCGCCTTGTTGATCCTCTTAACCGACCGCGTGCCTCATCGCTCGGTCGCCTTGCGCAAAGCACAGTCGGATCTCGCTCATCAGCTTGTTCCATTTGCCCGCAGTGATCGCCTGAAGTTCCTCATCCTTCGGTACCCGCAGATGGCGTGCTCACTCGGATTTGCGCATACTGCACTCACGGCCTCCGGGCACTCGGATGAGGCATTTGATGGAGTAGTTGGAAGTGCCTTTCGATCGGGGTTCGCTTACGCTACCGAGCGACTGCCCTTCCGCTTCATGGACGTGCGATGGCAGGAAACTCTTAGGTCTTCGAACCCGCTGGCTCCCAGTCAGCATCCACTGGAGGGATCAATTCTCATCGCCAACCCCTCGCCATCGCCATGCTCTTCGCTTCGCGAAGACGCCTACGCTCTCACGCACGCTGTCTTCTATGCCACCGACTTCGGTCGACGTCCGCTTCCGAAAGAGGTGGATCGAGAGCGTCTTCGATCCACTCTGGACGGCATGCTAGTATGGCGGATTGGCGTTGAAGACTTCGATCTTATTGGAGAGCTTCTGATCTCCGTTTGTTGCTGTAACATGGAATGGTCGCCTTGTTGTCAGCTCGCATGGCACGTGCTAGCCGAAGCCCGAGAAAAGCTCGCCGAGCTCCCCAGCCCGAATTTCGACCACTCGCATTTGGACGCCCTATCTCCAGCCGAGGCGAGCGCGTATACATACCAACACACGTACCATACCACATACGTTTTTGGCTTGGTCTGTGCCCAGCTGCTCGGTTGGCCAACGTCTGCGTCACCTGTCTGCTCACGGACGGCCGTTGGTGCTCAAAAGAGAGTGGCTCGACAGGACGCCGCGTCGACGGACTTCAGCAAGTGTGGCGACCCGATTGGCGGCTTACTACATTTTGCCGGCGCAGACGCGGACCGGCGTTTTCTGCGAAACGCGGCGCTTAATGCTGCGGTGGACAGAAGCGCTGTGGCCGGGATCCTGATCGATTGCGCTTTGATCAAATCAGCACGAGCCTATGAGCTCGCCGCGATTGCTCATGGACTTCTCGAGTTGGTGCGCCTCTCGCTTCCCGTGTCGAGAGTGTCTCTCGACGCATGGCAATTTCTGGCTCGACAGGAATTCGGACTGAATGCTGGCCAGCCCTCACCGACCCTGTTCCAAGCAATCCCCGACTTGCCCAAATTGAAGGAGTTTATCGCCTCGTCACTTTCTCTCTTCATTCGGTTTGTGCGTGAGAACGGCATCGCGTGGGATGTGGCCCAAATCAAAGAATCGCGGCACACCTCTGCCTAATCTTAAGGGCGATCTCGGCCGTACACCCCGGGCAATACCTCCTTGCAGCTTTGGTGGCTGCGCTGGCAGAGCACGGCTTTGTAGAGTAGTACGGAATTATGCACTCCCGGCGGCACGCCGATCATGAACGCAGAGCGCTTTTGTGGCGGCAGACGTTGCCGTCGGCAGCGCGGCGGCAAGCATGGCAGCAAGAGCATGAGACAAACGAAGCATGGCGGGGGATCGATCCCGGCCTTTATGTGAAGGCGCTGTCATGCCGCGCGGAAGCCGGAGCTTGACGCATCGGCGAAATGCAACTATGGAACGCCAACTTTTTCCATAAGGCCGCCTGACCGAAACCGCGCGCCACCCGGCGCGGGTCGAATGTTTGGCCCGACCGAGAACTGAAGGTTTAGAACCATGTCCCGCACCTGCGAACTCACTGCCAAAGCAGTCATGTCCGGCAACAATGTGAGCCACGCCAACAACAAGACCAAGCGTCGCTTCCTGCCGAATCTCGTCAATGTGACGCTGATCTCGGAAGCGCTGAACCAGAATGTGCGCCTGCGCATTTCGGCCAATGCGCTGCGTTCGGTCGAGCATCGCGGCGGCCTTGATGCGTTCCTGGCCAAGGCCGACGCCAAGGAACTGTCGCAGCGCGCGCGCCTGCTGAAGAAGCAGATCGCCAAGAAGCTGGCCGAACAGCCGGCCGCTTAATTCAGGCTGCCGCCTTCCAAGGAGTGTCGTCCGAATTCGGCATGACACCCCGCTGGTTCCATTACCCAGGATAAAAAAATGAGTTTTTCTTCTCGATATCTACCCTTTGTTGCGGCCATGGCGCTTGTCGTGGTGGCCTCGAACGTTTTCGTGCAATTCCCGGTGCAAGGCGCGATCGGCGGCCTATCGCTGGCCGACATCCTGACCTGGGGCGCCTTCACCTATCCCGTCTCCTTCCTGGTCACCGATCTTGCCAATCGCCGTCACGGTCCGGCCGTAGCGCGCCGGATCGTCTTTATCGGCTTCTCCACGGCGGTGATCTGCTCGATCCTCGTCCCGTCCCTGCTGTTCCGCCACGGCCTGATCGAATTTGAGACGGCCGCCGACCGGCTGGTACGCATTGCGGCGGCTTCAGGCGCGGCGTTCCTGATCGCGCAATTGCTCGACGTGACCGTGTTCAACTGGCTGCGCCGGCAGAGCTGGTGGCGCGCTCCGATCGTCGGCACGCTGGTCGGCTCGGTGTTCGACACCGCCGTGTTCTTCACCGTCGCCTTTTCGGCGGCGTTTGCCTTCGCTGGCCCAAACGATGGCTTCGCGCTCGAAACCGCACCGTTGATGGGCGTGCTGCCGGTCGAGACCATGCGCTGGGTGTCATGGGCGCTCGGCGACCTCGGCGTGAAGCTGATTATCGCGGTGGTGGCGCTGATCCCCTACCGGCTGCTTGCCGCACGCTGGAGCCAGCCGGCAGTGGCGGCATAGATAGGACATGGTCCCGAACCGAAGGTCCGCGTCAGCGAAAACTGGGAACCGGTTTTTGCTATCGCTGACCTTCGGTTCGGGAAAGATCATGCTCACAGGTTCTCGAGCATGATCCCATGGGTCCAGCTCGACACCGCGAAAACACCTGACGGTGGACAGGAGCTTCGCCTGAAACGGCGCGGCGCCGAATTCTCGATCATGCTCGGCTCGAACGAGCTGATGAACAGCCGCCTCAGCGGCTCCGAGGAGGCGCTGGCCAGACTGTCCTGCCAAAGGATTGCCGGCCGCCGGCAATCCAAAATCCTGATCGGCGGGCTAGGCATGGGTTTTACGCTGCGCGCGGCCCTTGCCGAGCTTGGCGCCGATGCCGGTGTCGTTGTTGCCGAGTTGGTGCCAGCCGTCGTGGCGTGGGCACGCGGCCCGATGGCGGCGGTGTTCGGCGGTTGTCTCGACGATCCGCGCGTCAGCATTCGCGAGGCGGATGTTGGGCAGCTCATCAAGTCGGGCGCGGCAAGCTATGACGCCATCCTGCTTGACGTCGACAACGGTCCCGAAGGGATCGTCCACAAGGCCAATGATGCTCTTTACAGCATAGCCGGGCTGAACAGCGCGAGAGCAGCGCTTAGGTCCGGCGGCGTTCTGGCGGTCTGGTCGCAGGGACCCGACAGCGGCTTTACCCGCAGGCTCAAGCAGGCAGGCTTCACGGTCGAGGAGGCCAAGGTGCGGGCCAACGGCAAGCGCGGGGCGCGCCACATCATCTGGCTTGCCACCAACGGAGCCCAGGCCGCAGCAGCCGGCGCGAAGCTCTAGACTGTACCGCCTCTCAGTCCTCGTGCAGGATGAACTCCAGGTAGAGGTTGCGCTGTAGCATCGAGTGGTTGTCGTCGGAGATCAGCGACACCATCACCGCGCCGTCATCGCGGGTCCAGACGTCGAGCCCTTCCATGTTGTCGATCTGGTAGGCCATGTCGGCTTCCATCAGCACCGGCCCATCGGCAACGGCGCCCTTCTCGACGCTCTCCCCATAAATGCGCCTCAGCCGCATCTTGACGCCGCCGGCCATCGAAAAGCTGCGCTCCAAAAGTAGAAGGTCGCCATCCGGCAGGAAGGCGCCGTCGGTGATGTCGAAATCACCGTTGCGCTTGACGGTGAAGACGCCTTTGCGCGGACCTTCGATGACAGCCGCATAGATGTTGCCCGATTTGTCGAGGCTCTTCTCCGAGACCACGACCAACCCGCCTTCGTGTTGGCCGTTAGGGTTAGCATAGGTGACGGTCTCGAAGCCACGATTCTGGCGGAGTTCCCAGGCCGGAACCAGGAAGTCCAGCTGCCTGAACGGCGGCTTCATGTCGTCCGGGTCGATGCTGAACTGCGCGACACGGTGGTTGCGCTCGAAGCTGACCGTGGCAATGCCGTCCTTGACCGCAAGGCCTTCGGCGTCGACCTCCCATTTCTCGTCGGCCAGATGGCCTGATGCGTCGACCATTTGCTGCATGCGGAAATTCTGGATGCCCGATGGGCGTTTTTCGGCATCGTGGGTAATCGTGCCGAAAAACCAGAAACCGGTATCGGCGACGCCGATGAAATCATTACCGGGCTTGACGAAGCGAAACGCCGACAGCGCGCCGAAATCGCGTGACGGCGACGTCATTTCCAGCCCGCCGACGAATTCGAGCGGGCCAAACTGCTTGTCGTCCCGGCCGATGTGAAACCGGTTTATCGGCCGTGCCGAGATTTCGACCGGATCGACCGAAACCGGGCCGGCGGCGATGGAAGGCCACAAGGCGATGCCGGCAACGAACAGCGCTGCGGCGGCGAAGAGCGTCTGCCGAAAGCCGCCCCGCGAAAAAATCATCCGGCGCGCCGCATGCCGCCGCGTCGCGTGTCCCGCGCGCTTTCCTCGCCGAACAGCGAAGCGAGCTGCTCGGTCATGGCGCCGGCCAGTTCCTCGGCGTCGACGATGGTGACGGCGCGCCTGTAATAGCGGGTGACGTCGTGGCCGATGCCGATGGCCAAGAGCTCGACCGGCGAGCGTGTCTCGATCAGTTCGATGACGGCGCGCAGATGCCGTTCGAGGTAGTTGCCAGGATTGACCGACAGCGTCGAATCGTCGACCGGCGCCCCGTCCGAGATCATCATCAGGATCTTGCGCTGCTCCGGCCGGGCGATCAGGCGGTTATGCGCCCACAGCAGCGCCTCGCCGTCGATGTTTTCCTTGAGCAGGCCCTCGCGCATCATCAGGCCGAGATTGCGGCGTGCCCGCCGCCACGGATGGTCGGCGGATTTGTAGATGATGTGGCGCAAATCGTTGAGCCGTCCCGGATTCGGCGGCTTGCCTTCCTTCAGCCATTTCTCGCGCGCCTGCCCGCCCTTCCAGGCACGGGTGGTGAAGCCGAGGATCTCGACCGAGACGCCGCAGCGCTCCAGCGTCCGCGCCAGAATGTCGGCGCAGGTGGCGGCGACCGTGATCGGCCGGCCGCGCATCGAGCCCGAATTGTCGAGCACCAGCGTCACCACCGTGTCGCGGAATTTGGTGTCGCGTTCCTGCTTGAAGGACAGCGGCTGCATCGGGTCGATGACGACGCGCACCAGCCGCGCCGGATCGAGATAACCCTCTTCGAGATCGAAATCCCAGGAGCGGTTCTGCTGCGCCATCAGGCGGCGCTGCAGCCGGTTGGCCAGCCGGCCGACGACGCCCGACAGGTTGGTGAGCTGCTTGTCGAGGAAGGCGCGCAGCCGATCCAGCTCTTCCTCTTCGCACAGGTCCTCCGCACCCACGGTCTCGTCGAAGGCGGTGGTGAAGACCTTGTAGTCGATTTCCTTGGACAGATTGGTGAAGGGATTGTCGTTGCGGCGCGCCTCGCCGGGCGTCTCGGCATCGGCGTCGTCATCGTCGGACAGGTCGTCGGCGGTGGCATCTGATGCCTCCGTCTCGGCCGATTGCTCGTCGTCGGATGACGCCTCGGTGTCATCGGACTGCGACTGCTCGGAGCCGGAATCGTCCTCGCCGCCCTCCTCGCTCTGCTCCTCGCCTTGCGGCTGGTTGTCGTCATTGTCCTCGGAGTCTTCGGTCTCCTGGTCGTCACCGAGTTCTTCGGCCATTTCCATGGAAGCCAGCATCTCGCGCACGACACGGGCGAATGCCTGCTGGTCGTCGAGCTTTGCCGACAGCCCGTCGAGATCGGAGCTGGCCTTTTCCTCGACCCAAGGGCGCCAGAGGTCGACCAACCGCTCGCCGCTCTTCGGCACGGCGCGGCCGGTCAGCTTTTCGCGCACCATCAAGGCCAGCGCTTCCTCGATCGGCGCGTCGGCCTTGTCCTTGACGTCGACGAGGTTGGCCTTGGCGTATTTGTCCTCGAGCATCGAGCCGATGTTGTCGGCCACGCCTTGCATGGCGCGGCTGCCTATCGCCTCGACGCGGGCCTGCTCGACCGCATCGTAGATCGCGCGGGCCTGCTTGCCCTCCGGCGCCAGCCTGGTGTGGATGCGGGTGTCGTGACAGGCGCGCTTCAGCGCCATGGAATCACCGAGGCCGCGGGTGATGGCGATATCGGCCCTCGACGCTTTCTTCGGCAGTTCCGGTAGCCGCGCCCGGCTGCCGGCGAGCGCCGGCCGATCTTTGGCGAAACCGACTTCGAGCTCCTTGTCGCCGGCAATCGCGCGCATACAAACGGTGACGGCGCGTTTGAAGCTGTCGGCTTCAGAACCCGTCTTCGACTTGTTGCGCGTGTTGTCGCCCGGACCCGCCATCGAGACTCTGCTTAGCCCAGCACCACATTGGCTGCCGATTCAGGCAGCTCTTCGCCAAAGGCGCGCTGGTAGAACTCGGCCACGAGCGAGCGTTCCAGCTCGTCGCACTTGTTGAGGAAGGTCAGCCGGAACGCCATGCCGATATCGCCGAAGATCTCGGCATTCTCAGCCCAGGTGATGACCGTGCGTGGGCTCATGACGGTCGAAAGGTCGCCGTTGATAAAGGCCGAACGCGTCATGTCGGCGACGCGCACCATCTTGTTGACGATCTCCTTGCCCTTGCCATCGCGATAGTGCTTGGCCTTGGCCAGCACGATGTTCACCTCGTTGTCGTGCGGCAGATAGTTCAGCGTGGTGACGATCGACCAGCGGTCCATCTGTGCCTGATTGATCTGCTGGGTGCCGTGATAGAGACCGGTGGTGTCGCCGAGGCCGACCGTGTTGGCGGTCGAAAACAGCCGGAACGCCGGATGCGGGCGGATGACCCGGCTCTGGTCGAGCAGCGTCAGCCGGCCGGACGATTCCAGCACGCGCTGGATGACGAACATCACATCGGGGCGGCCGGCATCGTACTCGTCGAAGCACAGCGCGACATTGTGCTGGTAGGCCCATGGCAGGATGCCGTCGCGAAATTCGGTGATCTGCAGTCCTTCCTTGACGACGATGGCATCCTTGCCGACGAGGTCGATACGACTGACATGGCTGTCGAGATTGACGCGCACCATAGGCCAGTTGAGGCGGGCGGCGACCTGCTCGATATGCGTCGACTTGCCGGTGCCGTGATAGCCCGACACCATGACGCGGCGGTTGTAGGCAAAGCCGGCGAGGATCGCCATCGTCGTGTTCTTGTCGAACAGATAGTCCGGATCGATGTCGGGCACGTGCTCTGATGTCACCGAGTAGGCCGGCACCACCATCTTGGATTCAAAGCCGAATTTCTCCTTCACCGACACGGTGGTGTCGGGCAGGTTGGCGATGTCGCGATCGACCTTGTTCATCACTATCAACGTCTCCACGGGCGAAACGCCTGATTTCGCCGGCAATCGATTTTGTTCGGGGGCGGTCTTAAAGCCTTTTCCAACCTTATGAAAGTTGGAAAACGACACGAACCGTAAGGTCGCTCAGCACAATCCTGCTTGCTTGAGCACGCGATAGGCCTGGAGCACATCGCGGAACCGGTCTTCCGAACCTCTGTCGCCGCCATTCGCATCCGGATGGTGGCGTTTCACCAGTTCCTTATAGCGCGCCTTGATGTCCTTGCCAGTCGCCTTTGTATCAAGGCCAAGCGTTTCCAGCGCCTTGGCCTCAAGCGGTTTGGCCTTGCGCTCGCGGACCTCGCGCGGATCCTTAGGACCTTTGAACAGGTCGAACGGATCGCGCATGCGGTTGTAGTAGCCGGCGCGGCCGGAACGCTGCTGGGCGAAATCGGGCGAAGAGCGCGTCGAGGCACCATTGACGCCCATCTTCCATGTCGGCCGGTGGCCGGTCATTGCTTCCTTCTGGAAGCGGGCGATCTCGGTGTCGGGGACGCCGGAGAAATAATTGAAACCCTTGTTGTACTCCCGCACATGATCGAAGCAGAACTGAAAATACTCGCCCTCCTTCATGCGCCCGACCGGCGCGCGATGGGTGCCGGCCTCCTTGCAACCGTCCCACTGACAGATCGGCGAACGCGACTTCAGCTCCGCATCCTTCTCCGGGCGGATGCGAATTTTTTCGAAATATTTGGGGTACGGTTTCATCTCACCCATTTATGGGCTGTTCGCTGGCGCGAAACAAGAATTGACATTTTCGCGATGATCGCCCTAACCGCTGAATCGCGGCATAAAGCGGGCGATCGGCGAATTTTGTCGCGGCGGCAGTATTGCGCATCCTCCTGGACGCGCAAAGGGTACCGATTTTCGGGGATCATGCGCCAGCCATATGTGGTGAAGGAAAGTAAGAATGTCCATACAGTCAACGATGGAAAGCAAGCTGAAGAAGGCGTTCTCGCCGGAGCGGCTGGCCGTCATCAACGAAAGCCACCTCCATGCCGGTCATCATCATCTGGATTCCGGCCATCACGCCACCTTCGACGGCAGCGGTGAGACGCATTTCCGCGTCCGTATCGTCGCGCCCGCCTTTGCCGGCATGAGCCGCGTCGAGCGCCATCGCGCCGTCAATGCATTGCTGGCCGAAGAGTTGAAGGCAGGTGTCCACGCGCTGGCGATCGAGCCGGCCGCGCCGGACGAAAAGACCAGGTGGTAGTCATTAGAGCAATTCCAGGAAAAGTGTGAAACGGTTTTCCCGGGAAAAGCGCTTAGCGCTTTCCCTAGGGAATTGCGCAAAACAAAGAGATAGAGCGGCTCGGCATTTCTGCGAAACGATTAACCGCTCTATCCGAGCGCTGCCTTCAGGAAAATCATCACCGCACGGGTCAAGGCATCGCCTTCGTCGCCGAAATCACGATTGATCGACATATGCGAATAGGCGCTGCCGTCGAACAAAATGACTTCCGTTCCGGTCGCCCGCAGGCGCTCGGCGAAGGCCTGTGAGGCTGCCGCACGATCCGCTGCGCGCGAATAGGCGATGAAGGTCGGTGGATGTTTGCGGCTCCCGACATGAAAGGCCGGTGACAGTGTGCGCCACTGCGCCGGATCGGGAAAGGCCCCGGCATAGGCCCGCGTCATGCCGCCGCTTCTCGCAAGCGCCTCCAAATCGTAGGCTCTGGTATCATTCAGCATCAGCGCCACGACGCCGGGCAGACCGCCGCGCAGCCCGGTCAGTGCGGCGAGATGACAGCCGGCCGAATGGCCCATGATCGCTATCCGGTTCGGATCGCCGCCGTATCTGGCGATGTTGGCGCGCACGTAGCGATATGCCTCCTCGACATCGTCGGCCTGGATGGCGACATCGGCCTTAGGCAGCATCCGGTAGTCGATGGAAACGAAGCAGAAGCCCTTGTCGAGCAGGAAGCCTGGCTTGACGTCGACGCTGGCGCGATCGCCGGCCCGCCAGGCGCCGCCATGGATGAAAAAGACCACTGGCAGGCCGCTTGCGCCATCGCGCGAATAGATGTCGAGCTTGGCCGGTCCATAGTCGAAGGTCTGCGGGGACGGCGAGCGCCGGGGCTGTGCCGCCGAAGCGCTGGCCGGCAACAAAGCCATCGACATCAAAAGCAGGGTTCGCCGACCGATCATACCTAAACGTCGCCAGCCGGCCTGATCCTCAGCCTTGCGATCCGGTTCTTATCGCGCTTCATGACGACGAAGCGCTTGCCGTGAAAGGTGAAAGCCTGCTTCTCGTCCGGGATCAATTGCGTCTCGTGGATGACGAGACCGGCTATGGTGGTGGCTTCCTCGTCCGGCAAGTCCCAGTCGAGCGCCCGGTTCAGGTCGCGGATCGGCACAGTGCCGTCGACGACGACGGAGCCGTCGGCTTCCTGCTTGACGCCCTGGATGTCGACATCGTGCTCGTCGGCGATTTCGCCGACGATCTCCTCGATGATATCCTCCAGCGTCACCAGCCCCTCGACCTCGCCATATTCGTCGACGACGATGGCGAAATGCGCCTTGCGGCGCAGGAAGGCTTTGAGCTGTTCCTGCAGCGTCGTGGTGTCGGGCACGAACCACGGTTTTGTCGCGATCTTCATCACGTCGATCTGGGAAAAGTCGTTGCCGACATCGTTCAGCGCGCGCAACAGGTCCTTGGCATGCAGCACGCCGACGATGTTGTCGAGTGAGCCCTTCCACAAGGGCATGCGGGTATGCGGGCTCTGCAGGATCTCGCGCACCAGCGCTTCCGGCGGATTGTCGGCATTGACCGAGCGCATGTTGGTGCGATGGACCATAACATCGGACACTTCGAGTTCATCGAGATCGGACAGACGGCCGATGCGGGCGCGATCTTCACGCGCCATCTGCCCGTCGCGAGGAAAATCGTCGACGGCGCCGCGCGATTCATCATGGTTCGAACGCTGCGGCTCGATGCGCCGTAGTTCATGGCCGAAGGCGGCGAGCAGGCGCTTGCGAAAGACGAAAGCGATAAGGCCGAGCCCGGCAAGGACGGCAGCGACGATCCAGCCGGCCTCGTTCATTCCGGGTGGCTTTTCTGTCGACCCGAATGGCTTTCCTGCGGATCCGGATGATTCTCCTTCAGAAACGACAGGACTTCCGACGCCGGCACGTCCCTGGCGACGAAAGCCTGACCGATGCCACGTGTCAGGATGAAGGTCAGGGTGCCGCGCGAGACCTTCTTGTCCTGGGTGATGAAGGCCAGCAGTGCCTCGGAATCAGGCAATTCGCCCGGAATGTCGGCCATGCGCCAGGGCAGGCCGACGGCGCGGAGATGCGCCTCGACGCGCGCCGCATCGTCGGGACTTGCCAGATTGAGGCGGGACGAAAAGCGATAAGCCAGCGCCATGCCGATGGCGACCCCTTCGCCGTGAACGAGACGGGCGCTGTCATAGCTGGTGGCGGCCTCGAGTGCATGGCCGAACGTGTGGCCGAGATTGAGCAGCGCGCGGTCGCCGGTCTCGAACTCGTCGCGGGCGACGACATCGGCCTTGGCGCGGCAGGCTTCGGCGATGGCCTCGGCTCGCTTCGGGCCGCCGGCAAACACTTGGCCCCAGTTTTCCTCCAGCCAGGCAAAGAAGTCGGGACGGTCGATGAGCCCATATTTGGCGAGTTCGGCATAACCGGCCCTGAATTCCCGGATCGGCAGCGTGTCGAGCACTTCGGTGTCGGCCAGCACCAGCCTCGGCTGATGGAAGACGCCGACGAGGTTCTTGCCGCGCGCACTGTTGATGCCGGTCTTGCCGCCAACCGAAGAGTCGACCTGCGCCAGCAGCGAAGTCGGGATTTGCACGAAATTCATGCCGCGGCGGACGATCCCGGCGGCAAATCCGGCCAGATCGCCAATGACGCCGCCGCCGAGTGCGATGACGACATCGCCGCGCTCAAGCCTGGCCGCCAGAACGCCGTCCACCACCTCCTCGAGATGCGTGAAACTCTTGGTCTTTTCCCCAGCCGGCAGCGTGATGACTGCAGGCTGGATGCCGCCCTTTTCAAGGCCGGCCTTCAACGCATCGAGATGTGCTGCGGCGACATTGACGTCGGTGACCACCGCGGCGCGCGTGCCAGGCAGGCGGCGCGAAATCTCGGTGCCGGCGCGCGAAAGCAGGCCGGAGCCGATCAAAATGTCATAGGCACGATCGCCGAGCCCGACTTCGACAGTGACTGTCGCATTGATGCTCACGATCGCACCTCGCCTGTCGCGGCGCCAACGCCGAAATACCCGCAAAGCGCGCCCACCACCTCGGCCGCAATGACCTCCTTGCGATCGTCGCGGGTCGGCACGGTGACATCGGCGGTTGCGTAGACCGGATAGCGTTCGGCCATCAACCGCTCGATTACGGCGCGTGGGTCGGCGCTTTTGAGGAGCGGCCGGTTCTGCTTCTTGGAAACGCGGTCCATCAAGAGGTCGATCTCGGCCTTCAGCCATACCGACACGCCATGGCCGGCAATGGCTTCCCGCGTCTGCGCGCTCATGAACGCGCCGCCACCCGTCGACAGCACCTGCGGGCCATGTTCCAGCACGCGCAGGATGACGCGCTGCTCCAGCGCCCGAAACTCGGGCTCGCCATAGCGCTCGAACAGTTCCGGGACGCTCATGCGCGACACGCTTTCGATTTCCTGGTCGCTGTCGATGAAAGGCAGCCCCAACATCGCCGACACCTTGCGGCCGATCGCCGTCTTGCCGGCACCCATAAGCCCGACAAAGACGATGGAACGGCTGCCCAGCCGATCGAGCAGCGCGGCATAGCTCTCATCAGGAGGATTTGCTGGTAGCGCGTTCATAACACCATGATGTTTCTAAGCAGGTTCGGCAAAAATATCCCGCGGTTTTGCGACAAGACCCTGCGACAAACCAAAGAATCTAAACAGGCATTCATGAACCAGTCCACGAATGCCTGCTTATGACCCTCTTTGCCGGCGTATCGACATCAAAAGCCTGTTTGCGTCAAGCGTGGCGCGCCCGGGTGTGGTGCGCGCTTCGTCCTTGAATTGGCCGGATTGGCGTCTCATAAAGGCACAGGGTTTGGAAACGCAGAACAAGAAGACGGGCGAAAATTGATGCCGACACTGTTTCGCTTTGTCGTGACGCTCACGATTCTGGCCGGCATTGTCTATGGCGCGATGTTCGCTCTGGCGATGTTTGTCGAGCCAAGAAAGGCCGAAATGAGCGTGCGCATCCCTCCCGAAAAGCTGAACCCCAAGAAAAATTGACCCAAAAGAAAAATTGACCAAAAAGAAATGAACAGCGCGGCCCGCATCGAAGCCTTTCTGGAAATGATGAGCGCCGAGCGCGGTGCGGCGGAAAACACGCTTTCCAGCTATCGCCGCGACCTCGAAGACGCGTCAGTCGAGATCGACGGCGGGCTTGCCGGTGCCGCCGCGGTCGATATCCGCGCCTATCTCGACGATATCGCCGCACGCGGTTTTGCCGCCACCTCGCAGGCGCGCAAACTGTCGGCGATCCGCCAGTTCTTCAAGTTCCTTTACGCCGAGGGCCTGCGCGGCGACGACCCGATCGGAACCCTGGACAGTCCGAAGAAGGGCCGGCCGCTGCCGAAGACGATGAGCGAGGCCGATACCGGCCGGCTGATCGACCGTGCAGCACAAGAGGCAAGTGAAGCCTCACTGAACGACGGCGACAGTCTGGCGGCGCTGCGCCTGCATGCGCTGGTCGAGATGCTCTACGCCACCGGCCTGCGCGTTTCCGAACTGGTCGGCCTGCCGGTGACGGTGGCGTTGCGCGACGATCGTTTCTTCATGGTGCGCGGCAAGGGTGACAAGGAACGCATGGTGCCGCTGTCGGCAAAGGCGCGCCTGGCGATGCGAGCCTGGCTCGCTGCCCGCGCAACAGTGCCGGCTCTCGCAGACAGCCCGTTCCTGTTTCCGGCAGCAGGCGATAGCGGCTATCTCTCCAGGCAGGTCTTCGCACGCGAGCTGAAAGGCCTTGCCGCGCGGGCCGGCATCTCAGCGGCGAAAATATCGCCGCATGTGCTGCGCCATGCTTTCGCCAGCCATCTCCTGCAGAACGGCGCCGATCTCAGGGCCGTGCAGCAGTTGCTTGGCCATGCCGATATTTCAACGACGCAGATTTACACGCATGTGCTGGAGGAGCGGCTGGTGCGGCTGGTCAACGAGCATCATCCGCTTGCCGACTAGGCGTCATATCGCTATGTGAGGACGACGTCCCGCCGCCCGGAGCCTCTATTTCCTAGGTTTCGCCAGTCATTGCCTTCCGATCTATCGGTCCGCTCAAGAATGTACAATTACCTCGATTTCGAAAAGCCGGTCGCCGATCTCGAAGGCAAGATCCTCGAGCTGAAGAAGCTCGCCGAGAATGGCGAGGCGGTCGATGTCGGCGATGAGATCAGCCGTCTCGAGAAGCGCGTGCGCGACGCGCTGCGCGACATCTACAAGGCACTGACGCCGTGGCAGAAGGTGCAGGTGGCCCGCCATCCGGACAGGCCGCATTGCGTCGACTACATCAAGGGCCTGTTCAACGATTTCACGCCGCTCGCCGGCGACCGCAATTTCGGCGAGGATCAGGCGATCGTCGGCGGCTTTGCCCGCTTTCGCGGCGAGCCGGTGGCGATCATCGGCCAGGAAAAAGGTTCGGATACGGCCAGCCGGCTGAAGCACAATTTCGGCTCGGTGCGACCGGAGGGCTACCGCAAGGCGGTGCGGCTGATGGAACTCGCCGACCGCTTCAATATCCCGTTGCTTTCGCTGGTCGATACGGCTGGCGCCTATCCTGGCGTCAACGCCGAGGAGCGCGGCCAGGCGGAAGCCATTGCCCGCTCGACATCGGCCTGTCTCGGCCTGAAAGTACCGTCCATCTCGGTGGTCATCGGCGAAGGCGGCTCGGGCGGCGCCATCGCGATCGCCACCGCTAACCGCGTCTACATGCTCGAGCACGCCATCTATTCGGTGATCTCGCCGGAAGGCGCCGCTTCGATCCTGTGGCGCGACACCACCCGCTCGAAGGATGCGGCGACCAACATGAAGATCACCGCCCAAGATTTGCTGGAGCTGAAGATCATCGATGCCATCGTGCCCGAACCGCTGGGCGGCGCCCATCGTGGCCCGGAAGCGGTCATCGCCGCGACCGGCGACCTCATCGCCAAAACGATGAAGGAGTTCTCCGGAGCTAATACCGATTTTCGTGAGCAGCGCCGCGAGAAGTACCTGGCTATGGGGCGAAACCTTTAGCGCCAATAGTCTTCAGCGCCGCAATATGGCTAGATTGAGCACGTCCGCCACAAAAATGCCGCGGCATTCGGTTCAATCAAATTGCCGTAAGGGGATGCGCCCAGCGCTTGCGGTAAGGAATTTTCAAGGTTAACGGGCTTAGGGTTGGACCTGATGGCGCTGATGCCTGTGGTCCGAAAGAAAAGACATAGCCATAATCATGTTTGCCAAGCTTGCCCGCACCGGACTTCTGATTGCCGCGATTGGCGTCGCCGGCTGCACCGATTCTTCGATGAAGGATTTCGCTCCCCAGGCCAGCAAGCCGCTGCCCGACAAGATCCTGGCCAGCATGAAGGCCAAGGGCATGACCCGCACCTCGCCGGTGATGGCCCGCATCTTCAAGGAAGAAGGCAAGCTCGAAATCTGGAAGGCCAAGACCAACGGCCGCTACGACTTGGTCGCCAGCTACGACATCTGCAAATGGTCGGGCAAGCTGGGTCCCAAATACACCGAAGGCGACCGCCAAGCGCCGGAAGGCTTCTATACGGTCCGCCCGGCGCAGATGAATCCGCGGTCGAACTACCACCTTGCCTTCAACATCGGCTATCCCAACGCCTATGATCGCGCCAATGGCCGCACCGGTTCCCATCTGATGGTCCATGGCGCCTGCTCGTCGTCGGGCTGCTATTCGATGACGGACGCGCAGATCGAGCAAATCTACGCCTTCGGCCGCGACGCTTTCCAGGGCGGGCAGACCGAATTCCAGATCCAGGCTTTTCCGTTCCGCATGACCGCCGCCAACATGGCGCGCTATCGCAAAGATCCGAACTACGAATTCTGGAAGATGCTGAAGGTCGGCTACGACAATTTCGAGATCACCAAGGTGCCGCCAAAGGTCGACGTCTGCGAGAAGCGCTACGTCTTCAACCAGGTCGCGGCCGACGGCGCGACGTTCGATCCGACCGGCGCCTGCCCTGCGACGACGCAGCCGGATTCGCTGAAGAGCGCCTTCAATGCCTACCAGAGCACCTACGAAGCGGCCTTCAACGGCGCGGTCAAGGCCAGCGTGCCGGCCCCCAAGCCGACCATTGCCGGGATCAAGGAAGCCAGCATCGTTTCCGAATGGTCCAAGAAGCGCGCCCGTGGCGAACGCGTGCCGATCGAGCCGCCGTCGCTCAACGCCGACGGCTCGTTGACGGCCACGGCGCGCATGGGCCGCATCGATTCGCCGGCCGGCCGCAAGATGGCCGCGCTCGATGCGGAAAAGGCCGCCAAGCAGAAGGCCGAGGAGCAACGGCTTGCCGCCATAGAAGCGGCCAAGGTCGAGAAAGAGGCGGCCAAGGCCCAGGCCGCGGCCGAAAAGGAAGTGGCCAAGATTAATTCGCTGGCCGAAGAAGGGGATGCCATAGCCTCGGGGGCCGAAGCGCCTGTCGCTACCGCGACGATCGCGCCGCCGCCAGAGGTCGCCGCGGCCGAAACGCAGGCGGCGAATGCCAATGAAAACAGGGTGACAAAGCTGAAGAACAAGCTGCTCGGCATGTTCGGCGGCTGAGGTTCTCGCTTGGCCAAGCCTACTTCCGTCTATGACCTCAAGGGCCTGAACTGCCCCTTGCCTGTGCTGAAAGCAAAAAAGCGGCTGGCTGCGATGAGGCCAGGCAGCAGGCTCTGGCTGGAGACCACTGACCCACTGGCCGTCATCGACATTCCCGCCTTCTGCTCCGATGCCGGCCACCAGTTGCTTGAAACTTCGCCGAGTTCCGGCGGCCATCGTTTTCTGGTCGAGCGCGGTAATAGCGCCTGACGCCGGCAGTTTTCGCGCTTCCGAATTGACGACAGAGACCGGCCTACCGCCCGGCAATGGCCAGCGGGTTGTTTTCCAGCGCTGCGCGGTCGGGTGTGTCGATCGACGGCCGGTTGGTGAAGGCGGCAAACAGCCGGCGGACGTAATCCTCCGGCATGTCGAGCGTGATCAGCACCAGCCTCGTGCCGCGTTGGCCGTCCGGCCAAGACGGCAGCCGCGCCGGCGGATGCAGGACTTTTTGCACGCCGTGGACGACCAGCGGCCGCGACGGGTCTTCCAGCAATTCGATGACGCCTTTCATGCGCAGCAGGCGCTCGCCATGTGCCGACCGTAACAGGTCGAGGAACATCTCGATTGCCGAAAACGGCACCGGCCCGTCATGAACGAGCGAGTAGGAGCGCACGCGGGAATCGTGCCGATGGTCGTGGTCATGGTCATGGTCGCCGTGGTCGTCATGATGGTGGTGATCATGGGCGGCGTCCTCGCCGAGCCAGCGTTGCACATCGGCGGACTTGGTGGCTGGGTTGTAGAGGCCGCAATCAAACAGTGCCGCGACATCGGTCCTCCTGTCGCCGGCATCGAGCAGCTCCGCACCCGGATTGATCTGTCGCAGCCGTGCCCGCAAGGCCGCGACATCGCGCGAATCGGTGGCCAGATCGGCTTTCGTCAGCACGATGCGGTCGGCGACGGCCGCCTGCTTCACCGCCTCGACATGGGCGTCGAGCGTCGCATTGCCGTTGACTGCATCGACCAGCGTGATGACGCCGTCGAGCCGAAAAGCCTGGACCAGCGCCGGATGCGCCATGATCGACTGCAGCACCGGCGCCGGATCGGCGAGGCCGGTGGTTTCGATGACGACGCGGGCAAGCCGGGCGATGCGGCCGGTCTGCAGCCGGTCGACGAGATCGGCCAGCGTATCGACCAGTTCGCCGCGCACCGTGCAGCAAAGGCAGCCGTCGGAGAGCTGGATGATGCCGTCCGAAGCCTGTTCGACCAGGAGATGGTCGATTGCCACCTCGCCGAACTCATTGATGATGACCGCGGTGTCGGCGAGCGCGGGATCCCTGAGCAGCCGGTTGAGCAGCGTCGTCTTGCCGGCGCCGAGAAAGCCGGTCAGCACCGAGACAGGGATGGGAAAGCCGCTGCTCATCAGGCTAGTTCAAGGCCTTGGCGGGCTGGCCGTCTTTGGCCGCCGTGGCGGAACCGATAACTGTCGGCTCGGCACCGGGCGGCGTCGGCAGGTCGGGGCGCCAGCTCGGCAGCGGCACGTCGGCATATTCCCGGCCCGATGCATCGAGCATCGCCTTCGGCTTCGGCCCGGTGGCGCCGCCAAGGCCGACGGCGACCAATGTCGGTACGTGGTCGAGCTTTTCCCGATAGGGCGATTTTGGCGCATCCTTATCGCCGACGGGGACGGCAGCTTCCGACTGCTCCTTAGCCGGCTTCTTCTTGCAAAGCTCGTCATGCATGTCGTTGACCGATGTCGTGTCGCCATAGGCAGGCAGTGCCGCGACCGTGACCCAGCTCGGCTCAGGCGCGGCGAAACCCTGGTCGAGCAATCTCGCCGCGGTCTCGGCACGGGTGATGGTCGACTGTTCGCCGAGCACCACCGCGACCAGCGTGCGGCCGTTACGCGTTGCCGAGCCGATCATGTTGTAGCCCGAGGAACAGACGAAGCCCGTCTTCATGCCGTCGGCGCCCGGATAGCGGCCGATCAGAAGATTGTAGTTCGAGATCTGCTTCTTGCCGACAGCGAGGCCCTCGATCGAGAACCATCCGGCATATTGCGGAAACTCCGTGCGGATCGCCATCACCAGCAAGCCGAGGTCGCGCGCCGTCGTATACTGGTCCGGCGAAAAGAGCCCGTTCGGGTTGACGAAATGCGATCCGGTCATGCCGAGCCGGCGCGCCTCGGTGTTCATGCGTTCGGCAAAAGCGGCTTGCGAACCGCCGATGTTCTCGCCGACGGCCATGGCAACGTCGTTGGCCGACTTGACCAGCATTATCTTCAGCGCATTGTCGAGCCGCATGACCGAGCCCGCCTTGAAGCCCATTTTGCTCGGCGGCTCGCTGGCCGAACGTTTCGTGACCTTGATCGGCGAATCGAGCTTGACCTCGCCGGCCGCGATCGCACGGAACGTCACATAGGCGGTCATCAGCTTGGTCAGCGAGGCAGGATACCAGCGCTTGAAAGCCTCCTGATGCTGGAGAATCTTGCCATTCTCCAGGTCGAACACAATCGTCGGATTGGCGAGAGCCGGTCCGGCCAGCACCGGAAGCGCCACGGCGCCCGCCAGCAATAGTCTAGGGAAATGCCTGTACCGCATGGTGGAATCCGAAATCGCCTCTTGCCGCAGTCGCCTCTGGCTCCGTAAGATTTGTTACGCGATCGCCAGCATGGTGATCCGGCCCTCTATCCGGATCGCAATCTTGCGGTGCTATTTAGCCTATGTGACGTCAAGATGGCAAAGTGCCTGAATGACAATTGTAAAACATCAGGCACAATTATAAAGCAGCAGGCAGAACTCGTCTGCTCCAACAGCGAGATGGAACCATCATGCCGATCCTCAACCGCGCCGCCGAAATGCAAGACGAGGTCGCCGGCTGGCGTCGCCATCTGCACCGGACGCCAGAGCTGAATTTCGACGTCTTCAAGACCGCCGCCTTCGTCACCGAGAAGCTGAACGCCTTCGGTTGCGACGACGTGGTGACCGGGCTTGGCAAGACCGGCGTCGTCGGCATCATCCGCGGCCGCCTGGGCGAAGGCACGACCATCGGCCTGCGCGCCGACATGGACGCGCTGCCGCTCAATGAGATCACCGGCAAATCCTACGCCTCGACCGTTCCGGGCAAGATGCACGCTTGCGGCCATGACGGCCACACCGCGATGCTCTTGGGTGCTGCCAAATATCTCGCTGAGACGCGCAATTTCGCCGGTTCCGTCGCGGTGATCTTCCAGCCCGCCGAAGAAGGCGGCGGCGGCGGCAACGAAATGGTCAAGGACGGCATGATGGAGCGCTTCGGCATCTCCAAGGTGTTCGGAATGCACAACATGCCGGGCCTGCCAGTCGGCCAGTTTGCGATCAAGCCGGGCCCGATCATGGCGGCAACCGCCGAATTCACCATCACCGTCAAGGGCCGGGGCGGGCATGCGGCGATGCCGCACGGCACGATCGACCCGATCGTCATCACCAGCCAGCTCGTCGGCGCTCTGCAGACGATCGCCTCGCGCAGCACCGATCCGGTCGAGGCTGTCGTGGTGTCGGTGACAAAGTTCCACGCCGGCGACGCCTACAACGTCATCCCTGAGAGCGCCGAGATCGCCGGCACCGTGCGCACGCTGAAGAAGGAGGTCGCCAGGAAGGCCGAAGAGCGCGTGCGCGCCATCTGTGAGGGAGTGGGCGCGGCCTTCGGCGCGACGATCGAGGTCGACTACAATGCCAACTATCCCGTCACCTACAACCATGCGGAAGAGACAGTCTTTGCCAGTGACGTCGCGGCTGATATCGCCGGCGAGGCCCATGTGCACCGTGCCATTCAGCCGGTGATGGGCGGCGAGGACTTCTCCTACATGCTGGAGGCGCGGCCTGGCGCCTTTATCTTCATCGGCAATGGCGACACCGCCGGTCTGCACAACCCGGCCTACGACTTCAATGACGAGGTCATCCCGCACGGGATGAGCTATTGGGTGAAGCTGGCGGAGACGGCGCTGGCGGCCTGATGAATGTGCCTGAGCCCGTCCTTGCTTGACCTGAGGGTGCGCTGCTGCGATTTTGAGATGGCGACAAGGCCATCGAGCTCAGGACGTGGCGATGCTCCGATCGTCACTTCCGACCGGACGGCTTCCGCGCAAGACCGAAGGCAATGCCTAGCGCAATGCCGATCCCTATACCCGCAATGATGTTGTCCAACGCGACGCCGATTGCCACGCCGATTACAACGCCGAGTGTGATGTGTTTGGCATCTATCATGTCTGGTCATGTAGAGTGGAAGGGGAGAGCCGCAACCGCTGGTCATCCGCCGGCTACTAACCGATGTTGCCTGGATCGCTACGGGCCGCTCTTTGGGTCGTCGACCTTCAGCGCCTCCATGACGGGCGCCAGATCACTCTCTTCGGCCGGGTCCGTAGCCTGTGGCTGTTCGCCTGTCCGGGCCTTGTGCAGAGCTCTCTCGATGGCCTCTTCGATGTCGCCGATCTCGTCTTCGCGTACCTCGTGACCGTAGCCGGCCGCGTCGGCATCTTGCTCGAATTGCTGAGCCAGGACCGCCACGCTCACTTCGCTTTCAGCGGGCAGGTCGCCGACGTTCTCCTGGAGCCAAGTTTCAAAGAACTCTTTCGTGGCGCTCATGCGACATCTCCTTCGGCACACTAAAGCGCGTGGTGGTCCGAAGTTCCGCTATCCCCAGGTTTCTTTGCGATCCACTCGCAACCGACCGATCTGCGCCAAACCTGCCTCTTGGCGAAACGATCCGAAGCGGCTATGTGTCGGGCCGCGTGGTCCCGTAGCTCAGTAGGATAGAGCGGCAGATTCCTAATCTGTAGGTCACAGGTTCGATTCCTGTCGGGATCACCACTCAGTCACAGCAAAAACGGCCCAAATCAGCAGGCTCGGAATTCAGTTGACATATCCGTGGGTTAGCTAGGGATTTCTCCGACAATCGGGCAGAGCCGGCCGACTGGTCTCTGTTTCCGCAAAGAAAGTTTTTACGACCCGTCTCGGGAGACTCTTCGCGCTTAGGCTGATCTCCAGTGATTAAGCGTGCCTCATTTCCACGCCTCTGAATCCGGCATGCGACGTAATGACGGTAACATTGTGGGCCTGTGCCACGATGACAGCTTGTTCGGAGCTTGTTGCATCTCGCAGCTTTCCTACTCCGTTGTGCTAGCTTTTTTTCTGCGCCGATTGGTGTGCGACTGCGCCACAGCCATTTTCAACTCGGGTGTGATCTCCAACGGCGCATTCTCTGCTTCATGCGGGTTCTGCAGCCCCTGAACATGGACGGTCGGAAATGGGAGTTCGATACCCTGCTCCTTGAAGACTTGGCGCAGGCGTACATAGAATTTGCGTTTCATACCGAAGGCGCCTCCCGGTCTGGTTGTGGCCTTGACCCTCAATACGATGCCGTACTCGCCGAACTCCTGTACGCCCTGCATCTTGATCGGGTCGATCACCCAGTGTTTGAACTCGGGATCTTCCGCCAGTTCGAGGCCGATCCGCTTGATCAGCTTGCGAGCGAAGTCGATATCGGTGTCATAGCCGACGGTGATGTTGAATTTGTCGATAACCCAGTCACGGCTCTGGTTCTGGACTGCCCCGAGTTCACCGAAAGGTATTGTGAACAGCGGACCGCGATGGTGGCGCAGCTTCACCGAGCGCAGCGAAAAGCTTTCCACAGTACCCTTGTAATTGCCCGAGGAAATATATTCGCCGACACGAAACGCGTCATCGAGCAGAAAAAACACGCCTGAAATGACGTCCTTAACGACGGTTTGTGCGCCAAATCCCACAGCGACACCAACGACGCCAGCACCGGCGATCAGTGGACCGATCTGGATACCCATCGAGGCCAGCATCATCAGCACCGCCATCACGATGATCAATGCGAGCAGCATGTTCTGGAGGATCGGCAAGAGCGTGCGCAGCCGCGCCTGCTGCGGATCGAGGATCGGCACGTCCTCGTCGCTGATCACAGGGTGCGGTGTTTCAATGCCCAGCTTTCGTTCGATCAAGGCTTTGATGATCGACCAGCCGAAATCGGCTGCGAGGGCTATGACCACGACATTGATCAAGCCGCGCAATATGAACGCCGCGGTCGCATTGCTATCCTGCATGGATTGCATGTTCAGGCCCCAGACACGCGCGAGAAAGTAAGCCGCCGCCAGGATCAAAATCATTCGGATGCCGCGATCGATGACAGCGATCGTCACCGCCGGGATCGTAGGCCGGCCGGCATCTTCAGAACCCGGCCGCAGGACGAAATTAACCCCGCGCTGCGTCAGCACGATTGCCAAAGGCAGGAAGAATGCGGCGAAGGTAAACCAGAAGATTATATAAAGGCCGGCGTTGCGTTGCAGGAACAGAAGGACGAAATAAGCGGTCAACAACCATGTCGCTCCCGTGTGACCACTTTGGTCCCCGTCTCGCTGCGTTCTTGGCCGACGCCAAACGGCAAGCAGCAAGAGCAACAGCAGTACGAAATCGGCGCCCACTGCCAGGACCATCATTCCGTCCTGATCGATGCCGAGACCTGGCAAGAGGATAAACGCGGCGCCGAAGAAGGCGAAGACGCCGACGATCCGGGGTAGCCAATAGGACCAATGGTCAGCCGCTTCGTTGGTGATCGGCAAAGCACGAACCTCGACGGCGTTCTCGACGTTCATGAAGGAAGGGACGAGCATGGCCATGACGTACATGCGCACACCCCATGTAACGACTGCCGCCATCAGAAATGTCAGTACAATCTCGCGGATAAGCATTGGCCAGTCGAACAACATGAACGCGCCGGCGCTGCCCAACGCGAACGAGACGATCAGCATGCTGGAATAAAGCAGGCGGCCACCAATCTTCTTGGCTCGCCCGACGGGCGTATCTTTCGGTTGCGCGATAACCCAAAGACGAAATGGACGGGTGACTTTGTACGTTGTCCAAGTGAGCGCCAGGCCGGCAGCGATGAACATCGCAATCAGCATAAATACGCTAGCAGCCCCCTTGCTGGACATATCCTCCATGGTCTGTGCCCGAACGCGCGCGAACTGGCTTGGCAGCAGGGGCAAAGTTTGCACGATTTTTTCGATATGATGCCTGACCCGATCGAGCGTCGAGGACGCCATCGTATTCATCTGGCCTGATGCGGCCACGGCGCCGGACGATGCGTCGCTCGGCGAAGCTCCTGTCTCTGCAGGCGCTCCCGTTGAGCCGGTATCGTGATTTCGTTGTTCGGCCACCCAGGCCTTCACTGACGGATCGTCGAGAAGCTCGAACAGCTGTTTGACCCTTTCAGGAGGGGCGGTCGCCGGCGCCTGCGCATGTGCCGGACCGGCCAACAGGAGGACGACACCAAAGACGAGCGGCCCGGCAATCAGGACAAACATCGCCGTCAGATCTCCAAGACGTCGTGCCGGGCGCGCCAGATTCCTGGCTTCCAATCGTCGAATGGTGAGTGGCATTGTGCTGTTAACTTTCCGGTCAAATCGGCGAGCAACGACATCTATGTCCGTTGTTGCCCTACTTTGAAGAAACCGATGTTGCCCTGCAAGACGCCATCGTAGGGCATTCCGACGTCGGCCCAGGCCCCATAGAGGCACGGCGGGACCGACTCCGGGCCTTGCCCTCGACCTAATGGAAAATCTTGGAGCCGGGCAGGTGCGACATTCAGGGCTCGCACTTGTAGTAAATGACTGGCATCTCGGGAAATTGAGGATCGAAGCGCTCGAATGCGTCTTGTCGAGGACACGAAACGATACCGAAAAACTGCTGAACAGGATTGCATCCGAACAATTCAGCCGGACGGAGAAATGATCACCCTTTTTGACCGTTCATCGTCCATGCGCCCTGCAAAGCTTCCATGGAAGCAGCGGCGACATGACTGGCTCCCGCGGCCAGCGAGAAGACAGACGCGATTGCGAAAAAAGGTCTCCCGATCATGATCTCACCAGTCCCAACGCATTAAGTTTTCGATTAGCATTTCCAGTGTCCAAGCACGGCATTGCCTTCAGGAAGGAAAGATCACTTTCCAGCGGGCGCTACGATAGCCGTTTTGCATGGCCGAAGTGAGCGACAGTTGACCCAGAAGGTCTGTGACCTAGCTTAAAGTCGGAAGGGCCGACCAGAGCTGGAATTAGCGAACGATCCGCACCGTGTGGGAGAACTCACGGGACATTGAGGTACAGAGGTGCAAGTCGGCTTTCAGAGCCTGGACGACCTTGGCGGTCGACAATCGGCGGCTTCAAACGGAAGTCATCTGCGCCGGCATGTCTATCAGCGCGACAGGCGCTCCGCCATGCAACAACAATTGGATCATTTGGAGGGACCTCGAGGAAAGTGAAAGCTTTGACAGCGATCAAGGGCTTTAGTCAGCACCAAGGCAAGGGACAAAACACCGCTTCACGAGCTTGAGAGTACACACAACAACGCACGGGCACGGCAATGCCAGATCACCTTGCCGAAATTTACGCAAACTACGCAGCTCTCACCGTCCTGGGTGGGATAGCAACGCTCGCATCCGTGGGCGTCTATCTTGTGCTCCGGCATATCCTTATCGCTGTGCAACGGCGTCGCGGGGAACCAGATCAGGACCTGAGCGAAGGCATCTTCGATGCCCCCGAGGGGTCCTCTTGGGATTGGGAAAGTCCGGTCGACCTCGCGACCGAGCCTGCTTCTTCTTCTTCTTCTCAGCCTGCCGTCCCCTCCGACACGGCAGGCCTGGATGTTCGTCCTCAGGGTGCCAATTGCCTTCGGTTTGGGGTGCGAGTCGAGTATTTTGACGTGATCTCCGAACCTTGCGAGAGATCGTCGGTGAACCCGACTACCGCTTTCGCTTCCGCTACGGGCATACCACGATCCAGCCGATTTGCGACATTGATCAGGGAAATCGCTGATTATGTCTGCAGGCAGGTGGCGGCTAAACTTGCGGCTCCGAGTAATCCAATGTTGATGGCTTCGAGCCGTATGCTGACAGAACTCGTCGTCGCGAAACGTGGGAAGCAGATTTGCGGGTCAGCATGGGACCAATTGCGTCATATGGCTTTCCCGCTCGAGGTCGCTCAGTTGGCCAGTCCGGCGCGTCGCGGTTTCAAGGTTAAGGCTCAAAGCCCGACCGCCAAAACTGCGGCCTCCCCTCGCGTTGGAAGGCCGATCGGCCTTGTGTACCGCTTGGGCCTTGCCGCCATCTGTCTGGCCGTGCCGCTTGGCTATGCGATGACGAGACAAACCTGGGTCGAAAGCGGCCCCGCCATTTCGCTGGCTTCAGGCTATGTCTATCGAGACCGTTCGCGCCCCTTCGAGCTTCAGGCGAGTGCTGCACCAGACCAGCCAGCCCACGGAGACGAGCGCACGAGTGTCGAATTGCTCAGCCCGGAGCCTACGGCTACGCGAGCGCAATTGGGGGCAACTGGTGCTCAGGCAGCTGCTGTGAGGGAACCGGCCGGCCAGGAGCACCGGGTGACGGAAGGCGAGCGCGCCAGGAGCGCCGCTTTGCAGAGAGCGCTTCTCGAGTCGCACAAGCAGATCAATTCTCTGAGGACAAGCCTGGCAGCAGCCGACAAGGCACGCGAGGAACAGTTGCGCAACGAGCTTGAGGCAGCGCGCGCACTTGACGGATTGCGGCGCATTGCCAGAGATGCCCGCGAGCTGCTGCGCGAAGCCACCAACTATGTCCTTACGGAAATGCCGGCTGCTCATCTGGAGCGTCAGCGAACCGAACGGCTGACGCGCGATCTATCGCGAGCACGGGTACAGATTGAACAGCTTGAGGCCGAGGCCGCCGAGGATCGCGACAAGGCCAAGGCTTCGCTGGCGCAAGCGAACGGAAAGCTCGAAGACGAGCGCCGGAAATCAGAGGACCTTCGTGGCGATCTCGCCGGAATGAAACTGGCCAAGGCCGCGCTCGTGAAGCGCGCGGACGCGGCTGAGCAGGAACGAACCGGAGCAGTCGCAGCGAGAGAGCGTGCCGAGCAGACCGCAGCCGAGACAGCGCAGGCTCTGGCAGAAGAACGCGCTGCGGTATTCTCGGCCCATGAAGACCTCGACAAAGCTCGCCTCGAGCGCGACGCCGCCCGCGCACTTTTGGTACAGATCGCCAGGCTGAAGGAGGCGCTGGACAAACAGCGTGAAGCCGCTGTTTCCCTTGCCCGCGAACTGGCCGCAGCGCGCGCGGACAATGACAGGCTCAAGGCTGAACGTCGCAGCGCGCAGATGGAGCAGCCGCGGAAGCCGCGCGCTGGCCGCGCAGCAGCCGCTACCGGCCGGGTGAAGGCTGTCAGCCAGAAGACTGCACGCAGCAGGGTTCGCAACCCGTCGCGGGTTGCCCGGGTGCGTTCTATCCCGCTTCCCAATTCCCTCAGGCCAGATACCTGACGTTGGAATGAACGGACTGCGCAGTTCTCCTGTTGAACGCCAGGCTCCTTGAGATTACTGCGTTGCGCCCCTCTCGCAATACCTCCTGCTCTCGCCGGCGAGTGGCGCGATTCGCTATACCAGCCCGGTCACTCTGCCTTTCGCGTTCAATTCGCATTTGATCGGCGCCTGCCGCGTCTCCACTTTGCTTCGCCTTCCATAGTCGATGCTGACCTTGATGGGAGCCGAAATCATATCTGGGCTCAACTGACGTATGAAGCCTGCGCTGCTGACGCGCACACTGGTCGCGCCAAACGGAGCGGCGGCCACCTCGATTGCTTCGCGGCAGGCGCGAACGACTTCATTCGGGACGCCCGGCATCGCTTTGCCTGGACTGGCGGTTGATGGACTCTTGTCAGAAGGACGGAGCGCGGACGGGAGCCCGAGCGACTGTCCGGCCTCTACGGACAGGTCGACGTTGACGGCAGTGGCGGCCGCAGTGCTGGTCTCGTCCACGTCCACCGGTGTATCGCTAGGATTGGCGCCAACTCCTTTGCGGGCGCCACCTTTTCGGCCTTCACCGTGATGGCTGCCAGCACCATGGCCTCCGCCATTGTGGTTGCCAGCGCCATGGCCTCCGCCGTGCTGGCCGCCAGCGCCATGCCCTCCGCCGCTCTTGGCGCCAGCTGCAGTTCCTGCGCAAGCTACCGCGATAGCGCAAGCGAATGCGAAATATGTCCAATTGGATCTAGGGAATTGACGCACGACGGCCTCCATAAGCGCGTCGGTCCCACCGTCCTTCCGCGGCATGCAGTCAGAACGGCGCAACCGCCGTTGCCCCAGGCAAACTCACGACCAGGGCACCCACGGAAGTAAGTAGAGGATGATTCCGGTGTATCAAGAGCGCGGTACGTGGGGGTGGCCGGGATCAGCAGCGACTTCAGCAACGCATACTCCGCATGGCCGCCGTCGAATTCAGACCAGCGTGGCATCGGCCGCCGCCATGCTATTTCGGCCCCGGTCCACGGACACTCGGGCGATCAAGAAGGATGCGACCGACAGCATCGCGAGCATCCGCATCAGCGTCGTCATGCTTATAGCCGGTCTTGCGCGGTTGCGGCCGCGCCGATCAGATACACCGACCGGTTTTCGCGTCGAAGAGGTGGGCGCATGCGCGATCGATCTCGATCCGCACCGGCGCGCCCTGCTTGAGCGGCAGCCGTTCGCGGAAAAGGCGGGAGATTTCCTCGCCGGCGCAGTCGACCTTGGCAAAGATTTCCGAACCCTTGGCTTCCAGAAGCGTGACCGTGCCTGGCGTTCCCCCGGCGGTTGCACGGATATGTTCGGGGCGGATGCCATAGACAAGTTCGCGTCCTGCAGCATCAGCCGAGCGAACGTCTTCCGGCAGCGGCACGATCAGCCCGCCGGCGCTGCGGAACACGCCGTCCTCGATGCGCTATCATCAGGCTAACATGTTAGCCTGATGATAGCGGCGTCCTTTTCGAAACGACGCCCCCCCGTCGCGTCCGCGTAGATGTCGAGAACACGGGTGATGCTTCCGATCAGAAGGTCGTGCGCGAACGGTTTGACCCGGCCTTCTGCAACCTCGGCGTCGAGTTGCCCCAGATACTGGCTGATCAGAGGCCGGGGAATATCCTTCTCGCCCAACACATCCAGAAGCGTCTGTGTCGCGCGTTGCGCGTCCGGCGTCGGCCAGTAATAGCGGATGCGGTCGCTGAACGAAAAATGCCGCTGCACGCGCTGCTCGTCCGGCGTGCCGGGATAGTACTTCTGCCAATTGTCCGGCGCCGCCAGCATGATGCGTTCCATCGCGGCGGGCAGGCTTTCGCGCGAAGGGTCCGGCGCGAGCACATCGGCGATGTGGCTGAGCCCGTACAGCGCCTCGCGAAGCGCAAAGGTCAACCAGGGGCCGACCTTAAGGATGGCAAAACCGTCGCGAACGAGAGCGGTAAGCGCCTCTGTCGGCTGGTAGTCGGTCGAATGCGCCTCAAAAACGAACTGCGGCATGTGGTCGAGCACCGCCACCAGTCCCGCCGCCTTGTCCGGCGCATAAGAGACGACCTCAGTATTGCCGAACTCGACGCCGGGCTGGACGACGACGCCGATCGCTCGGGCAAAAGCGTCATCGAGGCCGGCGCGGGAAAACGCTCGAGCGTGAACCTCGACGGTGCGCAAGGCGTCGCTGGGCTCGGTCACATGTAGGTGGTCGAGCGCTTCCAGAGCGCCGCCCGGCACCGGCACTTCGGTGCCGATGATATAGACGGGCTTTTCGCCGCCGGCGCGCTCGACCGCCGCCTCGGCGATTTCAGCAAGTTCGGCCGCACGCTCGGCGATGGTTTCATCGGCAAGTGCGGCTGGATCGTCGGCGCAGGCCATGCTCGTGTCCAGATGCATCTTGGTGAAGCCGGCGCTCGCATAGGCCTCGATCATCGCCGCGGCGTTCTTCATGGCGGCGGCGGCAGCCATATGTTTCCACGGATTGGGTCCAAGATGATCGCCGCCGAGGATCAGGCGATCAATTGAAAAACCCGCCTTCTGCGCGTGCGCCTCGACGAAGCTGCGGAAGGCGGACGGCGTCATCCCGGTGTAGCCACCCTCGTGGTTGACCTGATTGCAGGTGGCCTCGATCAGCACATCCGCGTCCCACGCCGCGCCATGGCGCAGGGTGGCTTCGATCACCAGCGGATGCGCCGAGCAGACCGAGGCGATGCCGCTCCTCTCGCCGGCAGTGCGCCTGGCCGCAATATTCGCAAACCGGTGCGTCGCGGCACTCACTGTGTGTTCTTGCCTGTGGCGATGAAGGCCTCGACCGCTTCAAGCGGGAAAATGCCCTCCATCGGCCCCTTGCGGGTGACGGCGAGCGCTCCGCAGGCGTTGGCAATTCGCAATGCGTCTGCGGGAGCCGCCCCGCGCAACCAGAACGAGACGAAGGCAGCACCAAAGCAGTCGCCGGCACCCGTCGGATCGACCTCGTCGACGGCAAAGCCGGGTGAGGTGATTGTGCCCTGGCGATCATGATAGGTGGCGCCTGCGGCGCCTTTCTTCAGGACGATGCAGGACAGGCCACGGGCCAGCAATTCCTCGACCGCGCCCTTCTCGTCCCTGGCGGATGAAAACAGGAAGAGCTCCTCACCGCTCGGCAGGAAGATGTCGGCTCGCTCCAGCACATGGTCGAGCGCCGTGCGCATGCCGGAAGCCTGTATGATCTCCCGGCGGATGTTCGGATCGAAGGACACGGTTCCGCCGCTCGCCTTCACCGTCTCGATCGCCGACAAGGTCACCTCGATGGCGCGGTCGGAAAACAGCGACGAGCCCATGATATGGACGTGATCGGCACCGGCGAGCAGCTTTGTTGCCGCCCCGTCGGTCTCGATCAGGCCGGAGGCACTGTTACGGATGTTGAAGACGAAATGCCGGCTGGCGTCGGCCCGGTAGGTGACGAAGGCCGTACCCGTCGCATGGCCCCTGTGAACCGCAATCGCCGACACGTCGGCGCCCAGTGCCCGCAGCCGCTCGATATTCAGCCTGCCGAAATCATCGTCGCCGACGGCGCCGATAAGGCCGGCCGGCTGGCCGAGCGCCGCCGCCTGGCCTATGAAGATGGCGGGCGCTCCGGACGGGTAGGGTCCCAGCAGCGGACCAGGCTCAAGAAAGCTCTGACCGATCCGCTCGGCCATGATCTCGACGAGTATCTCGCCGGCACTGACCAGCTTTTTCATTCTGCGGAATTCCTCCCGGCGTTCGCCCGGCCTCGCTTAGGATAAGCCGCGCGAGCACGTTCCGGGTAATACGAATTTCGAATTCACCCACGGCAAGTGAATACGGCTTGTGCTTTTTCGCGTCAAATAATAAATTTACGCATGGAAACCGTTGAAATTCTGTGTAAAGTTTCGGCTTGCGGTTGCACGCTGGCGCGCCTTTGTAGGAACCGGGCAGCGCTGAGGAACGGCGCGAGGGACCACTGCCGATGACGCATAAGACGATGGAGGATTTCGCCCGCTCTTGCGGCGTTTCCAGGCCAACGCTGTCGAAATATTTTGATGATCCAACCAGTGTCAAGCCGGCGACACGGCAGCGGATCGAGGTTGCGCTGCGCGCGTCCGACTACCAGCCCAATCTCTTTGCGCGCAACCTGAACCGAAAGCGAACCCGTAGCATCGGCATCATGGTGCCGACGGTCGCCGATCCTTTCTATTCCGAGATGGTCAGCCGCATCGAACTCAGGCTGCGCGACGAGGGCTACTGGCCCATCGTGATCTCTTCGCACGGCTCGCGCGAGCTCGAAGTGGAAGCGACGCGAACCATTCTTTCGCTAAAAGTTTCCGGCGCGCTGATCGCGCCGCTCGGCCTGCGCTCGGACCATCGCACGTTGGAGAAGCTGACGCAGGCGATACCGATCGTCTATTTTGACAGCTATCTCGAGGGCGATACGCCATTTGTCGGCAACAACAATGCCCAGAGCGTTTCGACGATTGTCGATTATCTCTGCCGTTCCGGCGATCCCCCGGTCTATTTCGACATCCCGCATGTCAACCACAACTCGCCAGAACGAGTGAACAGCTATATCGCCACCATGCAGCGGCTCGGCCATGAGCCTGTCATCATCGGCAACACCGAAGATTATACGTGGGATTTCGAGCGGATCGGCTACGAGCAGACGGAAAAGATGCTCGATAACGGTGGCCTGCCGGGCAGGACTATCCTGTGCGCCAACGACCGTCTCGCCTTCGGCGTGATGGCCGCTGCCTACTCGCGAGGCCGCAAGGTCGGCCGCAAGGGCGATTGCGATCTGCGGGTCGCGGCCCATGACGATCATCCGCTGAGCCGCTATACCTGCCCTGCCCTCACCACAATGGCGCAGGACTTCGCTTCGATGGCGGGACGCAGCGTCGAGACGCTGCTGACCTTGCTGGACGAGGGCGACGCGGCGGTTGCCGCCAAGGTCAATCTCGACGCGACCCTGGTTATGCGTCAGTCGGCCTGAGTGTTAGCAATGGCTGGATCGAAGCCGCGCCATGCGGCAACCGCTGCGCCGACCGCTTGCCGCGCCGACGGACCATGGCGGCCCATCGAGACGAAGCCGTGGATCTGGCCGGGCCAGCGCCGCAGGACGACCGGCACACCGTCATCCAGCAGACGCTTGGCATAGGCCTCGCCTTCGTCGGCGAGAATGTCATGACCGGCGATTGCGACAAACGCCGGTGCTATGCCGGCAAGGCTTGCGGCCCTGAGCGGCGACACGCGCCAGTCGTCGATATCCCTGGCATCCCTGATATAGTGGTCGCAGAACCAGGCCATGGTCGCCGAAGTCAGGCCATAGCCGTCGGCGAAGCGGCGATAGCTGTCCGCCGCCTGCGACGCGTCCGTGTTCGGATAGAACAGCAGTTGCGCGGTCGGCGGGGTCTTGCCGCCGCGCGCAAGCAGGCAAAGCACGGCGGCGAGATTGCCGCCGGCGCTGTCGCCGGCGACAGCAATCCTTCTCGCGTCGATGCCGAGATCGCCCGCGCCATTTTGCATGAAGGAGAGTGCGGCTCGGCAATCTTCGATGGCGGCCGGAAATTTGTGCTCCGGCGCCAGCCGGTAGCCGAGAGAGACGACGACGCAGGCCGCCATGTTGGCAAGCCAGCGGCAAATCTCGTCATGGGAGTCGAGATTGCCGATCACCCAGCCGCCGCCATGCAGATAGAGCAGCGCAGGAGCACCCGTCGCGGTCGCTCCTTGCCCGCGATAAATCCTGAGCGTCAGCGGACCGCCGGGCCCGGCAATGGCGCGCTCGGTCAGCGAAGCGACCGGTTCGCGCTCGCCTTGCAGTTCGGGAAAGCTCAGATCATAGGCGCGGCGCGCCTCTTCGGGCGTGCCGCTTTCGAACGGCGGGGCTGCCGCTTCTCGCCCAAGGTCGAGTACATGCCGGGCCTCTGGATCGAGCAAGGGCGAGAGCGCTGTCGTCATTGTAAGCCCTCCTGTATCAGGCAAGCAGGCTGGCCGCTTCGTCTTCCTGGAGGAGCGGCGGCTGATCGACCGTTGCGTTGACTGCGACCGACTCGCGGCTCTCCCCCGATACGAGGATCGCCTCCATGATCTCCAGCACATGGAGGGCAAGATCGCCTGACGCCCGGAGCTTTTTGCCCGTCGCGAGCGCCCGCGCAAGATCGGCGACGCCCAGCATGCGGTAATTGGCGCGGTCTGGCGCGGCGAAGGGCCAATTGCGCGCACCGTAAAGCTCGCTCTCGCTGGCAAAGTCGGCCCAGTCGGCGCCCCGCTCCGACAGTGAGACGGTGCCGCCGAACGTGTCCGGATCGGGCAGCCTGAGCGAGCCTTCGGTCCCATGCAGTTCGATTGGGTGGTTGGAGTGCCTGAAAACATCCCACGAGGCACCGAAAGTGATGGTGGCGCCCGAGCGGAACTCCAGCAGCGACAGGACGTTGGTCGGCGTGCCGACCTTGAAACTGGTATTCTTGTACGGGCCTTCGGCGGTGATCAGACGCTCTTCCTGGCCTCGCGTCGCCATCGCCATCACGCGAGCCACCGGTCCGAGCAAATTGACCAGCATCGTAAGGTAGTAGGGACCCATGTCGAAGACCGGGCCGCCGCCCGGCTGATAGTAGAATTGCGGATTGGGATGCCAGTGCTCCATACCGCGGCCCATCATGAAGGCGGTGCCGGTCACCGCGCCGCCGATCGCGCCCTCGTCCATCAGGCGGCGTGCTCGCCGTCCGGCAGCACCGAGGAAAGTATCGGGGGCCGAGCCGAGCAGCAGCCGGCGCCCCGCCGCCTCGGCGACAAGGCGGCGGCCGTCTCTAGCCGAGGTCGCCAGCGGCTTTTCGGTGAAGACATGCTTTCCCGCCGAAAGCGCCGAAAACGAAACGTCGAAATGCGCCGCCGGAATGGTCAGGTTGAGGACGAGGTCGATCTCCGGGTCGGCCAGAAGCGCGTCGACGCTGAGAGCCCGGATGCCGTATTCGCTGGCGCGCAGAGCCGCCATGTCGGGCGAGATGTCGGCGCAGGCGCGCAGCTCGACCTCGCCGAACAGAGCCGCATTGCGCAAATAAGTCATCGAGATATTGCCGCACCCGACAACGCCGATGCCGAGTTTAGCTGTTGATTTTCCTGGCATTTTCTATTTCACCTCCCAACGTCGCGATAGTCCGGCTGAACCCTTACACCAGCAACGGATCATATTCGGAAGCCGCTATACAGGATTTTAAATATTGACGCGCGTAAAATTTTTATGGAACATGCGGAAATGCTGGCTGGGAGGCTGCCAGCGCAAGGAGGAGAAAATGACTGACATCAAAAAAGGGCCGGTCTCCGGCTCGAAGCCGGTTGCGCATGTGACGATCACCGACCGCCGGCAGTTCCTCATTGGAAGCGCCGGACTGCTGGGTGCGGCGACACTTGGGCTCGGTACTGGACTGGGCGTTCGCCGGGCTCGCGCGCAGTCACGCGCCGAAATCAGCTTTGCCAGCGCCGCCTTCTTCGGCAAGGAAACCTTCGGCGACCTGATCAAGGCCTTCAACGAATCGCAGGACCGCGTTCTGGTCAAGAACATCGAGCTGCCGCCGCCGAGTTCCTCGACGGAGGTCTACCAGGGCCTCGTCCAGCAACTCGCCCGGCGCACCGGTACGCCCGACGTGTTCAGCCAGGATGTGATCTGGATCGCCGGCTTTGCCGCCGCTGGCTGGGCACTGCCGCTCGACGAGTACTTTCCGGCGGACAAGCGCAGCGCCTACTTCTCCGGAACCCTCAACGCCTGCACCTATGACGGCAAGCTGACCGCCCTTCCCTGGTTCATGGATTCGGGCATGTTCTACTACCGCAAGGACGTGCTGGAGAAGCATGGCGGCAAGGTGCCGGAAAACTGGGCCGACATGGCAACCATCGCCGCCGCCGCGCAGAAGGCCGGCGATGTCGATTTCGGCTATCTCTGGCAAGGCAAGCAGGCCGAGGTTCTGGTCTGCGATGCGGTCGAGATCATTACCTCC
Organism: Mesorhizobium sp. WSM4823; assembly: GCF_055811195.1. NCBI lineage: Bacteria > Pseudomonadati > Pseudomonadota > Alphaproteobacteria > Hyphomicrobiales > Phyllobacteriaceae > Mesorhizobium > Mesorhizobium sp. WSM4823. Next base: position 127,582 of record NZ_JBVVQL010000003.1, read on the forward strand.
AACAACGGCGCGATCCTTGCGCCTGACGGCACGTCGTCGCTGATCAACCAGAAGGCGGCGGTCGACGCGATCCAGTTCCTGCACGATACCATCAACAAGACCAAGATCAGTCCGCAGGACGTGCTGTCCTGGGACGAAGAGCCTTCGCGCCAGCCGTTCACCTCGGGCAAGGCGATGTTCATGCGCAACTGGTCCTATGTCTATCCGATCGCCCAGGACGCCAAGGCCTCCCAGGTGGTCGACAAGGTCGGTGTCGCGCCGCTGCCGTCTTTCCCCGGCGGCAAGAGCTCGGCCTGTCTCGGCGGCTACCAGCTCGGCGTCAACGCCAATTCGAAGCAGCGCGAAGCCGCGATCGAGTTGCTGACCTGGCTGTCGTCGACCGAAATCCAGCATCGCATCGCCCTAAACTTCGGCCTCGCGCCAACGCGCCCGGCACTGTTCCAGGACGACAAGATCAAGACCGAACAGCCGTTCATGGCGAGCCTCGAAAAAGTATTCACCGGCGCCACAGCCCGTCCGATCACACCCGAATATGCGAAGGTGACGCTCGCCTTGCAGTCGGGCATCTCCAAGGCGTTGGTGTCGGGCAATGTCCAGGCCGAGATGGACGCGCTAGCCACGCAAATCAACACGATCGTCGGCTGAACCAATGTCCGCAGCGGCCACTGTTTCTGGCATTGGCCGGCCGCGGCTTGGCAAGGCGCTTCCCAGCGCGCTCTGGGCCTTGCTCCTGCTGACGCCGGCCTTCGTGTCCCTGGCGTCGGTTTCGTTCTACCCGATTATCAACGGGCTCTATCTCTCGCTCACCAACACCTCGCTGATCACCCAGGAGAACGAATTCTCGGGTTTCTCCAACTATGTGCAGCTCTGGGGCGACGCCCAATTCTGGAATGCCTGGTGGCACACAATGTGGTTCACCACGGCTTCTACGATACTGGAGACCGTCATCGGGCTCGGCATGGCGCTCATCCTGTGCGAAGCCTTCAAGGGACGCGGCCTCGTGCGCGCGGCCATGCTGGTTCCCTGGGCGATGCCCACCGTCGTCACCTCCAAAATGTTCGGCTGGCTGTTCGATGGCCAGAACGGCATTATCAACTACATCCTTCTGCATGCCGGGCTGATCGACCAGAAGATCAACTGGTACGGCTCTCCCGACACCGCGATGACTACCATCATCATCGCCGATGTCTGGAAGACGACGCCGTTCATGGCGCTCCTGCTTTTGACCGGGCTGCAGACGGTGCCCAATTCACTGATCGAGGCGGCGCGCATGGATGGTGCGAAAGGCTGGATCACCTTCTGGTACATCCGCCTGCCGCTGCTCATGCCGACCTTGCTGATTGCCGGCCTGTTTCGCGCGCTCGACGCCTTTCGCGTCTTCGACCTCGTCTATGTGCTGACCGGCGGCGGTCCGGCCGATTCGACCGAGACGCTGTCGACACTCTCCTACAAGGTGCTCTTCTCGACGCTGCAATTCGGCTATGGCTCCGCCGTTTCGACAGCCATGTTCGTCACCGAAGGCCTCATAGCGCTGGTCTTCTGTCTTTATCTCATCAGGCAGATCAGGAGGGCGCAATGAACGACACGCGCTCACCGCTGCAGACGATCGCGATCTATTTCGGCGCCCTGCTGATCCTGGTCTGGTCCGGCGGCCCGTTCATTTGGCAGTTCTCGACCTCGTTCCAGCTCGACAAGGCGCTCACGTCGGGCTCGCCATCGCTGATCCCCGATCCCTTTACGCTCGAGCACTACTACAACGCCTTCGTCGAGAAAGAGCTTCACCGCTATGTCTGGAACTCGCTGGTGGTCTCGCTGGCGACGACGTTCCTGTGCCTCTTCGTCGGGTCGCTGGCCGCCTTCGCGCTGTCCAGGCTCAACGTCAAGGGCCGCTTCGGCATCCTGATGGTCATCCTTTCAGTGTCGATGTTTCCGCAGATTGCGCTGGTCGGGCCGCTCTATCTGGTGGCGACCAATCTCGGCCTGCTCGATACCTACACGGCGCTGATCATCACCTACCTTGCGCTCGGCCTGCCGCTCGTCACCTGGGTGCTGTTCGGCTATTTCGAGACGCTGCCGCGCGAGATCGACGAAGCGGCGCGCATGGACGGCGTCAGTATTCCCGGACTGCTCTGGCACATCATCCTGCCAATGTCGCTGCCGAGCCTGGTGACCACTGGCCTGCTCGCCTTCATCACTGCCTGGAACGAATTCCTGTTCGCCCTCGCCTTCACCTCCAACATCGATCGCCAGACGATCCCCGTCGGCATCGCCAATTTCACCAACCAATATTACGTGCCCTGGGGCGACATCGCCGCAGCTTCGGCCGTCGTCACCGTTCCTTTGATCGTGCTGGTGCTGTTCTTCCAGCGCCACATCATCGAAGGGCTGACCCAAGGTGGCATCAAAGAATGAGCGGCATCAAGGAATGAAAGGATGATCGTGAAAGACCTGAAAGTCGGCTGCCAGACCTTTACCTGGGAAATGCTCGGGGACCGCTTTGCCGGCGGTCCGGACGACCTCATCAAGGCGATCGCCGATGGCGGCTATGCCGGCATCGAGATCACCGACACGATGATCGGCCGCTATGCCGGCAAGTCGGCGGAATTCGCCGCCGCGCTGAAGTCGGCTGGCCTCACCCTGGTTTCCTTCGCCTTCGGCTCGGAAAGCGGCTTCACGCTGAAGGAGAAGATCGGCGCCGACCTCGATACCGCGAAACGCTGGATCGATTTTGCCGCTGCCTTTCCAGGCGCGCTGGTGTCGATGGGCTCGGCCACCGTCGTGTCCGACGGCCCGCGCGACGACAAATTCACTATTGCGGCAGAGGTCTACAACAAGGCCGGCGAACTCGGCCGCGAGGCCGGCGTCGATGTCGCCGTTCATCCCAGTTCCCATCACAACACGCTGCTGTTCGACCGCGCCGACTATGACCGTATTTTCGCGCTGATCGATCCATCGCTGGTCGGCTGGGTGCCCGACACCGGTCACATCTTGCGCGGCCACGCGGATATGGCCGACACGCTCACCACCTACCGCGACCGCATCCGCTATATCCACCTGAAGGACGTCGATGCCAGCGGCACATGGGCGATGCTCGGCAAGGGCGTCTGCGACACGGCAAAGGTGATCGAGATCGCCAGTGCCGCGCCACATTTCAACGGCTGGCTGGTGCTGGAAGAGGAATCCGAGACCGCCGCCACCGATCCGGCAGCCGCGGTCAAGACCAACCGCCAGACCATGCGCGGCTACGGCGCGTGAGGACACGATCATGATCCGGAAGCAAGACCGTCGCCTTCGTGTCGGTGTGCTCGGCTGCGGGCCGATCGCGCAGTTCGCCCATCTGGAATCCTGCGTAAAGGCAGCCAATGCCGATCTCTATGCGATCTGCGATGCCGCACCCGACCTGCTGGCGCGCATGGGCGCGACCTATCAGCCTGAGAAGATGTATGCCGATTACGACGAGATGCTCGCCGACCCGCAACTGGAGGCGGTGATCGTCGCCACCTCGGACGCCTATCACGTTCCGATGTCGATCAAGGCGCTGGAGGCCGGCAAACACGTGTTGTGCGAAAAGCCGATCGGCGTCTCGGTCGAGGAAGGTGAGATGCTCGCCGATGCGGTCAAACGCTCCGGCAAGGTGCTGCAGGTCGGCCATATGAAGCGCTTCGATCCGGCGCTGGAGGCGGCGCGCGATTTCGTCCGCGACGAGATGGGCGAAATCCTGGCGCTGAAGGCCTGGTATTGCGATTCCACCCATCGCTACACCAACACCGACGCGGTGCAGCCGCTGCCGGTCACCAGCAAGCTGGCGAAGAAGCCGGGCGGCAATCCGAAGGCCGACCTCAGGCAATATTTCATGCTGGCGCACGGCTCGCATCTCATCGACACGGCGCGCTTCCTGTGCGGCGAGATTACCGCCGTACGCGCGCGGCTCAATGAGCGGTTCGGCGCCTATTGCTGGTTCGTCGAGACGGAGTTCGCCAACGGCGCGCTCGGCCATCTCGACCTGACCGTAGCCGTCCGCATGGACTGGCACGAGGGTTTTCAGCTCTATGGGGAAAACGGCTCGGTGATCGCGAAGACTTTCAATCCCTGGTATTTCCGGGCGAGCGAGGTCGATATCTTTCACGAGAAGGATGCGACATCGCGAAAGCCGCTCGGCGCAGACGGGCATTTCTTCAGGCGCCAGCTCGAAGGGCTCGCCGAGACAGTCCTTGACGGCAAGCCGATGCGCGGCGCCAATGTCGAGGACGGCCTCGCCTCGATCCGCGCCATGGTGGCGATCGCCCGCTCGGTCGAAACTGGTGATCGCGTCGAGATCGCTTCCGTCACGGGAGCGGTCTGATGCAGATAGGGGTGTTCGCCAAGACCTTCCCGGGTAGCGAGCCGACCGGCGTGCTGGCGGCGGTCAGCGACGCGGGATTTGCCGTCACCCAGTTGAACCTGGCCTGCGCCGGCTTGCCGTCGATGCCGGATGCGGTCCCTGACGACTCCATCAGCGCCATCGCGACTGCGTCTAAGGCTTCCGGTGTCGCCCTGGTGGCACTGTCCGGAACCTATAATATGGCCCATCCTGACAGAGCGGTGCGCGATGACGGCCTGCGCCGGCTTGCGGCTGTAATCGAGGCCTCGGCAGCGCTTTCCATTCCACTCGTCACGCTCTGCACGGGTACACGCAACCGCGATGACCAATGGACATACCACCCCGACAATACCGATCCCTCGGCATGGGCCGACATGGCAAGCGAGATGGAAAAGGCGCTTGATCTCGCCGAACGTCACGGTATCGACCTCGGCATCGAGCCCGAACAGGCCAACATCGTCACCTCGGCCGAAGACGCTATGCGTCTCATTGCCGAGATGGGGTCGAAGCGCCTGCGCATCGTGCTCGATCCGGCAAACCTGTTCGAGCAAGCCAACGCGGAGCAAGCCCGCGCCATCGTGGCTGCCGCTGTCGAACGCACAGCCGGCCATGTCGCCATGGCGCACGCCAAGGACCGCTTCGCCGATGGCCACTTTGCCACCGCCGGCCGTGGCGTCGTCGACTTTCCGGATTTCGTCGCCCGCTTGAAAGCATCAGGCTTTGATGGGCCGCTGGTGACGCACGGACTTTCGGCCAAAGAAGCGCCCGGGGTTGCCCGCTTCCTCAAGGAGTTGGCTTGATGGCACGCCCGACCACCTTGGTCCGTGATGACGCCACGCTGCGCGTTTCCGATACGGGCGACGGGCTGGCGGTCGTGTTCCAGCACGGATTGGGCGGCAGCGAGGCGCAGGTCGCCCAGGCCTTCCCCGCCGGCGCCGGCCTCCGGCGCCTCACCCTGGAATGCCGCGGGCATGGTGCCTCCGGGCTCGGCGGTCGCCGCCCGTTTGCCCTTGGTATGTTCGCCGACGATGTCCTGGCCGCCGCGGATCAAGCCGGCCTCGAGCGTTTCGTCGCCGGCGGCATTTCGATGGGCGCCGCGATCGCCTTGCGCCTTGCCTGCCGGCACCCGGACCGCGTGGCCGGCCTACTGCTCGTGCGCCCCGCCTGGATTTTCGGCAGCGCGCCGGCAAACATGCAACCGAACGCCGAGGTCGCCAGCCTCATCCTCGGTCACGGCCCCGACAAGGCAAGAACGATCTTCGCGCAATCGCGGACAGCCGCGCGCCTCAAGCGTGAGGCGCCCGACAATCTCGCATCGCTGTTGGGTTTTTTCGACCGGCCCAATGCCGCGACATTCGCGGAGGTTCTCGCCGACATCGCCGCCGACGGTCCGGGCGTTTCTGAAGGCGACGTAGCCGGCCTTGGCATTCCGACGCTGGTCGTCGGCAATGCCATGGATGCGGTGCATCCCTTGTCGGCTGCCCACAAATTAGCCGCCACCATTCCTGGCGCGACCTTTGCCGAAATCCCTGCCAAAGCGCTCGACAGCGCCAGGCATTTCGCCGAGCTGCAGGTCGAGATCACGGCCTTTCTTCACGCCCACGCCAATTTCCGGAGCCTTATTCCCTCATGACGACCAAATCCCTATCCGGCCCCGCCGCTATCGCCGCCCTGCCGCGCAACCGGCTGCTCGGCGAATTTTCCTTGTGGTCGGCCGATCTCGCCAATATGGAACGCGACCTGAAGCGCATAGAACCTCATGTCGACCTGCATCACATCGATGTCGCCGATGCCCGCTTCACCCCCGGCTTCCTGTTCTTCCCAGACCTGGTCGCGCGGATCGCCGGGCTGACGACAAAGCCGATCCATGTGCATCTGATGGTCGAAGCCGAGATCGTCGAGGAGCAGACGCGCCAGTTCATCGAGGCCGGTGCCGACCTGATCAGCGTCCATGCCGAAAACGGCGAGGCCGGCCTGCGCGCCGCTCGGCTGGCGCATGAGCTCGGCGCCGAGGCCGGCGTGGTGCTCAGGCTGGAGACGCCGGTCGCGGCGGTCACGCCATTCCTGTCGCAAGTGGCGTTCGTGACGCTGCTCGGCACCTCCATTGGCGTCAAAGGCCAGAGCCTTTCCGAGCAGGCCTGCGCCCGTTTGATCGAGGCACGCGCGCTCATGAAAAAGGCAGGACGCGAAGCCGACATCATCCTGGCCGCCGATGGCGGCATCCGCCACGAGACGGTGCCGCGCCTGCGCGCCGCAGGCGCCGAGACCGTGGTGCTGGGATCGCTGGCTTTCGGCGACCCCGACCTTGCCCAGCGCATGGCCTGGCTGCACGGGTTGAAGGTCGCTGCCTGATGACAAAACTCGCGCTTGCCTTCGATCTCGGCGGCACGGAGCTGCGCGGCGCGCTGGTCGAGCGCGGCGGCCGCGTTGCCGCCCGTGTTTCGGCGCCAACGATGGCGGGTGCGGGATCGGAAGCCGTGATCGGCCAGATTATTGCCCTAGCTGGAACCCTGCTGGCGGAGCACCCGCAGGCAAAGGTCGCCGGCATCGGCATGTGTGCGCCGGGACCGCTCGATCCCAAAGCGGGGATCGTCATCGGGCCGCCGACCCTGGCAGGCTGGCACGACGTGCCGTTGATCGACATTCTCGGCCGCCAATTCGGCCTGCCGGTGCGGCTGGAGAACGACGCCAATGCGGCGGCTCTCGGCGAATGGCGCCTGGGCGCCGGCCGTGGCAGCGGCTCCCTGGTGTTCGTCACCGTGTCGACCGGCATTGGCGGCGGCGTGGTTGCCGACGGCCATATCTATCACGGCCGGCGCGGTCTGGCGGCCGAGATCGGCCACATGACCATCACCGGCGAAGGCGACCGCTGTTTCTGCGGCGCCGTCGGCTGCTTCGAGGCCGTCGCATCGGGCACCGCGCTCGGACGCCGTGCCACGCGGCTGACCGCACCAGGCGACGGCTCCCTGCTTCGGCGCTTCTCCGGCGATGGCGACGTCTCGGCTAGGCACGTCGTCGAGGCCGCGCGCGCCGGCGATGTCAGTGCGCTCGAACTGATCGAGGCGGAAGCCAGGTGGCTCGGCATCGGCTTCACCAACCTGCTTCATCTCTATTCGCCGGACCTGATCGTCATGGGCGGCGGCCTCGCCAATGGCTTCGACCTGCTGGCGCCAGAGATCCGGGCCACCATCGAGCAGCGGGCGATGCCGGCCTATCGCGACGTGCCGATCGTGCCGGCGGAGCTCGGCGACCGGGCCGGGCTGATCGGCGCGGCAAGTCTTATCCTGTGGGAGGGGGAACCGGGCGCGCCGCTAGCGATCGCGCAAGACGAAGACAATGGCGCGAGCAAGCGTGCCAGGGAGGCAAGCCATGGCTGAACTCAAGCTGCGCGGCGCGCGCAAATCCTACGGATCCGTCGAGGTTATCAAGGGCCTTGACCTCGACGTCGAGGACCGCGAATTCGTTGTCTTCGTGGGCCCGTCCGGCTGCGGCAAGTCTACACTGCTGCGCATGGTCGCCGGCCTGGAAAAGATCACTGCCGGCGACTTGATGATCGATGGCGTGCGCGCCAACGACATCGATCCGTCCGAGCGGGGACTGGCCATGGTGTTCCAGTCCTACGCGCTCTACCCGCACATGACGGTGGCCGAGAATATGGGCTTTGCGCTGAAGATCGCCGGCGTCTCCGCTGCCGAAAAGGAGCGCAAGGTGCGAGAGGCCGCCGAGGTGCTGCAGCTTACGCATCTCCTCGACCGGCGGCCGAAGGCGCTTTCGGGCGGCCAGCGCCAGCGTGTCGCCATCGGCCGCGCTATCGTGCGCAACCCCAAAATTTTCCTGTTCGATGAGCCGCTGTCCAATCTCGATGCCGCCTTGCGGGTGAGCATGCGGCTGGAGCTTATGCGGCTGCACGAGCAACTCAATGCGACGATGATCTATGTCACCCATGACCAGACCGAGGCCATGACCATGGCCGACAAGATCGTCGTTCTGAACGGCGGCTCGATCGAACAAGTCGGCTCGCCGCTCGATCTCTATAACAAGCCGGCAAACATCTTCGTCGCCGGCTTCATCGGTTCGCCGAAGATGAACCTTTTGCGGCTGAAAGTAGCTTCGGTTGGATCCGAAGGCGTCTCCGTGAGCTTGCCCGGCGGACAGACTTTGACCGTGCCGGTTGAAGCGGGTGCGGTCAAGGCCGGCGACGAACTGCTGCTCGGGATGCGGCCGGAGCATCTGCGCATCTCTGCCGATGGCCGCTTCAAAGGACAAGCCGCGTTGGCGGAGCGGCTGGGCAGCCTGACCATCCTACATGTTGAGGTCACGCCCGACATCACGCTGGTGGTGCAAACCGAAGGCGGTGATACGACACCGCTGCACAGCCCGATCGCGCTCGACGTCGCTCCGTCTCTTTGCCACCTGTTTCGCACGGATGGACCGGCGCTGACGCCTTTGCATTCCGTGTGAGCCGCCCCTTTCTAGCGAGTTTGATGTGCTGCACCGCAGCACATCAAAAGCCGCTGCACACCATTTTAAATCTTGACGCGTGTTAAATTTTTCTAAAACATGCGGAAATGCTGATCTGTATCGATCGGCACTCTGGGAGGAGAAATGCCTGATACGAAAAGTGGCCTGACCCAGGCCCAGAATCTGCGAGCCATGTGGCAATCGCCGATCGGTCGCCGGCCCACCGTCGCAACCGCCGCGCCAGCCATTGCCGCGCGCCGCACAGGCATTCCAGTCGTCGAGAAGCAAGCCGGATTCAACACAACCAACAATTAGGAGGAGGAAGAACATGCGCATGTTCAATTGCCTGACGCTTGGCGCAGGTCTGTTTGCAACCGCGATTTCAATGCCGACCCATGCCGAAGACGCGGCGAAGGTCGCGGCCATCGTCAAGGGCCTCGACAATCCCTTCTTCCAGTACATGCACCAGGGCATCGAAGAGCAGGCCAAGGCCGACGGCGTTGGCGTAACCGTCCAGGCGGCCGCCAATATGGGCGACGCCACCGGGCAGGCCGATCGCCTGACCGCCATGGCCATGCAGGATTTCGATTGCTACCTGGTCAATCCGATCAGTGTTTCCAACCTCGTCCAGGCGCTGGTTCCGGTCGCTCAGAAGAAGAAGCCGATCGTCAACATCGACAGCACCATCGACGCCGAGCAGGCCAAGGCGGCCGGCTTTGCCATCTCGACCTATATCGGCACCGACAATGTGGCCGCCGGCGTGCTGGCCGGCGAGGAGATGCTGAAGCTGGTTCCTGCAGGCTCCAAGGTCGCGCTCGTGGCCGGCATCGTTGGCGACGTCGGCTCGAACGCCCGCATCAAGGGCTTCAAGCAGGCGGTCGAAGGCAAGCTCGAAGTCGTGGTGATGGTCAGCGCCGACTGGGACCGCGAGAAGGCCCTGACCGCGGCCACCGATATCCTAGCCGCGCATCCCGATCTCGCCGGCTTCTTCGCCGCCAACGACATCATGGCGCTCGGCGTACAGCGCGCCGTCCAGACCTCGGGCAAGGACGTCAAGGTGATCGGCCTTGACGGCATCGTCGATGCGCTGAAATCGGTTGCATCAGGCGAACTCTCCGCCACCGTCGCCCAATATCCCTATGTCGTCGGCGCCATGGGCGTGGAGGCCTGCAAGGCGGCGGCCATGGGCAAGGAACTGCCCGCCAACGTGCCGGCGCCGGTGTTGCTGATCAACAAGGACAATGCCGAAGCCTCGTTGAAGAATTTCCCGCGCCCAGGCGGCGACTATCCCGATCCTTTCCGCGAGATGTTGAAGTGAACACGCCTGAACAAAACGCGCCCGTGCATTCCGCGGGCGCGGCGGGGGGGGGGGCGCCCCCCCCCGGGGGGGGGGGCGGGGGGGGGGGGGGGGGGCGGGGCCGGGGGGGGCGCGGGGCGCGCGGGGGGGGGGGGGGGGGGGGGGGGGGGGCGGGG
>NZ_JBVVQL010000003.1:137885-154896 GCF_055811195.1 Mesorhizobium sp. WSM4823
TCCCCCCCCCCCCGGGCCTCAAAACCCCCCTCCCCAGCCCTTGTTTTTATACCCACCCCCCCAAAAAAACCCCCCCCCCCGGCCACGCGGGGGGCCCCGCGGAGGAGAGCCGCCCCTCCCTGTCGGCTCTCCTCCTTGATCCGTCCTTCTGGGCCGACTGGGCCTCCGTCGCCGGCCTGGTCGGCCTCGTCATCGTCTTCGGCCTCAGTCAGCCAGTCTTTCTCAGCGTCGCCAATTTGCAGGCCCTGCTCCTGGCAGCGGCGATCCTAGTCGTGCTGTCGATCGGCCAGACCTTCGTCGTGGCGACCGCCGGCATTGATCTTTCGCTAGCCGCAGCTGTCATGCTGGGGGCAATCATCCTCGGCCTCGTCAACGCCGCCGGCTACGGCATCTTCCTCGCCTGTGTGCTGGCTGTTCTTGCCACCAGTGCGGTGGGCTTCCTCAACGGCGTTCTCATTACAGCCGGCAAAATTCCCGACTTCGTTGTGACGCTCGGCACGCTTTCGGGCGTCACCGGCCTCGGCCTCATCCTGTCGGGCGGTGAGCCGACGATGGTCGGCTCGACCTTCCTGCTCAAGCTCGCCTCCGGCTCCTTCGGACCGTTCGGCTATCCCGTCTGGGTAGCGATCGCAGCCGTCATCGTCGCGCATATCGCGCTCTACCACACCCGCTTTGGCGTGCATCTGCTGGCCACCGGCGGTCAGGTCGAAAGCGCTGGCGCGCTCGGCATCCGCACCAACCGAGTCAAGATCGCCGCCTATACGATTTCGGGCTTCTGCGCCGGCATTGCCTCGCTGCTTCTGGTGGCGCGCATCGGCTCGGCCGAACCGCAGATCAACACCAGCCTTCTGCTCAATTCGGTGGCGGCGGTGGTCCTCGGCGGCGTCAGCCTGTTCGGCGGCCGCGCCAGCATTCTTGGGCCGGCGATCGGCGCGCTGATGCTCACCGCGCTGGTCAATGGACTGACGCTGCTCAGCGTTTCAGCCTTCTACCAGCCGCTCGCCGTGGGTGCCATCGTGGTGCTGGCCGCCCTGATCATGCGGTACCAGAAATGAGCGCCGTCCATCATATCCCGCCATCCGACGCGATCCTGGCCTGCGAGGGATTGAGCAAGCATTTCGGCGGCATCCGCGCCTTCACCGACGTCGCCTTCCAGGCTCGCCGCGGCGAGGTCACCGCGGTCATCGGCGACAACGGCGCCGGCAAATCGACGCTGATCCGCTGCCTGGTCGGCGTGCATGTGCCGGATGGCGGCCAGATCTTCTTCGACGGCCGGCCGCGTCCCTTCGCCAATCCCGACGAGGCACGCAAGGCCGGCATCGAGACGGTGCACCAGAACCTGGCGCTGATCGACGAACTGACGGTGGCGCAGAACCTGTTCCTCAACCGCGAGATCGTGCGCCGGATCGGGCCCATCGCCCTGCTCGATCGCAAGGCGATGCGAGAGCAGGCGCGCGCCATGCTGTCGCGCCTGTCGATCAACATGCCTTCGGTCAACCAGCGCGTGCGGCGTCTGTCGGGCGGGCAGCGGCAGGCGATCTCGATCTGTCGCGCCGCTGGCTCCGGCGCCAAGCTGGTGGTGATGGATGAGCCGACGGCGGCACTCGGCGTACAGGAAACCGCCAATGTCGAGGCGCTGATCCGGCGCCTGCGCGAGCAGGCGGTGAGCGTCATCCTGGTCAGCCACAATTTCGATCAGGTGCGACGCCTGTCCGACCAGATCTGGGTGATGCGGGCGGGACGGATGGTGGCGACCGTGCGTTCGTCGGAAACCACCGGCAACGAACTCGTCGCGCTTGTCACTGGCGCGGCCTAGAGCCGGATGATTTCAGGTCAAGTCGACCTGAAATCTGAATCAGGCTCTAAATCAAAGAGATAGAGCCTGATGTCGTCCGAAAACCGCTTCACACTTTTCGGCATCATGCTCTAGAAGCCGCCGACCCGGTCGGCCTGTCACGAATTGATTGTTTCAAAAGGGGAGTTTGCGAGTGGCGATAATCCGTGTCGGACTTGTGGGTCTTGGCGAGGTCGCGCAATCGATCCATCTGCCTGTATTGGCCGACCAGCGCGACCGCTGGCTGATAGCGGGCGTCTATGACGTCTCGCCGAGCCTGGTGGCACTGTGCTCGTCCGAGTATCCAACCGCCACGGCCTTCGAAACGGCCGAGGCGCTGATCAACTCCTCCGACATCGACGCGGTCTTCGTGCTGTCGTCCGATGACACCCACAGCCGTTTCGTCCGCGCCGCCGTAGCAGCCGACAAGCACATCCTCCTGGAAAAGCCCGCTTGCCTGACGGTGCGCGAGATCGACGAATTGCTGGCGCTGACGACGAACTACGCCAAGACGATCTTCGTCGGCTACATGCGCCGCTATGCGCCGGCCTATCTGGCGGCGAAGGACGAACTGCCCGACGCTGCCGACATCACGCATGTGCGCATCTTCGACCTGATCTCCGAGGGCCGACATTTCCTGAAGAAGAGCCAGAACATCCTCTATCCCACCGACATCGACCCGGTCCTGCTGGCACGCGGCGCCAGCGAACGCGACGCGCTGATCCGCGAAGTGGTGGGCGCCGATGCGCCCGCCGATCTCGTGCGCGCCTATCGCGGCCTGACCGCGCTCTCCTCTCATCATATTTCGGCGATGCGCGGGCTCATCGGCGAACCGGTCCGCGTGCTCGCCGCGCACCGCACCAATGGCGGCGCCAACACCTCAGTGACCTTCGACTACGGCCATTTCGCCTGCCAGTATGACGCGGTGGTCGACGATCTCGGCCTGTTCGACGCCATGATCGAGGTGCGCTCGAATACCAAACGGATCCGCATCATCTACGACACGCCCTATATCCGCAGCCTGCCGACGCGGCTCGAAGTGACGGAAGCCGGACCGCTCGGACCCGTGACCAGGATGTTCGGGCCGCTATATGGCGACGCTTTCTCCAACGAGCTGGAGGTTTTCCACCGCCATATCACGGACGGCACGAAGCCGCTGACGGACCTCGCCGATTCACGCCGTGATCTCGCTCTGATGGCGGAGATTATCGCGCGGATGAAGGAGATTGGCGATCGCTGAGGCTACCGCCTACTTCCCGCAGTGGTGATCGTTGATCTTGTTCAGCGCGTTCGCGTCGGGCCCGACCCGGTGGTAGGAGCAGGCTCCTGCGGCTGTCGTGAACAACTGCTGGTCATAATAGCGCGGGCCGCCGAACAGGATGTCGATGATGTCGCCTTCAGCGGGAACGTAGCGTTCAGGATCAGCCCGTTGGTCGCGACTCCCAGCGAAGGCCGAGGCGGACGTGCAGCAGACTACCCCCAAAACGAGAGCGCGGATCGCAAAGCGTTTTGTCGTCATCGGCAATCACCTTCTGGCCGTTCAGCGTCTCACCATACATCCAAAATCGCCAGCCGAGCAAAAGTTCCCCGGACCGTCCGAGGCGGCGGCGAAAAACCTGCCATCCTTGCCGATCCCCGCCTGTCACAATAGGTTTATCCTGCGGCGCTAGGGAGAGCGTTCTCGCATCCGGCGCTCAGCCGGACCCGCCTTTTACACTAAATCAGTCTCTTCACACCAAGTGGGGTTTTCCATGCGCAAGATCATTCTCGCCGCCATGTTTCTGGCATCCGCCGTCGCAGGCGCTTCGGCTGCCGACGGCAAGCTGGTCGTCTACACGAGCCAGCCCAACACCGACGCACAGCAGACCGTCGATGCGTTCATGGCGAAGTATCCCGCAGTCAAGGTCGAATGGGTGCGCGATGGAACGCCGAAGATCCTGGCCAAGCTGCGTGCCGAGATCGAGGCCGGTCAGCCGCAGGCGGATGTGCTTCTGATCGCCGACGTTGTCACCATGGAAGGCCTGAAGAAGGAAGGAAGGCTGCTCGCCTATCCCGAGGCCGATATCTCCGGTATCGACGCCGCCCTCTACGACAAGGACAAGACGTATTTCTCGACCAAGCTGATCACGACCGGCATTGTCTACAACACCAAGGCGCCCTTCGTGCCGGCGAGCTGGGAAGACCTCACCAAGCCGGGGGCGAAGGGCCTTGTCGCGATGCCCAGCCCGCTCACCTCGGGTGCGGCGATGATCCACACCGTGACGCTGACCGGCAATCTGCCGGAAGGCTGGGACTATTACGGCGCGCTCGCCAAGAACGGCGCCCAGGCAAGCGGCGGCAATGGCGACGTCCTGAAAGCCGTCAGCGGCGGCGATAAGCTGTTCGGCATGATCGTCGACTACATGCCCATCCGTGAAAAGGCCAAGGGCGCTCCCGTCGAATTCGTCTTCCCCAGGGAAGGCGTCTCGGCCGTCACCGAGCCGGTCGCTATCCTGTCCACGGCCAAGAACCCCGACGCTGCCAAGGCCTTCGTCGATTTCCTGCTGTCCAAGGACGGCCAGGAGGCCGCCGCCAAGATGGGCTATATTCCGGCACGCGCCGACATTGCCCTGCCGGCCGGCTATCCCGACCGCTCGTCGATCAAGGTGCTGAGCTACGATGCAGCCGCCGCACTCGCCAACGACGCCGCCAACAAGGAAAAGTTCGGCGCCGTGATGAGCCAGTAGCCGGCTGAGCAGCCAGCGGTGTCTTCCGCGCAGGACATCCTCCCAGGGCAACGTGCGTCGGCGCGACGCGGACACATGTCGCGGGCCACACCGGGGTTTCGCGCATCGGTGCTCGCCGTCCTGCTGGTCATCGCTCTGCTCAGTCTGCTGCCGATGGTCAGGCTTCTCGTCGCGGCCGTCGCGCCGGGCGGCGAGCTCGACTTCGGCGCATTCGCAGAACGCCTGGCCAAGCCCGCTGCCTTGCGGGCGATGTGGCATACGCTGGATACTGCCTTTTTCGGCGCCGTGCTGGCGGTTTGCCTCGGTGGCCCTTTCGCCGTCGCCGTCACGATGACCGACCTGCCCGGACGAAAGCCCCTCGGCTTCCTGCTTTTACTGCCGCTGATGATCGCGCCGCAGGTTACCGCTCTGTCGTGGCTGCATCTGTTTGGCCCGTCCAGCACGCTTCTCGGCATGGTCGGCATGGCGCCACCGCCGGGAACACCCAATCCAATGCTTGGCCGCAACGGCATCATCCTGCTTTACGCCGTCCAGCATGCACCGATAGTCTTCATCACGCTGCGGGCCGGGCTTTCCCGGATCCCTCGCGATCTCGTCGAGGCTGCCAGGGCCTCCGGCGCCAGGCCGTTATCGGTGCTATGGACCATCGTCCTGCCGGTCGTGCGTCCGTATATCGTGGCCGCAGCGGCACTTGCCTTCGTTTCGGGAGTCGGCAATTTCGGCATCCCCGCTTTGCTCGGAATGCCGGTCAACTATCTGACGCTGCCGACGCTGATCTATCAGGACCTGTCGAGCTTCGGGCCTGGTGTCCTGCCGCAGATCACGGCGCTGTCGGTGCTGGTCGGAGTACTGGCGCTGGCCGGCGTTGCTTGCCAGTCGTTGGTCCTGCGTGGCGCCGCGCACCGCTTTACTTCAGGCACGCCGGCGCGGTTCGAGCTTGGGCGCTACCGACTGCCGCTCGCCGGCCTTGGCTGGCTGGTGATCGGTTTCATCCTTGTGCTTCCGGCTTGCGCGCTACTGGCGACGTCGCTCGTCCCGTCGTTCGGCGTGCCGCTTGGCTGGGAGACGATGACCGCGTCCAACTATGCCGAGGTTCTGATCCGCCAGGCTTCGACCGTTCGCGCCTTCCGCAATTCCCTTCTTTTTGCCGGTAGTGCCGCACTGATCCTCGCCATCGGCGTCATACCGGTGACCGCGGTGCTCGAACGGCTCGGCCGGCGCTGGCAGCGCCTCCTCGGCGGTGTCGT
This sequence comes from Mesorhizobium sp. WSM4823, assembly GCF_055811195.1. Taxonomy (NCBI): domain Bacteria; kingdom Pseudomonadati; phylum Pseudomonadota; class Alphaproteobacteria; order Hyphomicrobiales; family Phyllobacteriaceae; genus Mesorhizobium; species Mesorhizobium sp. WSM4823. Next base: position 143,693 of record NZ_JBVVQL010000003.1, read on the forward strand.
CGACCTGCCCTATGCCGTCCCCGGCGTCGTGCTTGCGATAGCCTGCATCCTCTTGTTCCTGCGCCCGCTGCCGCTGATCGGCAGCCTCTATGCAACGGCATCGATCATCGTTGTCGCCTATGCGATGCGGTTTTTCACGCTTGCCTTGAAACCGGTGGCGACCGCGGTCGGACAGATTTCACGCGATCTCGACGAGGCGGCGGCGGTGTCGGGAGCCGGAACCCTTCGCCGGCTAGTGACGATAACCGCGCCGCTTGCGGCACCCGCTGCCGTGGCCGGCGGGCTGCTCGTTTTCATGAGCGCCTTCAATGAGCTGACGGTCTCGGCCTTGCTCTGGTCGAGCGGCAACGAGACGCTTGGCGTGGTGCTGTTCAGCCTCGAGGAAGCAGGTTTGGGAACGCAGGCAGCCGCGATCGCCGTTTCCACAATTGCCGTTGTCGTCGTCCTGCTGCTTGTGCTCGATCGGTTCGGACGGCGACTTCCATCAGGCGTCTTGCCCTGGCGCTAAGAAGGCTCAGAGTCTGGGATAATCCAAGCATCCGAGACGGCGACATGCACGCTCTGGCCGACTGCAACTGCCTCGGTATTGTCGATCAGCAATTCCTGTCCTTTCGCTGGCAAGGCCAGCCGCACCTCATGAACCGGGCCTCGATAGATGCTGTCGAGCACCGTCGCCGGCATGCCCTCAGGTGAAATCCGCAGCGCTTCCGGCCGCAGCAGGATATTGACCGGTCCGGACGATATCCCGGCGCTTCGCGCCGCAAAGCGATGTCCTGCAACGTCGACCGTTGCGATTCCCTCGGCATGATCGATCACCATCCCCGCAACGATGGAACCGCGCCCGACAAAGCCGGCAACCGTGGCATTGGCCGGCGCGCGATAGACCTCCCGCGGCGCCGCCGCCTGCAGCACCCTGCCTCGGCTCATAATGGCAACGCGGTCGGCCAGTGCCAGGGCCTCGGCCTGGTCGTGGGTGACATAGACGACGGTGGCGCCGGTGCGGCGATGGACGTCGCGAAACGCGCCGACCATCGATGCGCGCAAATGCATGTCGAGATTGGCGAGCGGTTCGTCGAATAGGATGATCCTGGCGTCGGCGACCAGGCAGCGCGCTAGCGCCACGCGCTGACGCTGGCCGCCGGACAGTTCCTCGATGCGGCGGCCTTCAAATCCTGCGAGCCCGACGACGTCGAGAACAGCGCCGACACGGCCGGCGATTGCGCCCCGCTCGACATGCCGGGCCCTCAACGGATAGGCGACGTTTGCCGCGACATCCATATGGGGCCACAGCGCATAGGACTGGAAGACGACCCCGACGCCGCGCGCTTCCGGCGGCACCTGCCGCTGCGGATCGGCCATCAATTCCTTGCCGAAGAAGACGCTGCCGTCGCTGGGTGCCTCGAAGCCGGCGATCAGCCTCAGCATCGTGGTCTTGCCGCACCCGGAGGGGCCGAGCAGCGCGGTGAAGGAGCCCGCCGCGAAGTCCAGCGAAACGGCGTCAAGTGCTGCGGTTTCGTTGAACCGCTTACTGAGACGCTCCACCTTGATTTCGCTCATGCTTTACCCATTGGCGTATCAGTGCGCCTCGCGCCGGTTATTGCGCAACCAGCGCGGCCCAATGCATGTCGCGCAAAAGTGCGCAGCGGTTTTGCGATAACCACATGCATACAAAAAGACCTTAAAGCGCGTCGCGTGAATCTCATCAATGCGACGCGCTTTAAGGTGGGCAATACGTTGGAAATTCGACCCTGACAATGACGGCAGGACTGACGCCCGTGCTTACTGCGCCGTCCAGCCGCCATCCATCGGCAAGGCCGTTCCGGTGATCTGTTTGGCTGAATCCGAGCACAGGAACAGCGCCAGCGCAGAAAGCTCCTCGACGGTGACGAACTCCTTGGTCGGCTGTGCCGCGAGCAGCACATCATGCTTGACCTGCTCCTCGGTCATGCCGCGCGCCTTCATCGTGTCGGGAATCTGCCTTTCGACCAGCGGCGTCCAGACATAGCCGGGCGCGATCGCATTGACGGTGATGCCGTCGAGTGCCGCCTCCAGTGCCACCGTCTTGGTCAGGCCTGCTATGCCGTGCTTGGCCGACACATAGGCTGATTTGAACGGCGAGGCGACCAACGCGTGCGCCGACGCGGTGTTGATGATGCGACCCCATTTGCGCGCCTTCATACCGGGCAGCACCGCCTTGATCGCATAGAAGGCGGCGAGCAAATTGATACGGATGATGGCTTCCCATTTGTCATCAGGGAATTCCTCGATCGGCGCAACATGCTGGATGCCCGCATTGTTGACCAGGATGTCGAGACTGCCGAAGGCCTCCTCGGCCTCGCGTACCATGGCGCTCACCGCTGCCCCGTCCATCATGTTGGCTCCCGAATAACGGCATTTGACGCCGAAGTCCGTTTCGATGCCGGCGCGCTCCTGCTCGATGGCGGCTGCGTCGCCCAAGCCATTGATGGTGACGTTGGCGCCTTCGGCGGCGAAGGCTCGGGCGATGCCAAGGCCAATGCCGCTGGTCGAGCCGGTGACGAGCGCGTTCTTCGAAGACAGGAAACCCATGATGATCTCGCGACAGGTGGGAGGAAATTGAGGAATGGCTTTGTGCGCCGCAACATGACAATGCCACAGCCATGTGTCGGCGCGATTACAAGGTTGCGACGGCGTCAGCAGCCCTGTTCGAAGGGCCTGTCAGACGGCTGACACGGCATTGTCATGGTGCCGTGCAACACAAGCCGGTGCGCACTTGCGCAGTCTTTTCCTCGACCAATGGGGCACCAGCTTGGAAATCGCCGACGTCGTGAAGCGCGCCTATGCGATGCCGCTCACCAATCCGTCCTTCCCGCCCGGGCCCTATCGTTTCTTCGACCGCGAATATGTCATCATCACCTATCGCACGACGCGCGAAGCCTTGGAGGCGGTGGTGCCGGCGCCACTGGAGATCGATGAGCCGGTGGTCAAATACGAATTCATCCGCATGCCCGATTCAACCGGCTTCGGTGACTATACCGAGACCGGCCAGGTCATCCCTGTGCGCTACAAGGGTGAACACGGCGCCTATGTCCATTCCATGTTTCTCGACGACGACGCGCCGATCGCCGGCGGCCGCGAGCTCTGGGGTTTTCCGAAGAAGCTCGCCAACCCGAAGCTTGTGCATGAGGGCGAGGTGGTGGTCGGTACGCTGCATTATGGCAGCGTTCTGTGCGCCACCGGCACGATGGGCTATAAGCACCGGCCGGCCGATCATGACCAGATCCTCGCCTCGCTTGCCCAGCCCAATTTCCTCATCAAGATCATCCCGCATGTCGACGGCACGCCGCGTATCTGCGAACTGGTGCGCTATCATCTCACCGAGGTGACGTTGAAGGAGGCCTGGACGGCACCGGCGGCGCTCGATCTCCGGCCGCACGTCATGGCCGACGTGGCGCGCCTGCCCGTGCTCGACATCGTCTCGGCCGTTCACTTCACCGCCGATCTGACGCTTGGGCTAGGCGAGGTGGTTCATGACTATCTCGTCGACCGCACCTGACCGCAGAAACCATTCGGAGGCAAAGCCGTGCTTGAACGCAACCGCAAGAAGGCAATCGCCGCCACCATCGAGGAAATCTCGGCGCAATACGACCGTGTAGCGCTGGTGTTTCAGGGCGGCGGTGCACTCGGCGCCTATCAGGCCGGTGTCTACCAGGCGCTTGCTCAAGCCGGCTGCGAGCCGACCTGGCTCTCCGGCGTGTCGATCGGCGCGATCAACGCATCGATCATCGCCGGCAACGAGCCGGGCCGCCGGCTGGAGCGGCTCGAGCAATTCTGGCAGACGATTTCGGGGCGCAAGATCTGGGCCTATACGCCCGAGGGCGACATTTACCGCGATATCCGCAACCGTACCAGCTCATGGATGACGATGACCATGGGCCAGCCTGGCTTCTTCAAGCCGCGCCACCCCAACCCGTGGTTCGAGCAGCCGGGTGCTGAAGGCGCCACCAGCTTTTATGACACGGCCGAGTTGAAGGAGACTTTGGAAGGGCTGATCGATTTCGATATCCTCAACGACGGCAAGAAGCGGCTCAGCGTCGGTGCGGTCAACGTCAGAACAGGCAACTTCGTCTATTTCGACACCGAGAATGTACGCATCGGGCCCGAGCACATAATGGCGAGCGGAGCACTGCCGCCGGCCTTTCCGCCGGTTCGTATCGAGGGTGAGTATTACTGGGATGGCGGCATCGTTTCCAACACGCCGCTGCAATATCTTCTTGATCAGGAAGAGGACCGCAGCTCGCTGGTGTTCCAGGTCGACCTGTTCAGCGCGCGTGGCGCCTTGCCGCGCGGCATGGCCGATGTTCTGTCGCGGCACAAGGACATCATGTATTCGAGCCGCACGCGGCAGAACACCGACAATTTCCAGCGCATCCACGCTCTGAAGATGAAGCTCCTCGATGCGCTGAAACGCGTCCCGGCCGAATTGCTTAAGGAAGGAGAGAAAGAGCTGATCGCGGACTATTCGGATGCCGGCGTGGTCAACATCATACACCTGATCTACCAGCACAAGGGCTACGAGGGGCACGCCAAGGACTACGAATTCTCGGGCACCTCGATGCGCGAGCACTGGGAAATGGGGCTCGAGGATACGCAGCGGACGCTACGCCATCGCCAATGGCTGGTCCTGCCGACCAATATCGAGGGCGTCGCCATCTACGATTTGCACCGCGACGATCCGACCTGACGTCGCGCAAAAAGCCTGCCTGCGGCTGACCCGAGGGTGCGCTGCGATTTTGGTTTAGGATGGAAAGTCTTCGCTGGACCGGAGCGGACGAGAAACCGCCGGCCGGACCGGCTATGATGGAATTCCTCGATTTACCCAGCAATTTCCAGCAAGGAGGATACCAGCAACCGACGTTCGTCATGTGAGAGCACGTCCGAGTCGAAGAGGTTCATGCTGCGAAGCCCTTCGATAGCGAGGTAGCAGACAAGCAGCGCCTTGAGATCCGGCGTCTCTCCCTTGAGCCGCTCGAAAACTTGCCGCCTGAAGGATTTTATCGGGGTCAGAAAATCGGGATCTTCGGCGATTGCCGAAAAGATCCAGGAGGCCGACGGTTTCGATTCCTCGGCATGTTCGGCCGAAAGCTTGATGTAAGTCGCAAGCGGACTTTCACCGGTGGCGCCGGCCGTGCGGGCGGATTCCAGCGCCCGCTCGAAGGCGCGCAGATAATCCTCCACCAGCGCCTGCATCAGTTTGGCCTTGGTCGGGAAATTGTACAGCAAGCCGCCTTTCGACACGCCGGCTCGGCTGGCAACTGCATCCAGTGACAGGCTGCCAGGGCCCGACTCGCGCGCTACATCAGCGGCAGCGGCGAGAATCTTCTGACGCGAATTTACTCTGCGGGCTTTCATCAATCGCTCCCCATACATTAGCTTACGCGGAATTGACAAGACCGTCCAGACGGTACAGTAAGAGCGCCATCATTTGAAATCGGGACCAGTCACAGCTATGTGTTCCGGTCATCCGACCGTTATGCCGGGCCGTGGCCAAGGGGACTGTTCGTGATCAAGCGCTTCATCATCGCCTTCATTCTGCTCGTGCTGGTGTGCGGTGGCATCGTCGGCTTCAATTTGTTCCGCGACAATGCAATGCAGCAATTCTTCGCCACGATGAAACCGCCGGCCGCGACCGTGTCGACCACAATTGTCAAGCCGACGAACTGGATGCCGGGCGTCGAGGCGATCGGTACGGTCAGTGCGGTCCGCGGCGTCGACTTGACCGTCGAGACCGCCGGCATCGTCAAGAACATCCTGTTTCACGCCAATCAGAAGGTTGAAGCCAATGCGGTTCTCCTTCAGCTCGACGATGCCGCCGAACGCGCCGATCTCGATGCGACGAAGGCGCAAGCAGCGCTAGACCAGACGGCGTTGACGCGCGCCCTCGAATTGCAGAAACGCGGTGTCGGCTCGGAATCGACGCTCGACTCGGCGCGGGCCGCCGCATCGGCTTCCACTTCGCAGGTCAACAGGCTGCAGGCGGTGCTCGAGCAGAAGCTGCTGACCGCGCCCTTCAGCGGCACCGTTGGTATTCCAAGGATCGATCTCGGCCAGTATCTCTCCCCCGGCACTTCCGTAGCGACGCTGCAGGATCTGGAGACGATGCGGGCCGATTTCTCCGTTCCCGAACAGCAGCTTCCGCTGCTGAAGATCGGCCAGACGGTGCGGCTGGGCGTTGGTGACGGCGAGCTGCCGTTCACCGGCACCATCCGTGGTATCGACCCGAAGATCGACCCGACCAGCCGGTTGGTGACGGTCAGGGCCGAGGTCGCCAATCCCGAAGGCAAGCTGACCCCTGGCCAGTTCGTGCAAGTGCGCGTCGAACTGCCTGAGGAAAACAACGTACTGACGCTGCCGCAAACCGCGCTGACCTCAAGCCTGTACGGTGACTTTGTCTTTGTGGTGCGTCCGGCGAAGCCAGCCGCGACCAATGGCGCCGCCCCTGCTGCTGCGAAGCCGGAAGAAAAGCCCGCCACGGATACTGCGAAGCCCGCGGCCGAAGCGCCCGCGGCAAAACCCGAGGAAAAACCGGCGGCTACCGCGGCCGAACCGACGGCGGAAGAACAGAAGCCGCAGCTCGTGCTCGCCCAGGTGTTCGTCAAGCCCGGCCGCCGCAACGCCGGCCTGGTTGAAATCCTGGAAGGCATTCAGCCCGGCGACGAAGTCGTTACCGCTGGCCAGAACCGGCTCTCCAACGGCATGTCCGTTGCCGTCGACAACACGATCGACCCGACCAAGCCGGCAAACCAGCAGGCCCAGCAATGAGCTTTTCCGACCTCTTCATCCGCCGCCCGGTCCTTTCGACCGTGCTCGCCTTGATGATCCTGCTTTTGGGTTTCCAGGGCATCTTCAACCTTTCGATCAGGCAGTATCCGGAGGTTGAAGAAACGGCCATCACGATCACCACGGCCTATCCCGGCGCCAGCGCCGACCTGATCCAGGGGTTCATTTCCGCGCCAATCGCCCGTGCCGTCGCTTCGACCGAAAACATCGACTATGTCACGTCGGCGAGCCGGCCGTCCTCCAGCACCGTGACGGTGCAGATGAAGCTTGGCTCCAACCCCGACGTCGCGCTGAACGAAGTCTTGTCGAAGGTGCAAGGCGTGCGCGGCGATTTGCCTGACGAGGCCGAAGACCCGGTGATCGTCAAGGGCACCGGCGAGCAGTTCGCGATGATGTATATCTCGATGCAGAATCCGAACATGACGCCCGAACAGCTCACCGAATATATCGAGCGCGTCGTGCGACCGCGCATGTCGACGGTCGAGGGTGTCGCCGACGTACAGATCTTCGGGGCCGCCGAATATTCGATGCGCATCTGGATCGATCCCATAAAACTGGCGGCGCGCGGCGTGACGGCGGCGGAAGTGCTGACCGCCATCAACGAATCGAATTTTCTCTCCGCACCCGGCAAGACCGAAAACGAATACGTCGCCTCCTCCATCACCGTCCGCTCGACGCTGCAGACGCCGGAGGCCTTCGCCGCCCTTCCGCTCCGCTCGAACAACGGCAATGTGGTGAGGCTGCGCGACGTGGCGCGGGTCGAACTTGCCGCGGCGAACACCGACACCAGGGTGACTTTCAATGGCAAGCCCGGCATCTTTCTGGCCATCTTCCCGACGCCGGCTGCCAATCCGCTGACGACAGCGGAGGCAATTCACGAAATTGTGCCGACAATCCAGGAGACGCTGCCGCTCGGCATGACGATCGAGATCGTCTACGATTCGACCGAGCAGATCAGCGCCTCGATCGAGGAGGTGTTCAAGACCATCGGCGAGGCGGTCATCATCGTCATCGTCGTCATCCTGCTCTTCCTCGGCTCGTTCCGATCGGTGTTGATGCCGATCGTGACCATTCCGCTGTCGCTGATCGGGGTCTGCTTCCTGCTGTTTACGCTGGGTTATTCGATCAACCTTTTGTCGTTGCTGGCCATGGTGCTGGCGATCGGCCTCGTCGTCGACGATGCCATCGTGGTGGTGGAAAACATTCACCGCCACATGGAAGAAGACAACATGTCGCCGATGCAGGCGGCCTTCAACGGCATGCGGGAGATCTCGTCCGCCGTCATCGCCATGACGATAACGCTCGCCGCCGTGTTCGCGCCGCTGGCCTTCACCGGCGGCCTGACCGGCGCGCTATTTCGGGAATTCGCGGTGACGCTTGCCGGCTCGGTGGTGATTTCGGGTATCGTCGCGCTCACCATCACGCCGATGATGTCGGCACGCATCCTGAGGGCCGGCTCGCACAGCCGCTTCCAGCGCATTGTCGACAGCACGTTCGGGCGCGTCGAGAACATCTATGAGCGGCTGGTCAGCGGCTCGTTGAAATATCGCCCGGTGACGCTGATGATCGTCGTCGCCCTGGTCGCCACGACCGGCTTCATGTTTACCAAGACCGCGAGCGAACTGGCGCCGGAGGAAGACCAGGGCTTTCTGCTTTCGCTGGTGACCGCACCGCGCTACGCGACGTCGGACTATACCGAGAGCTACGTCAATCAGATCCTCGGCTTGGTCGACGACCTGCCTGAGACGCGGGCACGGTTCTCGGCAGTCGCCTTCGGCGGCGGCCAGACGAACAGCGCTTTCGTCGGTTTTGCGTTCAAGGACTGGGCCGAGCGTACGCGCAGCTCGAAGGAACTCCAGGAAGACATCACGGGCCGTCTCGGAAAGGTGGCGGGCGTCGAAGCTTTCGTCTTCGCACCGCCGACGCTGCCCGGCTCCGGCGGCGGCCTGCCGATCACGATGGTGGTGCGCTCGACCGGCGAGGCCTCCCAGGTTTACGAGGCGGCCGAGGACATCAAGAACAAGGCACAGGCCTCCGGCCGGTTCCTGGTGGTGCAGAATTCGATGACTTTCGATGCGCCGCAAGTGACGGTGACGATCGACCGCGACCGCGCCGCGGCGCTCAACCTGCCGATCGCCGACATCGGCCGGACGCTGACGCTCCTGGTCGGTGGCGCCGAAGTGGCGCAATTCGACCGCGAATCCAACAGCTACGACATCATCCCGCAGGTGCCGCAGAACTTCCGCGACAATCCCGAAAAGCTGGCCGAGTATTTCGTGCGCAGTGCGTCCGGCGAGATGGTGCCGCTCTCGGCGGTGGTGAAGATTTCGAACAACGCCTCGCCGGCGGTGATCGAGCAGTTCAACCAGTTGAATTCCGCCACGATTTCCGCTCTGCCATTGCCCACCGTCACCACCGGCGACGGGCTGAAAACCATCGAGGACATCGCCAGGGAAAGCCTGCCCGACACCTTCTTCATCGACTATACCGGCCAGTCGCGGCAGGAGAAGGAACAGGGCTACACGATCATCGTCGCCTTTGCAGCAGCCGTTCTCGTCATCTATCTGGTGCTGGCGGCACAGTTCGAAAGCTTCCGCGATCCGTTGATCATCATGATGTCGGTGCCGCTGTCGATCTTCGGCGCAATCGTGCCGCTCAATCTGGGGCTGGGAACGCTCAACATCTACACGCAGGTCGGCCTGATCACGCTGATCGGTCTGATCACCAAGCACGGCATTCTTCTGGTCGAGTTCGCCAACCAGCAGCGCGAACTCCACGGGATGCGGCGGCGCGATGCGATCATCGCCTCGGCCAAGGTGCGTCTGCGGCCGATCCTGATGACGACGGCGGCGATGGCGCTCGGCGTGGTGCCGCTGATCATCTCCAGCGGCGCGGGTGCTGCGGCACGCTATTCGATGGGCCTGGTGATCTTCACCGGCATTTTGGTCGGAACCATGTTCACCCTGTTCGTGGTGCCGATGTTCTACACCTTCATCGCCAGCAAGGACCTGCCGCATCACGCCGAGAAGCCGGACCCGAAGCTGATGCCGGTGCCAATTGATTGATTAACGAAAAAGGCCGGAAATTCCGGCCTTTTTCTTGAGCGATGATGTCCGACCCGGCATGTGTTTGCACCGGCGGCGGATCGTCTTTGGCTATTTATTTGACGATGACGATCCGGGTGTTGGCCGGGCCGAAAATCTCGACAAGCTGGTAGAAATCGGCGGCATTGGCCGGGTGCAGCCGCACGCAGCCATGCGAGGCCGGCTGTCCCAGGCGCTTGACGAAATTGGTCGCATGGACGGCGTAGCCGCCCTTGAAGAAGACCGAATGCGGCATCGGCGCATTGTCGTATTTCCTCGAATACCACATTTGGTGCATGCGGGTCGGCTTGAACGAGCCAGTCGGGGTGACATACCCCTTGCCGCCGGTCGAGACCTTCCACGCGAAAGTCGCCCGCCCGTCGACCAGGACTTCCATCGTCTGCTGCGAAAGCGAAATCCGCGCCACGATCTGATTGGCGGCCCGACTGGTCGCATGGGCAACGCTGTTGCCGGCGCCGAGCAGAAGAACCGCACCTGTGACGGCAACGGCAGCGATGTTGATGAGCTTGGCGGAAATGGCAGTGTACATGAGATCCCCCTGTCTACCGGACATGGCCGGCTCCAATTCGATGACCGGCTTATCGTTGGGTGATGTTTCGAATTGATTTCGTATCGCAGCCATTTGTGTTTCGGATCTGTTTCCTCTGGTTAACAGCCGGGAAGCCTGTCCCGAGGCGCGTCCCAAGCTGGAACCGAGGACAACGCCGCCAGCTCGGACCAGCGAAAAGATACAGTCATCGCCAAACGAAAGCGCGATCTTCCCTCATATGAAAGAAATTTGACTTGCCTCGAAACCAATTTGCAACCAAGCGCGCGAGCTGGCGGCATGATCTGGATACAGGCCGCCCGCAGAGTTGACCCAACGAGAACAGCCGGCACAAACGAAGATGAACCTGCAATCGAGCGCAACATCCTGGCTTTTCGGGATAAGCATAGCCACAGCGATCGTTGGCGGCGTTGGCACCCTAGCCGGCGGCCCGACGACGAAGCTTGCGGGGATGACTTCAGGCGAAGTTTCGACGCTGCATGCCGCACTGTTTTTCGCCACGGTCTGGATCGTATCCAGCCTGCGCATTAACCGGCTCAAGGCCCTCTGGCGGGTCGGTTTTGGGCTGAAGAAGATGCGCGGCCCCTCCGGCAACTTGCAGCCGAGAGGACCGAAGGCCCCCCCCCCGCCCGGGGGGGCCGCGGGGGGGGCGGGGGCGGGGGGGGGTTGCCAGAAATGGCGCCGAAACCCCAATTTGGAAAGAAGAGGATTAAACCTAAATTTATTGGACCGGG
>NZ_JBVVQL010000003.1:154906-395158 GCF_055811195.1 Mesorhizobium sp. WSM4823
AATACCCCGGGCCCCGCCCGGGGGGGGGGGGGTTTTGGGGCTCACCATTTGCGGGGCCCCCCCCCCACCCCCCCCCCCTCCCCCCCCGCCCCCCCCCCCGGCGGGGGGGGGCGCGGGGGGGGGGGGGGGCGCTTCGGGGGTTTCCCTGAAGTGAGCCTGAAACCGAATTTGGGAACGAAGAGATGAACACGAAATTTGCTGCTACGGTGCTTTCCGCACTGCTTTACGCGCAGGGCCTGCTCGGCTTTGCCGGCCTCGCCACCGTGCTCCTGAAAGATCGGGCCCATGCCAGTGAACTCGGTACGGCCAACGAGATACCGTCAGGTCCGCCGCTCCTCGTGGTGCGCTGAATGGAAGCGCATGATCCCGAAATCGGAGACGATTTTCGCTGGGAATCATGCGCAGAATTGAAGGGCTGCAGCAGCCTTAGTGAGACAGCCCAGCCGTTAGTCGGCGAACTGCGTCGGCGGATCGAACCGGTAGCCCGCACCACGTATGGTAGTGATGGTTTCGGTGTCGAGCTTGCGGCGCAGCCGCACGATGCGCGAATCGATCGAGCGATCGAAGGCATCAGCATTCTCGGCGGGCGCGGCGGCGATGATGTCGTCGCGCGTCAAGACCTTGCGCGGGCTGGCCAGGAACAGCCTGAGCAGCGCCACCTGACCCGGCGACAATTGTTCTTCGGTGCCGGAGCGATGCATGACCATGGCCGACCGGAGGTCGACCGTCGCGTTCTCCAGCACCACCAGTTCCCCGGCATTCCTGCCGCGCCGCGCCAGCAAGCCGCCGATACGGGCTGCGAGTTCCCTGACGTTGAGTGGGCTTTCGACAACGTCGGCAGCACCAAGTTCGAGCGCCAGGACTTTGTCGACGAGATCGGCCGGCCGGCAGATCAGGATGAAATCCGGACCGCCCTCGCCGCCATGGCGTCTGAGCAGATCACGCCCTTCCGCTTGGCTGAGGCTGTCGCCGACGACGACGACATCGATGTCCTTTCCGGAAAGCAAGGATTCGGCCTCCCACGGCTGCCGCACCGCCCGCACGTCGTGACCGCGCCGCTTGAGATGGTCGGCGAGATCGGTCGCGACCACTTCGGCGACGGAAACAAGCGCGATGATCGATCGTGCAGCCATTTTTTGCGACCCTGCAACCGGCAACCCAAGATGAGCGCTGGACATGATGTTTATACCCAATCTACTTTCCGCTGAAAGCGGGAGCGAGAGCATAGTGCGGGCACGAATTGTCATCGTCGAGGACGAGCCCGATCTGAGAGACGCGGTCGCCGAGTATCTCGGCGCCAGCGGCTACGATGTCGCCACGGCCGAGAGTGCCAGCGCCGCGCGAACCTTGCTGGAGACGCAGTCGTTCCATTTGGCCATTCTCGACATCGCGATGCCGGGCGAGGACGGCCTGTCGCTTGGCCGCTGGCTGCGCTCGAAAATGCCGATCGGCATCATCTATGCCACCGCCGCCGGCACTGCGCTCGACCGCATCGTTGGGCTGGAACTCGGCGCCGACGACTATATCGTCAAGCCTTACGAGTTGCGCGAGGTGCTGGCGAGGGTGCGCAGCGTGCTGCGCCGCGTTCCGCAGCCGACCGAGCCGCAGGGCGCCAAGGCCGAAGCAACTGCCAACCGCCGTTTCATGAGCTTTGGCTCCTTCCATGCCGATCTCGACGGCAGGTTTGTCACCGGCGCCAATGGGACGGTCATCGACATGGCCAAGAGCGAGTTCGACGTGCTGGAGGTCTTCCTGACACGCGCCAACCGATTGTTGACGCGTGCGGCGATCTCCGAGGCGATCGGCTTCTTGGAAGACACTGAATCGTCGCGCGCGGTAGACATCCGCATCATGCGGCTGAGGAAAAAGATCGAGGCGGACCCGGCCAATCCGAAATTCCTTCGCACGGTCCGCGGCGAAGGCTATATCTTCTCGCTGCCGACCGGCGAAAGCAACTGAGCGGCGCCACCGCTGGCACCACTCTGGCCTGGCGTCACTCCGGCCTGACGTGACTCTGGGCTGTATGACTCTGGCCTGACGTGACTCTGGGCAGGCATGATTCTGAATGACGATTGACCATGACGGTTGAGGCAACACGCACCGATATGCAAGGCGTCAAGCAGGGCGCGGCGATGGCTGCTGTCCATATCGTTCGCCGGCTTCGCGAAGCTGGCGACTGGCAGCGCGAGATCGAGAACATTCTTGAAACGCTCTGCGGGCCCATGGATTGCCAGCGCGGCATCCTTTTTCGTCTGCGCGAGCTGCCCGGCCAGGGTTTTGCCCAGTCGGTCGCGGCCTACTGGATCAACCCCCGATTTGGCGGCGAACTGGCATCGCCGACCGTGATCGTGCAGTCGGTGGTCAATTCGGACCCACTGCTGGAGCGGCTGGCCGAGGACGAGCGGCAAGGCAAGATCTTCGCCGGACACACGCGCAACCTCGAAGGCTTTCTGAGAGCCGATTTCGAAAAGCAGCACATCAAGTCGTTCCTGTCGGTGTCGGTCTTTGCGCATGGCCATCTGTGGGGCACGCTGGCTGTCAACGATTGCGTGAACGAGCGCGAATGGACCGACGAGGAAGAGGCGACGCTGCATATCGTGGCACTGGCCATCGGCGACGCCATCGAACGATCGCTTTCCGATGCCCATGCCAGCGAAGTCATCCGCCGCACCATGCTGCAGGCTTCGCTCGACGCCATCATCGTCATCGACGAGACCGGTTCGATCATCGAATTCAATCCCGCCGCTGAAAAGATGTTCGGCTACCAGCGCAGCGACATCCTCGGCAAGGACCTGCTCGACACCGTCGTTCCGGAATATTATCGCAAGGGCTATGTGTCGGGCGCCGAATACATGTCGGGCCGCGGCGCGCCGATGGTCGGCCAGCGGATCGAGACCGTCACCCAGAATGCGGCCGGCGAGGTCTTTCCGATCGAGCTGACGGCGACCGAGATGCGGGTTGCCGACCGGCGTCTGATCTTCGGCTCGATCCGCGATCTGCGCGACAAATTGCGTGCCGAGGAGGAAATCGGCCGGCAGCGTGAAAAACTGCACCAGAACGAGAAGATGGCGGCGATGGGTTCGCTGCTGGCCGGCGTCTCACACGAACTCAATAACCCGCTTGCCGTGGTCGTCGCCCAATCGACGCTGCTGCACGAATTCGCCTCAGACCCACAGACCAAGGTGCGGGCCGAGAAGGTGCGCGCCGCCGCCGAACGTTGCGGCCGCATCGTCAAGAGCTTCCTGTCGATGGTTCGCCTGCATCCCGCGTCGCAGGCCGAGACCGACCTTAACCAGGTCGTTCGCGCGGCGCTCGAAGTAACCGCCTACGGCGCCAGGTCGAGCGGCATCATCATCGATACCGATTTCGCCAGCGGCCCGCTGCTGGCCATGGCCGACGCCGACCATGTGACGCAAGTGGTCGCCAACTTCCTCATCAACAGCCAGCATGCTTTGGCCGGCATTGCCGGCGACCGGCTGATCAAGGTCCGCACGTTTCGCAGCGACCGCGGCAATCCCTGTTTCTCGGTCGAGGACAACGGGCTGGGCGTGCCGGAAGCGATACGCTCCCGCATTTTCGAATCCTATTTCACCACCAAACCGGTCGGCGTCGGCACCGGTATTGGCCTGTCGATCTCCAAATCGATCATCGAACGGCACAATGGCAATGTCTGGTTCGAGGAAGTTCTGCCGAGAGGCGCGCGTTTCGTCGTCCAGCTGCCGGCGATCTCCGCCGGCGTCGCGACTGCCGGCGAAGGCCCGGCGCGATCGAGCGGATTGCGCCATGCTTTGATCATCGACGATGAGCCGGATGTCGCCGCCTCATTGTCCGACATTTTGGAGTTGATGGGCATCAAATCGCGGATCGTGCCGGCCTGGGCATCGGCCGCCGCGACCTTGACCGGCCATATGCCGCCGGACATCGTCTTTTCCGATCTGCGCATGCCCGGCATCAGCGGCATATCGATCTATCGCGAACTGCTCGCCGAAATGCCTGATCTGGCACGGCGCTTCGTGCTGGTCACCGGCGATCTGATCGGTGCGAAAGCCGAAATCGAGGCGTTGCCTGCGCCGCAGCGGCCGCAGATATTGGAAAAGCCGTTCAGCACGCTGGACGTGCGCGGCGTGCTGTCTGCCATTGCCGAGCAGGTCGCCTTGGGCAGCTAAGGTCGGATTGTAGAACCTTAAAAGAAAGCTCCCGACCGGCGATGCGGCGGGAGCTTGCCTGGAGCGCTGGAGGTCGCTCGGGGCCTCAAAAAACGTTCGGCGTACCGGTGGCTGGCGCGGCATTGGCGATCACGCGGACCGCGCGAGCCTTGTGGATGCCGGACTGCTCGGCGATGACGCGCAGGCAGTCCGCACTCTCGGCGCCCCAGGCCTGCCCCTTGCAGACAAAATCGATCTCCGGCATCGGCAGGCGCGAGGTCTTTGTCGTGGTCGGCGCACCGTCGACGATATTTGCCGGCGGGTTCAGCGACGCGAAGGCTGGGCCAACCGTCGGCGCGAACGCCATGCCGGCAAATGCGGCGGCGGCCAGTACCACGAACAGCGCCATCGGATGGTCGTTGGCGCGCTGGCGCAGCGCCAGTCTCGGCCGCCGGTCGTTGCGCTCCGGAGCTTGCAGACGGAGATCACGGTAGGCAGGCTGGATTTTCGTATACATCGCCGTTCCCTTCGTTGATTTTCTTTTTCTGATGAAACGACCCTAGTCGCGCTCTGTAACAGGCCAACGATGATGCGTATTCGGCATTGTAACGGGCACGAAACCGATGTTTCGGACACGTCTCGGAAAAACCGGTCACAAACCGCAGAGCGGTGACGCTTTAAGTCTTGCTGATTGTAACCGGGAGCGCGCCCCTTTGAGCATCGGACCGGGCAAACCCTGGGCTGCCTTTCCACCATCTGGAGCTCTGTTTTTCCACACCGCTTTCATGGCTCAAGCCGAGATGGGGACGACTATTCGAACCTTGGCTAACACCCGGATTTCTTGGGGATTTCCACAGCCTTGAGCGTTTCGATCTCGACCTGGAAAGCCGAAGGAGCTGAAATAGGAAAATCACCTAATCACTCAACCCATTGCATTTCAATGAAAAATATGGTTTTATTGAATGAGCATTCAACAAAAGAAGAGCCATTTTATGAACCCGCACCTCCGTGACGTGGCGATCCCCAACAATTGGGACCGGCGGGGCCTGCCGGGCTGGAGTTATCATTCCAACGCCCTTCTCGAACTCGAGAAAGAGTACGTCTTCCGCAATCACTGGCAGATCGCCGGCCATATCTCGGACGTGCCGAATGCCGGCGACTATTTGACCATGGACGTGGTCGGCGAGCGGGCGCTGATCGTGCGCGGCAAGGACGGCGTGGTGCGCGCCTTCAACAATATGTGCCGCCATCGCGGCAGCCGCGTCGTCGCCGACAGCCAGGGCACCTGCAAGAATGCTCTGGTCTGCCCTTTCCATGGCTGGGTCTATAATCTCGATGGCACGCTGCGGGGCGCTGCCCGTCCGCGCTCTTTCCCGGATCTCGACAAGACCGAATTCGGCCTGATGCCGCTCGATCTCGAGATCTGGATGGGCCTCATCTTCATCCGCTTTCGCAAGGGTGGCCCGCAGCCGCCGGTGGCCGAGATGCTGAAGCCGATTGAGGCCGAGAGCGCCCATTACGGTGTCGCCGAGATGGTGCCGTCCTGGGGTATCTGGACTCAGAAGAGCCCGGTCAACTGGAAGTCGGTGCGCGATGTCGACAATGAGGGCTACCATGTCGCCATGGCGCATCCCGCATTGCAGGATCTTTACGGCGCGACTTATTTCGACGAGCCGTTCATCAACGGCGTGTCACGCTCCTTCGCCACCTACAATCCGCATGCCGGACGGCGCTGGAGCGTCGCGCAATACCTCAAGATCGCGCCAGAGGCGACGCATCTGCCAGAACACCTGCGCAAGGCCTGGATCTACTACGGCATCTTCCCCAACAACGCGCTGTCGATCATGCCGGAATCCGTGCAGTTCTACCAGGAATTCCCCCTGTCGACGGGCGAGACGCTGCTGCGCGGCGCCATCTACCGCTATCCCGACGAGACCAGGGAGCAGGCAGCGGCGCGTTATCTCGCCTACCGCATCGATCGCGACACCATGAACGAGGACGTGCAGCTTTCCGTCTGGTCGAACGAATCCATGCTGTCGGAAGCGTTCGGCGGCTTTTATCTCTCCGACCTCGAATATGGCGTGCGCACCCACCACGATCATCTGCGCAAGCAAATCCCGGTGCTCGGGCTAGAAACGGCGCCGGAGGAAAAGGACATGTGGGCGCTCAACGACGCATTGAGGTCGCAAGTATAAGGCGAGGCGCCGAAGCTGCCGATCTCCCCTCTTGAGGGGGAGATGGCCGGCAGGCCAGAGGGGGTCGCTTCACATAGAACGCCAACCTCGATCTACCGCAGTAGTCTCGCCCGGCGGACCGACCCCCTCTGTCGCCTTTGGCGACATCTCCCCCCCAAGGGGGGGAGATCGGCTCTCACCCCTGCCACACCCCTTCTCTTCGCAAATCGTCCATCGTGCGCGAAATGCCTTCGCGCAGGATCGACACCATGTCATCGATCTGCTCTCGCGTAATGATCAGCGGCGGCGACATCACGCACATGTTGATCAGCGGCCGGACCAGCAGGCCAAGTTCATGGCAATGCGCGTCGATGCGCTTGCCGACATCCTTGTCGAGCTGCAGCGGATCCTTGCTTTCGCGATCGGCGACGCACTCGACGCAAGCCATCAGCCCGAGGCCGCGCACTTCGCCGACCAGCGGCAGCTCTTCCAGCGTCTTCAGCTGCGCCTGGAAATAGGGCGCAACCTCACGCGCGTGCGTCAGCACGCTTTCTTCCAGGATATCGAGGTTCTTCAGCGCCACCGCGCAGCCGACCGGATGGCTGGTGTAGGTCAACCCATGGCCGAACATGGCGTCCGGATGGTTTGAGCGGCGCAGCTCCTCGAGAAGCCGTTCAGAGATGACGACGCCGCCAAGCGGGAAATAGCCTGACGTGACGCCCTTGGCAAAGGTGATCATATCAGGGTCGATGCCGAACATATCGCCGGAAGCAAAGACATGGCCAAGCCGGCCGAAGGCGGTCACCACCTCATCGGAAACATAGAGAATGTCGTTGTCGCGGCAGATCTCGCGGATGCGCTTGAGATAGCCGTCTGGAGGCACGACGACGCCACCCGACGCCTGCACCGGCTCGCCGACGAAAGCGCCGATCCTGTCGGCTCCGACACGGGCGACAGTATCGCGGAATTCGTCGACCAGGACATCGGTGAAGGCTGAAATGCTCATGCCGCGCGGGCGGCGGAACGGATCGGGCGACGACAGCTTAACGACCAGATCGTCGGCGCCGTCCATCCAGTCGCGATCGCGCGGACGCCCGTTGAGCGAAGCCGAGAGATAGGTCGAGCCATGATAGGCGCCGCCCCGGCTCAGGATCAGCTTCTTTTCCGGACGGCCGCGGACATTGTTATAGAACTGCATGAAGCGCAGCGCCGTCTCCACGGCCGAAGAGCCGCCGGTGGTGAAGAAGACATGGCTGAGGTCGCCGGGCGCATGGCCGGCGATGCGCATGGCGAGTTCGGCAGACGGCGCGTTCATCGTGTACCACGGCGTGTTGTAGGACAGCGCCATCGCCTGGTCGTACATCACCTTCGCGAGCTCCTCGCGGCGGTGGCCGATATTGATGCACCACATGCCGGCCGGCCCATCGATCAGCTTTTTGCCGGTGCTGTCGGTGATGTAGATGCCGTCGCCTTCACCGATCAGGGCGCGCGCCTCTGCGCCGACCGAACCGGCGAACGGCCAAGGCTGGACGAGGTGGCGCTTGGCCAGCTCGACGGCATCGGCGGGCCCAGCCGTTTCAGTCGCCCTCAAATCTCTTGCAGCCGCCATCCGTCGCCTCGCATTGTTTCGTCGCAAATACCATCGGACACGAAGCCCGGCACCAAGCACCGGAAAAACCGGTCTTCTTCGCCACATTTTGAATATCCGTTCAATCAATATTGCAGAAATAGCGCTTGATTTCAATCGGCGGATGCGCGCATGATGAAAGAAAGCCGGCAAGCTCGGAGCGCGATCAGCAAAATGGTCACCGGTTTTGCTTATCGATCGCGCTCCAGGCATATAATTGGGAACAAGCCGCCGGAACCAATGGGATGGCGAATGGCAGGACAGTCCGGGCCAGAAACCGAAAACGCGCCTGGAGCCCTGCCCGAGGGCTTGCAATGACGGCGGCCGCGGAAGGGTCGCCCGCGTTTGGCATGACGCGGGCCAGGCGAAATGCCCTTCTGCAGTCCGAACCCGTCCAGGGCTTTGCCCTGATCAGCCCGACCTTTCTCTACGCGCTCATACTTCTGGTCCTGCCTATCCTGGTGGTCGTCGCGCACTCTTTCTGGACCCAGAACTACCTCACCATCGATCGTACCTTCACCCTGGAAAACTACCGCATCGCGCTGACCGAGCCGATCTATCGCGACCTGCTCTGGCGCTCGCTCTACATTTCGCTGATGGTGAGCTTCTTCACAGTCGTCCTCGCCTACCCGATTGCCTACTTCATTTCGTTCCATGGCGGCCGCCACAAGAGCCTGTGGCTGTTCCTCATCACCATCCCGTTCTGGACCAGCTACCTGCTGCGGGTGATGTCGTGGAAGGTTATCCTCGGCTACAATGGCGTGCTCAATTCCGGCTTGCTCGGCCTTGGCATCATCGACGAGCCGTCGACCGCGCTTCTTTACAATTCGAGTGCCGTCATCATCACCTTGACCCACGCTTGGGCGGCCTTCGCCATTCTGCCGATCTTCGTCTCGCTGGAAAAGATCGACCGCACGCTGGTCGAGGCGGCCAAGGACCTCGGTGACGGTCCCATCCGTTCCTTTCTGCGCGTGACACTGCCGCTGTCGGCGCCCGGCATCATCTCGGCGGCGCTGATCGTCATGATCCCGACCGTCGGCGACTATGTCACCCCGAAGCTCGTCGGCGGCAAGGATGGCGTCATGATTGCCAACGCCATCCAGGCGCAATTCGGCAAGGCCTCCAACTGGCCGCTTGGCGCGGCACTCTCGGTCACCACAATGCTGATCGTGACGCTGATGGCCGGCGCCACCGTGCTGATTATCCGCGCCGCCCAGAGGATGGCACGATGAGGGCTGGCACGATGAGGCTGGCGCGATGACGACGATGCGGCGCTTCCTGGCCAGCAGATGGCTGTCGGCCTATGCGTTTCTCTATGTCGTGTTCCTCTATCTGCCGGTCATTTTCCTGCCGATTTTCTCGGTCAACACCGCCGCGACGCCGAAATTCCCGCTCTCCGGCTTCACGCTCAAATGGTATGAGGATCTGCCGCGCACCCCGGCGCTGCTTGACGCCGCCTGGAACAGCCTGGTCGTCGGCGTTTCGGCTTCCATTCTCTCTACCGTGCTCGGCATTCTCGCCGCCCGCTCGATCACCCGCTACCGCTATCCCGGTCGCCGCGCCATCAACGGCCTGATTATGGCGCCGCTGGTGCTGCCCGAAATCATCATCGCCATCTCCATGCTCCTGGTGATACTGCAACTGGGTTTGAGCCTGTCGCTGCTCACCATCGTGCTCGGCCATGTCCTGATCTGCGTTCCCTATTCGATGACCGTGCTGACCGCCGGCTTCGAAGGCTTCGACCGCAGCCTGGAGGAGGCCTCCGCCGATCTCGGCGAGAGCGCCTTCGGCACCTTTCGGCGGGTGACGCTGCCGATGGTGGCGCCGGCCATCATTTCGAGCCTGCTCGTCTGCTTCACCATTTCACTCGACGAGTTCATCATCGCCTTCTTCCTGACCGGCACCGAGGCGACGCTGCCGATCTACATCTGGGGCCAGTTGCGCTTCGCCTCGAAACTGCCTGGCGTGCTGGCCCTGGGCACGCTCCTGCTGGCTGCCTCCTTTCTGCTGATGACCGTTGCCGAGATCCTGCGCCGCCGCGCGGCCAAACGCACCCAGAACGAGGGAGGCCTCTATGGCTGAGCGGCTCCAAACCGAACGACCCCACCAGACCGAACGACCAATGATCGAGATTCGCAACGTCACCCGAAGCTATGGTTCGTTCAAGGCGCTGGACGACGCCTCGCTGACCATCAAGGAGGGCGAATTCTTCTCGCTGCTCGGTCCGTCCGGCTGCGGCAAGACTACGCTGTTGCGCATGATCGCCGGCTTCGACAATCCGACCAGCGGTTTGATCTCGGTCGACGATCAGTCGATGGAGGGTATCCCGGCCAATCGCCGGCCAACCAACATGGTGTTCCAGAGTTATGCGATTTTCCCGCATCTCAATGTCGAGCAGAACGTCGCCTATGGGCTGAAGCGGTTGAGGCTCGAACGCTCGGAAGAAAAGCGCCGCGTCGAAGAGGCGCTGGCCCAGGTGTCGCTGACCGGCCTCGGCAAGCGCCTCGCCACCGAGCTGTCCGGCGGCCAGCGCCAGCGCGTCGCGCTGGCCCGTGCGCTGGTGATGCGGCCCAAAGTGCTTCTGCTCGACGAGCCGCTGTCGGCGCTGGACAAGAAGCTGCGCGAGCAGATGCAAGTCGAACTGCGTCGCTTGCAGCAGGCGGTCGGCATCACCTTCGTACTGGTCACGCACGACCAGTATGAGGCGCTGGCGATGTCGGACCGCATCGCCGTGATGTTCGGCGGCAGGATCGCGCAGGTCGCTTCGCCCAAGGAGATCTACCAGCGTCCGGTCAATCGCCAGGTTGCCGATTTCCTCGGCGGCATGAACTTCGTCAAGGCCGAAATCGTTGAGGAGGACAGCGCTTCGCTGGTCCTCGACACGCTGGGCTTCGGCCGCGTCAAGACCGACAAGCCCAGGGCTTTCGTCCGCAATGGCGGGGCTGCAACGCTCGGCATCCGACCGGAGCGTCTGCGCGTGCTGTGGGACAATGCCACGGCGAAATTCGAGGTGGCCGGCAAGGTGGTGGAGCGCCATTACTTTGGCGAGATCACCCATCTGATCGTCGAGATACCGGGGTTGGAAAAGCCGCTTTCGGTGACCGAAACCAACGATTTCGGCGCCGACGACATACCGGTCGGCACCTCGATCCGTCTCGCCTACGATCCCGAGGCGCTGGTGGCGATGGCAGACTGAAGGCCCGAGATGATCTTTCGTGCAGCGATGCGCCCGGCCACAACAGCGCCCTCAATGTAACCCGGGAATGACGGCGACAGTTCGGACGCGGCGAAGTGCAGCGGCGGCGCGCCGGCCAGGATGATGCGTTCGGCGTCGGTCGCCGTCGCATCGACGATGAGATCACTGTAGCCGCCGCCGCTCCAGCGATCATGCGTCCAGTCGCGATAGCTGAAATCGAGCATGTCGGCGGCCTCCGTGCCGAGCGCATCTTCGAGCCTCGTCATCACCTCGGCGCGCAATGATGCGTCGCCGAGCTCACGCCAGCGCAGGGCCAGCGGCCCGCCAACGAAAACGACCAGCGCGGCATGGTCTTCGTCCTTGCTGGCGTCGCAGGCAAAGAGACCCGATGGATCGCGCCACATCACCACGCCGCTCAAGCCTCTTGCACGCCAGAAGGCACTGGGATAGCGCACCAGCACCTTGATCACCGCGCCGCTTTGCCAGACGTCAAGCGCCCGTTTCAGGGCAGCCGGCAACGGCGGCACGAAATCCAGCTTAGAGGCCATCATCGGCGGCACGGCAACAAGGGCCACCCGTGCTTCCACCGAGCCGGTCGCCGAAACCAGGCGAACCCCTTCCGGCCCGTGCTCGATGGTTCCGACCGGCGTGTCCAGCCACACACGATTACCGAGGTCACCGGCCAGATCGTCCGCCAGAGACTGCATGGTTTCACGCACAAAATATTGCAGCTCCGAAACCTCGTTGGTGATGCGACTGTCATTGTCGATCAGATGCCACAGCGGCAGCTTTTCGAGCGCCTGGCACCACAAGCCCTCGATCATCGAGCGGAAGGCGGCCTTGGCTTCGTTGGTGTCATGCTGGCGATCGAGCCAAGCGGCGACGGTCAATCCGGCAATCGTTTGATCGTCCGGCGCGATCGCATTCATGCGATCGCGGATAGCCGTTGATGCAACGTAGGTTCGCTCGGCCTGCCGCGCGCCCATCCGCGGCCGGGTGATGAAATGCCCCTCGACATAGGTCTCGACCAGCGTCTTGCCGCGCGCCTGCAGCAGCGCCATCAGCTCCGGCATGTCCTGGCACAGGAATTGGGCGCCGCTGTCGATCCGCTCGCCGAGTCCATTCTGCCTGGACTCCACGCGCCCGCCGACACGATCGCGCGCTTCGAGCAACAGGAAATCGATACCGGCTTTCTTCAGCTCATGCGCGGCCGACAGGCCAGTGAACCCCGCGCCAACGATGACGACATCGGTTCTTTCGATTTCCGTCTTCAATAACCGGCCTTGATCTTCTCGAACTCTTCGATCATCCGCTGCTTGAGCTCCGGCGCCACCGGCTGCTGGAACAAGGTCTTGTCGAGGAATTTGTCGAGATCGTCAAAACCACGTTCAGCCAGCAGCTTAGGCTCGATCGCCGCCATGCCGGCGGCATTGCCATGGCCGTAACCGAATGTCGTGACCATGTAGCCTGACACGTCAGGCGCGTTGACCGCGTTCAGGAAATCATAGGCCTGATCGAGATTGCCCGGCGCATCCTTCATCAGCACATAGCCGCACACCCAGGTCGACAGGCCTTCCCTGGTGCCGCGGTTCATGGCAATCGGCACGCCCTGGCCCTTAAGCGTGACAAAGGTCTCGTTCCAGCCCCAGGCCAGATCGACCTCGTTGCCGGAGAAGGCCTGATTGATGTCGGTATCGTCGGTCCAGTAGAAGCGGATGTTCTTGTGCACCTGACGCAGGAAATCGGACGCCTCCTTGAACTGCGCATCGGTCATTTTAGTCCAGTCCTTCAACCCGATGACCAGGCTTGCCAGTGCATAGGCGTCGTCGACATTGTCGCCGATGGTAACGCGTCCCCTAAATTCCGGATCGGCGAAGATCCGCAGCGACTGCGCTTGTTCCGCCGTCACATTGTCGGTGCGATAGAGCAGCGATGTGTTGCCCCAATCGAAGGGCATGAACCAGGCCTTGCCGTCGGCGGTGGTGGCGAGATCCTTCATCGCCATGATGCCGGGATTGAGGTCTTTCCAGCCGGCGATGCGGCTGGTGTCGAGCGGCTGCAGCATGCCAGCCTCGCGCCACTTCACCACGCTTTGCGAACATGGGTGCGCAATATCGGCCTTGAAGCCGGCCCGCATTTTCTGGAAGGCCTCGTCCTCGTCGCCGAAGAAAGCGAAGGTCGGTTCAGTCCCGTTTTTGACGGCATAGGCCGGATGAAGCAGCGGATCCTCGTAGCCGGACCAGTCGAACACGACGAGGTCCCCCCCGCCCGCCGCAACGGCGAGGGCAGCGCCTGTGCCGATCGTGCATGCGGCAGCAACGGCAAGGCGGCGAAGCATGGAACCCATGGCGCGAAACTCCTCATCGCGGGAAGCGGCACAGCGACGTTACGGAATTTCAGTGACCTTGGCGAGCCCGTCTGCCCCCAGTTTGTTGGGCAAACGAAATAGGTGAGACAAGCTCAATAGCCGGCTTTGATCTTCTCGAATTCGGCGATCATCTTGAGCTTGATTTCCGAGGGAACCGGTGCCTGGAACAGCGTCTTGTCGACGAACTTCTGCACGTCGTCGTAACCCTTTTCCTTCAGCACGGCCTGGTCGACACCAGCCATGCCCTTGGCGTTGGCCTGGCCATAGCCCCAGTCCTTGACCAGGATGTTGGCGACTTCCGGATCGTTGACGGCATTCAGATAATCATAGGCCTTGTCGGTATTCCCTGGCGCATCCTTGAACAGTACATAGCCGCAGACCCAGGTTGAAATGCCCTCGTCGGTATCTTTCTTGGCCTTGATCGGCACCCCAGCGGCGACCGACTGCACCGTCGCGTCGTTCCACGCCCAGGCAAGGTCGACCTCACCGCCGCCCAACAGCTGAACGATATCGGTGGAATCGGTCCAGTAGGAACGAACATTCTTATGCACCTCGCGCAGGAAGTCCGACGCCTGCTTAAACTGGTCGTCGGTCATCTTGGTCCAGTCTTTGAGACCGATCGCTAGCGAGGCCAGCGCATAGGCGTCGTCGACATTGTCGCCGATGGAAACCCTGCCCTTGAACTTGGGATCGGCCAAGGCCTTCAGCGACTGGACGTCCTTCTCATCGATCTTGTCGGAATTATAGGTCAGCTGCGAGTTGCCCCAATCCCAGGGCATGAACCAGGCTTTGCCGTCGGCGGTGGTGGCGAGATCCTTCATCGCCATGATGCCGGGATTGAGGTCGTTCCAGCCCGATATTTTCGACGTATCGAGCGGCTGCAGCAGTCCCGCCTCGCGCCATTTCACTACGCTTTGCGAGCAGGGATGACCGAGATCGGCCTTGAAGCCTGCACGGGCTTTTTCGAACGCCTCGTCCTCGTCGCCGAAAAAGGTGAAGGTTGGTGAGTCACCGTTCTTCTCGACATATTTCTGGTGGAAACCGGGGTCCTCGTAGCCGGACCAGTCGAACACGATCAGGTCCTTGTCCGCGGCAACCGCAAGTGCGACGGCCGAAGCCGCCAGCACACCGCTCAGCGCCAATGTCAGTGTGAGGCGTCGGGTCATTGTCTTCATTGCTGTTCCATCCTCTTTTTTGATTGTTCAGGCGGTCTTGTCGCCGCCGGCTGTTGGCCACGGATAATGCTTTGGAAATGCCGCTGACAGGAACTCATTCGCCGCCTGCAGCGCGGTTTCGCGGGTGACGTCCTCTGTTCCCATCATCAGGCGCAGCCACAGACCCTCCAGCATGGCACTGAGTGCCAGCGCCATGACTTGCGGCTCGAAGGCGTAGCCGCCGCTTTGCTTGAGCGTCGCGCAAAGGTCGATGAAGACTTTCTGATAGGCCGCGTCGCGAGCACCGCACAGCGCTTGATAGGTTGGACGCGATTTTGCCTCGCCCCAGAAGGCGCACCAAGCGGCCAGCTTGCGCTTGTTACAGATCGATCGGTCGAAATCGGCAGCAACCAGGGCCTGCAACTGGCGGGCAGGATCGTTGCCGGCCCTGGTGAGGGCAGCGCGCCAGTGCGCGGCATATTCGTCGGCCATGTATGCTAATGTGGCGACGAGCAGCTTCTCCTTGCTTTCGAAGTGGAAGTTGACGATGCCGCGCGACAGGCCGGCGCCATCGGCGACATCGGCCATCGTCGTCTCCGAATAGCCGCGCTTGGCCAGCGAATCGATTGTCGCCTCGATCAGCTGCAACTGCCTGACCTCCTTCGACGCCTTGCGACCGCGCTTTTCGGGCTCGTGTTTGCGCGCTGATTCGAGGAGGGCCTCCTTGGCCTCGGCTGTCTTCATGGGCGTGATGGTCTCCAGCATCGCCGGCTATCCAACCGGCTTTCGACCGCGAAGATGAGTGGGGCGGTGCTCGCCGCTGTCAAGAACCTTCTGCATGGCTTCCCAGGTTCGTATGTTCTTGTCGACATAGGCCGCTCCGACGGCTGCCGCGGCTTCCGGGTAGAGCGGCCCTTTGAGACGGTGCAATTCCTCTCGTGCGACCTCGCGATACCAGGCATTGCGGTCGCGCACCGTGACATCGGCAAAGCCTGCCCGGCGCATCGCCGCGGCATAGCGGGCCGGCGACGCCATGGCGAAGGACAGGCCTTCTGCGGCGACATAGGCCTTCATCTCCGGCGACGGCTCGCCGTCATGCGAAATCATCCAGTTCGAGGCAGCGAAGACCCCGCCCGGCTTCAGCACGCGAAAGATCTCGGCAAACAAGGCGTCCTTGTCAGAAACATGCAGCAGCGCATCCTTGGAGAACACGACGTCAAAGCAAGCATCCGTGAACGGCAACGGCCCGGGCGGCGTCTGGACGAAATTGGCGCGATCGGAAAGCCCTCGTGCGGCCGCCCGTTGCCTGGCCATCTCGATCACCGGCCGCTCGACATCGAAGCCGGTGACATGGGCAGCGCCATGGCGCTCGAGCAGATGCAGCGTGATGCCGCCGGAGCCGCAGCCAATGTCGAGGATCGTTCTACCCTTGAGCGCAAGGCCCTCGACAATCCGGTCGACCTCATCGGGCCCGCCGGGCGACAGGTAACCATCGCCCCACAGCGCCTCGAGGAAGCGGATGGCGGTATCGTCATACTCCGGCTCGGCGTCCGCCGTTTCGATCATCAGACTTAGTCCCAGTCCACTCTCGAATGCCGGCAAAGCCTAGCGCATATCGCCGAAAACGCAACATCATTTGTTGAACATTCATTCAGAATGGCTGGACAGAATGGCCATCGTCATGCGAAATTCCGCGCATTCGGGAGCAGATCACGCGAAAATGGCGGGGCGAGCGGGATGAGGATTGGGCCACAATGAAAGCCTGGGATGCGATCGTCATCGGCGGCGGGCACAACGGTCTGGTCAATGCTTGCTACCTGCAGCGTGCCGGCCTCGACGTGCTGGTCGTCGAGAAGAACGACTGGGTCGGCGGCGCCGCCACCAGCCGGGAACTGACGCCCGGCTTCCTCTATTCCAACTGCTCCTACGTCTGCTCGCTGTTTCGCCCCGAGATCATGCGCGACCTCGAACTGCCGCGCTTCGGCCTGCAGGTGATCTCCTATGAGGGCGGCGCGGTGTTCACCCGCGACGGCGACTACCTCGCCAACTACCGCGACCACGATGCCCACCGGCGCGAATTCGCCCGCTTCTCCAGGCGCGACGCCGAAGCCTATGACCGCTATTCCCGTGACGTGACGCGGCAGTGCCGCTTCATCCAGCCGCTGCTGATGCGCACGGCGCCCGACCCGACCAGTTTCCGGCCACGCGACCTCGGCGAGCTTCTTTACCTCGGCAAGAAATTCGCCGGGCTGTCGGCCGAGGAAATGGCGCTGACGCTGCGCTTCTGGACGATGTCGATCTCGGACTTCCTCGACGAATATTTCGAGACCGACGTCATCAAGGCGAACTTCGCTTTGTCAGGCATCATCGGCACCGCACTCGGACCGATGTCGCCGGGCACCGCCTATGTGCTGCTGCACCATTATATGGGCGAGGTCGACGGCTCGGTCGGCGCCTGGGGCTATGCGCGCGGCGGCATGGGGGCCATCACCAAGGCGCTCGCCGCGTCCTTCCAGGCCTCCGGCGGCACTATCCGCACCGGCGCCGAGGTCGACCATGTGCTGATCCAGCGCGGCAAGGCCAAAGGCGTGGTCCTTGCCGGCGGCGAGGAGGTCCACGGCCAGCTCGTCGTCTCCAATGCCGACGTGAAACGCACCTTTCTCAAGCTGGTCGAGGAGAAGGAGCTGCCTGACATCTTCCTGCGCCGGGTCAGGAACTTCAGGATTCGAGGCTCGTCGGGCAAGGTCAACATCGCGCTGGATTCGCTGCCCGAGTTTCCGGCGCTGCCGAAGGATTCGCCGGTCTATCGCGGCGATATGCACTTCACCGACTCGATGGAGCGCATGGAGCGCGCCTATGACGACTGGAAGGCCGGACGCTGGTCATCAGACCCTTTCCTCGACATGGTGATCCCGACGACGCTCGACCCGACCATGGCGCCGCCCGGCAAGCACTTCATGAGCTGCTTCGTGCAGTACGCACCACCGAAGGTGAACGGCCGCGACTGGACCGACGCCGACCGCGACGGTTTTGCCGAAAGCGTGATCGCCCAGATTTCAGACTATTCGCCCGGCTTTCGAGACCGCATCGTCCATATGGAGGTGCGCACGCCGCGCGAGATCGAGGCCGAGGTCGGGTTGACCGAAGGCAATATTTTTCAGGGCGAACTGACGTTCGATCAATTGCTGTTCAACCGCCCGGTGCCGGGCTACGCGCAATACCGCTCGCCAGTCGGTGGGCTCTATATGTGCGGCTCCTCGACCCATCCCGGCGGCGGCGTCATGGGCGCGCCCGGTCGCAATGCAGCGGCCGAAATCCTGCGCGATCTTGCCAAGCCGACTAAGCATATGAGCCCGGCCCATGACGTCATTTGATAAATGGGATGTCGCGGTCGTTGGCGGCGGCCATAACGGGCTCGTCTCAGCTGCGGTTCTGGCGAAGAGCGGCCGCAAGGTGCTGGTGCTGGAAGCCGCCGGCGACGTCGGCGGCGCGGCGCGCACCGAGGAATTCGCGCCGGGCTTTCGCGTCTCCTCGATCGCCCACCTGCTGAACCGTCTTCACCCCGAAGTAGTGAAGACGCTGGAGCTGGAGAAGCACGGGCTGCAATTCGCGCGCGGCGACCTCGTGCCGTCCGTGGCGCTGTCGAAAGACGGCCCGCCGCTTGTCCTGCACGGCGCCTATGGCGAGACGCTGACCGGCGCCACTTCCACGGAGCAGACCGCCTGGACGGAACTGCGTGCGCAGCTGCTGCGCTACGCCGGCATCCTGAAGCCGTTCCTTGCGCGCCGGCCGCCCGATCTCGGCGTGATGTCACTGCTTGAGACGGTGTCACTCGGCCAGGCTGCGATGGCGTTGAAGAAGCTCGGTAAGGAGGACATGCGAGACTTCCTGCGCGTGCTGCTGATGAATGTCGCCGACCTGCTCGACGAGCAGCTTGCCGATATCAGGCTGAAGGGGCTGCTCGCCTTCGATGCTACGCTCGGCAGCCATCTCGGCCCGCGCTCGCCGACCTCGCTGCTCGGTCTCTATCATCGGCTGGCGGGCGAGGCAGGCGGCACTGCCGGCGCGCAGATCCTGCCAAAGGGCGGCATGGGTGCTGTCGTTTCAGCCATCCGCGCAACGGCGGAAAAGGCCGGCGCGACGATCCGCACCGGGACGTCAGTGGCGAAGATCATCGTCGAGAAGGGCCGCGCCGTTGG
The DNA here is from genome assembly GCF_055811195.1 of Mesorhizobium sp. WSM4823. Lineage (NCBI taxonomy): Bacteria > Pseudomonadati > Pseudomonadota > Alphaproteobacteria > Hyphomicrobiales > Phyllobacteriaceae > Mesorhizobium > Mesorhizobium sp. WSM4823. Next base: position 173,770 of record NZ_JBVVQL010000003.1, read on the forward strand.
CATTACGCTCGACAATGGCCAGGAGATCCGTGCCAGGACGATCGTCTCGGCCATCAATCCGGCGACCACGTTTCTCGATCTTGTTGGACCGCGCGAGATCGACACCGGCTTCGTGCGCAAGGTGAAAAACATCCGCATGAAGGGCGATGCATCGAAGCTTCATCTGGCGCTCGACCGGCAGCCTGAATTCGCCGGCGTCGATGCCGCCGGCCACAAAGGCCGGCTGGTCATCGCGCCTTCGCCCGATCACGTCGAGCGCGCCTTCAATCCGTCGAAATATGGTGAGTTCTCGCCCGAGCCGGTGATGGAGATCACGCTGCCCAGCCTTGCCGACTCGTCGCTGGCGCCGGACGGCGCCTGTGTGCTGTCTGCGATCGTGCAGTATGCGCCCTATACGCTGAAAGAAGGCTGGAGTGCCGGCAAGCCGAAATTCCTCAGGGCGATTATGGCTCAATTGGAGACCTATGCGCCGGAAATCGGCAAGACTGTGCTCCATGCAGAGCTGCTGACGCCGGCCGACATCGAGGCGCGCTACCGAATGCCGGGCGGTCACTGGCATCACGGTGAACTGCAGGCCGACCAGATGCTGATGTCGCGCCCTGTCTCCGGCTGGTCGGGCTACGACACGCCGGTCGACGGGCTGTTCCTCGCCGGCGCCGGCTCGCATCCGGGCGGCGGCGTTTCCGGCGCGCCCGGCTTGAATGCCGCCAAACGCATCATTGCGATGAAGGGGTAGGCCATGAATATTCAATCGGCAAAGGCCGAGCTCTACGGCGCCCCCCTCTGTCCTGCCGGACATCTCCCCCACTTGGGGGGAGATTGGCCGTCGTCATCCCGGCTTTCGCCAATTCCCAACGCCCGAGGAATGAGCGGAGGCGCCCAAGCTGCCGATCTCCCCCCTCGTGGGGGAGATGTCCGGCAGGACAGAGGGGGGCGCGAAGGAACGCCGTCATGAATCATCAACCCACCGTCGATCCTTCGACAGCCCGCACCGCCGCACAATCCCATTTCCGTACCCTGCGGCTCGGCACGCCGTTCCAGCCGCGCATCGACGCGCTGGCCAGGACCGACGACTGGTACAATTGGGCCGGCTACCGCGCCCCACATTCGCTGTGGGACGAGGAACTCGAATATTTCGCCATCCGCAGCCAGGCGGCCCTGTTCGATATCTCGCCGATGACGAAGTACCGCATCGCCGGGCCGGACGCCGAGGCCTTCCTCAATCGCGTCACACTGCGCGACGTGACAAAACTCAAGCCCGGCCGTGTTCACTATACCGCCTGGTGCGACGACGAGGGTTTCGTCCTTGACGACGGCACGCTGTTCCGCCTGTCGCCAACGCGGTTCCGGCTGTGCTCGCAGGAGCGGCATCTGCCCTGGCTGCTGGATAGCGCCGTGGGTTTCGACGTGACGGTCGAGGAAGAAACAGAGGCCGTCGCCGGTCTGGCGCTGCAGGGGCCGACCTCGTTCGCCGTATTGCGCGATGCCGGTTTCGCCGGCGTCGAAAGGCTGAGGGTTTTTGATCTAGCCGAGTTCCCGCATGATGGCGGCACGGTCACCATCTCGCGCACTGGTTTCACCGGCGATCTCGGCTACGAGTTGTTCGTGCAGTCTGGGCAGGCGCTGAGCCTCTGGGACCGGCTGATAACAGCAGGCGAATTGCGCGGCATCCGCGCCATAGGCTATACCGCACTCAATCGCGCCCGGCTCGAAGCCGGGCTGATCGTTGCCAATTCCGATTTCGTCACGTCCGAGCATGCCATCCGCGCCGACCGCTTGCGCATGCCGGACGAGATCGGTCTCGGCTTCATGATCGACATGGAAAAGGACCATTTCAACGGCCGCCGTGCCATCCTCGAAGCAAGGGCCAAACGCAAGCTGCGCCATGTGCTGGTCGGGCTGGAGATCGAGGGCAACGTCCCGGCCGAACACGCCATCGTCTATTACAGGAAAAACCAGGAGGTCGGGCTGGTCAGCGCTGCCATGTGGTCGCCGATGGCCAAGCGCAACATCGCCATCGCCTCGCTGGCGCGGCCGTTCGGAGACACGATTATCGACGACCTCTGGGTCGAGATCTACGCCATGCGCGAGTTGCAATATCAGAAGCTGATGAAGCGGGCCAAGTTGGTGCCGCGACCCTTCATCAAGCTCGACCGCCGCACCGCCACTCCGCCGGCTGATTTCTGACCATGACCAGCGAGAAGTACGAATTCGACGGGGAAGCCACTGAGCAGTGGCAGCTGATCAACACGCCGCTCGGCGAAAAATGGTCGGGTCGCACCCGCTACGCAGCCGCCATGTTCTTCTACAAGCGCGGCGAGATGAGCGCCGAGACGCTCGAAGTCTACCGCATCTGCGCGCGGCTGGATGCGACGGATCCGCTGCCGATCATCCGCGATCGCGGCATCGGCCAGGACTGGCTGAAGCGCATGGGTTTCGAGTAAGCCCTCACGCACTTAACCAATCGTTTTTTCCAGCATGTTGATCCAGTTGCGATAGGCGATCTTCTCGATCAGCGCCCGACCGAAGCCCCGCGCGGCGAACGCATCGATGAGCTTCGGCAGGCCGGTGACGTCGCCGATCGCAGCCGGGATCATGGCGCCGTCGAAATCGGACCCGAGGCCGACGCCGTCTTCGCCCAGCGCCTGCAGCAGCGAATCGACATGGCGCACCATGATGTCGAGACTGGTGTCGGCATTCATCCTGCCGTCTTCGCGCAAGAACCCGGTGGCGAAATTCAGCCCGACCATGCCGCCCGACTCGCGAATCGCGCCGAGCTGCCAATCGGTGAGGTTGCGGGAATGGCTGCAGATCGCATGCACATTGGAATGGGTCGCGACCAGCGGTGCGTCGCTGATCTCGGCGACGTCGCGAAACCCTTTTTCGTTGAGGTGCGAAAGATCGACCATGATCTTGAGTTGGTTGCAGGCCTTGACCAGCGCCTTGCCGGCATCGGTCAGGCCCGGCCCCGTATCGGGCGTCGACGGAAAGCGGAACGGCACGCCGTGGCCGAAGGCGTTCGGCCGGCTCCAGACGATGCCGAGCGAGCGCAAGCCGGCCGCATGCAGCACGTCGAGCATCGTCAGTTCGGGGTCGGTCGCCTCGACGCCTTCGATATGAAACACCGCCGCCATCGAACCTTGCGCCATCGCGTTTCGCACGTCGCCGGCGCTGCGGCAGACGGTAAGCGCCGATGCTCGTTCCAGCCTGAACAGGATCGAGGCCATGGCGATGGTGGAATTGAGCGCAACGGCACGGGGGAGTTCCGGCGGCAACGGTTCGTCGTCTCTTGGTGCTGGCGGCACCGCGCTGCGTTTGGCTCTCTCGACCGGCGGCGGAAAAATCGCGAACATGCCGCCGGCAAATCCGCCCCTCTTCGCCCGCGGCAGGTCGATGTGGCCGCCTTGCGTCCCCTCGATGAACAGCTTCTCGACGTCCGCGTCCTTCGACTGATAGAGCCTGAGCAGCGTGTCGTTGTGGCCGTCGAAGACGGGAACGAGATCGGTTTCGGTCATCAGGGGATCATTCGGTTCGATTGGTCGGGCGGGCAATACACCTACTTAGGCAAGACGATACCCACTAGGCAAGACCGATACCCACGAGACGAGACCGGCGACCTACGCGAATGCCTCGGCGATGCATGCTCTTGTGGCTGCCCCGACTATCATCGCGCGCCAAGGCCTATGGGGTAGGATCAACGCTATCGCTTCAGCACGTCGGCCCATTCCTGGTGGCGACGGAACTGGGCGTTGGCGAACGGGCAAAGCGGGATGATCTTCTTGCCCGCCGCACGCGCGTCCTCGACGGCGCGGGTGACGAGGCGAAGCCCCGCACCCTGGCCGCGAAACGCATCCGGGACCTCGGTGTGGTCGATGATGATCTGGTGCTCGCCGATCTTGGTGAACGTCATCTCCGCCTCGGCGCCATCAGGCCCACGCAAGAGATAGCGGCCCTTGGAGCCGCGGTCCTCGAGTTCGATCTCCGGCAGTTGGTCAGGCATTGCTATGCTCCTTCAGCCGGCATAGCGGACAGGAACCGCCGTGCCGCCTCGATCTCGTTCGACTGCACCTCATGGCCGCCGTCGTGCCACTCCACTGTGACATCGGCGCCATCGGCACGCAAATAGGCCTCCAGCCGCGATGTCAGGTTGGGCGGGCAGATGGGATCGCGCCTGCCTGCCGTGACCAGAATGCGGCGGCCGGCGAGGCTGCCCTCGATCTCCGGCTCGAACGGGATCAGCGGATGCATCAGCACCGTCGCATCGAAAAGCGTCGGTGCCGCAAACACCACCGAGGCCAGGATGTTGGCGCCGTTGGAATAGCCGAGGCCAAGCACCAACGAGGGTTTCGCCGCCTCGACATGCGCCTTGACGAAGCCAGCCATCTTGTCGGTCGCCCGCGCCAGGTCGCCCATGTCGTAGACACCCTCGCCAGCGCGGCGGAAGAAGCGCGCAGCACCTTGTTCCGAGACATCGCCGCGCGGCGAGACGATGGTCGCCTGCGGCGAGAGATCGCGCCCAAGCGATAGCAGCTGGCTCTCGTCCGCCCCAGTGCCGTGGAAGACGAAAAGCAGCGGTCCATCAGGCGGACCGGACAGCACCTTGTGGATGTAAGCGTCCTTGCTCATGACCTTGTCCTCAGTCTTCCAGCTTCTGCAAATGCTGTTCGAGATAGGGCCTCAGATGCTGGTGCTGCGTCGGCAGCTTCAGCGCCTCGCCGAGATGGGCCATATCCTCGTCGCGGTCGAAGCCCGGCTCGTTGGTCGAGACCTCGAACAGCACGCCACCAGGCGTGCGGAAATAGATCGCCCAGAAATAGTCGCGATCGATCACCGGCGTTACCTGGTAACCAGTGTCCATCAGCGCCTTGCGCACTTCGAGCTGCTTGGCGCGGTTTTCGACGGCGAAGGCGACATGGTGAACGGAGCCAGCGCCGAGGTCGGCAAAAGCAGCGCCCGGCAGCGACTCGATGTCGACGACATTGGCTCCATTGCCGTTCCTCACCGCCAGCCGTCTGACATTGCCTGCCTTGTCGATCTCCTCATAGCCCATGAATTTCAGCAGCTCTTCGGTGGCGCCGCCATCCTTCAGCCTGAGCGACACCGAGTGAAAACCGCGGATCGCCTCGTCGGCGGAAATGCCAGCTTTTACCCAGGGCGCTCTGGTGTCCGCCTTGTCTTCGACCAGCGCAAACCCGTCGCCATCGGGACCGGCGAAGGCAAGCCGTTTTTCGCCGAATATCTCTTCGCGCGACAGTCCCGTGACGCCCTCATCGGCAAAACGCTTCTCCCAATAGGCGAGCGTGCCCTGGGGCACGGAATAGATCGTCGTGCCGACCTCGCCGACCCCGTGGCGGCCCTTGCCGATGTTGGGGAACGGGAAATACGTCATCACCGAGCCGGGCGTGCCGACCTCGTCGGCATAGTAGAGGTGGTAGACATCCGGCGCGTCGAAATTGACAGTCTTCTTGACCCGGCGCAGGCCGAGCTTTTTTGTGAAGAATTCGTTGTTCTGGCGCGCATCCTTGGCCATCGAAGTGACGTGATGCAGGCCCTTGATTTGGTCGAGCATTTTCCTGCTCCTTCCCTTGTTCCGTGCGGCCCATGCCGCGGTCCACGCCAATATGAGGATACAGCCGTCATTGACAAAGGCCGCAAACGCAGAATGGACTGTGCTGTAAAAGTGAACAATCCGACGACTATGTTCACTTCTCGGAAAATCTGTCAGGCTTGCGCCGTCACCAAATTTCGGCTCCATGAGCGGCACGCTACACATTGAAAGATACAGCGAATGGCCGAAAGAGGCAGACGCCCGAACATTCTCCTGATCACCTGCGACCAGTGGCGCGGTGACTGCCTGTCGGCTGTCGGCCATCCGGTTGTGCGGACCCCGAACGTCGACGCACTCGTTGCTGAGGGCGTACTGTTCAGAAAACATTATGGCGGGACCGCACCCTGCTCGCCGGCACGCGCCTGTCTCTACACCGGCCTCTACCAGATGAACAACCGTGTCTGTCGCAACGGCACGCCGCTCGATGGGCGCCACGGCAACATCGCGCTTTCCCTGCGCGGTCTCGGCTATGATCCGACGTTGTTCGGCTATACCGATGTGTCGCTCGATCCGCGTATGCTGGCACCGGGCGACCCGCGGCTGAAAAGCTACGAAGGCGTGCTGCCGGGCTTCACCGCGCGCCAACTCCTGCCGGAGCACCAGAAACCATGGCTGTCCTGGCTCAAAACACGCGGCGTCGATGCCGCTGTCGGCTTTCCCGACATTCATCGCCCAGCGGGCGACATCCATGGTGGCAGGGTGGAAGGCACGGTGACCAACGCGCCGCCCATCTACTCGAAGGACGAGACCCCAGCAGCATTCCTGACCGGCGAGTTCGTCCGCTGGCTCGGCGAACAGGAGCGCGATACACCGTGGTTCGCGCATCTTTCCTTCCTCAGCCCGCATCCACCCTTCATCGTGCCGGAGCCTTACAACAGCATGTACGACCCGGCCGACATTACAGCCTTCCGCCGCGCCGCGAGCTGGCAGGCCGAGGCAGAAAGCCATCCCTATCTTGCCTATGATCTTGACCGGCAGCAGCGGGCGAATTTCCGTCCCGGCGCCGACGGCAAGGTCCGCGATTGGGGCGACGACAATTTTCGCCGCCTCCGCGCGCTCTATTACGGTATGATCTCGGAAGTAGATGCGCAGCTTGGCCGCATCTGGCAGGCGGTCAAGGCGGCGGGTTCATGGGATGACACCATAATCGTGCTAACCTCGGACCACGCCGAGATGATGGGCGACCATTTCATGCTGGGCAAGGGCGGCTTCTTCGACGGCAGCTTTCACATTCCGCTGATCATACGCGACCCGCGTCGCCGCACAGCGGCCGGCACTAGCATCGACCGCTTTACTGAGGCGGTGGACATAGTTCCGACATTGCTCGATCTGCTTGACCAGGAAACGCCGCCACATCTCGATGGGCACTCGCTGAAGCCATTCCTGGACGCCAGAGAGCCTGACACCTGGCGCGAGGCCGCCCACTGGGAGTTCGATTTCCGCTCGGTTGCCGACGGCGATGCCGAACAGCATTTCGGCATAGGTCCACGCCAGTGTAATCTCGCAGTCGTCCGCACGGAAAAATTCAAATATGTACATTTCGGCGGCCTGCCGCCGCTGCTGTTCGATCTGGAGAAGGATCGAGACGAATTAACCAATGTCGCTGCCGATCCGGCCTATCTGCCGGTCCGGCTGGAGCTTGCCGAAAAATTGCTCGCCTGGCGGGCCAAACATCTCGACCAGTCGCTGGCGCTTGCCGAACTGACCGAGGATGGCGTTGTCGGCCACGTCGCAGGTCTGCTACCTTTCCAGTCGTGAGAAAGGCCCGCGCCGTTGCCGGCACGGGCCTTTTTCATCGTGGGAGCAAACTACCGCATGATCATGCGCTGCTCGTCGCGCTTCTCAGCATAGGTGCCCTTGTCGTAGGCGACCTGCGCTTCGAGCTGCTCCTTGGTGAAGTTCGTATAGAGATAGCGGTTGCCATCCTTGTCGGTCATGAATTTCAGGTTATCCATACCGATCGCCACCTCCTTCTCGCCGACGCCTAGGAAACCGCCAACGTCGATGACGACGGCATCGACCTTCTTGTCGCCCGTCAGCACGACGTCGCCAATCTCACCGACGTTGACATCATTGGCGCCATAGACGGTGGTTCCAACCAAATCCTCCGACCGGATTTTGTCGACCGGCATTTCGGTCAGCGCCGACTTGTCTATCGCCGCGGTCTGGGTCTGGTCGGGAGCTGACGCGTCAGGCGCTGTTGCAGCGGGAGCCTCGGCCTTCTGGTCCATTGGCGCCGGAGCAGCGGTGTCGGGCTTTGCCTCAGGGGCTTGCGCCGTCTTCTCCGCCGGTGCTGGAGCCGCGGTGACGGTAGGAGTGGTGGCTACCGGCGCCGCCGCGTCATTCGATGCGGTGGTTGCCGGGGCGGGATCATAGGACCTGCGGTCGAAATCCGGCAACGCCTCCAGATCCTCCTTGGTCGTCTCGGCCACTAGCCAGCGATCGCCATCCCTCTCCGCCCATTTGGCCTTGTCGAACTGATAGGCCACGTTCTTTTCGCCAACCTCAAGGAAGCCGCCGACGCCAATGATCAGCGACTCGGCCTTGCCGTCCTTGGCCAGGACGATGTCGTTCACGTCGCCGATGTTTTGAGCGTCGTCGCCAGTGCCGTTGTAGACGGTTTCGCCAATGATATTGGTGGCAAGGTTCCCATCGGCGCGTTTCACGGGTTCGGCCGGAGCCGCCGGAGCGTTCTGCGCGGTGGTGTCGGTCGAGCCAGATGGAGCGGCAGGAGCCGCAGCCGTGGTGTCGTTGGCCGCAGGAGCCGGATCATAAGGCTTGCGATCAAAGTCCGGCAGAGCAGTCAAATCGTCCTTTGTCGTTTGGGCGATCAGCCAGCGGTCGCCATTCCGTTCGGCCCATTGCAGCTTGTTGTAATCGAAAGCGACATTCTTGGCGCCAACGCCAAGGAAACCGCCCACGCCGATGACGACAGACTTCGCCTGACCATTTTCATCGAAGACGACATCACTGACATCGCCAATGTTCTCGGCGTCGTCACCTGTCCCATTATAGACCGATTCACCGATGATATTGGTTACCAGGCTGCCTTCAGCGCGTTGAACGGGTGCAGCCGGAGCGGTCTCCTGAACTGCCGGGTCTTGCGACGGTGCCGGGGTTGTGGACGACTGCGCATAAGCACCGGTCGCAAGCAACGCTGCGAGTGCGGTTGTGGTTAAAAGGGTGCGGATCATCGTAATCTCTCCTCGTGCGTTATTCATACGCGCCACGCCCCGCCGGGTGGGAGATCGGTCGCGGCGTCTTCACATATTCACAACGTCGTGACCACGCCGTTGTTCCGACACCGTGGCGCGCACCGCGAAAAAACAATCCGAATCGCTCTCGAAGATGCAGTCGGCCAAGGAGGTCGCTGCTGTATTTTTGCCAGAGCTGCGGAACTTTTTTTCAGTCGCCCCGTTTTAGCCTGCGGCTGGGTCTGTCCTGGCCGATGATGGTCGATGGTTGCCAAGAAAAAACGGAGCGGGGGGATGCGATTTGCGGCGGTGCTGAACCAGGAGGGCGGCACCTTGCGCACAATTGACCTTTCCGCCTTCACAGACCGAATGCGCCAGAAATTGGAGGCAGCAGGTCACTCCATCGATATCGACGTCGTTGCCGGCAAGGACATCGTCGCGACGTTGGACCGCGTTACGTCGAAGCGGGGCATCGACATTGTGCTGGCCGGCGGCGGCGACGGCACCATTTCGGCAGCAGCGGCTCGGTTGATGGGCAGGAAGACGGCACTTGCCATTTTGCCGGCCGGCACGATGAACCTGTTTGCGCGCGGGCTGGGCATCCCACAAACGGTTGACGCGGCTGTGGAATCCTTTGCCGACGGCGACGTGATCGCAGTCGATATTGCAACCGCCAACGGCCGCCCGTTCGTTCATCAGTTCTCGATCGGCATGCATGCCAAGATGGTTCAGCTTCGCCAGACCATGGAGTTTGGCTCGCGATTGGGAAAGATGCGGGCTTCAGTGAAGGCTGCCTGGGCGGCGATCAACAACCCGTCGGCAACGAAGGTGACGCTGACCATCGGCGAAGCCGAGATTGTGACGCGCACTACTGCCATCGGCATCACCAACAATCTGTTTGGTGAGGGTCATCTGCCCTATGCCGACAATCCCGCCGGCGGCGTGCTCGGCATCTATATCACGGTGGCGCGGCGGCGTGGCGAACTGGTCGGGTTCCTCTTCGACATGGCGCGCGGCAAATGGCGCGACAGCGAGCACGTCGAAATCCACCAGGCCGACCGAGTCGTTTTGAAAGTCCATTCGAAGGCCAGGAGACTTCGCGCCGTCATGGATGGCGAACTGGTCAGGCTTGACAGCGAAACGACGATCGAAATCCATCCTGGCGCGCTGAAGGTTCTCGTCCCGGCATGCGTTGCCCAAGCGAAGGCTGCGTGATGCACCCCCGCACGGCCAACAGGGAGGCATCAGCCTTTGGGAAGCTGTTCGTTCCCAGGAAGCTCGCCCTGTTCGGTGGTCGGCGTTTTGTCTATCATGTTGCCGTAAATTTCCGCGATGCCCCAGGCGATAAATGCCAAAAGCAGCGCAGCGATCAGGATACGGAAAGTGTGCCACCCCCATCGTCCCTGGCGGGCTTTGTCTTCAGGAACGGTCTTGGGCATGATCGGCCTCCATATCGATTGGTGCAGGCATGTCGTTTGGCGCGGAAATGTCGTTTGGCGCCGGCGGGCACGGCTGGGCAAACGTGGTTGGGTAACGGTTCCTCAAGGCGAAGGTTCCGGTTTCGGAGCCAGGCAACGGACCTAGCGCGAATGGCTGCAAGCTGATGCACCTGGGGGCCTTGTGGATAGCAGGGTAGAAAAAAAACCGAATCTGCCGGTCAATGTCCTTAGCGCCGTAAGGGCCCAGGATCGACTTGCCGTACTCCACGGTCTCGACGCATTCGACACGGCGGCCGATCCTGACTTCGATCATATCACTCGACTCGCCGCCGCAGTGATGCAGGCGCCAATCGCGCTGGTGACACTGCTCGACGCCGAACGGCAATGGTTCAAATCCTGTGTCGGACTGGATGAAACCGAGGCTGCTACCGATACATCTTTCAGCGCCCATGCCATTGCCGCCGCCGACGGGCCGATGGTGGTGACCGATGCGACCACGGATTCACGTTTCAACGCCAGTCCGCTGGTCACTGGCGAGCACCATATCCGCTTTTACGCGGGTGCAGCGATTGTAGTGGCCGGCGCCCGGATCGGCACGCTCTGCGTGCTTGACCGAAAGCCGCGCGCGTCCCCGTCTGCCGCCAAGCTCAAACAATTGACAACGCTCGCCAGCCTCGCCGCCAGCCTGTTCACATTGAAGGACGCCACCCGCAACGGCGCCAGCGCCGCAGCCGCGCTGGCGCGCGAGGAAAAACGGCGCGGCATTGCGCTCGATGCCGCCTCGCTTGCCAGCTGGGCATGGGATATTCACACCGATATGATTGAGTGCGATGTCCGGCTGTCCGAGTTGTTCAACCTGCCGCGCTCGACCCGGCTGAGGGCGCGCGATATCCTTGCCGCCATCGACCCACGCGATATCTACCAGACCGAGACGCACTTTCGCGACGCGCTGGCCGGCGGTGACGACTATTTTGGCGAATATCGCATCAAGGGCTTCAGTCCGCCACGCTGGGTGGCTACGCGCGGTCGTGTCATCGAGCGCGACAGCCACGGCAAGCCGACGCTGATCTTCGGCGTCAATTATGACGTCACCGAACGCAAGCTCGGCGACGAGCGGCAACGACTGTTGCTGCGCGAGCTGAACCATCGCGTTAAGAACACGCTGGCCACCGTTCAGGCGCTGGCGACGCAGACGGTTCGCCATGCCCACCAGCCGAGCGAGTTTCTTGAGGCGTTCAGCGCCAGGCTTCAGGCGCTGGGCGCTGCCCACAGCCTGCTGTCCGACCGCGAGTGGCGCGGCATCGGTATTCGCGAACTCGTGCAGATCGAGGTCAAGCCGTTCGACACCGCCGCACAGCCGCGCATGACGATCTCGGGCGCCGATCTCCTGCTTTCGCCGGATCAGGCAGTCGGGCTCGGCCTGATCCTGCATGAATTGGCCAGTAATGCGCTGCAATACGGATCATTGTCGGCGGCTGCTGGTAAGGTCGACCTCGAATGGAAGGCACAAGGCCGCAAAGGCGCACGGCGCCTGGTGCTGACCTGGCGCGAAAGCGGCGGGCCCGAAGTTGCCTCGCCCGAACGCCACGGCTTCGGCTCGATCCTGATCCGCCGCAGCCTGGCCAAGGTCATCTCCAGCGAGGTGACCCACGAATTCCGACCGGAAGGCGTGTTCGCTGAGATATCGATGCCGCTGGAGGATCTGTCGAAGTGACGTTGCCGCGATTGTCTGGACGCGAAATGCACAAAAAGAACTAAGTGGACCGCAAGAACTTGTCAGACGCGACGCACTCTTAGGCCATGATTCCGAACCCGAGGTCCGGGTCGGCGAAGAGTGCAGCTTGGTTCTCGGATAAGGCCGGACAAGAGTCCCATCCCGGGACGGGACAGGATCCTGAATCGCTGCGAATTATTTTGCTTCGCCGGCATCCGGATCGTCGGTGTCGGGCTTTGTGTTCTCGCGGTAAATGGCGTAGGCGGCGAGTGCAATCGCTGGGCCGAGAATGGTGCCAAGGCCGCCCTTCCCCTTGAGCAGCGTCGGCAGCACGGCCAGCGCGGCCGTCATGCCGACCGCCTTCATGTCGGCATTGCGCCTCTGCGCTCCGCGTCGGGTGCGCGCGCCAGCCGACAGCTTATGGATGAGCAGGAGGAGCCCTGCAATCACCAGGAAGCCGGCGCCGAAACCAAGGCAGGCTGTTATCGGCCCGTAACGGCCCGCCACCCAGACGTAGGCAGCTCCGATGAGGAACCCAACCCCGCACAGCGCTGCAAGTGCCGCGAGCGCATAGACGATGGCAGCCGTGCGTGCGCGTCGCACGGCTGCCATGGTTTCACCCGCGGCGAACCCCGAGATCAGCGATGCCAGCATTCCCATCTGGCTGAGGCTAACGGCGCGCGAGAAGCGCGAACAAAAAGCCGACGCCTGCGGCAATCGCCAATGACGTCACTGGCTTTTCGCGCACGCTCGCCGCCACTTGCGCTTCGATGTCCTTGGCGTTGCCGCGCAGGGTGTCGAACGCCGCTTCGCCCTGGGCGCGCAATTGTTCGACGCCTTCGGTAGCGGCGCGACGAGCAGCCCCGTAACCATGTTGGCCGGTCTCGGCCAGCTGTTCGGTGAGTTTCTGGATGTCGGCTTTCAACTGCCTGATGTCGGCTTCAAGGTCCGAATTCGTCCGGCTTTCGTTCGGGGACTTTCCTGCGGCAGTCGCCATCACTTGACTCCTTGCGTTTTGCTCGGGTCGAAACGTTCAATCCCCCCCAAGGTTCCGAAATAGGAACAAGGTCTATGAAAGGTTGTTTTCGAAGGTAAGTCCAGCCGGCTGGTCTTCAGCCGGGCGCTCAGATCAATGGCCGGCGATCTTCGTTCAGCCCTTCCCAGCGTGCGAGTTCCTTGAGCCCGTCGCTGTCGACCACCTCGCAGCCGCCGTCGCGCCAGAGGATAAGCCCGCGATCCATTAGTTTGCGGATCGTCTTGTTGGTGTGGACCAGCGACAGGCCGAGCGTATCGGCAACGTGCTGCTGCGTGATCGGAATCTGCAGGGGGGTCCTGCCATTGAGCCCGACCGTCCTGGCGCGGCTGGAGATGAAGGCGATAAGATAGGCTGCACGCTCGAGCGCGGTGCGCCTGCCGATACTGAGCAGGTTTTCGTCCAGCATGCGCTCCTCCCGCGAAGCGATCCAGGTGATGTCATAGGCGAGGCCCGGATGGCCGCGGTAGAGTTCGGGAAGGACTTCTCGATCGAAGACGCAGAGCAGCATCGGCGACAGCGCTTCGACGGAGTGTTGCATCTCGCCCATCAGGCTCCCCTGCAAGCCGATGAGGTCACCAGGCATGGAATAATTCATGATCTGACGGCGGCCATCCGACAGCAGCTTGTAGCGGAATGCCCAGCCCGAAAGCACAGTGTAGAGATGAGCGCTGCGGCTTCCCTCAACCAGAACCGTAGCCCCCTTCTCGACGGCCAGTTCGCCCTTCTTGACCGTGTCGACGAAGACAAGTTCCTCCTTCTCGAACTCCCGGAACGCCGGCAACGGCCGCAGTGGGCAGTTGTCACATGAATAGCGGCGGGTGGAAAAAGAACGGCCGTTCTGGCTAGGCATCAATCCCCCTTCGAAAGCGTCGCCCTCTTCCAAAGAGGCGAGAGCAAACGCCCTGTGGCCACGGAGGTTCCGTCATCTGGGACGGCATGTCTTTTTTAAATGACAGAACGCCAAATAACTTTAGATGACAGGAACCCAAATACAGACCATGACTCCCCTGTTGCCTGCGTTTGCCCTTTTTCTACGCGCCACGGAGACACTGCCACGTGCCACCCTTGCTTGACGGATTGCGGATACTTGTTTTGGAGGATGAATTCCTGATCGCCATGGATGTCGAGCAGCTTTGCCGCGACTATGGCGCCGGCGAGGTGATCATCGCCCGCGATCTGGCTGAAATCGATCGAAAGAGCATCGCCTCGCAATTCGATGCGGCCATCGTCGATCTCATGCTAGGCGGCACTTCGACGCTCGATTTTGCTTCACGGCTGCGCGAATCGGGGGTGCCCTTCGTCTTTGCGTCGGGCTATTCGGACATGGACGAAATCAAGGTGTCCTTTCCCGATATCAAATTGGTCGCCAAGCCCTATTCGGGAGACGATCTGGTGCAGGCGGTGGCGGCGGCGTGCGGGCGCGGACCCCTTGCTTGATGCCCGAACTTGCTTGATCTTGAAGCTCTGAGGTGCGGAAAATCGGCGGCCGTATTCAGGCGGCGTTCGACCCCGTCACCTGAGCCGAAATCGCATCCGGGCCAAACTCGTCATCGGCGGAAATCTTCAGGATTTCCTGCAATCGGGTGCGGGCTCGGCTGACGCGGCTCTTGATCGTTCCGACCGCACAGCCGCAGATCTCGGCGGCTTCCTCATACGAAAAGCCCGAAGCGCCGATGAGAATGATGGCTTCGCGCTGGTCCTCGGGCAATTGCTCGAGCGCGCCACGAAAGTCCTTGAGATCGAGCTGGCCGTGCTGGGCCGGATGGACGGCAAGCCTGGCCGTCATGACGCCGTCGCTGTCCTGCACCTCGCGACCGCGTTTGCGCATCTGCGAATAGAATTCATTGCGCAGAATAGTGAAAAGCCATGCCTTGAGATTGGTGCCTGGCTCGAAGCTTTCATGCTTGTCCCAGGCCTTGACCAGCGTTTCCTGCACCAGATCGTCGGCCTTGTCAGCGTTTTGCGTCAACGACACGGCAAAGGCTCGCAGGCTCGGAATCGAGCCGAGCAGATCCGTCTTGAAGCTCTGGGAGACGGCCGCCATGCCTCAGTCCTTTTTTCGTGCGGGTTGGGCCTGTTCCAACTGGCTGAGCAATTGGGCGAAGCGATCCGGCACACTGTCGGAGACCAGCTCGTCATAATACTGTTTGAGTTTTCGGCCGATTTCCGAGTTTGGCCCGAGCGGGTCGCCGGAAGCAGCCCGGCGCCTGGGTGGAGCGCCAGCCGTGGTGTCTTTCGTCATGTCTTCATTTTGCCCTTTATTTCCAGTACCTGCCGCCTTTCAATACACGACGCAAAGCAAGCGGCACCCCCTCGTCTGGTTGCCCATCCGATCTCAAACGCCCTCCCCTTATATTAGTTCCAAAGCATCGGAACTTTTTCGGAAAGCCGGCGTTTGTATCTCTAGCGCCGATTTTCGGGGCTTGTAATCGGCTTGGCCCGCAATTTATGCAATTACGTCAGAGGGAGACGTCCATCATGAGCCTATCCGCAACCATCGCACCGCACCTGCCGTTCCTGCGCCGCTTCTCGCGGGCCGTTTCGGGATCGCAGGAGAGTGGCGACGCGCTGGTCGCCGCGATGCTCGAAGCCATCATTGCGGACGTTGACATCTTTCCGAACGCGTCGAGCGACCGCATCGCGCTCTACAAGGTCTTCGCCAAGCTGTTCACCTCGGTCGCCATCCGCGTTCCGCAAGAACACCCACAGTCGGCGTGGGAACAGCGCGCCGCCGCCAATCTGAACGCGATCTCACCCCGTCCCCGCCAGGCCTTCCTGCTGGTCGCCGTCGAAGGTTTCAGCGAAGACGAGGCGGCAGAGATTCTCGACGTTGACGATCAGGAGTTCTCCGAACTTCTGGCCGAAGCCAGCAACGAGATTTCCCGCCAGGTGGCAACCGATGTTCTGATCATCGAGGACGAGCCGCTGATCGCCATGGACATCGAGCAAATGGTCGAAAGCCTCGGCCACCGCGTCGTTGGAACCGCGCGCACTCATGCCGAGGCGGTGGCGATGTTCGCAAAGACGCGACCAAAGATGGTGCTGGCCGACATCCAGCTTGCCGACGGCAGCTCGGGCATCGAAGCGGTGAACGAGATCCTGTCGTCAACGCCGGTGCCGGTGATCTTCATAACCGCCTTTCCGGAGCGCCTCTTGACCGGCGAGCGGCCGGAGCCGGCCTTCCTCGTCACCAAGCCGTTCAATCCTGACATGGTCAAGGCGCTGATCAGCCAGGCGCTGTTCTTCGACCGACACGCAAAAGCCGCTGCATAGATTGCTCGTTTTCCACAGATGAATCAGGTTGGCCGCTTGTGGCGAGCAAACGTCGCTTGCGCGCCGAACTTCGCCTGCGCATGACGTTTGAATTCGGGCCGAAAGATTTCCAAGAACGCCTTTTTCGGGAAATGGCGGAACAAACGGCAGCGAGCAACGTTTTTGCCGTACCATTTGAAGGAGATCGATCATGCTTTACTGGGCGCTGGTATTTCTCGTCGTCGCGATCATTGCAGGCGCTCTTGGTTTCGGCGGCATCGCCGGCACCTCGGCCGGTATAGCGCAGATATTGTTTTTCATCTTCCTCGCGTTCCTGATCATCTCGCTTATCGCCGGCTTGTTTAAACGAGCGTCGTGAACGCTCAGTGCGATCGAACACTGGGAGCCGCACCCCTCAAGCGGTTTCCAGCTACCGCCGAGCGGTGTTCTTAACGGAACGTCGCTCGGCGGACCGCTTTTTGGGAACCCATTTTTTCGTCAGCCGTTCAGCCTGGATTGGGCGGATAAGGGCCGATGCAATCCAGACCCGGAGATACCAAAGACAGCGGACGGAGTGATGAGATCATCGCTTTGCGTCCCGCTGAAAGTGGGATGCAGCTTGGCCGGGCCCTTCTTCACGCGTTGCACAATGCCGGCATCTCGGTTCTCTACCAGGATCGCGAGATGAAAACCGTCTGGGCCCGCAACATGCGCCCGCCATGGGCTTCCGATGCGGCCGACAGCGACGGCATCCTGCCGGTGGCGCAGGCGGAGCGTATCGGCGCGGCCAAACGCAACGTCGTCGCATCAGGCAATCCGGAACATCTTGAGCTCAGCATTCCCGCCGACGACGGCGTACGCTGGTTCCAAATATGGGTAGACGCCGATCGCGACGACGGCGGCGCCGTGCAGGGCGTCGTCACCACCATGGTCGAAACGACCGAGCAGAAACGTCGCGAGCAGACCTTGAAGACGCTGCTGCGCGAGGTCAGCCACCGCTCGAAGAACCTTTTGGCCATCATCCAGAGCATCGCTACCCAGACCAGCCGTTATTCAGACACGCTCGGTGATTTCCTGACGCGTTTTCGCGGCCGGTTGCAGTCGCTCGCCTCATCCCAGGATCTGGTGACCTCTTCCAACTGGCGGGGGGCGGCACTACGCGAACTCGTGTCCGGCCAAGTCGGCCGCTATGGAGCCGAGCCCTCGCACAGCCTGCGTTTCCGGGGTGCAAATCCATACCTCAACCCTAATGCCGCGCTGCATATCGGCTTGGCCATGCACGAGCTGGCCGTCAATTCGGTCAGCTACGGCGCTCTGTCGCGAGCTGACGGATTCGTTGAGGTGACGGCTGATCTGACGGCTGCTTCCGCTGGCGAGACCGCCCTTTCGCTGACATGGGCCGAAGCCATCGGAGCCAATGACAATCAGCCCAACGAGAAGCGTTTTGGCAGCGTCGCGCTCGAGCGCATCGTGCCTGCGTCGTTGAACGGTACGGCGACATTTGAAATCACTGGGGACCGCCTCGAATATCGCCTTGTCGTTCCCCGCGGCAATTTCGAGATGGATTGAACGGACAACGTTCAGCCAAACACGGCTCAGGATGAACCCGGCCGCGCCGGCTTTAACCACCTGTTCACCATAACGTCCGATGCTGTTTTCCCAAACACCGCTCCGCACGTCGTTTTCGATCGCAGTTTGCTGCGCAGCAAGGGAGGAATGGCTTTGACGGTTGCCGACATCGACAGGCTGGAACAGGCCGCACGCGTTTCGATGGGAGGATTTCAGGATCTCGAAGCATCCGCCATGCCGTCGCCTCGTACGCCCGGTTACGCCGCAATCGCGCTGGCTGCGGCGGTCGTTCTAGCGGCCGCGTTCCAGTTGATCTAGAGCACCGACCCAAAGTGGCCGGCGGCTTCGCTTGCCTTATGTCGACTTGTTTCTCCAGTCAGTCGCGCGCCAGCCTGCATCGCAGGAACTTTGGCGGATGATGCCCGTTCTTATGGCGAGAGGACTGTCGCCATGGAACATATCGCTGCCCTGCTGCTGGTCATTGGCTGCTCCAACACGATGACCGAGTGCCGTGAACTGCCGGTATCGGTGAGCGTTTTCGAAACCGCTCAGGAATGCACCGCCGAACGCCCGTTTGCGTTGGAAGACGTGCAAGGTCAGGCTCCGCGCATAATTGCCAAATGCCTTTCCGTCGATCCGGCGCTGGAGGATGATTACGACCAGATCGTCTGGAATGTGCGCCCGGACGGCACGCTCGACGCTTCCGTGGAGATTTCCGACCTTGTGGTTGCCTCGAACGATGCGAGCCAGAAACAAGATTCTCTTAGCCAATAACGAAATCGAACAGGCAAAGCCCTTTTTCGCGTGGTAAGTGACGGGTGGAGCTACAAGTGAGGACAAAAGCGAGGAGTAACTCTATGCGGAAGATGATTATTGCCATGGTTGCCTTGGTCGCGGTCAGCGGTTGCAGTACCACCGAGCAGGATGTCGGCGTCGGCGCCGGTGTCGGCGCTCTGGCTGGCGGCCTGATCAACGGCGGCAAGGGTGCGCTGGTGGGCGCAGCCATCGGTGCCGGTTCCGGCCTGCTGGTGCGCAACCTGCGCAATGGCTATTGCCAATACCGTGACAACCGTGGCCGTCTCTATACGGCTCGCTGCTGATCCGTTTCAAAACGCATGAGCAATAAAAGCGGAGACCGGCTCGTCCGGTCTCCGTTGCTTGTGCCCACCAAAACGGTCGCCTTGCGGCAACTTTTCAGCCCGAAAGTGGAATCCTGATTTCCACGTTCAATCCGCCATCGTGAAAATCGCGATTGATCGTACCGCGCAATTCGCGTGTCACGTTCAAGTCGATCAGCTTGGTGCCAAAACCGGTTTTAACAGGCGCTTCAAGCTTCTTCTGGCCGAATTCGCGCCAGTTGAGAACCAGCGTCCTGTCTCGCCTGCGGCCTTCGACCGACCAGTCAACCTTGAGCGGCCAGTCGCCCTTTTTAGCATTGGCCGAATTGCCGGTTTCGCCATATTTCAGCGCGTTCGTCGCCAGTTCGTGAAAGGTCAGGCCCAACGCTTGCGTCGTCGTCTCGTCGAGCAGCACCTCCGGCCCCGACAATATCCCCTCGGGAAGCTCCTTGCCGAACACCTGGCCGAGCTCGATGCGCAAAAGATCGCCTAAATCGGCCTTCTGCCAGCGCGAACGCGTCAGCATGTCCTGGGAGGCCGCCATCGCTTGCAGCCGGGCCGAAAAAGATGACGAAAACTCCTGAACGTCGGTAGCGTGCGACGCCGTCTGGCGCGCGATCGCCAGCACCCGCGTGATCGAGTTCTTGATGCGGTGCTTCATCTCCTGCAGCATCAGATCTTTTTCGAGCAGGCTTTTTTCCGTCGTTTCGTGAAGCAGCGAGACCGCGTCGTAGGCCCGCTCCTGATAGCGTGCCACCAGCGCGATCGTTCCCGCGAGCAGCAGCCCGAACAGGCCGAGCATCACCGGAATGGCGCGCGAGGACGGCTGCGAGAAGGCGCTTGTCGGCCTGAACAGGACAGTCCACGGACGCCCGGCGATGGTGACCTTACGGGAAACCAGCAGCCTGTCGCCGAAAGTCGACACCGGCGGCGTTTCCGACTGGAACAAAAGATGGTCGGCATCCACCTTGCCGTCATAGATTTCGATGTTGACCGGCAGCAGCGGCGTCCGGCTGAGCGCTGTCTGGAACAGATCGCGGGCGCGGAAGGCTGCATAAAGAAAGCCTGACGTCGAGGATCGGGACGCATCGATGCCGTCCGGCGCGGTTTCGACGTTGAGTCGCACGAAAACCAGGAAGCCGGTGAAGGTCTGCGCAGCACCTGTTTCCTGGCCTAGCTGCACCCGCCCGCTGGCGTGTTGCTGGTCGTCGGCCATCGCCCTTTCGATCGCCTCGCGCCGCACCGGTTCGGTGAACATGTCATAGCCGATGCTGGATTGATTGGAAGGATCAAGCGGCTCGAACATCACGATCGGCGTGCGCCATGGCAGCGCCGTCGTAGCCGGATAGATGGGATGGCTGGCGCCATAGTCTTGCAGGATGGCACGCTCGACCGCTGCCTCGTCGCCGGCTCTCGCCAACCGGAGAAAGCCGATGCCGCGCAGGCCGGCGAAATTGTCGTCAATATCGAGCGCGTCGAAGAACGCCTTGAATTGGCCCCGCGAAATCCCGCCATTGCGAGCGTTGAACAGCGCCTGGGTCGATCGCAGCAGCGACAGATGCAGGTCGATGCGGCTATCGATCCGGTTGAGCGCGTCGTCCGCCGTCGCTTCGAATTTGATGCGCGCAGCTTCCTGCGTCGCGAAATAGGCGAATCCTGCCATCGTCAGGCTGATCAGCGCGACGGCAATGAAAGCGACGATCGGGAAGAACTTCTTCAATTGCTGATGCGGCCCATGCGGTTCCCCATCTTTATGCGCAAGTCGTTGCGCCAACACAATGGCGAGGCCAAGCCATCATGGCGGCTGGCATACTACACTACTGGTACTTAGCCGGCTTATTGGAGGGCTTTAGGCGGCGATCTTGAGCGCCCCAGGCCCCGGAATGGCACCGGGCGGGCACTTGCCCAGGATGATCATGCCGAGCACCTCGTCCTGGGTCACATCGCTCGTCCGCGCCGTGCCAACCACCTGACCGTTCTTCATCACGCAGACGCGGTCGGCAAGCTCGAAAACATCGTGGATGTCGTGGCTGATCAGGAAGATGCCGATGCCGTCGGCCTTGAGCTGCATCACCAGTTCGCCGACCTGCGCGGTTTCCTGCGGCCCCAGTGCGGCCGTCGGCTCATCCATGATCAGGATGCGGGCGTTGAACAGGATGGCGCGTGCGATCGCCACCGACTGCCGCTGCCCCCCGGAAAGCTTGACCACCGGCTCCTTGAAGCGCTGAAAGCGGGGATTGAGCCTGCCCATCACCTTGCGCGCCTCGGCCTCCATGGCGCCATCGTCGAGCGTGCCCCAGCCGGTCATCAGTTCGCGGCCGAGGAAGAGGTTGGCGGCGGCGTCGACATTGTCGGCGAGCGCCAGCGTCTGGTAGATCGTCTCGATGCCATATTTCTTGGCGTCGCGCGGATTGGAGATCGAAGCCTCCTCGCCATTGACGAAGATCTGGCCCGAATCGCGCTTATAGGCGCCGGACAGGATCTTGATCAGCGTCGACTTGCCGGCGCCGTTGTGACCGAGCAACGCCACCACCTCGCCCGGGAAGAGATCGATCGACGCATCGTCGACGGCGCGAATGCCGCCGAAGGCAATCGAAATGTTGCGCATATCGATCAGTGGCGTGGGAGCAGTCGTGTCAGCCATAATCGCCTTCCTTAAACGCGCTTGCGGTAGACGGTGTCGAGCCAGACCGCGATCACCAGGACGGCACCGACGACGACGCTCTGAAGCGGTGAATCGATGCCGAGCAGCACCATGCCGGACTGCAGCGACTGCATCAGAAGCGCGCCCAGCATGGCGCCGAGCACTGTGCCGGAGCCGCCGGCCAGCGATGTACCGCCGATGACGGCGGCGGCGATGACCAGCAACTCGTCCAGCGTACCCAGCGCATTGGTCGACGCATTGAGGCGAGCCGATGCAATCGCCGCGCTGATTGCGGCCAGCACGCCCATGATCATGAACACCTTCATCGTCACCCAGCGCGTGTTGATGCCGGCGAGCTCCGCCGCTTCCGGATTGCCGCCGATGGCAAAGACATAGCGGCCGAAACGCGTACGCTTGGTAATGAATGTCATGACGATGCCGACTGCGACCGCGATCAGCACCGGTATGGCGATGCCATGGGCGATGAACAGCCCGCCTTCGGGGACGGTGATGCCGTTCCGTTGGGCGTATTGGCGAACGATGCCGACCGGCCAGGGATAGGAATTGGCGATCCAGACGGCGCCGAGGATGGCGGCGCAGGCAACAACACCAAGCAAGCTCTCCGCCCAGACGGGGCGCAGTGGAAATTTGAACCGCTTGCGCTGCGACCGGCCGTTGAGCAGCATGAAGGCGACGGCCATACAGGCCAGAATGCCGACGATCCAGCTTGCGGTTGCGCCGATCGAGCCACGCGGCCCGCCCCCCATGAGCTGGAAGGTGGCGTCGAGCGGCGCGACGGTGCGCCCGCTGGTCATCAGCCACGCCATGCCGCGCCAGATCAGCAAGCCGCCCAGCGTCACAATGAAAGCCGGAACCTCGAGATAGGCGATGATGAAGCCCTGGAGCGCGCCGATCATGAGGCCGAGCACCACGCCGGCAGCAAGTGCGATGATCCATATCCAGGGATTTCCAACCTGAAATCCCAAGACGCGGATGAGGAATTCGGCCTGGGCCACGCCCATCACCATGCCGATCACGCCTTCGACGGAGCCGACCGAAAGATCGATGTTGCGCATTACGATGACAAGAACCATGCCGGTCGCCATGATCGCGACCGAGGAGGTCTGCACCGACAAGTTCCAGAGATTGCGCGGCGTGAGGAAAAGCCCGCCCGACAGGATGTGAATTCCAACCCAGATGACCAGCAGCGCGCCGACCATACCGAGCATGCGTATATCGAGCTCGGTTGCCTTGAGGAACCGCCCGACTGCGCTGAGCTCGGATTCGCGCGCCCGGTCTTCGGCCGTGTTGGCCACCGGTGAGTTGGATGCCGTGTCGGTCATGATGTCCTCCGACCGGGTTGCCGTCTGGCGCGGATGCCGGAACAGGATGCTATTTGCTTTCCCCAGTCATTTAAAGCGGAAGTCATTTGAAGTGGAAAGCCTCTCGAAAAACGCCGCGGCCTGACAGCCGCGGCGTTCGTTTCCCTGCGAAGTTGTCCAGATCAATTGCAGGCCGCAACGCTGCCTGCGGCGACGCCTGCACAGACTTCGTCCTTCTTGATCCAGCCGGCGTCGATGACAACGTTGAGATTGTCTTTGGTGATGGCAATCGGTGTCAGGAACAGCGACTTGACGGCATTGCCGCCCGGCGTGGTGAAGTCCTTGACGCCCGCAATGTCGGTCATCTGCTTGCCATCGGCCAGCTGCGAAGCGATCTCGGCAGCGTTCTTGCCGAGCTCGCGCGCGTCCTTCCAGACCGATACGGTCTGTGTGCCGAGCGCGATACGGTTCAGCGCCGCATGATCGCCGTCCTGACCCGATACCGGGACGGATCCGGCCAGGCCTTGCGCCGTTAGTGCCGCGACGACGCCGCCGGCGGTGCCGTCATTGGCGGCAACCACCGCGTCGACCTTGTTGTCGTTGGCGGTCAGGAACTGTTCCATGTTCTTCTGGGCATTGGCGGGAAGCCAGCCGTCCGTATAGGCCTCGCCGACATTCTTGATCTTGCCGCTGTCGATGGCATCCTTGAGCACTTCCATGGAGCCGGCGAACAGGAAATCGGCATTCGGATCGGCGCCGGAACCCTTGATGAAGACGTAGTTGCCCTCCGGCTTTACCTTGAACACTTCGCGGGCCTGCATGCGGCCGACTTCCTGGTTGTCGAAAGTCAGATAGAACACGTCCTTGTTCTCGATCAGCCGGTCATAGCCGACGACCGGAATGCCTTCGTCCAGGGCCTTCTGCACCGCCGGCCCGATGGCCGAGGCATCCTGCGCCAGGATGATCAGTGCATTGGCGCCCTGCGAGATCAGGCTTTCGACATCGGTCAGCTGCTTACCGGGATTGGACTGCGCATCGGCTGAAATATACTTGTCGCCGGCGGCCTCGATCGCCGCCTTCATGGCGGCTTCGTCGGTCTTCCAACGCTCTTCCTGGAAATTCGACCACGAAACGCCAATGACCTTGTCCTTGGCCTGTGCGACCGATGCGAGCGTCAGCGACATGGCGACCCCCGCCAGAATGGCGGCTGTGAATCTTTTCATGATATTCCTCCCTGCACCGCGTGCGGCGCGACCAGACTGACCCGAGGGTCGGCACAAAGGCTCTATTTTTTCGAGCCTCGAAAAAACACTGATCCAACGCCGAAGCGCTGTCAACATCAATTCTGATGGATTTTGATGGCTTTCCGGCTTTTTTTCGAGCCTCGGAATAAACCGTGACAGCGGCTTCTGCTTCTGCCACTATTTGTCCGACATTATCGACGGCTTCCGATTTATGAGTCGCCGCGGTGACAGGGAGGAAGCAACAGGATGTCGGTTGGAATCCGTCATGACGATTTGCGCCGGCGCAACCGGGCGATGGTGATTTCGGCCGTACGCCGGGCCGGCCAACCATCGCGAACCGAGATCGCGGCAACCACCGGCCTCAGCCATTCGACGATATCGGCGATCTGTTCAGACCTGATCCAGGAAAGCATCCTGACCGAGAGCAGGGCGAGCGAGGCCGTTTCGCTGAAACGCGGCCGGCCGCAGGTCGGCCTCGGCCTCAATCCGGAAGCGGCAGCGGTGTTGGCCGTCGTGTTGTCGCTGAATTTCCTGTCGGTCGCCGTCATCGATTATGCCGGACAAGTCGTCGCCGAGGAACAGCGCCGGCTGGACACGCTGACCATGTCGCGCGACGAGCTGATCGGCGAATGTGTCGCCATCGTCCGGCGACGGCTCGAAGATCCCGGCCTCGACGTCCAAAGCGTCGCCCGCATCGCACTGGCGATCCAGGGTATTACCGATTCCCATGCGCGCGCCATGTTGTGGTCGCCGATCACGCCGCAAACGAACATCGCTTTCGCCGACATTCTTGAACGCGAATTCGGCATCCCGGCCATCATGGAAAACGACTGCAACATGATGGCCGTGGCGCTGCGCTGGCGCGACCCGGATCGCTACCGCAACGATTTCATCGCCATCCTGCTCTCACACGGCATCGGTATGGGGTTGGTGTTGAAAGGCGAATTGTTCACCGGCACCCATTCCTCAGGCGGCGAATTCGGCCACATGATCCATCGGCCGGGCGGCGCGCTTTGCCGCTGCGGACGGCGCGGCTGCGTCGAAGCCTATGCCGGGAACTACGCCATCTGGCGCAATGCAAGGCAATTGAGCGAGAATGCCGAACCGGTCGCCGATGTCAGCGATGCCGACATGCGGGCATTGGCGGCACGGGCGCGCGAGGCGGACGGACCGGAGCGCGAAGCCTACCGCAAGGCCGGCGAAGCGCTCGGCTTCGGGCTAGGCAGCCTGTTCGCGTTGATAGATCCAGCGCCGGTCGCCATGGTCGGCGCCAGCGCTGCCGCCTTCGACCTGATCGAGCCGGCCCTGCGCGAAGCCATCGCCCAGACCGCCGGCGGCCAGCATTCGGGTTCCATTTCCTTCGACACCGAGCCGAACGAATTGCCGCTGATCCGCGAAGGCTGCGCCATGCAGGCGCTGAATTTCGTCGACCAGGAGATTTTCGCGCCGGGCGCGCAAGGAAAGTCCGGCACGAGCAGGAAGGACGTGGCCTGAGTTGACCCGAAAGAGCGCGCGAATTCCTAACTTCGTCATCCCTGGGCGAAGCAGGAGCGAAGCTCCGTCGCGGAGACCCTGGGATCCATGCCGTAACCTTAGCCGAGGAGTGCAGCGGAGCAGAATTCTGGATCGCAGCAGCGCACTTAAGTCGCCGCATGGATCCTGGGGTCTGCGCCGCGTCGCTTCGCTCCTTGCTCCGCCCCAGGATGACGAGTGAGGAGCGTTTCGGCTAATCGCAGAGCATGCGATCCGCACGCCCGACCTGTCAGAACTTACGCGCCGAGGAACTAATCTTCCCTGATCGCATAGCCCGCGCCGCGGATGGTGCGGATGACATCGGGCATGCGACCATTGTTGACCGCCTTGCGCAACCGCCCGACATGGACGTCCACCGTGCGTTCATCGATGTAAATCGTCTCGCCCCAGACATTGTCGAGCAACTGGCTGCGCGAGAAGACGCGACCGGGGTGCCGCATCATGAATTCGAGCAGCCGGAATTCGGTCGGCCCGAGCCGGATCTCGCTCTTCTTGCGGTAGACCCTGTGCGATTCGCGATCGAGCATGATGTCGCCGACCTTCAGCACGCTGGACAGCACTTCCGGCTTGGCGCGGCGCAGCAGCGCCTTGACCCGGGCCATGAATTCCGGTGTCGAGAACGGCTTGACCAGATAGTCGTCGGCCCCGGTCGAGAGGCCGCGCACCCGGTCGCTCTCCTCGCCGCGCGCGGTCAGCATGATGATCGGCAACCGCTCGGTTTCGGGACGCACCCGAAGACGCCGGCAAAGCTCGATGCCGGAAACTGCCGGCACCATCCAGTCGAGCACCAGAAGATCGGGCACGTTTTCCTGCAGCCGGATTTCGGCCTCGTCGCCGCGTGTCACCACCTCGACCTGATAGCCTTCGGATTCCAGATTGTAGCGGAGGAGGACGCCCAGCGGCTCTTCATCCTCCACCACCATGATGCGCGGCGCGATCATCGATCGGTCACCCCCGTCATGTCGCCGGCGCCGTCGTCGTTTCGTCGAGCTTCGGGCGATCCGCCGGCAATTGCTGTCCGGTCACGACATAGTAGGCGTTTTCGGCGATGTTGGTTACATGATCGCCAATACGCTCGAGATTCTTGGCGCAGAACAGAAGATGCGTGCAGGCGGTGATGTTACGAGGGTCCTCCATCATGTAGGTCAGGAGCTCCCGAAAAACCGCCGTGTATTTGACATCGACCTTCTCGTCGGCGGCGCGTAGTTCCTTCAACGCGTTGGCGTCTCGCGACACGTAGTGCTCGACCACGCCACGGAGCTGTTCGAGAACGAGATCCGCCATTGCGTCGATACCATGCGAGAGATTACGCGGCGTGGCGCTCTGTCCGACTGCGCTGACCCGCTTGGCTATGTTCTTGGCCAGGTCGCCGATGCGCTCCAGATCGCCGGCCATCCGGATTGCGCCAACCACGGCGCGCAGGTCTTGCGCCATCGGCTGCCGCTTGGCGATCAGTGTGATCGCGCTGTCGTCGAGCTCGCGCTGCCGGGCATCCATGATGGCATCGTCCGAGACGACGCGCTGCGCCATCGCATTGTCTGACGCGAGCAATGCGCGGATCGACGCAGCTACCATCGCGGCGGCAAGCTCGTCCATGTCACGGATCAGCCTGTCGATGTGTTCCAATTCCTCGTCGAAGGAGGCGACGGTATGTTCACCCATGATGCTGTCCTCGTGTTCGAATTCGCCGCCGGACCGCTCAGCCGAACCGGCCGGTGATGTAGTCCTGGGTGCGCTTGTCGTCGGGGTTGGTGAACATCTTGTCGGTCGCGCCTTCCTCGACCAGATAGCCGAGATGGAACATCGCCGTTCGCTGCGACACGCGCGCTGCCTGCTGCATCGAATGGGTGACGATGACGATCGTGTAGTTTTGACGCAGCTCGTCGATCAGCTCCTCGACGCGGGCGGTGGCGATCGGATCGAGCGCTGAGCAGGGCTCGTCCATCAGGATCACTTCCGGCGACACCGCGATGGCGCGCGCGATGCACAGGCGCTGCTGCTGTCCGCCGGAAAGGCCGGTGCCCGACTCGAGCAGGCGATCCTTGACCTCGTTGAACAGGCCGGCCTTCTTCAGGCTCGATTCGACGATGCCGTCCAACTCCGCCTTGCTCCTGGCCAGACCGTGAATGCGCGGACCGTAGGCGACGTTTTCGTAGATCGACTTCGGAAACGGGTTCGGCTTCTGGAACACCATGCCGACGCGAGCCCGCAGCTCGACGACGTCGATTTTCGGGTCGTAGACATCCTCGTTGTCGAGCGTGATCTTGCCGCTTACCCGTGCGATGTCGATCGTGTCGTTCATTCGGTTCAGGCAACGCAGAAAGGTCGACTTGCCGCAACCCGATGGGCCGATCAACGCCGTCACCTGGTTCTCGCGGACATCGAGATCCACGTCGAACAGAGCGCGCTTCTCGCCATAATGAACAGAGACCTTTTCGCCCTTCATCTTGATCGAAGGTTCGTTGGTTCCGCTATTCAGTTTCTGTTCGACGCTGGCTTCCGTCATGATGTTCATATCCTCTAACTCCTTACCAGCGCCGCTCGAAGCGCCTGCGCAGTATCACCGCTATGGCATTCATGATGACCAAAAACACCAGCAAAATCAAAATCGCCGCCGAAGTCTTCTGCTGGAATCCAGCTTCCGGGAAATCGGCCCACATGAATATCTGCACCGGCAGGATCGTCGCGGGATCGGTGAAGCCGCCGGGAATGTCGACAATGAAGGCGACCATGCCGATCATCAGCAACGGCGCGGTTTCGCCCAGCGCATGCGCCATGCCGAGGATGGTGCCGGTCATGATGCCCGGCATCGCCAGCGGCAGGACGTGATGGAATACGGTCTGGACCTTGGACGCTCCGATGCCAAGAGCTGCCTCGCGGATCGACGGTGGCACCGCGCGCAGCGAAGCGCGTGAGGCGATAATGATGATCGGCAGGGTCATCAATGCCAGCACCATGCCGCCGACCACCGGGGCCGAGCGCGGCAGGCCGAAGAAATTCAGGAATACGGCAAGTCCAAGCAGGCCGAAGACGATCGAGGGCACCGCCGCCAGATTGTTGATATTCACTTCGATGATCGTCGTCAGTCGATTCTTGGGTGCAAATTCCTCAAGATAGATCGCCGCCGAAACACCGATCGGGAATGCGATGGCGAGCGTCACGATCATGGTCAGGAACGAACCGACGACCGCGCCCCAGACACCAGCCAATTCCGGCTCGCGGCTTGCGCCGGTGAAGAAGAAGATCGAGTTGAACCGGCTTTCGATCAGGCCGGCGCTCTTCAGCGTATCGAGCCAGACGATCGTCTTGTCCGAAATCTTTCGCGATGCTTCCGGCGTATTGATGACGCGCAGGAATGCCTGGCCACTCGCGGCGGGCGTCGTGCTGTCGAGCGCCTCGATCACCGTGCCCTTTGCGATCGCCGTCCCGTTGGCCCCAGGCGACAGCGCGGTCAGCTTGACCGTGCCGCCATTGAACGCGACCAGCAGCGACGACGCGCCGCTCGTCAGCATGAGCATGCCGTTTTCGCCTTCGGTCGCACCATGGCCGCGCGCCAGCGCCAGCATGGCATCGTCGCCGAAGGTCAGATCGATGTCGCCGCTGGTTTGCGAAGGCGTGACGCTTGTCGAAATCGCTTCGTCCGAACCGACGTCGGCAAGCAAACCCTTGAGATAAAGATCGGCAAAATCGTCAAGTGGGACCGCATAGTCCACCGTTTTTCCGAGCATCCCCGGATCAGCAGCGATATCTTTGCGCAGGAACACGCCTGTGCCCGTGGAAATCAACCCGCGCAGCAGGCGCTTGTCCTGACGGCTCGTCACATCCGGAAATTTTGCCGTAAGCGCTTCCTGGGCGATGGCGTCGTAGTTGACGGCATCGAGTTTCGCCGGGTCGACCTTGGCCGCCGAAAGATCGATCGGCAGCGTCAAATAGTTCTGCCGCAGCGCCGGGATCGCCTGCGTGACGATCGTCGACAGAAGCAGCACAAGGAAGAGGCCGGCCAACGCGACGGCTGCGGCGCCAAGCCATTTGAACCACGTTTCCGTGCGGTAACGGCCCTTCAGCCGCGCCTTCGCGGCATCGTCGGTATGAATGCTGACGGGGCGTCCGACGACGCCGAATGACGAGATCGCATCAGTCATATTGTTCTCGGTATTTCTGGACGACGCGCAAAGCGACGATGTTGAGGGTAAGCGTGATGCAGAACAGCACCAGGCCGAGCGCGAAGGCTGCAAGCGTCTTGGCGCTGTCGAACTCCTGATCGCCCACAAGCAGCGTCACGATCTGCACCGTCACGGTGGTGACGGCTTCGAGCGGGTTCGCCGTGAGATTAGCTGCCAGCCCCGCCGCCATGACCACGATCATGGTTTCACCGATTGCGCGGCTGACGGCGAGCAGCATCGCCGAAACGATGCCCGGAAGGGCCGCGGGAAGGATCACCTTTCGGATGGTTTCAGACTTGGTCGCGCCGAGGCCGGCGGAACCGTCCCTCAGCGATTGCGGAACGGCGTTGATCACATCATCGGAAAGCGAGGAAACGAAGGGAATGATCATGATGCCCATGACCACGCCTGCGGCGAGCGCGGATTCTGACGCAACGTTGAGGCCCAGGCTTTCGCCGAGACCACGGAAGTAGGGTGCAACCGTCAGCGCGGCGAAGAAGCCATAGACGACAGTCGGAATGCCGGCGAGGATTTCCAGCACCGGCTTTGCGACCGCGCGGACGCTTTTGGAAGCGTAATCCGAAAGATAGATCGCAGCCATCAGCCCGATGGGCGCAGCTACCAGCATGGCAATGAAGGTGATGAGCAACGTGCCGGCAAAGAGCGGCACCATGCCAAAAATGTCCTGGTTGACCGCCCCGGCTTCCGCTCCGGCGCCGGTAAAGGCGCTCTGTGGCGACCAGTGCGTGCCGAACAGGAATTTATAGAGCGGCACCTGTTGGAAGAACCGCAAGGATTCGAAGATGAGCGACAGGACGATGCCGATCGTCGTCAGGATCGCGACCGCCGAACAGGTGATCAAGAATGCGCGAAGAACGCGCTCGACCACGTGGCGCGCCCGGTAGGCCTGTGCGATGCGCGAATAGGCCCAGTAAAATCCGGACGCGGAAAGCAGAAGCGCGACGGCCCAGATGATCCAGGCGCTGGTCGCATGGATCGATTTGTAGACGGCCGCGGCTGCCTCTTTCGTAGGATCGGCGAAGCCGACAAGCCCGCCAAAGGCCATCGCACGAGCGTCGCGGATGAAAGCTTCGACTTGCGGAATGCCCATTCCCGACAACTCGGCGGAGAAGCGGTCGGCGACGATTGACGATTCAATTCCCGGCGTCACCATCGACCACAACACGATCGCAAGCAGCGCGGGACCGGCAGCAAAGAGCGCCAGAAACATGCCATGCTGCCCAGGCAGCGAATGCAGCCGCGCGACGTCGCCATTGACACTGGCAATGGCGCGTGTGCGGCCTATCCAATAGGCCGCAGCAGCCAAAACTAACAGAAGAACAACGAGATAACCGACCATGATTCAGGACGTCCCCTCGACCGCCGGCCATCCACCGGCTCAAAGCACGGGACGTTGGTCCCGCGCTTTGTGCTTTAGAGCATGAGGATCAGAGCGGATATTTGCCCGGACCCCGAAAAAATCAGGAGCCCATGCCCTTCAGGGCCTTGGCGTTTTCGGCCCACGTGGCGCGCTCGGCGTCCGGCAGCGGGATCAGACCCTTGTCGGCCAGATAACCCTCAGGACCCCATGCACCCTCCGAGGTATACTCGGCGATGAACTCTTGCATGCCGGGGATGACGCCGACATGCTCTTTCTTGGCATAGATGTAGAGCGAGCGGGAAACGCCATACTTGCCGGATGCGATGTTCTCGAAGGTCGGCTCGACGCCGTCGACCTTGTGGCCCTGCAGCTTGTCCGCGTTCTGGTCAAGGAACGAGAAACCAAAGATGCCGAAGGCATTGGGGTTCGCTTCCAGCTTCTGGACAATCAGATTGTCGTTTTCGCCGGCCTCGACAAAAGCGCCGTCTTCGCGGATTTCGCCGCAGCCCTTTTCATTAGCCGCCTTCACTTCTTCCTGGCAGGCCGCGTCCATGACGAGTTCAACGAACGCGTCGCGCGTGCCGGACGTGGGCGGCGGGCCAAGCACTTCGATCTTTGTCGCGGGAAGCGACGCATCGACATCCGACCAGTTCTTGTAGGGGTTGGGAACGACCTTGCCGTCAACGGCGACATTCTTGGCGAGCGCCTTGAAAACCTGTTCCTTGGTCAGATCAACGACAGTGCCTGCCTTCGAGTTGGCGAGCACGATGCCGTCGAAGCCGACCTTGATCTCGACCGGTGTCACGCCGTTTGCCTTGCAGGTTTTGAGCTCGCTGTCCTTGATGGCGCGCGAGGCATTGGTGAAGTCGGCGGTATTTTCGCCGACGCCCTGGCAAAACAGCTTCATGCCACCGCCGGTGCCAGTCGATTCAACGACCGGGGTCTTGATCTGGCCGCTCTGGCCGAGCTTTTCGGCGACAGCCGTGGTGAAGGGGAATACTGTGGACGAACCGACGATTTGGATCTGGTC
The DNA here is from genome assembly GCF_055811195.1 of Mesorhizobium sp. WSM4823. Classification (NCBI taxonomy): domain Bacteria; kingdom Pseudomonadati; phylum Pseudomonadota; class Alphaproteobacteria; order Hyphomicrobiales; family Phyllobacteriaceae; genus Mesorhizobium; species Mesorhizobium sp. WSM4823. Next base: position 206,017 of record NZ_JBVVQL010000003.1, read on the forward strand.
GCGCGCGGCGGCATAACCAGCCGACGCGGCGAGCGCAAGCGCCGCGGCCGACGCCGTAAGGAGGAATTTCTTCATGTGGCCTGCTCCTGTTCGGAAGATGGTCTCTCGGCGCCTTCCTTCGGCGCCCGCTGAGGCCAATAGCCCCCGATTATTACAGTCTCATGACAGTTTGATGTCAGCCCGGTAACGCCGCACAGCCATGCCGAAAAGGTAGCGTTGCGAGTCTCGCTGACGCAGCCGCGGTTTGCCGCTGGAATCAGCAGCTTGCACGATTTCCAGCCGCCATCCCTCCTCGACAGGCGCTGCAGATGGCGTCGAAAAAGAAAATCCGGGCGGGAGCGCGTTGCATGCGGCCAAAGGAGGTCATGGGCCGCGCCATCGCCGAAACAGGTCCGTTGGGGTAAATCTGACCCTGTTTCTTGCCGGCGGTCGCTGCTCCCGCCCGTAACTGGAGGAGCGGAACTCGAATATGCCTATTGTCCCAACCGGCGCGCGCTTTGGTATGGTGCGATCGCACCATAGTCTTGCTCCCCGACGCGTCGCCGAATCTCGGCTGAACTATACAGCCTGACGGGATTCCTATACGCGTTGCGCTGGATTTCTCCGTCCGCACCATGCCCGCGCTCGACATTTCGAGCAAGGCTCTAGGGCTGATGGGCTTGGGAAGCTAGCCGTCCATGCCCGCATCCTGGCATCGTTGGCAAGCTCCTTTCGGTGCGTGCGCGGTGACGTCGACGATCGGCATGCCTATCGCGGTATTCCGACGTTGTCGGCAGAACCGAAGCCGCGTTATAAACCCTGTAGGGGTATTGCCGATGTTGGGACGGATCCTGCCTTTTTTCCTGTGCCCGATGCTGATATTCGGGAGCGGCTGTTCGCGCAGCTATGACGGCAGCGTCATCATTCCAAGGCCGCTCGATGTCCGGCGGTTCTGGGACAGGCAGCTGCAGCCGCAAGCCGAGCAGCCGCAGCTGCAAACCGATGTGTTTCCTGTAGCGCCCGAAATGCCGGAAAGCGCGGCGACCCGCAGAACCAACACCCCCGCCGCGTCGAGAAGGCGCATTACCAGGATCTCCAACGATCGGCCGGCGCCGTCATCCGAGCCAGCAAAACCGCTCACCTGCAAAAACGTCAGCCAGCCTGGAAAGCGCGTCCGCATGGTTTGCGAATAGCGGGATCAGTTTTCTGGGAAAAAAGCCGGCCCGACCACCCTTACCGGCCGCGTTTCGGTCAATCTTTCGATCGACTGATGTTGGGCGGCGCCTTTGGCTTCCACATTGAGAGCCGTGCCATCCGGAACTTTGGCCTCGAGCACCGGAATTTCCGCAACGGCGGCCACATCCGGCTTTATCGTCGGCAATGGAATGATGGCATTGGCCATGTTGGCCGGCGTTACCGTCCGTGCCCTGAGTTCGGCGACACGCTTGTTGTAACGCTTGACGTCACACGCCTCGAATTTCGCGTCCTCCCGGTACCTGAAAGCGGTCGCAAGCTCCGTATAGGGTCTTCGCGTTTCGATAGCGACCATTTCTTCGGTCTCACGGCTGGGATCTTCCAGCGTGTAGAGGTCGACGCCGGCATCCTCGCAAATGTAACGGCACTGATCGACAGTTTCCGTCAGATCGTCTCTTTTGGCGAACTGCGATTTTGGTGCAGGGAAGAAATATCCGTCCGACAGGCGCACACAATACAGCATCGGACCGCTGGCATAGTTCGCGCCAGTGGACCGGTTTTTGGGCGCCGAGCGCTGTTGCGCTTGCTCTTCCCGTTCCTGCCTCTCCTGCTTCTTGGCGGTCGTGCAGCCCAGGGCGACGAACCTGGCCCGCAGACCGGACGTATTCCGGCCCGAATTCGATGCGGCCGCAATCCGGCGTTGCACCTCCGCCTTACTCCTGACGAGATCGGCACAGGGGTTGAAAAAGAATCCGACCAGCGAACTTTTGGCCGAGCATTGACGCTGTTTCTCCAACCTCTGGATCGCAACAAGCTGCCGGCGAAACTGCGCAAGCTGCGGGCTCGACCCGCCGCGATCGGCCGAACGCATCTGGCTTCTGATCGCACTGCAACTATCCGCGTATGAAGAGGAAGTGCCTAGCATAAATGCCGTCACCAACACCAGCATAAGAAACATGCCAGACCAGAAGCGTATCACCGGAACGACCATTGCCCTTGTCTCCGCCGAGAACCTGGAGCCGCATTCTTTGTTGATCATGAATAAGGATTCTCTAAATGAGGTTTACCTAATTCCAGCAAGACAGCGGTTTCCAGAAGCTTTAATACTTGTGCATTATATGTACTCTCGTAAATTCAATATTGCACTTTTGTTTCAAGATTGAGACGAACCCCAAAGCAACACCAACTCACCCGCGCCGCTGCCGGAAGTTTGACCTGAATGGCGGGTTTCGGACCCCGATCGATCGGTGAATCCCCGATCAATCCGGCGCTACCGGCAGTTCCGCACTGAAACCTTTGTCCCCCTTACGGCGTTAAACTAGCCGGGTGTGCCGTTAGGCGCGCAAAGAACATTGTAACGTTTTGATCTGGCGCATGATTTCGTTCCGATTTCAGGGTCATGCGCTGGATGGTCAAAGGAGACGCACATGTCGATTCACTTCACTGTCTCGGGCCTGACCAGAAATCTCTTTCATTCGCTTGGATTGGATCACGAGCGCGCGCCGAGGCCTCTCAGCCCCGAGCAAAGTCTTTTGCTGGAATGCTATCTGGCCGGCCAGATTCCAGAATCGGCCTGGAGCGACTACGTCTTTGAGACGCCGGAGTTGGCACGCCATGTCAATGCGAGACGCGGGCAGCACTGAGGTCTGTGGACAGAGCGGTCCGGCGTTTCCTGGGGGAGATGAATCGTTCTCAGCCCGAGTGGCTTTTGCTTGGAATGACACCGGTTATTGTTTGGGCGAGCCGAATCGCAGGGTAAAGACATTGCCCGCAATCCCTTGGGCGAGCGCCGGCGAAAAGCTCAGTGGCAAGCACCGTTGCACGGCGGCGATCGCGGCATCGACAAAGGATTGCCGCGCCTTCGCGTCGCCGGTCACTTGGATGGCAGTCGGCTTGGGCGGGCCAATCAGCGTTCCGTCGCGTTTGAAGCTGAAGCTCAATGTGACGGTTGCATTTCCGGTATCCGCCGGCGGGGTCCAGCACGCCTGGATCGCAGCTCCGACATCGTCCATGGTGTTGAGCGATGCGGCATTCGATTGACAGGTGACGCCTGCCAATATTGCGCCCGCAATCGCCGGCAGTCCTGCGGCGCGTTTCCCTGCAGCGCGTTTCATTGCAAGTCCTCGTCCTTCCGCTTGCCCGCACAGCGACATGGTAGGGACAATGCAGGCAATGACAACATGTTTTGCAAGAGATTGATATTTTACAAGAGCTTGATGTTTCGCAACAGCTTGATGCCGCTGACAATCGCGAAATCAGGCCGCAGTTTCCCAGAATGACAGCCTTTGAAAGCAAAAAGGCCGGCGCATGGCCGACCTTTCCTTTCCACCTCGACGCGCGCCAGTACATCCGTGGTCACGAAATTGGAGGTGAATTGCCGACCAATAGACAGGGCTTTGGTTAACAAATCCTTAACTGACGGGGCTGGTCGTCGACGCATCCTGACCAATCCGATCTGCGTTTTCGTCACGAATGCAGAAAGTCGTTTTTAAAAGCAGCACAGACTCTTAATCGTTGTGCACCAACATGTTGGCGCGTGAGACATATCTAAGTAACTATTGTGTCCTGGAAGTCGATTTATGGCCGTACTTGGCGCCCTCCCTCCCGACGTTCTCTGTCGACCAATTCGTGAAGCTGATTGGGAAGGAGTGGTCGACTGCCTCTGCCGGGGCTTTCCGGAGCGTGACCGGAGTTACTGGACACAGGCGCTGGCCCGTTTGTCGCAACGGCCTGCCGTCGCCGATTTCCCACAATACGGCCTGGCTTTGGAGAAGGCTGGTCGGATCGTCGGCGTTGTGCTGACGCTTTATACCCGTTATCGCGGGCAGGAAGGCGACGAGATCCGCTGCAATCTGTCAAGCTGGTCCGTCGACGCGGAATCCCGTCCCTATGGCGCCAAATTGGTGACGACGATCCTGAAGCAAAGGGACGTGACTTACACGAACATTTCGCCGGCGCCCGCGACATTGAAGGCTAACTGGGCGCTCGGCTTTCGCCCCTTTTCCACTGGGCAATTCGCCTTCTTGCCGGCTTTGAATTCGGTGCCGCGGTCATATCGCGTGCTCGAGGTTCGTCCCGATCTTGCGGAAATGGCGATGCTGCCCGACAGTGAGAGATACATACTTTCGGAACACGCCGCATTGGGTTGCCTGTCATTGATTTGCATTTGCGACGGAGTGGCGTTCCCTTTCGTGTTGATGCCGCGCCGAATATTGCGCGGTCTTGTCCCGTGCTATCAGGTCATCTATTGCCGCTCCCTCGAGGATTTGAGCCGGTGCGCCGGTGCTGTGGGGCGCTTTCTCTTGCGAAGTGGCATCCTGCTTTGCGTCGTCGACGCCAAGGAGCCGATTGCAGGTCTGTTCGGGCGGTACCGCCACAACAGCGGGCTGAAATATTTCAAGGGCCCCAGACCACCCTCGCTTGGCGATCTGACGTTCACCGAGCTGGTGGTATTCGGTCCCTGAACGACAGGCGCAACAACGTGTGGTCTCTGGCGATGCCGAAAGCGAACCCCCGCTCGGGGCGAGGATCCGACCTTGTAAAAACGACGATCCGCTACTGAACGGGGGCGGGCTGAGCCGGTGGCGGAGTTGCGGGGGTCGGCGTCATCGTGTCGGCTGGAGGTGGCGGCAGTTGGGCGGCGGTCGTCGTTCCTCCCGATGAGTTTGGTCACACGCCGCCAGGGCAGCAAGCGCCAGACCGAACGCGGCGAATAAGGGTAGTTTGCGGATCATTTACAGTCCCTTCCATGGACGCCACCCGCGCGGCCTGATCATCGGGATCGAGGCCTCCAGGTCAACCTCGCTTCTTCATCGACGCTTCAAACATTCTTACGTCCAGTAAGGCAGCGGGCCGGCCTCGCTTAGGTCGGCCAGTGGCGAAAATCTGACAATCGGCATCCGGTGCGGAACACCTGTTCCGGCTGCGCCCGCCGTCATATTGTCTGCACGGTTGGCAATGCTGGAGGATGACGGCTGGCTAGTCGGGCTGCCTTATGGCGACGCCCGCGTAATGGCTGCCCAACAGCCAGAAGGCAGGCGGAAACCCTTCCTGCAAAGCGTCTCGAACGTCGAAACGGGCACTCGCGACGAGCTGAAACGGGTTGCGGTTGAGATTGCAGCCACCGGCAAGAACGCCCCAGAGCCGGTTGGACCGGTCCTGCAGCCTTCTCCGCCAGCCGGCATTCGCCTGCCCGTGTTCGAGAAAGATCAGCCGCCCGCCAGGCTTCAAGATGCGCCGGATCTCCGCCAGCGCGGCTCCGGGGCGTGGAATGGTGCAGAAGGCGTAAGCGACAACAACCGTGTCGGCGAAACCATCCGCCAACGGTATGCTTTCGCCGCCGGCCTGCAGGCATTCGAGTTCAAAGGGCAAGGCGTGGTCCTGCCGTTTCGCTACGGCGAGCATTGCGCCGTCGGGATCGACGCCGACGAGCCGCCGGACTTTGGCCGTATCGTAGTAGGGCAGGTTCAGGCCTGATCCGAAGCCGACTTCCACCACAACGCCCTTCGCCAGCGGCACCATGCGCTGCCGCATGCGCGAAAAGGCGTTCGCCGAACAGCCGGCGCTGACGACATAAGGAGCTATGCGTCGTCCGTACCAGGAGAGACAGGAACGGCACATGGCTCAGCCTCCTCGTCCTGTACTGCGAGTGCTGACACGACCGAGGAATTCGTCGACAACCGGCCTGATCGTGTCGACGTCGAGAAAGGCAGTCACATGGTTCTTGCCCACAAGCGGCAGGAATTCGCCTCCGGTCAGTTCTGCGAACTTACGGGCGGCATCGCATCGGGGATCGAGCGTGCCGCTGATCGCCAGCACTGGTATGCCAAATCTAGCAAAGGCTGCAGCGAAATCAGGTCTGTCCCTGGCAAGGCTTGCCTGAACGGCGGCGAGATCATTGCCACGGATGCGCCGGCAGCTGTCCGGCGAAAGGTCAGGGGCCAATTGCTTCAGGAGAGCGAGCCACGTCTCGAAGTTATCCTCAAATGCGGCTCGCAAGGGGATCAAGTCCTCCGCGAAGGGATGTGCGCCGTTGACGATCAGTGCGGTAACGCGGTCCGGGTGATACGAGGCAGTGGCCAGCGCGGTGACGCCGCCCATCGAATATCCCATAAGCGCGGCACGGCGAATGCCGGCATGGTCGAGGACGGCAACGATATCCGCCGCCCGCCTGCGGCCCGAATAGGCGGCTGGATCGTGTGGCTTCCCGCTCCGGCCATGGCCGCGGCAATCGACGAGGATCAGCCGCCGTTCGCGCTGCAGGAATTGCTCGACATAACCGGCCTCATGCCAGGACTCATGGCTTTCGGTCATGCCGTGTAGCAGCACGAGCGGCTCGCCGTGGCCGCGGTCTTCATAAGCTATCGGGACGCCGTCCTCGGCAATTGCCTCGGAAAGGCCTTGAGAGGTGGAAGTATTGACCCGTGACATTTCTCGCTCCAGGAAACTCTTCGGGCGTGAACGGCCCGGTGTCGAAGCAATAGGCGGTCGGCGTCCCTTCAACGTCCCCTGCCTGTACATTTGTCGAGTACGGATCGATGGAGCGATTGACGTTTCGGCTTTTGGGCTTTCCGGAATTCCGTATGAACGGACGGCGGGTGGAGCTCGCCCTGCGCAGGGCGGCCGCGCTCCTTATCTTTCTTGCCGAGGCCGGCAGACCCGTCGCGCGCGAGACTGCGGCCACGCTGCTATGGCCCGAAGCCGACGAAGAGACTGCTCGGGCGCGGCTTCGGCGTACCCTCTACAAGATCCGGGTCGCCTTTCGCCGCGAGCTCGTCACGGCGAGCGGAAGCTCCCTCAGCCTGCACCCGGCGCTTTCGGTCGAGATTGACTCCAAGGCTTTCGAGTACGCCTGCGACCGCGGCCCGCTTGAAACGGCGACCAACACTTACGCGAGCGATTTTCTTGCGGGCTTCTCCCTGCCGGATTGTCAGGAATTCGAGGAATGGGCGTTCTTCAGGCGCGAAGCCTTGCGTAGCCGCCTGACACAAGCGTTGGAGCGCCTGATCGAAACGCAGATAGCCGCCGGCGAGGCGCGCACTGCGGTTGTGCATGCGACGCGTCTGGTGGGACTAGACCCGTTAAGCGAAAGCGCGCACCGCCATCTGATCCGCGCAAACCTGGCGGCCGGCGACAGGGCGGCAGCCGAGCGCCAGCTCAAAGCATGCGCCCGGCACTTGCGAGATGAGCTTGGCGTGCCCCTTGACCCGGCTACGGTTGCCTTGTTGCAGGAGCCACGCAAAGCCGCTGAGACGCCGCGAACGCGCTATGTCGAAGTGGAAGGTATCCACCTCGCGTACCAGACCGTCGGCAATGGTCCGCCAGATATCGTGCTCGTCCCGGGCTTCGTTTCGCATGTGGAGCGTATCTGGGAAGACAGCCGCTGTCGTTCGTGGATCGCGGCGGTTTCGCGTATCGGCCGCCTGATCCTGTTCGACCGGCGCGGCGTCGGCCTTTCCGACCGCGTCGGATCGCGTCCAACCGTCGATGCGACCGCAAAGGATATATTGGCGGTGATGGACGCGGCCGGGAGCCGCCGCGCTCTACTCATCGGGACTTCAGAGGGCGGACCCGGCTGCATCCGCTTCGCGGTCGACCGTCCCGATCGCCTGGTCGGGCTCGTTCTCTGGGGCTCCCTGGCCAAAGGCAGCCATGCGCCGGACTACCCCTTCGCCTTGACCGCCGAGCAATATGACCTCTGGAAGCGACGCTTGATCGCCAACTGGGGTGGGCCGGCCGAAATCGAGACCTTTGCCCCGAGCCTCGTCGGAGACCGTCAGGCGGAAGCCTGGTGGGCCGGGTTGCTGAGGGCGGCCTCCAGTCCAGGCGCTGTCACGGGCGTGCTCGAAGCGCTGCGCGACACCGACGTCCGCCATCTGCTTGCAAGTGTCTCGGTCCCAACACTGGTGCTGCATCGCTCGGGCGACCGCGCGGTCCGCTCGGAGGCGGGTCGTTCCCTTGCTGCGAAAATTCCCGGAGGGCGGTTCGTGGAGATCCCCGGCGACGACCACTGGTTCTGGGCCGGTGACCAGAACCCGCTCCTCCGCAGCATCGCGGAGCTTGCGGGACACGACCGCTGATTGCTCAGCTTGCGCAAACTCGGGCAGCGCCAACAAGTAGCCGACGGGCAGCACATCAAACGACCAGCCTGGCGCAACCAAATCGTTCCGAAAGCCGCGCCGTACGGCAAAGTTCCTCCCTGAGCCGGCTTACGACTCCGGTACAAAGCGTCAGATTTTGACCGCTGGAGGCAACCTTCAGAGCGAATGCCTCACGCCTCGGCCTGCGACTTCACATAGGCGATATAGCCGCGCACGTCGCCGGCCGGCTCGGCATAGGCCTTGCCAAGCTTCTTCTCGATCGCCGCCATGTAGTCTTTTGCCCATTGGGGCAGCGGGTAGTCGATGACGGCTAGGAATTCGAGCGTCGCTGCCAGGCGGATGTCGGCGATCGACGGGGTCTTGCCGCCGATGAACGGCTTGTCGTTCCTGAAGAAGGAGTGAAAGACCTCCAGCGGCTCGGCGATTGCGGCCGCCGCAGCCTTCTGGGCCTCCGATTTCCTGTCGGGGTGGGCGTCGCTGTGGCCGACCTCGCCGGCATATTGCGGAAAATTCAGCGCAGGATAGGTGGCGCGCGCCACATAGGGGTAGAGCGTGCCGATCAGGTAGAACATGGCGCTGTCGACCATCGCCCGCTTGGCCGGGGCCTTGGGATATAATTTCTCCAGCCCGTGCTTGTTGGCGAGATACTGCATGATGGCGCAGCTTTCCCATAAGACGCCTCTCGGCAAGCCCTTGTCCTCGATCATCGGCGTAAGATGGGCCGGGTTTCGCGCCATATATTCAGGCGAGCGCGTGTGGCCCCATACGTCGGTCTCAACATGGTCGAGCCCGGCCGCGCGCGCAAACACCCGAACGCTCATATTGTTGACGCTCGGCTTCAGCATACTGAGCTTCAACCCGCTTTTCCCGGCCTTCGCCGGTTTCGCCTTTGCCTTCGGCGCGGATTTCTTGGCGGAAATTTTGGCTGCGGATTTAGCGGCGGCTTTCGGTGCCGAGTTGACGGAAGCTTTCGACGTCTTGGCTGCAGGCTTTGTGGCGGCCCTGGCAGCCGGTTTCGTGGCGGCCTTGGCAGCCGGCTTCCTCGCACGCTTCGTTGTCGTCTTTGCCATTGTGTTCCTCCCTCAGTTTGGCTGTCGTCAGTATGGATTCTTTGGCGCCCGATCGTCCGACAAGGTGGCGCGCGAGCGCTCGACAAGCGCCTGGATCGCATCGGCGAGATGCACTTCGGCGATTGCGTAGTCGCCGCGCGCGACGCGAAGCTTGTGCGCCTGCATCAGCACGTCGGCATGGGTGAAGCCCGCCGGCGGTTCGAAACGGTAGGAGGCGAGTTCGATCAACAGGCCGAGCGGATCCTCGAAGTAGATCGAATCCATAAAGCCGCGATCCTTGACGCCGCTGTGCTTGATGGCGCGCTCGTCGAGGCGGGCAACCGCCTGCAGGAAGGTGACACGCGACACCGCAAAGGCGATGTGATGGACGCAGCCCGGATCGGTCGGCGTGCGCCGTTTCTCCGGCGTGCGGCTCTCATCGGTGAAGACGGTGATCAGTCGGCCATCGCCCGGATCGAAATAGAGGTGGCTTTCGCTGGCCTTGTCGAGATTTGGCTGCTCGAAGATGAAAGGCATGCCAAGCACGCCTTCCCAGAAGTCGATCGAGGTCTGGCGCCCGGCGCCGACCAGCGTGATGTGATGGACACCTTGCGATTGCAGCTTCTGCATTGGCTCCTCCCGGCCACGCCGCGCCTTGCCGGCGGACGGATTTCAAGTGCCCAGTCGCACTTGGATCAGCCCCGGCATGTGACCGCCGCCCGGCTTCGCTCCCCTGCGCTCCGCATTTCCGCATCCTGCGGGATTGCGGCCGAAGCTTTGATGAACGGATGCTAATTCAATCCGAGGCGTTGCGCCAGAAGCGCTGAGTTTCAAGAACTCCACGCAGGCGCCAAGCGGCACCCGGGATCGCGGACGCCTCCGCCGAGCTCGCCGAAACGATCCGTCGCCGGCAGCTGTAATGGTGCGGCAGCCCGCAGGTCGCTGGGTTTCCCGAGCGGCCGGTTTGGCGACGGCAGGTCAAAGGGCCTCGTTGACGCATGCCGCGCCTGGTTCGGATTACGGGCACCCGCGGCCCTTAGATGAAAATCACATATTCTTCATCGGCACGTCGGGATCGACATGTCCCCCATCGGCAGTGATCTTCAGCCTTGAGAGGTAGTGCTCCCATCCCCTTCGATGGCTGTCACGCTCCTTTGCGTTCGGCAGTCCGCTGTGCGTGAAGCGGATCAGTGTCCCCGCATCCCTCGCGATCAGGTCGATCTCGACATGGCTGGAGCCGGGCGGCACGGTCTCGTTGTCTTCCCAGCCAAAACTGTAGGCAAGACGGTGGACCGGAATCACCTCGGTGAACTCACCGCGCGCCATATGGCGACCACCGACATTGACGAGGAACAGACCGCCCGGCGTTGCATCCAAATTCGCTTCGGTCCCGATCCATCGCACGATCTGGTCCGGATCCGTCAAGAGCGCGAACACGGTCGCTTGTGGCGCCGCGACCTCAATCTCTGTGTAAACCGATTCCACCATTGCTCACTCCAGGTCACATCCGCATCGAATGCCGTGCATGATTGGAGCGAATGTGGGCAGTTGCAAGAAGATGTTCGAGGCGTAAACATAAGCCGGGGCCGAGTGACCTTCTATCGATGCTTCTCGCAAACTCGCTTTCATTCCTTCTGGACGACGCCGCGCATATTGGCGACGGTGGGCGACTTCTATTGCAGCTCTCAACGCATTTGATGGAAGACGGCTTGCCGATCATCGCCGGAGCGCTGGCACAGGATGCTCCCGACCCGATCATTTCACGCCGCATCTGGCTCTGGCGAGCGCCTAGCGGTGAAGTGCTCGAGGCTTTGGGGATAGGCGCCGACCGCCAGAATGCCGATCCCCGGCTCGTGCTGCGGGAATGGCTTGGCACGACGCGGGCGATCGTGTTTGACGAGGGAGCTGGCGGTGTCGCACCGACTTTGGCGTGGGCGTTCGATCATACTCCGGATGAGGCGCAGTCAGAGCTACTGCGGCAAATCTCCCGGTTTGCTGCGGCTCCGATGATCGCACTCGCAGAACGGTCTGCGAAACGCGCATTGCTCGAAGCATATTTGGGAAAGCGCAGTGCAACACATGTGCTCAACGGTCATTCTCGTCGAGTAAAGGGAGAGACGATACGGGCTGCGCTTCTGTGCGCGGACCTTCGAGGTTTCACCGATCTATCCGAGGTTCATGATCCAGACGAGATCGTATTGGTACTTGATGCCTGGTTCGATTGCGTCGCCGGCGCGGTGCACGCATTTGGTGGTGAGGTTCTCAAGTTTATAGGTGATGGCGTCCTCGCAATTTTCCCGATTGGCGAGCGCGATGCAAATGCCGCATGTGACGCTGCGGTACGCGCCGTGAAGGCCACGCGCGCCGGGATAGATCATCTCAACCAAACTCGGCGCCGCAATGGCGGCCCTGAGCTCGGATATGGCATTGGCCTGCATGTCGGCGAGATACTCTGGGGGAATATCGGCACTGCCGGCAGGTTGGACTTCACCGCGATCGGCAAGGCTGTAAATCTTGTCAGCCGCATCGAAGGGCTGTGCAAGCCGTTGGGACGGACGGTGCTCGCGTCGACAGTGTTCGAGGCAGAAACTACCGAGCCGATGATCGCCATGGGCAGTCATCCGCTCAAAGGAATAGCAGGCGCGCAAACACTTTTCGGCTTACCGGAATAGATCGAATGGTTGAGCGCGCCGTGGATGTGTCGTTCACCGCATATCTTGGTTTCGTGCGAAACCATGACTCGGAGAAATTCGAACTGCAAAGAAGCTACGATACTACAACGCGTTTCTGGGGCATGGCGCGTTTAGAGCCTAGCCACGCGCGTCGTGCGCAGCTTCGCTGGCCGGTGCTAAGGGCCGACTATTCCTGGCATCCACCCTTCGCCGAAGCGCCTGGAAGCGCCGAACAGATCGGCCAGCTCGCGCGGTCGAACGTCAAGTTCGTCAGCGCCAAGAGCGGCGGGGATTGTCGACGCCTTCGCGGAACTCGCCGAAAACGATCCCTCGCCGGCAACTGTAGCGCGGCAGTAAAGATCCAATTTGTTTGATTACTTGGTACGCCCAAGGGGAATCGAACCCCTGTTCCCGCCGTGAGAGGGCGGTGTCCTGACCGCTAGACGATGGGCGCGTTCAAGAACCGGCGATATAGGCTGACGGCTGGGAAAAAGCAACTGGGCTTCGGACAGTCTGTCGTGCCGGGAAAATATCCATTGCGGGGCTAGCGTTTTGGCTCGATCAAGTCCCAGAGATTTCCGTGGAGATCGGCGAAAACCGCCACAGTGCCATAGGGCTCAACGCGGGGCGCCTCACGGAATTCGACGCCCTTTGCGAGCATCGTCGCGTGGTCGCGGACAAAATCGTCGGTTTCGAGAAACAAAAAGACTCGACCGCCGGTCTGGTTGCCGATGCAGCTTGCTTGCGCCTCGTCCGACGCTTCTGCCAGGAGCAGCCGCGCGCCTTGTCCGTTCGCTGGCGCAACCGTGACCCAGCGCCTGCCGCCGCCAAGATCGACGTCCTCGGTGAGCAAAAAGCCCAGCTTGCCGACATACCAGGCGATCGCCTCGTCATAATTTCTGACCACGAGCGCGACTGTCGCGACGCGGCGACCTTCAGCAAAGCCGGTCATTGTTGCGACCACCAATCATTGTTGCAGCGAAATCATCGGTTGCGGATCGAAAAGCGACCGATGATGCGGCGCTCGGTGATATCGTAGACAAAGATGGCACGGCTGCCGTCGGCAAGCTCCGCATCGATGGAGACGCGATTGCCGGAGAGCGACTGGCTGATGACCCTGGCGCCCACCGGCAGCACGATGTCGCCGGTCAGCGGCTCGCCTGCCGGCACCTGGATGTCGCCGGCCAGCGGCGGTGTGGCTGGCGGCGGCGCGGTGCGCGTTTTGTAGACAAGGGCTGCGATCACCACCATAAGGGCAAGGAACAGCAGGCCGAGATTGATGGCGACGAAGCGGACCAGCTTCTTGCGCACCTTTTCGACTTCGGGGTCGAGCGGCTTTTCCTCGTCTTCGTCGGCAGCAGCCATGGCAAAACATTCCGGAACTTTTTTCAATGAGCGCTCATAACGAAGAGGCCCCCATATTGATAGAGGATGGATTGATGGAGGGCGGATCGCCAGACGGGGGATCGATCATGCTGGAAGCGGGTCCCGATGCGGCTGGCCAGCGGCTCGACCAATGGCTGGCGGGTAAGCTCGGACCGGACATGTCGCGCAGCCGGGTGCAGATGCTGATCCGGCAGGGCGCCGTCAAGATCGGCGGTCAGTCGGTCGACGAGACGAAGCGCAAGATGGTGGCCGGTGATCGCGTGTCGGTCGACATGCCGGAGCCGGAGCCGGCGGAGCCGCAAGGCGAAAACATCCCGCTCGACGTCCTCTACGAAGACAATGAATTGATCGTCATCAACAAGCCGCCGGGGCTGGTCGTCCATCCCGGCGCCGGCAACTGGACCGGCACGCTGGTCAACGCGCTGATCCACCATTGCGGCGACAGCCTTTCAGGCATCGGCGGTGTGCGGCGGCCGGGCATCGTCCACCGCCTGGACAAGGAGACCAGCGGCGTCATGGTCGTCGCCAAGACCGATCGCGCCCACAAGTCGTTGTCGGAGGCCTTTGCCGATCATGGCCTGACCGGCGATCTCAAACGCGCCTATCTGGCTTTGGTCTGGGGCATACCGACGAGACCGACAGGCACGGTCGACGAGCCGCTTGGCCGCGCCGCCGACCGCGTGCGCCGTGCGGTGGTGCCCGAAGGCCGCGACGATGCCCGCCACGCCGTCACCCATTTCGCCGTGATCGAGCGCTTTGGCGAGCAGCAAAAGGAATTCACCACGGCAAGCCTCGTTGAATGCCGGCTCGAGACCGGCCGCACCCATCAGATCCGCGTCCACATGGCTCATATCGGCCATCCGGTCGTCGGCGATCCCGATTACGGCCAGGCCTTTCGCACCAAGGCGAACCGACTTCCAGAGCCGCTGAAAGGCCGGGTGAAGGCATTTCCGCGACAGGCATTGCATGCCCGCCTTCTTGAATTTCGGCATCCGGCTACCCATCTAACGATGAGGTTCGAGGCGCCGGTACCGAGGGACATGGAGGAACTCGTCGGCGGTTTTCGCAAACTCTGAACCCCGTTCCATTCGTTCAAAACCTGATTGGCAAAAACCTGACCGGCGTTGTTCACTTTGGTGTGACACACTGTTTCGTGTTGAACCAATGCTGTCCTTTCTGGTTTTGTTCCTGTATACACCTGACGTCGCGAACGAGCCTTTGGCGTTCGCAACATATGCCCGCCGCGTTTCGGGGGCACCACTCCAGAGAGAGAGGGGCGCTATCATGGCCCAGTCACTACCCAGTATTGTTTCCGGCGAAGGCGGCCTCAGCCGCTACCTGGAAGAAATCCGTCGCTTTCCGATGCTTCAGCCGCAGGAAGAGTACATGCTCGCCAAACGTTACGCCGAGCATGAGGACACCACGGCTGCACACAAGCTCGTCACCAGCCACCTTCGGCTCGTCGCCAAGATCGCCATGGGCTATCGCGGCTACGGCCTGCCGATCGGCGAGGTGATCTCGGAAGGCAATGTCGGCCTGATGCAGGCCGTCAAGAAATTCGAGCCGGAGCGCGGCTTCCGGCTCGCTACCTACGCCATGTGGTGGATCAAGGCCTCGATCCAGGAATACATCCTGCGCTCGTGGAGCCTGGTCAAGATGGGCACGACCGCCAACCAGAAGCGCCTGTTCTTCAACCTGCGCAAGGTTAAGGGTAAGATCCAGGCGCTCGACGATGGCGATTTGAAGCCCGACCAGATCACCGAGATCGCCACCCGCCTCAACGTGTCCGAAGCGGAGGTGGTGTCGATGAACCGCCGCCTGTCGGGCGATGCCTCGCTCAACGCACCGATCCGCGCGAGCGAAGGTGAGTCCGGTGAATGGCAGGATTGGCTGGTCGACGACCACGAAAGCCAGGAAGATGCGCTGATCGAGCAGGACGAGCTGGAAAACCGGCGCGGCATGCTGTCCGGCGCTCTTGCCGTGCTCAACGAGCGCGAGCGGCGCATCTTCGAGGCGCGCCGCCTGGCCGAGGAGCCGCTGACGCTGGAAGAGCTGTCGGCCGAGTTCGACATCAGCCGCGAGCGCGTGCGCCAGATCGAAGTGCGCGCCTTCGAGAAGGTGCAGGACGCGGTCAAGGCCGCAGCCAAGCGCCAGATGCAGGCCCTGCGCACCATCGAGGCGCAGCCGGCGGCGTAAACTTCCGACGGAAAGAAATAATGGCGGCGTCAGGTAACTGGCGCCGCCGTTTTTTATGGGTCCTCCGACTGCCGGGAGAACTGTCCCTTGGTGCCATATTCTAGCTAGGGTTGCCGGTTCCCGCCGCGCCGTGGTTCCACGGCTTTGATAGACTGGGCGATAATGTCGGTTGTTTGCTGCCTCGCCATCGCGTTCGCAAACGATCTTATTCAGAGCGGCATTATAGCAATTTTCCCCAAGCCCTGGAGACCGCAACGCTGCAAATTGTGGCGGCAACGCTCCGGCGCCGACACGGCTTCCGCAGTCTATTTGGAAACCAAAGGCAGTATGACGATGACGATTTCTCGGTTTCTCACCGCTCTCGGATCCGAAGGTCCCCCAGCCGACCGAGCGAAAGACATGGATCTGTATGGATGGCTAATTGGAAGCTGGGAAATGGACACGGTCCACTACCTCGACGACGGCACAATCCAGAAATGGAATGGAGAATGCCATTTTGGCTGGGTGCTCGAAGGCCGCGGGATTCAGGACGTTTGGATCAGACCCAAGCGCCCTGCGCCGTCCACAATGTATGGCACGACTCTGCGCATCTTCGATCCTGGGATCGATGGCTGGCACATCATATGGAACGACCCGCTCAACCGAGATCACTCGCGCCAGATCGGGCGGGCCGAGGGTAAGGACATTGTCCAGCTCGGCAGTGACTCGCGCGGTCTGAAAACTCGATGGCGTTTCACTGAGATCACTGCCAACAGCTTCCATTGGATCGGCGAGGAGAGATCTTCCGAGCGCGACCCTTGGCAAATCACGTATGAACATTTAGCCCGCCGAACAAAACCCTGAAGCTAGACTAGCTGGCGCCATTTCATCAAAGGCAATCCAACGGAAATTTTAAATACCGGCGGCCGTTGGATTCCGGTTCCGGCAGGCGGCCGCCATTCATGTTGACCTGCAGCGCATGCAGGATAAGCCTGGGCATCGGCAGCGTCCTGTCGCGTGCCTCCCGCATTGCCACGAAATCGGCCTCTGTCCTGCATGCCGTAATATGGGTGTTCTTGGATTTCTGTTCCGCTACCGTGCTCTCCCACAAGGGTTCGCGTCCTTCTGTCTGGTAGTCATGGCCGACGAACAGACGTGTCTCGTCCGGTAGCGCGAGGATATCCTGGATCGAGCGCCAGAGCCGCGCGGCACTGCCGCCGGGAAAATCCGCTCTCGCCGTGCCGCTGTCCGGCATGAACAGGGTGTCATGGATGAAGGCGGCGTCGCCGATCACATAGGTGACAGAGGCCAGCGTGTGGCCCGGCGAAAAAAGCACCTTTACCGGAATGCCGCCGACCGAAAAGCTTTCGCCATCGGCAAACAGCCTGTTCCACTGAGATCCGTCGGCAGGAAAATCCGGCCAGTTGTAGATCGCCTTCCACAATTTCTGGACGTCGACGACCTTCTCGCCAATCGCTGTAGGCGCTCCGGTCTTCTCTCGGAGATAGTGTGCCGCCGAGAAATGGTCGGCGTGCGGGTGGGTGTCGAGGATCCACTCGACCTCCAGCCCGTTTTCCCTGATAAAATCGAGCAGGGCGTCGGCATTCTTCGTCGCTGTTGCGCCGGATTTTTCATCGAAATCAAGGACAGGATCGATGATTGCGCATCGTCGCGTCTGCGCGTCGGCGACGACATATTGGATGGACCCGGTCGGCTTATCGTAAAAGCCTGCCACCTGCAGCTTGGCCGATGTCACGTCCAATCCCGGCTCCCCTCAGTTCCCACCCGGCAGGAATGATTTTCTCTGCCGGGTTAAAAGAAGAGCATGGTCATCCGCCAGCACCATGCCGTCAAGCACCGCATGCTTTGCTGAGGCAAAAAGGCCGAAAATCCTTCCGTGCCGTTTGGGTCAGGCAGAGGGCTGTTTGGTCTTCCTGAGATAGGGCAGGATCGTCTCATAGGCGCCGAAACGCTTGATTGCATCCTCATTGGAAACGGCGGCGGTGATGATGACGTCCTCGCCCTGCTTCCAGTTCGCCGGCGTCGCCACCTGGTGCTTGGCGGTTAGCTGCATCGAATCGATCGCGCGCAGGATCTCATCGAAGTTGCGGCCGGTGGTCATCGGATAGGTGAGCACCAGCTTGATCTTCTTGTCGGGGCCGATGACGTAGACCGAACGCACCGTCGCATTATCGGCGGGCGTGCGTCCTTCCGAGGTTTCGCCGGCGCCCGCCGGCAGCATCTCGTAGAGCTTGGCGACCTTGAGATCCTTGTCGCCGATCAGCGGGTAGTTCACCGAATGGCCGGTCGCCGTCTTGATGTCGTCCTGCCATTTGGCGTGGTTCGCGACTGGATCGACGGAAATGCCGATGATCTTGACGTTGCGCTTCCTAAACTCGCCTTCCAGCCCTGCCATCGTGCCAAGCTCGGTCGTGCAGACCGGCGTGAAATTTTTCGGATGGCTGAAGAGCACCGCCCAACCGTCACCGATCCATTCGTGAAAGCTGATCGTCCCTTGCGTGGTTTCAGCAGTGAAATCCGGCGCGATATCATTGATACGAAGGCTCATGACGTGTCCCTACCCTGTGAGTGCAGATTGCAGCCGGCACCGCCAGCGCTGCTTTTGTCTTTCTATCACTCCGGCGTCATCCTTCAAACGCCTGTTGCCGCCGGCATTGAAGTCGGCGGCGAAAAATTTTCATTGCTTTTCGGCAAATGCAGCAGGAATTTTCGCTGCCTTGGCTCAGGCCTTGTTCACCGCCAGCGTCGTCGCCAGGTCTTCCATGCGCTGGGCGAGCGCGCCAAGCGCACCGGTCAGCACGGAATCGTTCTTGTCGGCCTTGGTCAGCGCGTCGTCACGCGTCTTGCGTAGCGTCAGCACTTCGCTTTCCATGCCCTTGACGCGTTTTTGCAGTTCCGAAAGCTCGTCCATGACCATGATGCCGGCCATCACGGTCAGCCGCTGGTCGCCAATCTCGCCGAAGGAGTCCTTCAGATGTGAGACATAGCGGTCGAAGCGCTCGGCAAGGTCGATCAGATGTTCTTCCTGGCCCTCGTCGCAAGCCATGCGATATTGCTTGCCGTCGATGGAAACCGTGACTTGTGCCATTGGGCCAGCCTCCTATCTGTCCAACACGGCGCGGATGGTTTCCATGGCGGTCACCAGCCGACGCGACACTTCCTTGTTGGCGTCTTCCAGCCGTTCGGCGCGCGCTTCGGAATTGTCGAGTTCCTGCGCCAGCCGCGAGCGATCAGCGTTCATGCGCTGCACCTCCGCCTCGGCTTCGGTATAGTCGCGCTCGTGCTCGAGCTTGGCCGCGACGGCATTTTCCAGCCCCTCGATGGCCTTACCCAGCCTCGCGATGACTTCCTTGAGTGTCGTTTCCCCGGTCATGGCTTTCGTCCTGCGCCCTGCCCATCACCGAATCATCCACGTTCAGAACGCGTTATGTCTGAAACATTATGCGCCGTGTGAAGCCAACGTCAATAAAGCTCTCGCGACTGTCCCCTGCTAACGCTAATGTAGGGCCTCCATGACCCTTCTGGCAGCATCACAAGACCGGCAAAAGCGCCGGTTTATTGACTAGCAAGATTGGCAAAAGCGCGCCGGTTTATTGACTAAAAAGCCGCGCCTGCTATGTGTCGCGCACCCTTTTCAAGGGCTCTCCCAAGGCCCCAAACCCCCACACTGGAGGAAGCATGACCTCGCGCGAACAACATGACCGGATGGCCAATGCGATCCGTTTTCTCTCCATGGACGCCGTCGAGAAGGCGAACTCCGGCCATCCCGGCCTGCCGATGGGCTGCGCCGATATCGCCACGGTGCTGTTCACGCGTTTTCTGAAATTCGACGCCAAAGCTCCACACTGGGCCGACCGCGACCGCTTCATCCTGTCGGCCGGCCATGGTTCGATGCTGCTCTATTCGCTGCTTCATTTGACCGGCTACGAGGACATGACCCTCGACCAGATCAAGCATTTCCGGCAACTGGGATCGAAGACCGCGGGCCATCCCGAATACGGCCATGCTACGGGCATCGAGACGACGACCGGGCCGCTCGGCCAGGGCCTTGCCAATTCGGTCGGCTTCGCGCTCGGCGAGCGCATCATGAACGCCGCCTTCGGCAACGACCTCGTCGACCACTACACCTATGTGCTGGCCGGTGACGGCTGCCTGATGGAAGGCGTTTCCCAGGAAGCCATCGCGCTTGCCGGGCACCTCAAGCTCAACAAGCTGATTGTCTTCTGGGACAACAACAACATCTCGATCGACGGTCCGGTATCGCTGGCTGACAACACCGACCAGGTCGCCCGCTTCCAGGCCTCCGGCTGGAACGCCAGCCACATCGACGGCCAGGATCCCGAAGCGATCGCCTATGCCATCGAGGCCGCCCGCCACTCCGACAAGCCGACGATGATCGCCTGCAAGACGACCATCGGCTTCGGTGCCCCGACCAAGGCCGGCACCAACAAGGCGCATGGCTCGCCGCTCGGCGCCGAGGAAATTGCCGGTGCGCGGAAGTTCTTCGGCTGGGACTATCCTCCCTTCGAGATTCCAGCCGACATCCTCGATGCGTGGCGCACCGCCGGCAAGGCTGGCGCCAAGCCCCGCACCGACTGGGAAGGCCGCCTTGCCAAGGCCGACGCCCAATTGCGCAGCGAATTCGAGCGCCGCATCAGTGGCAAGCTGCCGGCGAATTTCGACGCCGTCGTCACCGACTACAAGAAGAAGCTCGCCGCCGACAAGCCGAAGGTCGCCACCCGCAAATCGTCGGAGATGGCGCTTGAGGTCATCAACGGCGCGGTGCCGGAAACCATCGGCGGCTCGGCCGACCTCACCGGCTCCAACAACACCAAGACCAGCCAGACCAAGAACATCACGGCAGACGATTACGGCCAGCGCTACGTTCATTACGGCATCCGCGAGCACGGCATGGCGGCCGCGATCAACGGGCTGACGCTGCATGGTGGCCTCATCGCCTATGGCGGCACGTTCATGTGCTTTTCCGATTACGCCCGCCCGTCGATGCGGCTTGCCTCGCTGATGGGCATCCGCTCGATCTTCGTCATGACCCATGATTCCATCGGTCTTGGCGAAGACGGCCCGACCCACCAGCCGGTCGAGCATCTGGCCGCACTGCGCGCCATTCCGAACCACAATGTCTTCCGCCCGGCCGACGCGGTCGAGACCGCCGAATGCTGGCAGTTGGCCCTTGAATCGGAAAAGACGCCGTCGACGCTGGCGCTGACCCGGCAGAACCTGCCGACCGTGCGCAACGACTTCGTTGCGGAAAACCTCAGCCGTCAGGGCGCCTATGAGCTGGCTGCCGCCAATGGCGATGCGGCGGTGACGATCTTCGCCACCGGTTCCGAAGTCGAAATCGCGCTTGCTGCCCGCGACTTGCTGGAGAAGCACGGCCACCCAACCCGCGTCGTCTCGGTTCCCTGCTTCGAATTGTTCGACAAGCAGAGCGCCGACTATCGCGACAAGACGATCGGCAACGCGCCGATCAAGATTGCCATCGAAGCCGGCATCCGCCAGGGCTGGGATCATTTCATCGGCACTGACGGCATCTTCATCGGCATGACCGGCTTCGGCGCCTCTGGTACGATCGAACAGCTCTATCCGCATTTCGGCATCACCGCCGAAGCGACGGTGAAGGCGGCGGAAGCCCGCCTGCACCACTAGCAGGCTAGGCGCCCGCGAAAACACGCATCGTGATTTTGCGGGCAGCCTCAGTTTGGTGGACTTAAATCCAACCCCTCGACGGCTGGATTCTTTGGCAGCCCGCCGTTATGAAGCTGCGGACTTGATCTTCGGCCTCCAACTCCCAGGGAGAAAAAAATGACCGTCAGAGTTGCCATCAACGGATTCGGCCGCATCGGCCGCAACATCCTGCGCGCCATCCACGAATCTGGCCGCAAGGATATCGATGTGGTCGCCGTCAACGACCTCGGCCCGGTCGAGACCAATGCGCATCTGCTGCGCTTCGACAGCGTGCACGGCCGCTTCCCGCATGAAGTGACGGTTGACGGGGACCAGATCACTGTTGGCACGGAGAAGTTCAAGGTCACCGCGATCAAGGATCCGACGCAGTTGCCGTGGAAGGAGCTCGGCATCGACATCGCGCTCGAATGCACCGGCATCTTCACCGCCCGCGACAAGGCAGCGGCGCATTTGACCGCCGGCGCCAAGCGGGTCCTCGTCTCGGCGCCTGCGGAGGGCGCCGACCTCACCGTCGTCTATGGCATCAACCATGACAAGCTGACCAAGGACCATATCGTCATCTCCAATGCCTCCTGCACCACCAACTGCCTGGCGCCGCTGGCAGCCGTGCTGCATGAGGCCGTCGGCATCGAGAAGGGCATGATGACGACGATCCACTCCTACACCGGCGACCAGCCGACGCTGGACACCATGCATAAGGATCTCTACCGCGCCCGCGCCGCCGCCCTGTCGCAGATCCCGACCTCGACCGGTGCGGCCAAGGCGATCGGCCTGGTGCTGCCAGACCTCAAGGGCAAGCTCGACGGCATCTCCATCCGCGTGCCGACCCCAAACGTCTCGGTCGTCGATTTCAAGTTCATCGCCAAGCGCTCGACCACGGTGCAGGAGATCAACGAGGCGGTGATCGCCGCCTCCAACGGCAAGCTGAAGGGCATTCTCGCGGTCACCCATCACCCGAACGTGTCGATCGACTTCAACCACGATCCGCATTCCTCGATCATGGCGCTCGACCAGACCAAGGTCATGGACGGCAACTTCGTTTCGGTGCTGTCCTGGTACGACAATGAGTGGGGTTTCTCCAACCGCATGTCTGACACGGCGGTCGCCTTCGGCAAGACCATCGCCTGATCGCAGAGCCATCTTCTTGCGACTTGGAAACGCCCGGCTCTGTCCGGGCGTTTTTGTTTAAGCCCCTTCGCTCGCGTTCTTGTGTCGGCAGATCGCACGTCTTGGGAGATTGGCCTGAACGACCATCGCGTTTCGTCATCCTGGGGCGGAGCAAGGAGCGAAGCGATGCGGCGCAGACCCCGGGATCCATGCCGTGCCGTTGGAGTGTTGCCGCCGTGCAGAATTCTTTGACGCAGCATTTCTCGGCTGATGTCACGGCATGGATCCCAGGGTCTGCGCGACGCCGCTTCGCGGCTGCTCCGCCCTGGGATGACGAAGTTGGAGCCGCATAGGGCAAAAAACCACCCTCCCGCCTTGCACCCGTCATGTCTTCGCCTCACTCTCCCGTAAAGCGAGAAGTACACGAATTTGAGGGGGCGGTTTTCGGATGGAGCATGCGATCTATCTCGTGACGCTGGTTGGCACCGCACTTGTCGTTGCCGCCGCGTTTTCGAGCCTGATCGCCTTCCGCTTCGGCGCTCCTCTCTTGCTGCTGTTTCTCTGCATCGGCCTAGCCACGGGAACCGACGGCCTCGGCATCCAGTTCGACAATGCGCGGCTGGCTTATTTTGCCGGCTCACTGGCGCTAGCGGTCATCCTGTTCGATTCAGGTTTCGGCACGCCGCTCAACGCCTTGCGGCAGGCGGCCGGACCGGCGCTGTCGCTGGCGACTGTCGGCGTCCTTTTGACCACTGGCCTGTTCGGCGTCGTCGCCTATTACCTGATCGATCTCAGCTGGCTGGAATCCTTCCTGCTTGGGGCTGCCGTCGCGTCTACCGACGCGGCAGCAGTGTTCTTCCTGTTGCGCGCCGGCGAGATCAATTTGCGCGAACGCGTGCGTTCCACGCTCGAGGTGGAATCCGGCACCAATGACCCAATCGCCATCTTCCTGACCATCAGCCTGGTCGAGATCATAGCCGCCAACGCCAGTCCCGAGACCAGGGTGCTGGTTACCGATCTCGTCCTCGGCTTCCTTCTCAACATGGGGCTTGGCGCCATCGTCGGGATTTTCGGCGGCCTCGCCATCGTGCGCCTCGTCGACCGGCTCAATCTCGACCACGGGCTGCTGCCGATCTTCGTGCTGACGCTGTCGTTGATGGTGTTCGCCGCCGCCGGCGCCATTGGCGGCTCCGGCTTTCTGGCGGTCTATCTCGCTGGCCTCATTGCCGGCAATTCCGACATCCGCGCCGTCACCATCCTCAAGCGCTTTCAGGACGGCATGTCGTGGCTGGCACAGATCATCATGTTCCTGATCCTCGGCCTGTTCGCGACGCCCTCGCAATTTCCGGCGATCCTGCTGCCGGCGATACTGCTGGGCCTGTTCCTGATATTCGTGGCGCGGCCGATCGCCGTCTGGCTTTGCCTGATGCCGTTCCGTCTGCCGCGCCCGGAAGTCGCCTTCGTCTCCTGGGTGGGATTACGTGGCGCCGTGTCTATCCTGCTCGCCATCACGCCACTGCTTGGCGGCCTTGAGAACGGCCGTCTCATCTTCAACACCGCCTTCATCGTCGTGCTGGTGTCGCTGGTCATCCAGGGATGGACCGTAGGACCGCTGGCGCGCCGCCTCGGTCTGATCGTGCCGGCCCGCCTGGGTCCGTTGGACAAGGTCGAACTCGAATTGCCGGGCTCCGCTCATCACGAGCTTCTCGCCTACCGCGTAGCGCCTGGCAGCCCGGTGGCGCGCGGCGAGCGCATTCCGCGCTGGGCGCGGCCGTCGCTGGTGTTGCGCGACGGCCGCTCGATGCGCTTCCAGGACATGGGCAGGCTTGCTGCCGGCGACCATGTCTACATCTTCGTGCCGGACCGCTATCCAGCCCTGCTCGACAAGCTGTTCGCCAGCCGCGCGGTGGTCGATCCGGAGGATGCGGACTTCTTCGGCGCCTTCGCCGTCGATCCGGCGCGCTCCGCCGCGGAACTGGAAGCCGCTTACGCGCCGGGTCTGACCGAGGAGGAACGCAAGCTGACCGTCGGCGATCTGGTGACCGAGCGGCTCGGCGGCCATGCCGAATATGCCGACCGGGTGCTGCTTGGCCCGATCGAGTTGATCGTTCGCGACGTCGACGACAAGGGCAAAATCACCGGTCTGGGGCTGTCTTTCGAGCCGACCGCGCCGGTGGCGCGGGTGCCGGTGTTCCTGAGCGCTGGCGAGATCGCCGACCGCATCGTTGCCTTTGTGCGCAATTGGCGCAAGCGGACCAAGATGCAGGGCGCCGAGGCGCCAGCGGACGCTGAACCGGCTCCACATCCAGTGGTGGAAAAGTCCACCGGCGAGGGCTGACGGCTCCGCGTACGAGCCGTGGTCATATTTTCCGTGTAGCACCATTGCAGGTCTTGCATCGTCGTTGGTGCGGGTTAAGGTCCCGGCGTTTTTCGCGAAAGGGAACAATATGGCCGGCTTTAAGACACTGGACGACATCGGCAATATCGACGGCAAGCGTGTGCTGGTGCGCGTCGACCTCAACGTTCCCGTCGCCGACGGCAAGGTCTCCGACGCCACCCGTATCGAACGCATCGCGCCGACCATCACCGAGCTTTCCGGCAAGGGCGCCAAGGTCATCCTGCTTGCCCATTTCGGCCGGCCCAAGGATGGACCCTCGCCCGAATTCTCGCTTGAGCCGATCGCCAAGGCAACCGCGGACGTGCTCGGCCGTCCTGTCGGCTTCGCATCCGACTGCATCGGCGACAAGGCCGCGAGCGCCATCGCCGCCATGGGCAACGGCGACGTGCTGCTGCTCGAAAATACCCGCTTCTACAAGGCCGAGGAGAAGAACGATCCGGCCTTCACCGAAAAGCTCGCCGCCAATGGCGACATCTTCGTCAACGACGCCTTTTCGGCCGCCCACCGCGCCCATTCGTCGACGGAAGGGCTTGCGCACTTGCTGCCAGCCTTCGCCGGCCGCACCATGCAAGCCGAGCTCGACGCGCTGGAAAAGGGCCTCGGCAATCCCGTCCGCCCTGTCGTTGCTATCGTCGGTGGCGCCAAGGTCTCGAGCAAGATCGACCTCCTGATGAACCTGGTAAGGAAGGTCGACGCGCTGGTCATCGGCGGCGGCATGGCCAACACCTTTCTCGCCGCGCGCGGTACCGATGTCGGAAAATCGCTGTGCGAGCATGATCTTGCCTCGACCGCCAAGCAGATCATGATCGAAGCGGCCGAGGCCGGCTGCGCCGTTATCTTGCCGGTCGACGGCGTCGTCGCCAGAGAATTCAAGGCGGGTGCCGCCAGCCAAACCGTCGCCATATCGGAGGTGCCGGCCGACGGCATGATCCTCGATGTCGGCGAGAAAACCGTAAAAACCGTTACCGACTGGATCGACCGCGCCGCGACGCTGGTTTGGAACGGCCCGCTCGGCGCCTTCGAGATCGAGCCGTTCGACCACGCGACGGTGGCGGCAGCCAAGCACGCCGCGGCCCGCACCAAGTCCGGCAAACTGGTCTCGGTCGCCGGCGGCGGCGACACGGTTGCCGCTCTCAACCACGCCGGTGTCGCCGACGACTTCACCTATGTCTCGACCGCCGGCGGCGCCTTCCTGGAATGGATGGAAGGCAAGCCGCTGCCCGGTGTCGATGTGCTGAAGCGCTGAGGCCCTGGGGTCCTGAGGCGGCAGGCGAACGGGGGCGTTTGCGCGTTTCAATCGATTCGAGCTTTCCGCTTGGAATGGTTCGACTTGAACCTGCCTTGCTCTAGTGGTCTGCTAGGCTGGAATAACCGTTTCAGGGAGAAGCACGATGAGCGAACGTCTCGAGGACATTGCCGCCGCGATGGTGGCCGACGGCAAGGGGCTTTTGGCCGCCGACGAAAGCTCCGGCACCATCAAGAAGCGCTTCGACGTGATCGGCGTCGAATCGACCGCCGACAGCCGCCGTGACTATCGCGAGATGATGTTCCGCGCCAACGCGGCGATGACCAGATACATATCCGGCGTCATCCTCTATGACGAGACCATCCGCCAGAAGGCCGCCGACGGCACACCGCTGGTCGACATCATCAAGGCGACCGGCGCCATCCCAGGCATCAAGGTCGATGCCGGCGCCAAGCCGCTGGCCGGATACCCCGGCGACACGATCACCGAAGGCCTCGACGGCCTGCGCGAGCGGCTTGCCGACTATTACAAGCTCGGCGCCCGTTTCGCCAAATGGCGAGCGGTGATCGACATCGACGCCGCCAAGGGCGTGCCTTCCGCCACGTCGATCGGCTCGAACGCCCATGCGCTCGCCCGCTATGCGGCGCTTTGCCAGGAGGCCGGCATCGTGCCGATCGTCGAGCCGGAGGTGCTGATGGACGGCGCCCATGACATCGGCACCTGCTACGAGATCAGCAAGGCAACGCTGACCAAGCTCTACACCGAGCTCTACGCAGCCCGCGTCGTCCTCGAAGGCACCATCCTGAAGCCGAACATGGTTCTCGCCGGCAAGAAGTCGGGCAAGGTAAGCAGCCCCGAAGAAGTCGCGGAGAAGACCATAAAACTGTTCCGCGAAACGGTGCCGGCGGCGATTGGGGGCATTGCCTTTCTCTCCGGCGGACAATCGGACGAGGAGGCGACCGCCAACCTCAATGCCATCAATGCCATCGGCCCGCATCCATGGAAATTGACCTTCTCCTACGGCCGCGCCTTGCAGGCGGCGCCACAGAAGGCCTGGAGCGGCAAGGCGGCCAACGTCGCCGCTGCCCAGGCCGCCTTCGCCCACCGCGCCCACATGAACCATCTGGCCGCGCTTGGAAAATGGCAACCGGACCTGGAACAGGCCGCCTGATCGGTTTTCTGCCTTCATCCGGACCCGGGTCATGTGCCCGGGTTCCATGTGCTCTGAAATCGCTCCAAAAAACGCGAAGGCCGTGTCGGCTTGCGTTGAGCCCAAACGTCCTTGGGTTCAAAGAGGAGCAGACTCATGCCAAACAACAAGGTCGTTTCACGGGAAGACTGGTTCGAGGCGCACAAGGCGCATCTGGCCCGCGAGAAGGAATTGACGCGATTTCGCGACCGGATCGCTGCCGAACGGCGGGAATTGCCTTGGTTGAAGATCCGCAAGGACTATGTCTTCGAGACCGAACAGGGGCCGAAGACACTGGCCGAACTATTCGTCGGCGCAAGCCAGCTGATCGTCTACCATTTCATGTTCGGGCCGGGCGCCGATTACCGTTGCGAAGGGTGTTCCTTCCTTGCCGACCACATCGATGGCGCCAACCAGCATCTCAAGCACCACGATGTGTCGCTGGTCGTG
Source organism: Mesorhizobium sp. WSM4823 (assembly GCF_055811195.1). NCBI lineage: Bacteria > Pseudomonadati > Pseudomonadota > Alphaproteobacteria > Hyphomicrobiales > Phyllobacteriaceae > Mesorhizobium > Mesorhizobium sp. WSM4823. Next base: position 233,689 of record NZ_JBVVQL010000003.1, read on the forward strand.
GTGGCGCGGGCGCCGCTGGCCGAACTGCTGCCTTACAAACAGCGCATGGGCTGGAAATTCGACTGGGTGTCGTCCTACGCCTCGGATTTCAATTTTGACATGCAGGTATCCTTCACCGACAAGCAGATCGCGGCCGGCGACACGATCTACAATTTCGAACAGCGCGCGCGCAAATCGAAGGACCTTCCCGGCACCAGCGTGTTCTACCGGGATGAGAACGGCGACATCTTTCTGACCTTCATGTCGCGCTCCAGGGGCGGTGATCCGCTGATCGGCGCCTATCACTATCTCGACCTGACGCCGAAAGGCCGCAACGAGACCGGTCCCTATCACAGCCTGATGGACTGGGTGCGGCTGCACGATGAATATGCAGACCGGCCTGAGATGCAGGACGCCTGTTGCCATTGACGGTGGCTGTCGACGCAAGGTCTTTCGCCTTCGGCCCGATATGCGCTAAGTGCTGCTCGCTATGCCCTTTAACGGACTTGCCCATTAACGGTTTGCGATGCAGCGCTTTCTTGCCCTCCTCACCTGGCTCGCCTTTCCGGTCTATGTCTGGCAGGGGCTCGGCGTGCGCCGCCGCACCACCCGCATGCTGCCGGCGCAAGGTCCGGTCATGCACGAGATACCAGGCAAGGCACCGGCGATCTCGCTTTTGATGCTTGGCGATTCTTCCGCCGCGTCCGTCGGCATCGGCAATTCCGAGTACGGGCTGGCCGCGCAGCTGGCCAAGCTGATCTCGCAACGCACTGGCCGTGCGGTGCGCTGGCGGGCAGCCGGCTTCAACTCGGCGACTTCGGGCCAGATCCGCGACCATGTGCTGCCCAACCTGTCGGCCGATCCTTGGACGCATATTGTGCTGGCCATCGGCACCAACGACACTAAGAACTTTCACTCGGTGCGACGCTTCAAGAGCGATTTTGGCGGCTTGCTCTACGCGCTGCGCGCCAAATGGCCTGAGGCGCGCGTGGTGTGGTCGCCAGTGCTGGAATTCACCCGGGCTCCGGCAATGCCGCCGTTGCTCGGAAAGATCCTGGAGATCCGCGCCGCCGAGATGAACCGGATGGGCGAGCGCCTTTGTCTCGAACGCGGCGCGGTGCCGGCGCCGCGCCTGCCGATCACCGACGCCGAAGCCGGCTTTGCGTCCGACGGATTTCATGCCTCGGAAGCCGGCTACCGGGCCTGGGCGGAACATCTCGTCGGCTTGGTGCTAGCCGACGAATTTCGCATCGCGTAACGGGCCGTCGGCCCTAACCCCAATGCCCCAGCGCCGCCGTTATCGAAATCGCGGCCATTGCCAGTACCGCCAGCTTCCAGAAATCGCTGCGCCGCCTCAGCCCCGGCCACCCGAGCGGCTTGATCAGCTGGATGACCATCATGGCGATGATGACGAGCGCAAGGAGTTTCGACATGCCGCCTTTGACCAGCATCGCGGCCGACTGTCAAAGCGCTCCTTGTGCGCTCATCCCTGGCCATTATTCACGACACGATCGCCGGCGCTCTGAATGCGACGTGGCGGATCGCGGAATCGGCAAACTGGCAGCGTCGTCAAAGGCCATCCATCCTCCTGACAGACTGCTGTCAGGAGGGGTGTGCGATAGTGTCTCCATCGAAAGAGAGGAGACCAGCTATGAACGGTTTTACCATTCTGCGCAGCGTGCAGCACTATGTCGGCAAGATCCGGACGATGCGCAACGAGATCCGCACCCAACGTTTCATGAATGACTTGCCGCAGAGCATCCGCAAGGACATCGGTTGGCCCGATAATTACGAAGGCCGCCACGGCCGCGGGTGATTTTTCGCCGTAGTGCTTGGATGCGGGCGCTACGGCGCCCAGATAATAGGTCCGGCGGGCCGAAGGGCGGAGCAGGAAATGTCCGAACAGAAGACCATCGGTGTCGTTTTCATCGATCGCTTTGCCGACTGGGAATACGGCCTGCTGGCAGCTTCGGCGGTCGAATGGTTCGGCGCCCGCGCGGTGTCGCTGACGCCGGGCGGTAGGCCGGTGACGTCGGCCAGCGGGTTTCAGCTGACGCCCGACCGCTCCGCCGAGATTGATGAAAACACCGATCTCGACGCCGTCGCAGTCATCGGCTCCGACCAGTGGGTCGATGCACCGCCTGATATCTCCGGGTTGCTGACGGCAATTGCGGCGCGCGGCGGCGTGGTCGGCGGCATCTGCGCCGGCACGCTGGCGCTGGCGCGTGCCGGCCTGTTCGACAAGGCCAAACACACCAGCAATGGTCGTGACTGGATCAATGAAAAGGAACCGGGCTATCCAGGCGCCCAGAACTATCTGGATGTGCCCTATGCCGTCGCCGACGGTCGCATCGTGTCTGCGCCGGGTTCGGCTCCCGGCACCTTCGCTCTTGCCTATTTGACGACGCTCTATCCCCAGAGAAGCAGCGACCTCGCTGAGATGCGCAGGCTGTTCGCCAAGGAGTATGCCGAAGGGGAACGTACTGAAGCCTCCTGACAGTATGGTGTCAGGAGCGGCGTGCGATAGTGCGACAGTATCAGGAGACTGGCATGGCCTTCATCCCCGCAAAAGCCTCGGCATGGTTCGAGATCCCCGTCACCGACATGGATCGGGCCCGCGCCTTTTATGGGTCGGTGCTTCAGAACGATCTCGCTCTGGAGGAGAGCGGCCCGAACCCGCTGGCCATGTTCGCCGCGCAGGACCGAATGGCCTCCGGGCACGTCTACCCCGGAAAACCCGCGGCACCGGGAACCGGCCCAACCATCCATCTGTCGGTTGCCGCACCGATCGAAGACGCCATGGAACGGGTGAGGCAGAACGGCGGTCAGGTCGTCTCGCCGGCGATCTCCATTCCGGCCGGCATATTCGCCTATTGCCTAGACCCGGACGGCAACAGTTTCGGGCTCTTTGTCTAGGTGGCGCATGGCAAAAAGCTGGAACGACAGGCTGAATACGCCGGGCATCAATGGCATCAAGCCGTCGCCGCGCACTGTCGGTGACGTCGTCGAGGGCCAGCCGATGCTGGTGCCGACAGCGCGGCAGGTCGATGATTTCATCCGCTCCATCCCAAAGGGCGTGGACATAGATGTCCGCGCATTGTGCACCGCCCTGGCCATCGAGCACGGTGCCGAAGTGACATGCCCGGTTACTATCGGCTATCATCTGCGCACTGTCGCCGAGGCCGCCAACGAGGATCTGGAGCGCGGCATGACGCTGAGCGACATCGCGCCGTTCTGGCGGGTGCTGGATGCAAAGACGCCGACAACAGGGAAATTGTCCTTCGGCGCGGCATTCGTCGCCGCGCAGCGAAAGCGCGAAGGGCTGGAACCATAATGCATGTCGCCCAAAAGTGGGAACCGGTTTTGGGACCACGACATGCATAGAAACAACACCGAGGGACCATACGATGCGCCGCGCCGACAGGCTCTTCCAGATCGTGCAGCATCTGCGCGGTGGCCGTCTGGTCACCGCCCAGAAGCTGGGCACGTGGCTCGAGGTTTCCGAGCGAACCATCTACCGCGACATCGCCGACCTGCAGTCGACTGGTGTGCCGATCGACGGCGAGGCCGGCGTTGGCTACATGATGAGGGAGGGTTTCGACCTTCCGCCGCTGATGTTCACGCGTGACGAGATCGTGGCGCTGGTCGCCGGCGCCCGCATGGTGCGCGCGTTTGGCGGCGCTGCCATGGCGCGGGCCGCCGACGAGGCGCTGGTCAAGATCGGCGCCGTGCTGCCCGATGCCGAAAAGGACCGCATCGCCCGCACCGAAATCCACACGCCGATGTGGGTGGTGAGCGACGCCGCGCGCGAGGCAATCGACCTGATCGAGCGCGCGGTGGAAAAACGCCAGGTGCTGACCATCGACTATTCCGACGAGGCCGGGCGCAGCACCGCGCGCGATATCAGGCCGCTAGGCCTATGGTTTTGGGGCAAGGTGTGGACGCTGGTCGCCTGGTGCGAGATGCGCGACGATTTCCGCGCCTTCCGCATCGACCGCATCGCCTCGGTGGTCATAGCCGGCCGCGTCTTCAAGCCCGAGCGCGGCAAGCAGCTCGCCGATTTCTATCGTGCGGTCGAGCGCAGCGAGGATTACGGCATGGCGCCGGACCGGGCCGCGCGAACCTGACACGCACGATCGCAAAAAAAGCCCGCGTCAGGCGGGCTTTTTGTAATTGATTGGCTATAGCCGCCGCTTCTCACTCCTCGTCGTCGGTGTCCTCGTTCTTCGACTTCAGCGCCGAAAGCTTGGCAAAGACGGCGTTGGCGTCGAGCTCGGCATCCTCGTCCTTCGGCTTCTCCGGTGTCGGCACCAGCCGCTCGGTCAAAGCCGCCGGCAGCAGCGTGTCGCCGGCCGGCTGTGCCTGCTCGCGGCCACGCGAAGCGCGATTGACTTCCATGTCGAGGTCGATCTGCGAGGCGAGACCCAGCGTCACCGGATCCATCGGCTGCAGATTGGCCGAGTTCCAGTGTTTTCTGTCGCGGATCTGGTCGATCGTCGACTTGGTGGTGCCGACGAGGCGCGCGATCTGCGCGTCCTTCAGCTCGGGATGATTGCGCACCAGCCAGAGGATGGCGTTGGGCCGGTCCTGGCGCTTCGACAGCGGCGTATAGCGCGGACCCTTGCGCTTGGATTCCGGCACCCGCACCTTGGGATCGGACAGCTTCAACCGATGGTTCGCATCCTTCTCGGCGCGTGCGATCTCGTCGCGGGTCAACTGGCCGGTCATGATCGGGTCCATACCCTTGATGCCTTGCGCCGATTCGCCGTCGGCGATCGCCTTGACCTCAAGCGGATGCAACCCGCAGAACTGCGCGATCTGCTCGAAGGAGAGCGCGGTGTTGTCGACCAGCCAGACGGCGGTCGCCTTGGGCATCAGCAGCGTATTGGCCATTGCAAATATCCTTCTCGTTCGCCCGCGTTCCCGCGCGGGCGGTGGTTTTAGAGCCACCAAAATGGGAAATTCGCTGCGTGTATAACCGCTCTCTCACCATTTCGCAACGTTTTTGGGAAAGGCGAGCGTAAGGATGGTAAGGATGGCGGAGGACCATGCGAGGACTGTCAAAGGGCCTTTAGCGGATCAATGCCAAGCCATTCCGCCAGCTACGGCTTGGCCTGTTTGTTCATCTGCCCAGCGGCGTATCTTCCATTCGCTATGGTTCCCCGAAATTTAATCAACGAGCTGATGCGAGCCTAACCGCTATTCATCTTGCCTTCATGGATACGTTCGAGAACTACACGTGCAGCTTCGGCTCGGTCCTTCGTCCGGCCAGTCAGGTGGCGACCTCTTAGCGAGGCCGGTATCTCCATCTCGCAATCCCAGACCGTCCATGCGTTTGTCGGGTCAAGTATGCAAACATACCTCTGACGCGTTTTTTCGTTAGTCAATTTTGATGCAACTCCCGATATCGGATCCGAGCAAAAGGACTTGGGAGCACGACGGCCCCTACGCTCCGTTGCTACGGCTTGACCGGTTTGGTTTTCTTCTTCGGCTGGACGGCAATCGAAGGTGCGTCCGGAGGCAGCGCGGTATCGGCTGGCTTCGGCTGCTCGCCGGCTTGCGTGTCCGGCGCCTGCGGTCCACCGGACGTGAGGTTGACCGACACCCCATAGATCTTCCATTGCCGGTTCACCGGCTCGAACAGCAGTTCAAAATTGACTTGCAGCGGCACCGACGGGAAGAAGCCCGCCATGTGCAGCATGCCGTTCGGTTCGATCTGCGGCAGCAGCGTCAGTTGCGGCTCAAGCACGGCGACGGCGCCGAAATCGAGCGCCTGCTTGCGCTGGCTGGCAAAGATATCGCCGAGTTGCGCGGCGCTGTTGGCCTGAAAGTTCGGCGAACCGAGATCGCGTAGAACGGTGTAGTTGCCAGTCTTGTTGGCCTGGTCGAGCGCCAGCAGCGCACTCCTTGTCAGGATCAGCACGCCGTTGCGATCGATGCTGGCCGGATGAGCCGCCTTCTGGCCGACCCTCTTTTCCTTGGCCTGGGCCCAGGCTACGGGCGGCGGCCCTGCGATCGTTGCCAGTGCCAACAAGGCACCGGCAACGATCGCCCCCCGCGCAAGGCGGCTTCCCCGCACGCTTTGACGCCGCGTGCGTGCGGTCGGCGCCGTCCTTGCCAACATCAATTAAGCGTCCACGATGCACCGAGGCTGACGCCAACATCGCGACGGTTGGTGGTTGCCGAGATGGCGCCGTTGAGGCGGAAGTCCAGGCTGGGATTGTACCCGAGGCCGAGTGCCAGCCCTGACTGTCCCTTGAAATTTCCAAAGCCCCCGGCGAGCGACAGTTTGCCGGGTCGATCGTCGTAACGCAGCCCCGCCGTGGCAAGTGCCAGTGCGGTTCCGGCACGCGCCTCTGTGCGGTTCTCGCTAACCTGGTCACCGAGATCCTGGAACCCGGCCTCCAGCCCACCGACGCGACCGTCGAGCGCGGCTATGTTGGTGGTGTTGGTCGTCACCCTCGTATCGAGGTCCGCGATCTCAGTGGTGTGCACATTCAGCGTATTGGTGTTGCTGGTGATGCGCGTCTCATGATCGGAGAGCTCGGCCGTGTTGGCAGTGATCTGTGTCGTATTGTCGGTGATGCGCGTCTCGTGATCGGCGAGCTCGGTCGTGTTGGCCGCGATCTGTGTCGTGTTGTTGGTGATGCGCGTCTCGTGATCGGCGAGCTCGGTCGTGTTGGCAGTGATCTGTGTCGTGTTGTTGGTTATGCGCGTCTCGTGATCGGCCAACTCCGTGGTGTTGGCCGTGATCTGCATCGTATGATTGTTCACCGTGGTGCCCAGATTGGCGATATCGGTGCTGTTCTGGGCGACTTGTGCCGGTAGATTCTCCAGTGTCGCGACATCGAATGTGGACGCCGCCAGATTGCCGTCGCCGTCCGTCGTCAGCAGATATTTTGTGGCTCCTTGGGCGTCCTTGCTTGCCTGCGAGTTGACGCCGGCCAGCGTGTAGGTGTTTCCGCCCGTGCCGATTGCGATCTGATTGTCTCTGCTCGCCACCGCATCGGCGCCGAGCGCCATCGAGTTTTGGCCGTACGCTTTCGCCAGTGAACCCAGTGCCGTTGTGGAACTTTCGGCTGCATAAGTGTTGTAACCTATTGCTGTACCCTGAAATCCCGCCCATCCGGTGGAGCCGTCGGGATTTTGAATTGGATGGCCCACTACCGCGCCATAACCTACGGCCGTAGCCGCCGACGCGTTGGTGTTGGTAGCCGACAACCCGGAATCACCGGACGAACCGATGGCTACTGAGTATCCGAAACGTGTGGCGGCACCTTCGCCGCAGGCAAAGCTTGTTCCTTCATTACCGTCGGTGCCGCCCTCGCATTCGCTTGCCGATGCGTTCCCCGGGGCGGCCATAACCATCAAGCCGACCAAGGCGGGCGCCAGGGCCAGAACGCCACGCAGGCTAAAATGCCCGGTGAGTTTCACGCATCCCGATAAGAGCATCAGCCGCCCCGTGCTCCCGGAAACGAGTGTCACGCCGTTCCGTTCCATCTGCTTGATCATGCTCGCCATTACGCTCAGTGCCCCACAAATCGAATTGCCAATGCGGCGGGAGACTGCGGACAAGGCCACGATCCAAACAATCGTCATATGACGACTCCTAGCCGGTTTGTGGCGCGGCTGCTGCCTTGCTGGAACAGGCTGTTGCCGCAGGGTTACACATTCGTTTGTGCCAATCATCGGCGAGGCGGGATTGGGGGCAGCATCGACTGGTTCATCGACGATGCAACTTGCGCGAGAGCTTCCGTATGCTAGGCTTCATCAGCCAAATGTCCGCAGCAACGGAGGCCATCATGACTGAGGTCACCATTGAATCAGTCTCCACCGTTGTTGGTCAGATCTACGAGGCCGCCTATGATCAGGAGCGTTGGTCTAATGTGGTTGTAGGGCTGCGCGATCTGTTCAAGGCATCGCGAAGCTGTATCGCGCGGCTCGATCAGCAGGCGTTCAGCGCGGTCGGGACTGTCGATGACCCGGGGCTGTGTTCTCCCGAAGCGGCAGCCGCACACATGCGTGAACCCATTAGCGCGGTCGCGGCAGCGCTGTCGGTGGGCAAAATCTATGATCGCACGCGGATAGCTGAAGACGTGGCGGCGTTCCGCCGCCGCGAACTCTGGCAAGACTGGATGAGGCCGCGCGACATGCATCATGGGCTCGCTTCCAATCTTCTGGCTTCGAACGGCTCCTATTGGTTTTTCGATATCCATCGCGGCTCAAGGCAGGACGCGTTCGGCGCCGACGACATCGACCTGCTGCAGAAGATCGTGCCGCATATGCTGCGCGCCGGGCAGATCAGCCGGCGGCTGGAGAACACTTCGGCGCTGGCATCGGCCTTCTCGCATCTGCCCTTCGGCGTGTTTCTGGTGGACGGCTTTCAGCGTATCGCCCAGATGAACGAGGCCGCCGAGGCGATGCTGGCGCGACTCGACAGCCCTCTGGCGCTGAATGGCGGCGCGATCGTCGCCTCCAATTCCAGGGATGCCCAGGAGCTTCAGCAGCTGGTCGCGGATGCCTGCTCGTTGCGGGACGGCACCATGCCCGGAACCGGAGGAACGCTGATGGTGCCGTCGGATCACAAGCGCTCCGACTTGACGCGGCTGATGCTGTCGGTTGCGCCCTTCGTCGATGCCCGCGCCTATGGCCTGGCGTCGGAACGGTGCGCGGTGATCATGGTCACGGAGGTCGCCCGGCGCATTCCCGATGGCTTCGAGACGCATGTCCGCAGCCTGTTCGACCTGACGTCGGCCGAAGCCCGGCTTGCCGCCGCATTGGCGTCCGGGCGGACGCTGAAGGAAGCCGCCGCAAGTTCGAACATCACGGTGAAGACCTGCCGGACCTACCTCGAACGGATTTTCTCCAAGACCGGCACCCGGCAGCAGAGCGAACTGGTTGCGCTGCTCAAGAGCACGGAACCGCTCAGCGGGCGCGGCCGGTAGCCCGGCAACAAAACGTCCTCATGTCGGCATTTGCCGACTGTTAGAGGGGAAGTGTTTCATCCACATTTCGCTTCGGTAGCGGCGATCTGCTTTCAGGAGAGCAGGCGCCGCCGATGTGGGCTGATCGATGTTGGAAACCGGGCATGCTGTTGCGGCGGGGTTGTTTCCGTTCGCCATTTCCTATGCGCTGTTGGCAATGCTGCCGGGCGCCAATTTTGCTCTCGTCGCGCAGGCCGGGCTAACCGCTTCGCGTGCCACGGCGCTCTCGGCTGCCGCTGGTATTGCCCTCGGCGCGAGTTCGCTGGCGGCGATCGTCGCGACGGGAGCCGGCGCGCTGCCGCCGGGAGGCATTGCACACCAGATGGCCGCCAGCCTTTACGGCGCAATGTTGGTCTTCATCGGCTGGAATTCGATGCGGCGGGCGCTGTCGATCAAGACTGGCGCCAACGAGCCGAAGCCGGTTGCCATCGTTCGGTACTTCCGGCTGGGCTTTATCACGGCAGCGGCAAATCCTGCCACCGCATTGTTTTTTGCTTTCTCTACGCTAAGCTTAAATACCCGCGGAGCAATTAGCTTATCCGTGGTCGCGCTGGTTTTCACCATAGCAATCGCTTGGTTTGGCCTCGTCGGCCTCGTGATTTCCCAGCCAGCGATGCGTCAACTTTACAACCGTTTTCGAAAGCACGTGGACATCGTATTGGGAGGAGCTTTGATAGCGATCGGTTTTGCCGCGCTTAGCCATTGAAGCGACAGATGTACCGGGCGCCAACATTTTTAACCGATCGTCATCTGCGGTTGAGTGGCTCTGTGCTTTTGAGCAGGGCCACGAGCTGACTTTGCTGGCGGGTCCCCGTCTTGGCAAAGATCCGTTCAAGATAGGTCCGGCTGGACTTTACGGTGATCTTCAAGTCGGACGCAGCATCCTTCAAGGGCCGCCCTTGCGAAAGCGCAGCCGCCAGACGTGCCTCCGAGGGTGTCAGGTCGAACAGGCCGGCCAGGATGCTTGGTGAAGGCACAACGGAACTGGCGCTTACTGCTGTCGCCGCAATCAGGATGTCTGCGCCGAAAAAAACGTCATGTGCGGCGCGCCGCAGCGGCAAGAGGTGAATGATCAGGGCCGGCCGGCTTTCGCTCGCCGCGACGGGAATGGAGCGCACTGCCGAATTGTGCCGGTTCTCGACGATGGCCTGCTGGAAAAGCGCATTGGCGGAGGCACTGGCGATCGCCATGCCGCCATAGGCGGTTGGCAGAAACATCTCGGGCATTTCTTCCAGGAGGCTATTGGCCGTCAGCACGCGTCCCGATGCAGTCATTACCGCCGCGGGCAGCCCGATAGTCTCTAGTGCCGAGACGGTCGCCCTGGCCTGCTCCAACCCCAATCGCGCCGAGATCATGCCGGCACGCGCGAAATGCGGGCGCAGCTGGCCGAGCCTATCGACCGACGCCCGATCGTAGGTGCCATCCTTGATCCACCGCTGAAAAACGAATGTGACCAGCTCGCCGCTCGGCATGGCAACTGCCGAACAAAGGTGCGAGCCGATACCTGCTGCTCTCAGCTGTGTCCGCACCGGGTCACGTTCGACCTCTTCGGCTGTCAAGAAATCTTCGACCTGCACAAAGCTCGCCGGCTGCATGCTGCACATGCGCTGTATCGCCTCAGAGAATTTCCAGGCATCGCTGGCGACAAATTCATTAAACAAGGATCGGAGGGAGTTGCCGTGAACCGGAGAAATGTCACTCAATTTGCCGCGGACCGGAGAATCGGCACTGAACAGGAGGATGGCGCCGGTGGCCGAACCAGAAAGACGGCCGGCAGCTTCCAGCGTATCCCCCCAAAGTTCCGGCACGAAAGCCGCCTCGTAGATCTTGTCGGTAAGATCATCAAACATGGGGCGCACGGCCTCGTTCAGAGCGTCTTGCTGGCCGGATCGCCTACGCTCCCCGCGTTAACCGATTCCCGCACGACCAAAATGCCATGGCGGAGGCTAAGGTCAACCGCAGATTGCCGTCGAGTCGAATTGGTTGTTGCAGCCCCAAAACAAAACCCGCCGGACAAGGTCCAGCGGGCTCGGAACCGGCGGCGGGAGACCCGCCTGCCTCGGCTCTTGCTTAGCGGATCAAAGCCCCTGGCGGGCAATCCTCTCGATGTCGCCACGGTTGATGCCGAGATCGTTGAGCTGGCGAGCGTTCAAGCGGTTCAGTTCGCGCACGGTCTCATTGTACATGCGCCAGTTACGGAAAGCGCGGATCGGGTTCATGGTAGTCCTCCATCGTTTCGATGCCGCTCAAATAGGCATCGTTGATGAAAAGTTGAACAGACGCTTTTGCATGGCCGCAATGCGTTTGTTGCATTGCACAATTAAGCTCTTGTTCAGCTTGTTACCGACCGTCAGCCGACGTCGAGCACGATCTTGCCGATGTGGTCGCCCTCCTCCATCCGCTCATGTGCCCGCCACGCTTCCTTGAGCGGGAAGATCATGTCCATGACGGGTGCAACCTTGCGGGTGCCGAGCAATTGCCACACCTGCGCCTCAAGTGCTGCGGCGATTTCCGCCTTGAATTCTACCGTGCGCGGCCGCAGCGTCGAGCCGGTATGGGTGAGCCGCTTGACCATGAGCTTCGAGAAATCGGCGCTTGCGACTGCCCCGCTTTGCGTGGCGATCTGAACGATGCGGCCTTCCACCGCCGCGGCCTCGTAGTTTCGCGCCACATAGTCGCCGCCGACCATGTCGAGGATGACGTTGGCGCCACGGCCGCCGGTCGCGTCCTTGACGGCCGCGACAAAATCCTCCTCGCGATAGTTGATCGCCCGGTCGGCGCCGAGCTTCAGACAGGCGGCGCACTTGTCCTGGCTGCCAGCAGTGGTGATGACATACGCGCCGAAGGCCGAGGCAAGCTGGATCGCGGTGGTGCCGATACCGGACGAGCCGCCATGCACGAGCAGCGTCTCACCGCTCTTCAAGGCCCCGCGCTCAAAGACATTGTGCCAGACGGTGAAGTAGTTTTCCGGCACCGCCGCCGCTTCGGTGTGGGTAAAGCCGGCGGGCAGCGGCAGCACGCTGCCGGCGTGAACCTTGACATATTCGGCGTAGCCGCCACCTGGCGTCAGCGCGCAGACCCGGTCGCCGACGCGCCAGCGCGATATCTCGTCGCCAAGAGCTGCAACTTCGCCCGACGCTTCGAGGCCCGGCAGGTCCGACGCACCGGGTGGCGGCGGGTAGGCGCCCTTGCGCTGCTGCACATCCGGCCGGTTGATACCGGCGGCGCGCACCCGGATCAGGATTTCGCCGGGACCCGGCACGGGTACGTCGCGCGTTTCCGATTTCAGCACCCGCGGCCCGCCGGGTTCCGAGATCGCAATGGCGGTCATCGTCGCCGGAATCTTGTTCTGTCCACTCACCATGAATTTTCCCGTCTCGCTTCGCCAGTTTCTTGCCAGCTGCCAGTTTCTTGCCGACTATTTGCATCCGTGCCCCTGCCCTATGTATGCTGATTGCCAAATCAGGCAAATGGCCACTGCAGCGCCGAGCGTCCGATTGGACGCGCAAAGGACGCTGTAGCAGTCTAATTTTTGCGCATCAGCGAGGAGCGACGATGGCGATCTTCGACGACGAACCCAAAAAGAAGGCGCGCCCGCACGAGATCGGCCAGGACCTGTCGCTGCTCTCGGTCGACGAACTGTCCGAGCGGATCGGCATCCTGCGCGACGAAATCGTCCGGCTCGAGGCCGAGCTCAAGACCAAGGGCACCACCAAATCAGCAGCCGAGGCGCTGTTCCGCCGCGGGTAGTTTCCGGAGCCGAAGCGCCCGCCGCCGAAAAGCCCGAATGCGACTGTCTTCAGAGACCTCCCCTAAAATTCCAGCCGGACCAGCTAAATGTTTGCAAGCTACCGACCGATCCTCTCGCTGCTTCGCGGCACCGCTTTCCTGCTCGCGGCGACCGGGCTGCACGGACTGCTATTGCCGCTGCGCGGTCAGTTGGAAGGTTTCTCGACCGCATCGCTCGGCCTGATGGGCACGGCCTGGGCCGGCGGCTTCGTCACCGGCTGCTTCTTTGCGCCGCGCATCGTGCGCCGCGCCGGTCACGTACGCGCTTTCGGCGCCTTTGCGGCATCGGGAGCCATCGTCGCACTGCTCACCGGCCTGATCATCGACGAATATTTTTGGATCCTGCTGCGCGCCTTTACCGGGTTCACCATGGCCGGCGCCTTCATGGTCATCGAAAGCTGGCTGAACGAGAAGTCCACCAACGAGAACCGCGGCGCCGTCTTTGGTCTCTACATGATGGTCACTTATGCCTCGATCATGGGTGGCCAGATGATCGTGGCCGGGGGTGACGTGAAGTCGGCCTCGCTGTTCATGATCACCGGCATCCTGTTCTGCCTCTCGCTCATTCCGACCGCGGTCTCGACGGCTTCGCACCCCAAGCCGCTGCAGGACGTCTCGCTCGACGTCCAGGGGCTCTACATCAATTCGCCGGTGTCGGCGATCGCCTGCGTTTTGATCGGCATCGCCAACGGCGCCTGGGGCACGCTCGGTGCCGTCTATGGCGCCCGCATCGGCATTTCTACGGCCGAGATTGCGCTGATGATGAGCCTGGTGGTCGTCGCCGGCGCCGCCATGCAACTTCCTGCCGGGCGTCTTTCCGACAAGACCGACCGCCGCTTTGTGCTTGCGGGCCTGGCCTTCGGCGCAGCGTTGTTCGCCCTCGCCGTCTTCCTGTTCGAGCCGCGCTCCGGCGTCTTCGTCATCGTCTGCACTGCCGCCTACGGCGCCTTTGCCTACACGCTGTATTCGATCGCCGTGGCCCATGCAAACGACCACGCCCGGGCGGAGGATTTCGTCAAAGTGTCGGGCGGTCTGCTGCTGCTCTATGGTTTTGGCACGATGATCGGGCCGCTGCTGGCCGCCGGCCTGATGGGCTGGATGCGACCGGAAGCCCTGTTTCTTGCGACTGCCTTTGCGCATCTTTGCCTAGCAGGCTACACGCTGCTGCGCATCAGCCGGCGCGCGCCCGTGCCGATCGAGGACCGCGACGCCTTCAAGACGCAACCGGCCGAGCGCTCGATCACGCCGGAAGCGCTGCGGCTCGATCCGCGCAGAAAGCCTGAAACCAACGGTTGAGATTTGGAAAACTTTGCCTCACAAATAAGGCATGATGTTTTCCGACGCCTTCATGGCGATTGCCGACCCCAACCGGCGCTATCTCTTGGAAGAGCTCCGGCGCGGCCCGAAGACCGTCAACGAACTGGCCGCCGGCTTGCCGGTCTCGCGCCCGGCGGTGTCGCAGCATCTGAAAGTGCTGCTCGATGCCGGACTGGTCAACGCCAAGCCGGAAGGGACAAGACGCGTCTACACCGTCAGCAGCGCCGGCTTTCTGAAGCTCAACATCTGGCTCGACCAGTTCTGGGATGCAGAGCAGCTTGGTTGACCGCAGGGCTGACGCACCTCGGGCAAGCTGATCGCGCCATAGAAGGTGGCAGGCAGCTGTCGAACGGGAACGATCTTCACGTCGTCAACTGTCTGCTGGCAGCGCTGCAGAGGGAATTTGACGAGTTGGATACTCGATGACGATCGTCGGTTGCGGCACGCTGGGCCGGCATTGGTGTCGAGGTAGTTCGCCCGCTACTTACCTGACCTGACTATGGGCGACGATAGCATCGACAATCGTGGGCCAATCGTTGGGATGCAGCTCATGGCCGCCGCCTACGATACGGACAAGCTTGGCACCGGCAACTGCTTCGACAAGGGCGGCGCCATGCTCGACCGGAAAGATCGGATCCTCGGTGCCGTGGATGACGAGGAGCGGGACCTTTAATGCCTGCAGCCCGCCCTTCCGGTCCTCGCCGCCCCGATCTTCGCCGCTCTTGAGCATGAAATGATTGGTCGCGCTCAAGAAGCCGCCGGATCGGTCGTAATCCTGTTCGACGAACGCTCTCGTCCGCTTCTCGTCGAAAGGATGCGCCGTGCCGGCGATCGCATGCGCGTCCTTGACGACGAAATCGATGGCCTGATCACGATCCGACCAGTCGACATCAGCGCCTTCGGCCGAATGCCTCCTATAAGCCTCGGTCATCCCAGGCAGATGCGACGTGTCGGTTTCCACAGGAGAAGTGCTGATCGCCGTAAGCGAAATGACCCGCGACGGGTGTTTCAGCGCGACAAGCTGCGCCATCATGCCGCCCATCGACATGCCGACGACATGCGCTTTCGCGACGCCATGTCTGTCGAGGACGCGGATGGCGTCGTCGGCCATGTCGTCGAATGTGTAAGGCGGCTCCCCCGGCACATATTTGGTCGAACGGCCGGTATCGCGATTGTCATAGCGGATCACGAATAGACCCTCGTCGGCCAGCTTCCGGCAGAACGCCTCGGGCCACCAGAGCATCGAAGCCATGGCGCCCATGATCAGCAGCATCGGTGGATGCGCGGGATCGCCAAACGTCTGGGACGCGATTTCGAGTTCCGCAGCCTTCATCATGATCGGTGTCTCCTCTCCGCAAACCAATTGCATTTTGCAATCGGTTGCAGCATAATAAAACTGATATAATAATGCAACCGGTTTCTTTCGGAGAATCGCATGAGCATCGATCGTCGGTCTGGGTGTCCGATCAACCTGTCCCTTGAAGTGTTTGGCGACCGGTGGAGCCTGATCATCCTTCGTGATATGATTTTCGGAGGCAAACGCCACTTTCGCGAGCTGCTCAACGGGTCGCTGGAAGGCATCGCTTCCAACATCCTCGCCGATCGGCTGAAGCGGCTGATGGAGCTCGGCATGCTGACCAGGGCCGACGATCCCACCCATAAGCAGAAGGCGATCTACTCCCTCACCGAAATGGCGATAACACTGGTGCCGATCCTGGCGCATCTCGGCACCTGGGGTCGCGTCTGGCTACCGGTCAGCGAGGAACTCTCGATCCGCGCCGAACTTTTGGAAAAGGGCGGCCCGCCAATGTGGGAAAAGTTCATGGACGAGCTGCGCCACGAACATCTGGGCACGCCTTCCGACACGCCGCTGGAAGCTACCGTGCGTGCGACCATGCAGGCCGGATACGAGGCGGTTGTCGCTGGAAAGGCGCCGGGGGCCGGGTGCGATCCGCGCGTCTGACCAACTTATTTTCCCCATGGCAGGTCGGCTCTGCTATTAAGGGATTGAAAACTATAATTTACGGGATTGGAAAAGCCCTTGGTCGAGAACTCTAAGGATACTGCCCGCGCGCGAGCAGATTTGCGTTTCAAGAAGCAGGAAGAGGCAGCCACGGTCCGTCAGAAGGCGATGGCGGAATATGTCGCCGAGAGCGACGCCCGTCAGATAAAGACCAACAAACTGCGGGCGCTGCGTCTCGCCAAGGAAGCCGAAGACCTCGCCAATGCGCCGGCTGCTCCGGTGAAGAAGCCGGCGCGCGCCAAGAAAAAATAGAGCTGGCTCGTCGCGACCGGCGTCGGCGGCATTTCCGGCGACAGATCGACAACACTGAACGGGTCGGCATCGAACGGCCGACACCGATCCAGGGCTTAGCCACTAATTCATGTTTATGTCACGGGTGGCCGCCCGCATCGACACCGAGAAGCCGGCCAGCACGTCGACCAGTGCGATCACCATCAGCGTGAAGAAAACCGAATGCGCCGCGCCCTTGACCAGCAGGAACTCGACCAGAAAAGCCACGAAGACGAAGGTCGACAACAGGTGGTCCATGATCGAGGCGCTAGTCGTACGCGTCGATTTCACGATTTCGACGAAGAAGAGGATCAGCCCGATCAGCACGATCAGATCGCCGAGCGTCATCGAGAACACCCCGCCCGACATCATGCGGATCGAGAACATTTCGCTTGCCCAGGGATCGTCGCCGCCGCCGAATATTCCCAGAAGCCCGAGATTATAGAGGACGAAGGGCACGATCAGCAGCGGGATGGCACCGAACATCAGGCGGCTCCGGTTGGACTGCCTTCTGTAGAATGCGCCCGGCGTTCGCCGTCAAGAATTTTCGTGTGCCACCGCGAACACGGACAAAGACGGTGCGAAATAACAATGTCAGCCGGAAACGCCTTCCGGCTGACATTCGACATGCCGAAGCTCAGCGCTTGAACTGTCCGGCGCGCACGGCGGCGCCTATGACGTTGAGGATGATATGGCCGGCAGTCATCGAGGTGATCTCGTTGATGTCGCGGGCAGGTGCGATCTCGACGATGTCCATGCCGACGACTTTTCCCTTGGCGAACAGTCCCTTGATCAGTTCGATCGTCTGGCGATAGGTGACGCCGCCCGGCTGCGGCCCTTCGACCGCCGGCATCACGGCCGGATCGAGCCCGTCGGCATCGATGGTGAGATAATACCGGCCGCCGTCCGGAATGCGCTTGAGCAGCGCAGCGGTACCGATATCCTGCCATTCGTCGGTGGTGATGATGTTGGCCCCATAGGCCCGGGCTGCTTCGACTTCCTCCGTGCGGGCGCTGCCCTGGCCGCGAATGCCGACCTGGAAAATCTCCTTGATGTGCGCCATTTCGGAGGCGCGGCGGATGGTGCTGGAGTAGCCTTCCTTGACGCCGTTGACGTTGTCGCGCCAATCGAGATGGGCATCGAGCTGCACCAGCGTGATCGGACCCTCGCCGTCGAGCGCCCGGAAGATCGGGATCGGGACGCCGTGATCGCCACCGATGGTGATCGGCAGGGCGCCGGCCGCGCGTATCTTGCGGATCGCCGCTTCGGCGCGCTTGTAGTGCCCAACATGGTCGGCGGCGTTGCCGGGAACATCGCCAACGTCGACAACCCTGATGTCCTGCCCGGCAAAGACCGGCCCGCCAATGTCGAAATCATAGCGGTCAAGCGCCTGGCTGATGCGCTGCGAAGCGCGGCGCACGGCGGTCGGCGCGTTCGTCTGGTCGTTGATCAGTTCGTCGATCGTGTAGGGATCGCCATAAGGCATGCCGATGATCGCAACATCGGCTTTCAGCGTATCGAGGTCCTCCGCTAGCGGGAAGTTCAGGAATGTCTGAAACACATCGCGCGGCGCGGTGGTGAGCTTGGGCATAGGGTCTCCTTTGTGTTGAAAGTCTTTTGTGATCAGGCGCCACGGCGGGCTGCGAGATGAGGTTGCAGCCTATGCTCCAGGCTGCGCGAGATCGCTGCCACAAGGGCGGTCAGCCCCCAGTACAGCAATGCGATGGCGGTGAAGATCTCCACTGGCGAGAAGGTGCGGCCGATGATGTTCTGCGCCACGTAAGTGAGTTCCGGTACGGTGATCGCCGACAGGATCGCCGATTCCTTGATCAGCGTGATGGTGAGGTTGGTGGCCGCGGGCAGGATGTAGCCGATCACTTGGGGCACAAGGATCTTGTAGAAGATGGTGAGGTAGCGCATCCCCAGTGCATAGCCTGCCTCTACCTGCCCATGCGGTATCGACTGGATCGCACCTCTTATGATTTCGGCGGAATAGGAGCTGGCATAGGCCGACAGCGCGCCGACCGAGACGATCATCGGCGAAAGCCTGACGCCGAACATCGGCAATGCATAGAACAGCAGGAAAATCTGGATCAGGAACGGAATGTTGCGGAATATCTCGACATAGGCCGAAACGATGACTGCCGGCAGTCTTCCGCCCCGTAGCCTGATCAGCGCCAGCACGGTTCCAAGGGCTAATCCGAGCGGCAACGATACGACGCACATCAGCACCGTATTGCCAAACCCATTGGCAAGTATCTGCCAATTGTCCGCTATGAGGGAGAAGTCGAAGCTCATGCGCGAGCTCCCCCCGCGTTGCGTTCCAGATGCCTGGTCAGCAGACTGCAGGAGAACAGCACGATGAAATACAGCACCGCCGCGATGCAGAACGCCTCGACCGGCCGGTAGGTGGCGTTCATGATGTTCTGCGCCGTGCGGGTCAGTTCGACCACGGCAATCACCGACAGGATCGATGACGCCTTCACCAGCATAGTGAACTCGTTGACCATCGGCGGGATGATGGCGCGGAAAAGTTGCGGCAGGATAACCTTGAACCAGGTCACCACCGGCTTCAGGCCTAGCGCCTTGGCCGCTTCATATTGGCCCGCGGGAATGCGCGTCAGCCCGGCGCGCAGGATTTCGGCCACGAAGGCGGCGCTGTTGAAGCTGAGCGCCAGGATGCCCGCCAACAGCGGCGGCAGGTCGATGCCGACCAAGCCTGGCAGCACATAATAGACGACGAATATCTGGACGATCAGCGGCGTGCCGCGAATGAAGCTGGTGTAGAGCGCACCGATCCAGCGAACGGCACGCCAACGCGACCTGCCGCAGGCGAGCAAGCCGAAGCCGATCACCGTGCCGACGGCGAAGCCCAGCACCGAGACGCCGAGGGTCACGCCGGCACCCATAAGGAATTGCGGCAGGAAGCCGAGGGTTCTGGAAAAGTCGAACATCTTTCAACCGGCGGTTTGGCGCCGTCCGGCGCATGTTGCTGGAATCGATTCCGACAGGAGGTCGGCTCCTTCCGCAATGCGCCGGACAATGCGTGGATTCTGCTAGAGAGCTCCTTCCGGCAAATATCCCTCGGCGGGTGTCTTCATCTCGAAGCCGAACCACTTCATCTGCAGCTCTTTCAGCTTGCCGCTGTCCTTGATCTCGCCGATCTTGGCGTTGATGAACTCGCGCAAATCCTTGTCCTCAGGCCGCACGACCCAGGAAAGGTAGGAGAATTCGCCGATCGGGCCGACGACCTTGTAGGTCTCAGGCACGTTCTTCATCAGCACGGCTGCCGACGGCGAGGCGATGACGATCGCGTCGACCTGTCCTGAAGCGAGCGCAACGTGGGTTTCCGGAAAAGACGTGAACAGCTTCAACTCGCCAAGGCCGGCGCCACCCTTTGCCTTGAGTTCCTTGTCGTAGGCTTCGATGATCGGCTGCACCGACGAGGCAAGCTGCGTGGCGACGACCATGCCGTTGACGTCCTCCGGCTTCTTGATGCGGTCTTCATTGGCGCGCACGACAATGACATTCTCGAAGGAGCCGGTCGGCCGGGTGTAGGCGTATTTCGCCGCCCGCTCGGCATTGATGCCGGTTGACGTCGCCATCAGGTCGAACTTCTTGGCAAGCAGGCCCGGCAGCAATCCCTGGAAAGGCAGGTTGAGCTGTTCGAGCTTCACGCCCAGCTGACTCACCACATAGTCCAGTATGTCCTTGTTGTAGCCGACGATCTGACCGTCGCGCACGAACTCGAACGGCTCGAAAGCTGCCTCGGTACCGACCACGATGGTGCCGCGCTGCTTGATTTGGTCGATCAGGCCGTCGGCATGCGAGGAGGTCGCGAACGACAAGAAAAACGGCGCGGCGGCCAGCAGAGACAGGACGCGGCGGCGCGAAGCAGAAAAGAACTCACCCATTGTCACCCTCTTTTTTCTTCGGTTTTGCTGTGCTGGTAGGCCCGGCCGCTGTGCTTGAACACGCGGCCGATCATGTAGCTCTCTGAATCCTTGATTCCGGGAACATTGGACAATTCGCTGACCAGGAAGTCATGCAGGCTTGTCGTCGACGGCAAGGTCAGCTGGATGATGATGTCGAACGGACCGGTCATCGCGTAGACGCTGTCTACGAACGAATATTCCGACAGTTTCCTGGCGACGCTGATGATGTGTTCGCGGTCGACGTCGAGGCCGACGATGGCGGCGATGCCGACATCGCTACGCAACGGGCGCACGACCGCCTGTATACAGATATCCGGATCTTCGAGGATGCGAGCCATTTTCCGCCGCACCGTCGCCTCGGTCACGCCGATGCGCTTGGCGATGTCGACGCTCGACATGCGCCCGTCGCCTTTCAATTG
Source organism: Mesorhizobium sp. WSM4823 (assembly GCF_055811195.1). Taxonomy (NCBI): domain Bacteria; kingdom Pseudomonadati; phylum Pseudomonadota; class Alphaproteobacteria; order Hyphomicrobiales; family Phyllobacteriaceae; genus Mesorhizobium; species Mesorhizobium sp. WSM4823. Next base: position 254,405 of record NZ_JBVVQL010000003.1, read on the forward strand.
TGAAAGGACGGCCTGTTCGGTGTCATCGAGATCGCTGGTGCTGACGAAATCCCACATAGAACCTCACATCCGTGTCGATTTCCGACTATAAAACATAAATTCACATAAGAATTCGTCATTTGCAAGCCCGCCACAAGCGAAAACCAGGCCCCGACCGAAGGCTGGCGGGAGGGGCACCGGATATTCGAATGTTGCTGGGATTTGGGAGGAGGCGCGACCCGCCGACAGGTCAGCTCGGCGTCAACCGGAGGCCGAACGCAAAAGACCGACCAGAGGCCGGTCTTTCGATAACTCAAAACTTCGGAGAAGCTGCTCTCAGCTTTCCTTGGGCGTCAACACCTGGCGACCGCGATACATGCCGGTCTTCAGGTCGATATGATGCGGGCGGCGCATCTCGCCGGAATTCTTGTCCTCGACATAGGTCGGGGCCTTCAACGCATCGGCCGAACGGCGCATGCCGCGCTTCGACGGAGAGGTTTTTCGTTTCGGTACGGCCATGGATATGCTCCACTACATGGTCAAAACGCCCCAGCTGGCCCTCGTGAAAGGGCCGCGTCAGGGCCGGAATCTGAGAAAGTCGGCTGCCTATACACGCCCCGCGCCGTTTTGGCCAGCGCCGCGACGAATTTTTTTGAGCTATCGCAGACAGCCGACATAGGCGCCGGACCGGCCTGCGCGCCGCTCGATCAGCGCGGCCAGCCGTCTCAGCCCCGGTCCGGGTTTCGCCGGATTGCGCGCGATCGGATTTGGCAAGGTGACGGCAAGCAATGCCGCCTGGCGACGCGACAATCGTTTTGCCGAGACCCCGAAATGGTGCTGGGCGGCGGCCTCGATGCCATAGATGCCCGGCCCCCATTCGGCGATGTTGAGGTAGATCTCCATGATGCGCCGTTTCGACATCACCATGTCGACATAGACGGCCAGCGGCAGCTCGACCACTTTCCGGACTGAGCCCAGCGGCCGCGACCACAGATAGAGGTTCTTCACGGTCTGCATGGTGATGGTCGAGGCGCCGCGCGTCATCTCACCGGCCAGCGCATCGTCGACGACGCCCCTCAACTCGCCAAGGTCGATGCCGCGATGGAAACAGAACTGCCCGTCCTCCGACATGATAACCGAATTCGCCAGCGCCGGCGCCACATCGTCGATCGGGACCCAGCGCCGGTCATAGCCGGAAAACGTCGCCAGATCCTTCAGCATCAGGGTCGACACCGGATGCACGAACGGCGGCAGATACAGAAACGTCAACACCACTGGTAACAGCGCCAGCACGACGGCGACGGTGATGCCGCGCCGGGCCCAGCGCCGGGGCCAGCGTTTGAGACCGATGCGGTTGCCGCGTTTCGGCCTCACCATGTCCAACCCTTCGGTTTCGTGATCGACGATCGGTTCCGCCAAGCCGCCCAATCCATGCTACTCCCTGCCCCGGCATAATGGCGCTTGGCTTCTTGCGCAACGTCTGAGTGTCGGCTACCGGTCCCGGCCATGACGAAAGACCATCAAATTCCGTTCGAGGCAGCCCTTGTCGCGCGCGCAGGTCCGATCGAGGCGTTGCTCAGGCGGCTCCTCGACGACCGCCCGCTTTCAGGTGAGATCACGCGGCCGCAACGTCTGATGGCGGCGATGCGCCACGGCGTGCTGAACGGGGGCAAGCGCCTGCGCCCCTTCCTGGTCATCGAAAGTGCCGCGCTGTTTTCCGCTGACGGCGAGGCGGCGCAGCGCGTCGCGGCGGCGCTCGAATGCGTGCATTGCTATTCGCTGATCCATGACGATTTGCCGGCCATGGACGACGACGATTTGCGCCGCGGCCAGCCGACCGTGCACAAGGCCTTCGATGAGGCGACCGCCATCCTTGCCGGCGACGCCTTGCTGGCGCTGGCCTTCGACATCATTGCCGACGAAGCGACCACGCTGCCGGCCGAGCGAAGGGCGGCACTGGTGCTGGCATTGGCCCGCGCCGCCGGAGCCGGCGGCATGGTTGGCGGCCAGATGCTCGACCTCGAGGCCGAGCGTATCAGGCCGGACGAAGCCGGCATCATCCGGCTTCAAGCGATGAAGACCGGCGCCCTGATCCGCTTCGCCTGCGAGGCGGGCGCGATCATTGCCGGCGCGCCATTGGCCGACCGTGAAAGGCTGGCCGAGTTCGGCTCGGCGATCGGGCTTGCCTTTCAACTTGCCGACGACCTCCTCGACCTGACGGCGGACGCGCAGCAGATGGGCAAGGCGACCGGCAAGGATGCAGCCGCCGGCAAGGCGACGCTGGTGGCGCTGCACGGCGCGAACTGGGCGCGGGACCAGCTTCAAGGCCTCGTCGACCAGGCCCATGCCTTACTTTACCCCTATGGCGAAGACGCCGTGCTTCTGAAGCAAGCGGCGGAATTCGTGGCGACCCGCAACAGCTGACGCTGCTCTAAACTGTATTCCCAACGTCCTGTGGCGCGCCGTGTAGCCAAGGAGGGTTGGCGAACTGTTCGGCCAGAAAATCCACGAACACGCGGACACGTGGCGACAGGATCCGGCCAGGTGGATAAACGGCGCAGATTGGCGGTCCGTCATGATGATTGTATCCGGTGAGCAGTGCGGCCAGCCTGCCTATCCTGATATCCGGCCCGACCAATATCTCCGACATCCGGATGATGCCGACACCGGCGAGCGCCAGCCGGCGCAGGGCTTCAGTGCTGTTGGCCTCGATGGGGCTGCGGATACGCATGCTTTGCGGGCCATCCGGGCCGTCGAATTCCCAGATGTTGAGGCCGCCGCGTGATGTGATGCCAAGGCATGTATGGTGTTGAAGGTCGCCCGGCGTCATCGGTATGCCGTGTTTTTCGAGATACTGAGCTGACGCGCAAATGACACGGTGATTGGGCGCCAGCCGGCGCATCACCAGCCTGGAATCGCTCTGGGCAGCAACGCGGACGGCGACGTCCGTTTCCTCAGCCAACAGGTCGACAATCGCATCTGTAAACATCAGCTCGAGCTCAATGGCCGGGTAGCGATCGATGAAAGCCGGTAACATCGGCACGATCAGACGATGGCCGAAGGCGCTCGGAAGACTGATACGCAGGCGGCCGCGCGGTTCTGCGCCGGGTTGAACCGCGATTTCAGCCTCTTTGATGTCGTTCAGGATACGGCGAGCGCTGTCGGCATAGGTGCTGCCTTCTGCCGTCAAGCTGATGCGCCGCGTCGAGCGTTGCAGCAAGCGCACGCCGAGGCGGGACTCGAGCCGACCGATGATTTTACTGACGGCCGACGGTGTCATCCGCAGCCGGCGTGCCGCTGCCGAGAAGTCCCCTTCCTCGACAACCGACAGGAACACGCCCATCGCTTCCTGCCGGTCCATCATGCTTATTCCAATTCGTCACAGATGAACGGAAATTATCACCGATTATCGGCGACAGCGATACATAATATGACTTCCTCCTCAGCATACGGAAATGCTGGCGAGGAGGTGCGATGCGTTCAGAACAGCCAAATCTGCGCGATGGCCACGAGCTGCATCGGTGGGCACGTCGCCAGCGCAGCGCCGCAATTGGGCGGTGGTGCCTCCGGATTATCCGCGTACTCAGTCGGGTGCGGCATAAAGCTGGGGAACCGCTTAAAGCGAAGCGACGGCCGGGCTAGCGCAACCGGCCAATCGGGATGATTTCCGGCGTGGCCGGGCCATATGGCTCACCTTGCCAGTTGCCGAGCCATTCTTCGACGAGCAGCCCGGTCTTATCCAGCATCTGCGCAAGGCTTTCCTTTGCCGGGAAGGCTATTTTCGACTCGGCGCTGAGCACCCGCCCACTGGTGGGGATTTCATAATGGGTCGAGTAGGTGACGACACCGGTAGCGCGATCGCGCCGGAAATCGTTCCATGCTCTTACCGTGCCCAATCCGGGATGACTCAATTCCCGTTCGGATTTTTCCGGCGTCCACTCGAGCCATTCCTCCGTCGCTGGATTTCGCGTGTCGAAGATGAAGCGCCCGTCGGGAGCCAGATGTGCCGCGATCGTGGCAAGCACCGCCTCTCGATCTTCCGGCGTCAGAAACACCTGGAAGGCGTGACCGGTCAAAAGCACCAGATCGAAGCGTCGTCCGAGCCGGACGTCGCGCGCATCGGCCTCGACCCAGTCGACCCTCTGGCCGCCAGCTCTGCGGCGCGCGATGTCGAGCATCGCCGACGCGGGATCTACGCCGGTCACGCTACGCCGGTCGGCGAGCGCGGCGGCCAACTGCCCGGTGCCGCAGCCGAGATCGAGAACCGACGCGGCACCCTTGGCAAAGCCGACGCAATAGTCGAAGTCGACGCCGCCTTCGTTCTCGATGTCGTAGAACTGGACAAGGTCGGGATCGCTGTAGAGACGGTCGGTCATGGTGGTCCTATAGCTGGGTGGTGCTATAGCTGGAACTTCGCTTTTATGCGCCTGGCGCATTCCAGCGGCGTCAGTATGCTGGTGTCGATTTCGAGATCGTAGCCGATATTCTTGTGCACGCGGTCATATTGCCAGCGCGCCAGCCCCGGCAAGCGGTCGGCCCGCTGGATTTCGCGAGCCTCGAGAACGTCGAGCGGAGCGAACACGCCGACCAGGTGAAGATCGAAGTTCGACAGCAATTCTAGATATTCCGGCATTTCGCCGTTGCAGAGCACATCATCGACGATGAGGTTGTTGCCTTGTGCCGCCATCGCGGCGATTGCGTGCCGCATGCCTCGCAAGGTTTGCTCGCCGACCGGCCCGGTTTTGATGACGACCTGCGGCTTGCCGTCTTCTTCGACCGTTTCGTAGGAGAAGCCGTCGGCATGATTCTGGAGGGCCTCGGGCAGCATCTCGACGAACGCGTCCATCTGAACATGCAGGAAGGGTTCGGTGGTCATCGTCTGCAACGCCTTGGCGATCGAACTTTTGCCGGCGCTGCCGACGCCGTTGAGAAGCACGATCTTGGCGGTCATGTTCCAGCACTTTCAGTGACGGCGAAGCGCAGACTTTACCGATTCCGCACCACAATGCATGCACCGCCGACGCTTTGCAGTTTCTGGCAGATGTTGTCGGCCTTGGCTTTGGAGTCGGCGCCGATCCGGACCGCATAGATGCCACGCCTGCCGATCGGCGAGCGCACCCGGCTGACCACCGGATCATGGCCCTTGAGCAAGGCCGGAAACCGGCGCTTTACACCGTTCCATTGACTGAGCGCCGCGGCGCGGCGGAAGTTGCCAGCCACCTGCACGCCCCATGGCTTGACGTTGATCGACGCCATGGCCACGGTTCTGGACTTGATGACCGGCAGCCTGCGGCAGGCGACCGCGAAGCTCGATTTCTTGTCGAGCGGCCGGATGATGCCGGCATAGGCGGTGTCGGTAAACCTGTCGGCCGGCTCGCCCATAATGTCCAGAACGTAGTTTTCGGTCTCCATCGGCAGGAAGCCACCGGAACTCAGCCAGCGCGACACCCGGGTTTCGCCTGCATTGTAGGCAGCGGCGGCCAGGCCCAGATTGCCGAAGCCGGTTTTCATTTCGGCGAGATATTTTGCCGAGGCCGGGATGGCCTGCTCGATATCGAAAGAATTGGCGAGACCGCGTATCTTGGCCGTGCCCGGCATGAACTGGGCAATGCCTTCGGCGCCGACCGGGCTGACCGCATTGGGATCGAAGCGGCTTTCCTTCCAGATCAGCCGGGCAAAGAAATCTTTGGGCAGGCCGTTCTGGTCTGCATGGACCTCTATCAGGTTGCAAACCCGGTCGAGCAGCCGCTGTTTGGCGGGGCGCGGCGGATCGGCCTGGGCGGCTGTCGGCCAGCCCAGCGCGCCAAACAAGCCCAGCCCAATGAGCAAGACCAGCGTCGCCCAGGGGAGGTGCATCGACCTACTCCGCCGCGGCCTTGCCAACTCGCCCAAACCGCTGCTCGATATAATCGGCGACCATTTTCTCAAAGTCGGCGGCGATCGAAGGACCGCGCAGCGTCGCCGCCTTCCTGCCGTCGACGAACACCGGCGCCGTCGGTGTCTCGCCGGTGCCAGGCAGCGAAATGCCGATATCGGCATGCTTGGATTCACCCGGACCGTTGACGATACAGCCCATCACCGCCACCTTGAGGTTTTCGACGCCGGGATATTTTTCACGCCACACCGGCATGTTCTTGCGCAGATCCGCCTGGATATTCTGGGCGAGTTCCTGGAACACCGTAGAGGTCGTGCGGCCGCAGCCGGGGCAGGCGGCGACGATCGGCACGAACTGCCGGAACCCCATGGTCTGCAGAAGTTCTTGCGACACCTGCACCTCACGCGTGCGATCGCCATTCGGCTCCGGTGTCAGCGAGATGCGGATCGTATCGCCAATGCCTTGCTGGAGAAGGATGCCCATCGCCGCGGACGAGGCGACGATGCCTTTCGACCCCATGCCGGCCTCGGTGAGGCCAAGATGCAGCGCGTGGTTGGAGCGGGTGGCAAGCTCGGTGTAGACCGCGATCAGGTCCTGCACGCCGCTGACCTTGGCCGACAGGATGATTTTTTCACGGCCAAGGCCGATCTCCTCGGCCATTTCGGCCGAAAGGATCGCCGACTGCACGATCGCCTCGCGCGTCACTTCCTGCGCGGTCAGCGGAAAGCCTCGACTCTGGTTGGCGTCCATCAGCCGGGTCAGAAGCTCCTGGTCGAGCGACCCCCAGTTCACGCCGATGCGCACCGGTTTGTCGTAGCGGATCGCCATCTCGACGATATTAGTGAACTGCCGGTCTTTCTTGTCCTTGAAGCCGACATTGCCGGGATTGATGCGGTATTTCGCCAGCGCCTCGGCGCAAGCCGGATGGTCGGCGAGCAGCTTGTGGCCGATATAGTGGAAATCGCCGACCAGCGGCACATTGATCCCGAGCCGTTCAAGCCGCTCGCGGATGGCGGGCACGGCGGCAGCACTCTCGTCGCGGTCGACGGTGATGCGCACGATCTCGGAGCCGGCGCGATGCAGCGCCGCAACTTGAGCGACCGTCTGGTCGACATCGGCGGTGTCGGTGTTGGTCATCGACTGAACGACGACAGGCGAACCTGCGCCGACCATCACGCCGCCGACATCGACACCGACAGATGTGCGGCGCGGGAAGGGTGAGGAAAAATATCCGGTCATGGCCGGTGCCTTTTATCTAGAAGGTCCGGGCATGAGGTGGAGGAGCAAAGATGGCTTGTCAATGGCGACAGGCAGGCAGACCTAGCAAATCCATAACGAAAGACAGCAGCACCATCTCCGATATCGCCGGCGACCGGAGCCATAATACGCGAAATGTAAAATAAAACCTCTATCCGGCGGCATGGCTGCCACCGGAAGATGGTTGCGCGCCGAAGCGGCGCGGCTATTCCAGGAAGAGGGTCAGTGCGTGGTCGGTTTCGCTTTCAGTTTTTCAATCTCGTCCTTGAGTGCCAGCTTGCGCCGCTTGAGATTCACGATTTCGAGGTCATCCACTGATGGATGGTTCATCGCGTCATCGATCTCGCGTTCGATGTCGCCGTGTTTCCGCTGCAACTCATCAAGATGGGATGCAAGAGACATGATTGGTTCTCCCTTTCATGGTTTCCTCGATTGCAGCCGTCAAAGGCGCGTCCACCGCAGGTTCGCTTCTGTGACGGCATAATGACAGTGTGCCACCATCGAGCACCGATGTCGAATGCTGCGTGGTAGCATTCCACGACAATACGAAATGTGATATTGGCTGCGCGCCGGTGCAAGAGAGCCCCCGGCCCCGCCCAATCAGGCCCATTTTTGGGCGCCGCAGACGTGCAGACGGTAGATAATGTCCGAACAGGAACAGGCCGATATCCGCCTCGAATATTCTCGGCTGAAGCAAGAGCACGCGGATTTCGACGCGGCCATCAACGCGATGATCGCCATGGGCTGCGACCCGCTGCAGATCCAGCGGATGAAGAAGAAGAAGCTTTTCCTGAAAGACCGGCTGATGGCTCTGGAAGACCGGATCATTCCCGATATCATTGCCTGAGCAAATCCACTTACCGTCTCGGCAAACCCGTTCATCCCGTGATCGAAAGCCTAGCGGCACGTTCACGCAGCAGGGCAATCAGATCGGCGGTTTTTCCCTCGGACGTGTCTATCGGGACCACCAGGCATATCGTCGCCTCGACTTTGCCGGGCCCCGAAAAGATCGGCGCGGCAAGGCATTTAGTATAGGCGTCGACAAGGCCTGAGGTCACGCAGTAGCCGGCAGCCCCGGCCAGGGCAATATCGGCGATGAAGTCGTCGAGTAGCAATCTGCGGCCGTCCGGCAGGACGAGATCATCCTCGGACACCATGTCCTCGATCACGGCTCGTTCGAAACCGGCGAGAAGCAACCGCCCGGAAGCGGTCCAGGGAAGCGGGATCTGCAGACCTGTGGCCGAGCTGATCCGGAACGGCCTAGTGCCCGGACTTGAATGGACGATCGTGTAGCGGCCGCTTTGCAGCATGCACAATTCAGAGGTCTCGCCCGTCTCGCGCGACATATTGTCTACTTCCTGACGCCCTCTCCTGAGCAGGTCGTTGCCGCGCACATAGTCCATTCCGTAGAGATAGAGTTTCTTCCCGAAATAGACGCGGTTACCGTCGCCGGCCATTTCGAGCAGGCCCGCTTCGACCAGCGAGCGCACAAGCGTGTAGGTCGTCGAGCGCGGCGCATTCACGCCCTTGGCGAGGTCGCCAATCCCGATCGCACGCTGGGTCGCGTGAAGAAACTCCAGGATCTGGAGCACCCGGTTAAGACCCTTCTCGCGAGAGCCCGAAGCCCGGTCTTCGTCCAGCCCGGCGGCCGGCCGAACTGCCAAGGCATTGCTATCTTGCATTACCGGCTCCTGATGTTAGTATCTGTCTTGTATAGAGTACATGCGTCTCTTGTAAGGGACAACCGCGTTCATTGCAATGACGCATGTTGCTCGTCCAAAGGGGAACACAACACGAAGGAGGTCGCCGTGAACGACACATCCAAACGACGTGAATTTCTAAAATTGGCCGGACTTGCAACGGCCGGAGCGATAGGCGCAGCAGCAACGGTCGATGTTCAGAAGGCGGCGGCGCAAGCATCGCCCGACAGCCTGCTTCGCACCGTTCTCGATCGCGGCAAGATTATCGTCGGCACCGGCAGCACCAACGCGCCCTGGCACTTTGAGAACGATGCCGGCGAGCTCGTCGGCATGGACATCACCATGGGCCGCATTCTCGCCAAGGGACTTTTCGACGATCCGACCATGGTCGAGTTCGTCATGCAGGACCCGGCGCAACGTATTCCCAATGTGACCACCAACAAGGTCGACATTTCGATCCAGTTCATGACCATGAGCGCCCAGCGCTCGCAGCTCGTCAACTTCTCCCGGCCCTATTACGTCGAAGGCGTCGCCCTGCTGACCCTTCCGACCGCCGAAAACAAGACATTCGACAAGCTGCTTGCCGGCGGTTCGGCAACGCGGATTTCCATCCTGCAGAATGTCGATGCCGAAGCAAATGTGCGTCTCGTCCTACCCGAAGCGCAGGTGATGCAGATAGATACGCAGGCCAACGTCCTGCAGGCACTGGAATCGAAGCGCGTCGACGCGGCCGCGGTCGATCTGTCCACGGTGCGCTGGCTCGCCTCGCGCAATCCGGACCGTTACTTCGATGCCGGCAAAAGCTGGTTGAGCATGCTTTACGGCGCAGCACTCAGGCAAGGCGATCTCGACTGGCTGAGCTTCGTCAACTCGACCTTCACTATCGCCATGTTTGGTCACGAAACCGCGCTCTACGATGCGGCGTTCAAGGACTATTTCGGGATGGAGCCGCCGGCGCGGCACCCCGGCTTTCCGGTCATCTGATCCAGCCGGCGGAAGGACGCGTCCTTCCGCCGCTTTCTCCTCGACGGCCGTCGGTATTGAGAGAGACACATGGGCTATACGCTCAACTTCAACCTGATCTGGCGAAATTTCGACAAGCTCTGGGGCGGATTGCTGCTCAGCCTCGAGCTCGCCGTGATTTCCATCGCCATCGGCATCGTCATCGGGCTCGTTCTGGCGGTCTGGTACGTTTCGGCCGGACGGCTGGTCCGGACCGCCATCGCGGCCTATGTCGAATTCATCCGCAACGTGCCGCTGATCCTGCTTGTCTATCTGGTCTTCTACGGCCTGCCGACGGTCGTCGATGTCGCCTACAGCGCACAGACCTCGTTTGTGGCGACGCTGTCGCTTTATAGCGGCGCGTATCTGGTTGAGGTGTTTCGCTCGGGGCTGGAAGCGGTACCGCGCGGACAGCTCGACGCCGGCAAGGCGATCGGCCTGACGCCGTGGCAGCGGCTGCTCCACGTGCGACTGCCGACAATGCTGCGGATAACGCTGCCTGCGCTTTCCAACACGTTCATATCGCTGTTCAAGGACACGTCCGTCGCCTCGGTCATTTCCGTGCCCGAGCTCACCTACGGCGCCCAATGGATCAATTTCAACACGTTCCGGATCGTCGAGGTCTACCTGGTGGTGACGGCAATGTATCTTTTGACCGGCTATGCGCTCCTCTATGCGCTTCGGCTTGTCGAGCGCCGGTTCAGAGCGGCGCACTAGAATGCTTGGCCAGATCGCCTATGCCTTGCCCTTCCTGGCTCAAGGCTTTGCCGTGACCTTGTGGGTGTCGCTGCTGGTCGTCGCGCTGTCGCTCGTCGCTGGTGTTATGATGGGCGTCGGCCTTGTCTACGGCCCCGCGCCGCTGCGCTGGATGGTGCGCATTTTCAGCGACACCATACGTGGCATTCCGATCCTGGTGCTCATCTTCTTCGTCTATTACGGCCTGCCTGCCGTCGGCATCCATCTAGAATCCTTCTGGGCAGCCGTGCTGGCGCTCACCCTGTTCAAGACGGCGCAAGTCGTCGAATATCTCAGGGGCGCGGTCGGCTCCATACCGAGGGGACAGTCCGAAGCGGCGATGGCGATCGGGCTGACCTTTCGCCAGCGACTGGCCTACGTTATCTTTCCGCAAGCGTTCAGGCGCTTCCTGCCGCCATGGATCAATGGCGTCACCGATGCGGTAAAGGGCAGCGCACTGGTCTCGCTGCTCGGCATCACCGACCTGATGCACGCCATCAACCAGGTCATCGGCCGCACCTATGAGGCGATGCCGCTCTACATCCTCGGCGCGGTCATCTACTTCGCCGTCAATTACGCGCTCTCCCTGGCCAGCCGACGGTTGGAGCGGCGTTTCTCCTTCATCCGGGAATAGCAAGATGCCCACGCACGCCAATCCGGCACTTCTCGACGTCTCCGACGTTTCCAAATCCTTTGGATCCGTCGAAGTCCTGCGCTCCGTCAGCCTGCAAGTGACCCGCGGCGAGGTGGTGACTGTCATCGGGCCTTCCGGCAGCGGCAAGACCACGCTGCTGCGCTGCGTCAACTTCCTGGAGAGCTACGATAGCGGCTCGATCCGCATCGACGGCAAGGAGGTCGGCTTCCGCGAGACGGGAACACGCCAGCGCCGCAGCGAACGCGACCTGGCGAAAATGCGCGCAGAGACCGGAATGGTATTCCAGAGTTTCAATCTGTTCCCGCATCTGACGGCGGCCGGCAACATCACGCTCGGCCTGCGCAAGGTGCGCGGCAAGAGCAGCGCCGAGGCCCGTGCCATTGCCGAGCACTGGCTGGGCCGGGTCGGCCTTGCCCACAAGGCCGACAGCCTGCCGGCCGAGCTTTCCGGCGGCCAGCAGCAGCGCGTCGGCATTGCCCGCGCGGTGGCGATGGAGCCAAAAATCCTGCTTCTCGACGAGATAACCTCCGCGCTCGATCCGGAGCTCGTCGGCGAAGTGCTCGAGGTGGTGCGCAGCCTGGCCGAGGACGGCATGACCATGGTGATGGTCACGCACGAGATGGCCTTTGCGCGCGACGCCTCGAGCCGCATCGTCTTCATGGCGGATGGCGGCGTCAGCGCCGCAGGCCCGCCTGCCGAGATCCTGGGCGCCGAGATCGATAATGAACGCCTTCGCAGCTTTCTGGCGCGGTTCCGCGCCTCGCATTTCTGACATCGGACGGCGAAAGCCGTCGCAAGGAGCCTTTGATGACGCCTTACATCCGGCTCGCCGAATTGGGCCTGACGCTGCCCGAGCCGCCGACCCCGATCGCCAACTTCGTCACCCACGCCGAAAGCGGACGGCTGATCTTCCTTTCCGGCCAGGGGCCATTGCGCGCCGATGGCACGCTTTGCACCGGCAAGGTAGGCGAGGACGTCACGGTGGAGGAGGCCTATAAGCATGCCCGTCTCACCGGCTTGAACCTGCTCGCCGTCATGCATGCCGCAGCGGGCGACCTCGGCCGCATCGTGCGTGTCGTCAAGCTGCTTGGCTTCGTCAACGCGATCCCGACCTTCAGCGATCACCCAAAGGTGGTGAACGGCTGTTCCGATCTTTTCGCCGCGGTCTTTGAAAGCATCGGCGGACACGCACGTTCGGCGATCGGTGTCGGCTCTTTGCCGGGAAACATCACAGTTGAAATCGAGGCGATCGTCGAGATCGCCGCCTGGCGTCCATCAATGGGATTTGCAAAGATGAAAACCTATTCCGGAAACGGCTCCAACACGACAATTCGCCAACGACTTGGCCTTCGCCCGATCATCAACGTTTCCGGCACGATGACGGCGCTCGGCGCCTCGATCGTCGTCCCGGAGGCGATCGCCGCGATGTCGGAGATCGCTTCGCAGTGGGTCGAGATGGACGATCTGCAACGCGCCGCAAGCACTGTTGTCGCGCGCCTCACAGGGGGCGAGGCCGGCTTCATCACGGCTTGCTGCGCCAGCGGCATCACCATGGCGATCGCCGGCACGATGACCGGTACCAACCTTCTCGCAATCGAGCGGCTGCCGGACGACACCGAGGGCCTCAAGTCGGAGGTCATCGTCCAGCTTGGCCATATCGTCAATTACGGCGCGCCGATCGACCAGTCGATCCGGTTGGCCGGGGCAAAGACAATACCGGCCGGCACAGTCAGCGTGACGCAGGACTATCATGTACGCGAGGCGATCCGCGACCGCACCGCTGCAGGCCTCTATGTCGTTGCGCATCACACGGTGCAATACGGCATGCTTTCGCTCGAAGAGTTCTGCGATATCTGCCACGCCAAGGGTATTCCGGTGATCGTCGATGCGGCTTCAGAATACGACCTGCGCGGCTTTCTCGCCCGAGGCGCCGATATCGTCGTCTATAGCGGGCACAAGTTTCTCAGCGGACCGACAAGCGGCATCGTAACCGGGCGCAAGGATCTGGTGCGGGCCGCCTATCTCCAGAATCGTGGCGTTGCGCGGGCGATGAAGGTCGGCAAGGAAAGCATCGCCGGCACCATGGCCGCGCTGGAGGCCTGGGAGCGGCGCGATCATGCCGGCATCCGCAAGCGGGAAGAAGCGGCTTTGCATCTGTGGGAGAATGCATTGCAGGACCTGCCCGGCATCGCCGCGCATATCATTCCCGATCCGACCGCCAATCCGCTCGACCGCCTGCAGGTGTTTGTTACGCCCGAAAGCAGATTCACCGCCGCCGGCCTTGCTTCAGCGCTGGCGGCCGGCTCGCCTCCTATTATCGTGCGCAACCACGAGGTCGAGCGCGGTCACTTCTTCCTGGACCCATGCAACCTTCATCCTGGCGAAGCGGAGATCGTCGCCGAACGCCTGCGGGCGGTGTTGAGCGCAGCTGAACGCCCGGAGAATGCGATGAGGCCGGCTCGCAAGGACTCCGCCGGCGCCTTGCGCTGGCCGGATTAGGTAACGTTGACGCCACGCGTTCAAATGCTGCGCAGGGCATCGCATCCTTGCCGTCGATCCCGAATTCCGCTAATGCGCGCCTTTGCCGCCGGGAGCAGAAGCTTGGACGATCAACGCGCCGACGTCGCCATTATCATGGGCAGCCAGTCCGACTGGGCGACGATGCGCCACGCCGCCGAAACGCTGGAGGCACTTAGCATCCCGCACAAGCGGCTGATCGTCTCGGCCCATCGCACCCCCGACCGGCTCTATGACTTTGCCAAGGGCGCCAAGGCGGCCGGTTTTCGAGTGATCATCGCCGGCGCCGGCGGTGCGGCGCACCTGCCCGGCATGACGGCGGCGATGACGCCGCTCCCCGTTTTTGGCGTGCCGGTGGAATCGAAGGCGCTTTCCGGGCAGGACTCGCTGCTCTCCATCGTGCAGATGCCGGCCGGCATTCCGGTCGGCACGCTGGCCATTGGCAAGGCGGGCGCCACCAACGCCGCGCTTTTGGCTGCGGCCGTGCTGGCGCTGACCGACGAAAAGCTTGCTGCCCGGCTCGATGCCTGGCGCGCCGCCCAGACCGCCAAGGTCGCTGCCGAGCCGACGGACGCGCCATGAGCCTGCCCGCCGGATCGACCATCGGCATCATTGGCGGCGGCCAGCTCGGCCGCATGCTGGCGATGGCGGCAGCCCGCCTCGGCTACCGCACGGTCGTGCTGGAACCACAGGCGGATTGCCCCGCGGCACAGGTCGCCAACCGGCAGATCGGCGCCGCCTACGACGATACGGCCGCGCTCGGCGAACTGGCGGCAGTCAGCGCCGTCGTCACTTACGAGTTCGAGAACGTGCCGGTCATGGCCGCCAGCGCGCTTGCCGTCACGGTCCCGGTCTATCCACCGGCACCCGCACTGGAAGTGGCGCAGGACCGGGTGGCGGAGAAGAAATTCCTCAACGGCATTGGCATTCCCACGGCGGATTTCTGTCCCGTCGACAATGACGACGAATTGACGGCGGCGCTGAAAAAGTTCGACGGCAGCGGCGTATTGAAGACGCGACGCATGGGCTACGACGGCAAGGGCCAGCGTGTCTTCCGCAACATGGAAACGGGCGGCTTTGCCGGCACCTGCGAGGCGATGGGCAACGTGCCGTTGATCCTCGAATCCCTGGTCGACTTCGAACGCGAGATTTCGGTGATCGCGGCGCGCGGCATGGACGGTTCGCTCGCCGCCTACGATCCGGCAGAAAACGTCCACCGCGACGGCATCCTGCACAGCTCGACCCTGCCAGCCAGGATAGGGTCCGAAACCGCCGCCGCAGCCCAGGCGGCCGCAGCAGAAATACTTGCGGCGCTCGACTATGTCGGCGTCATCGGCATCGAGTTCTTTGTCCTTGCCGATGGCGCGCTGCTGGCCAATGAGATCGCGCCGCGCGTTCACAATTCCGGCCACTGGACGGAAGCCGCCTGCATCGTCTCGCAGTTCGAGCAGCATATTCGCGCTGTTGCCGGCCTGCCCTTGGGAAATCCCGGCCGCCATTTCGACTGCGTCATGGAAAACCTGATCGGCGACGACATCCGGCGCGTCCCAGCCCTGCTCGCCGAGCCCGACCTGATGCTGC
The DNA here is from genome assembly GCF_055811195.1 of Mesorhizobium sp. WSM4823. NCBI lineage: Bacteria > Pseudomonadati > Pseudomonadota > Alphaproteobacteria > Hyphomicrobiales > Phyllobacteriaceae > Mesorhizobium > Mesorhizobium sp. WSM4823. Next base: position 269,706 of record NZ_JBVVQL010000003.1, read on the forward strand.
ATCTCTACGGCAAGGCCGAGGCGCGGCCTGGCCGCAAGATGGGTCATTTTACGCGGATGACCCGTCACCGTTGAGGCTATTGGACGGCGCCGCTCTATCGCCGTCGATAGAGCGGAAACTCAAAATCCGCCATACTAGCTTCATCCATGAAGCATGCTGCGGTTGACACGGGTAAGGCTCCTCGTTTATGAGCCACCCACAAGTTGAGAGGCGCGCTTTCCGAGCGCGCCTTAATAATTCGGCCCAAGCGGGCCCAGACCGACGGGCAAGACCATGAAGATCAAGAATTCGCTCAAGGCGCTCAAGGCGCGTCACCGCGACAACCAGCTGGTTCGCCGCAAGGGCCGCGTGTACATCATCAACAAGACCGCTCCGCGCTACAAGGCGCGCCAGGGCTGAATCTTTTCGCGTGGAGGCCTGCCTCCACGCTGCATGATGTAATTGCTGGCCTGCCGGCCCTCTCACGCTAAATTCAGTTTGACGATCCGCTGTCCGGGGTTAGATTCCCGGTCATGCGGATTCGTTTTGCATTCTTCGCGGCGCTTTTTCTTTTCGGCTCGGCCGTACCTCCGGCTCAAGCGGACGACACGGTCGCCCCTCCGGTTGCCACGACCAGGGAGGCAAGGCTCGACCAGCTGTTTGTCGACCTGAAGCGCGAGCGCAACGAAAGAGCCGCAGAGCGCATCGCCGCGCGCATCTCGAACGAATGGGTGCAATCCGGCAGCGCCTCGATCGACCTGATGATGCAATGGTCGCAAAAGGCGATCGAGGACAAGAAGTTCGACGTGGCGCTCGACTTCCTCGACCAGGTGGTGACCTTGCAACCGGACTATGCGGAAGGCTGGAACCGGCGCGCCACCGTACATTTCATGATGAATAATTTTGGGAAATCGATGGCGGACATCGACCGCACGCTGCAGCTCGAGCCGCGCCATTTCGGCGCGCTGTCAGGGCTGGCACAGATCATGGCCGTAACCGGCCACAAGGAATCGGCGCTGGAAGCCTGGCAGCGCGTGCTTGGCATCTATCCGATGCTGCGCAGCGCCCAGGATCAGGTCGGAACGCTTTCGGAAGAACTTGCCGGCGAAGGGATTTGATACCGACGCGCCGGTGCCCTTGTATCGCGACGGCTGCATTTTCGACATCGCTGTCGTTCTTGCGTGGTCATGGCCATAACCACCGCGTCGGCACTGCTTGTCGGTGAGCGCGCCGTGTGGTTTCCTGTCCAGATTGGAGAGGGAAGGCTATCATGATTGCAGCTTACATCGACGAATTCATAATGTTTTGCGCCGGTCTATGGATGACGGGCGTCGGCTACGGGTTCCTCCAGATGCCAAACCAACCCCAAACCGGACAACAGACCTGGCTGACACGCCTTCCCAGCCATTTCAAATGGATGGGGCCGCTCCTGCTGGTAATCGCGATCGTGCTCGCCGTCGCCTCACCGTCTTGATTCGGTCGCGGGCCGGCAAGCCGCTGCGCTCATCGAGGCGAGGCTTCAGATTGGCTAGTTGCCCGCGAGCGGCCTAAAGCCTGTCGCGTTCAAGAGATCTGCGCAGCTTCAGAGCAATTCCAGGAAAAGTGCGTAGCGGTTTTCCGTTCGGAATTGCGTAAAAACAAATACTTAGAGCGGGTCAGCGATTCTATCAAAAGCTGAACCGCTCTAGACGATTTAGCGTCTGGCCTGGGCGTCCGAACCGACATAGGCGATGCGCAGCATGTTGGTGGAACCGGGCGTCCTCAGCGGCACGCCGGCGGTGATGATGACACGGTCGCCCGGCTTGCCGAACCCTTCGTCCAAGGCGATGCGGCAAGCGCGGTCGACCATGTCGTCGAGGTCGATGGCATCGGGCGAGACGACGCAATGCGTGCCCCACAAAAGCGACAGCCGCCGCGCCGTGTTGACGATCGGCGACAGCGCGACGATCGGCACCTGCGGCCGCTCGCGCGCAGCGCGCAGCCCGGTCGTGCCCGACGCCGTATAGCTGATGATCGCCGAGAGTTTCAGCGTCTCGGCGATTTCGCGGGCGGCAAGCGAAATGGCGTCTGCGCCGGTCGCCTCCGGCTCCGAGCGCTGCGCATTGATGATGCCGGCATAGGTTGGGTCGGTTTCGACCTTGCTGGCGATGCGGTTCATCATCGCAACCGCCTCGACCGGGTAGGCGCCGGCAGCGGATTCGGCAGAGAGCATGATGGCGTCGGCGCCTTCGAACACCGCGATCGAGACGTCAGACACCTCGGCGCGGGTCGGCACCGGCGCGGCGATCATCGATTCCAGCATCTGCGTGGCGATCACCACCGGCTTGCCGGCGCGGCGCGCGGCGCGGGTGATCTGCTTCTGGATGCCGGGCACGGCTTCGAGCGGCATTTCGACGCCGAGATCGCCGCGAGCGACCATCAGCGCATCCGAAAGTTCGATGATCTCGGCCAGCCGGGCGACAGCTTGCGGTTTTTCGATCTTGGCCATGATGAGCGCCCGGCCCCGCGCGATCTTGCGCGCTTCCGCCAGATCCTCCGGCCGCTGCACAAACGACAGCGCCACCCAGTCGACGCCGGTGGCCAGCACCGCATCGAGGTCCCTGCGGTCCTTTTCGGTCAGCGCGCCGACTGGCAGGTCGGTGTCGGGCAGGCTGACGCCCTTCTTGTCGGAGATGCCGGTGCCTGCGACGACGGTGCAGACAATCGCTTTGCCGTCGCTCTTCACCGCCTTCAGTTCGAGCTTGCCGTCATCAATCAAAAGCCGGTGACCAGCCTCGACCGATCTCAGGATTTCGGGGTGCGGCAGATAGACCCTGGTCGAATTGCCGGGCTCGGGATTGTCGTCAAGCGTGAACGTCTGGCCGAGTGTCAGCGCCTCCTTACCGTTGGCGAATTTGCCGACCCTAAGCTTGGGCCCCTGCAGGTCGGCAAGGATGCCGATCGGCCGGCCGACCGCTTTCTCGACGGTGCGGATGCGGCCGACAAGTGTGCGCATCAATTCATGATCGGTGTGGCTCATATTGATGCGAAACACGTCGGCGCCGGCTTCGAAGAGCTTCTTCAGCATGTCCTCGGAGGAAGAGGCCGGACCGATGGTGGCGAGTATCTTGACCTTGCGGCTGCGTCTCATTGACTGTTTGTTCCCGGGGCGGCTGGAGCGCCCCCCGTTGCGGGGTCATCGGTCAGCTGGACCATCCAGCTCGCCTGCTCGCCCGTGTCATATTCCTGGAATCCGGCGCGCTGGAAGCCCCGGGCGACGCAATCGGCAACGCCGGCGATCTTGAACTCTTTTTCGGCCACGCACATGTTGATCGGGCCATCCCAGCGTCCGCCACGCTCGGCGTCTTCTGCATAAAGATAGTAAAACCTTGATGACAGCGGCCCCTCGATCAACGTCTTGCAGCTCGATCCCTCGATATGCCACCAGCCTTCGGTGATCCAGCCGGCCTTGGCGCGATAGCCGATGCCGACGCCGACCAGGTTCTGCGTGGCATTGCAGACACGGAAATCGGCGCGCGCGGGCGAGGCAGCAACCATCGCGGCGAGCCCCACAACAGTGGTCAGGAGCGGCATGGCGAAGGCGTAGCGCGCGCGCGGCCTGCCGGCGGAACCCATCCTGAAACCCCTGAAGAACGACATTTGCATCTCTCAACGCCCCTTTTCGGAAAAGTCCGGACGCATGTCAACGCGCCCTTTTGCCCAATTCCAATCGATTTAGGAAGGCTCCCACGCGCGGTCTGTCGCCTTCTGGCAGATTTCTGCAGAAACCGTGGCCAAACGACGGCATTGCGCACGCGTCCTCTTCGTGGAATGACGATACCACCCTCCCCGGAAGCCAGCGAATAGACCATTTCCCGCCCATGATCCGATCCACAGTTTTCGCGCCTTTCGACATCGTCGAAGGCGACCGCAAGCGAGGCATCGTGCTCCTGGCCGATCACGCCCGTCGCGATCTGCCGGGGGACTATGGCAGCCTCGGCCTGCCGGCGGCGGAATTCGACCGCCATATCGCCTACGACATCGGTGTCGAGACGGTGACGCGCGAACTGGCAGCTTTGCTCGGCGTGCCGGCGGTGCTCGCCAACTTTTCGCGGCTTCTGATCGATCCCAATCGTGGCGAGGACGATCCGACGCTGATCCGCCAACTCTATGACGGAACCGTCATTTCGGGAAATTATCCGCTTACTCCAGAAGAACGCGAAAGGCGGCTCGACCGCTTCTACCGGCCCTATCACGATGCGGTCGGCGCCATGGTCGGCTCGGTGGCGCAGGCTTCCGCAAATGCGCCCTTCATCTTGTCGGTACATTCCTTCACCCCGTTCATGCAGGGATTCGTGCGCCCATGGCATGTCGGCATCTTGTGGGATCGCGACGATCGGGTGGCGCGACCGCTGATCGATATGCTCGCCGCCGACAAAACCCTCGTCGTCGGCGACAACGAGCCCTACGACGGCGCATTGCGCGGCGACACCATGTTCAGGCATGCGATCGTCAACGGCTTTGCCCATGCGCTGATAGAGATCCGCCAGGATCTGATCGCCGATCGGAAGAACGCGACCGCCTGGGCCGAACGGCTGGTGCCGATCGTTGACGCGATCAACCGCCGTCCCGATATACATCAGATCAAACGATTCGGCTCGCGCACCGGGCCGCTGTAAGGAGGGCCGAGGAGGCCAAGAACACATGACCGAACTCAGCGACACGCAAAAACGCGATTTTGAAGCCGCCGCTTTTCGCCGGCTGGTCGCGCATCTGCGCGAACGCACGGATGTGCAGAATATCGACCTGATGAACCTCGCCGGCTTCTGCCGCAACTGCCTGTCCAACTGGTATCGCGACGCCGCCGAGGCCGAGGGTGTCGACCTCAGCAAGGACCAGTCGCGCGAGATCATCTACGGCATGCCCTATGCCGAATGGCAGGCGCTTAACCAGACCGACGCCTCCGACGCCAAGAAGGCGGAGTTCGAGGCAAGGCGCCCTAGGGATCACTGAGTTCCCCCTGCCCTGACGAACAGGAGAGGCGTTTCCGCAAACTCTCCAACATGGGAAAATCCGTCACCAACGGGGCTGGTCCTATTTCGCTTTTTGGTCCAAGCACTTCCCGAAGGGCGGCGCTTGACTGGCGATTGAATCGATCTAATTTGCCGCTCGAAGCCATTTTCAGACCGGATTCCACGCGATGGACGCGGAAAAAATCATGCAGACCGCCATTCGTGGACGATGGGCCGTGGCAGCCATCTTCCTCGCCAACGGTTTCCTGACCGGGAGTTGGGCACCGCAGATCCCGGTGTTTCTGACCCGGCTCGACATCAGCAAATTTACGCTCGGCCTGCTTATCCTTTTGTTCGGCGCCGGCGCGGTCACGGCGATGTCCTGGTGCGGCCACCTGATCTCCAGGCATAGTTCACGCACCGTGCTGCGCTGGTTCGGCCTTGTCGGCAGCCTTGGCCTGCTAGTTGTGGCGCTGGCCCCCAACGTGCCGCTGGCGGCTATCGCCATGTTCATCTTCGGCGGTTCGATCGGCGGTATGGATGTCGCCATGAACGCTAATGCGGTCACGGTGGAACGGCGATTGTCTCGCGCCATCATGTCGTCCTCGCACGGCTTCTGGAGCCTTGGCGGCTTCGCCGGCGGCGCTCTCGGCGGCATCGCCATCCAGAATTACGGCCATCTCGCCCATGCGGCGGTGGTGACGGCTCTCGCCTTTGCCATGATCGCGGTGGCAGTCCGCTACCTGATCGCCGAGGACAGGCCACGCCAGGGATCATTAGCCGTCACCGGGCACCGCAAATTTGCGCTTCCCGCAAACCCGATGGTCTATCTGGTCGGGCTGATGGCGCTGCTGACGATGATCTCCGAGGGCGCGGTGCTCGACTGGGCGGCGCTCTACCTGCAGCAGGAACTCGGCACCGACCTTGCAATAGCGGGCCTGGCCTACGCCGCTTTTTCCGGCGTCATGGCGGTGATGCGCTTCGCTGGCGACGGGGTCCGCAACCGTTTCGGTGCTGTGACGACGCTGCGCGTTTCAGCCATCGTCGCCGCGGCCGGAATGCTGGTGGCCGGGCTGGCTCCCTCGCCCTGGCTCGCCATAGCAGCGTTCGCCTTTTGCGGCTTCGGCATCGCCAATATGGTGCCGATCCTGTTTTCGGCCGGCGGCAACCAGGAAGGTATGTCGTCCGGCACCGGCATGAGCGTCGTCACCACAATGGGCTATTCGGGTATTCTGGTGGCGCCGTCGGCAATCGGCTTCGTCGCCGAGCACTCAAGCTTCGGTCCGATCTTCGTCGCCCTGTCGGGGCTGCTGGTCATCGTATTCTTGATGGCCGGGCTCGCTCACCGCGCCGAATTCGCTCCCGACGCTGCGCCAGCCGAATAGCGTTTCAGCTCCTCGTAGAGGAAATCCGCGACACGACGGATTCGCGCGCTTGTGCGCACGTCGCGATGCATGGCCAGCCATACCGGCAGCATCGGCAGTGCGAGGTCCGGCAGCACTGTCTCCACCAGCGGGTCGCGGTCGGCCAGCGGCTCCTGGCCGAAGCCGATGCCGTTTCCCGCCCGCACCGCCTCCCACAGCACGATCTGGTTGTCGGTCCTGAAGCGGAAGGCATTGCGGGTGAGCGGCACACCGAACTGCGAAAAGCCGCGAATGATCTCGTCGCTGCGGTCGAAGCCGATCAGGTCGTGGCCAACGAGATCGCCGGGCTTGAGCGGGCGACCGTGCCGGTCGAGATAGGATTTTGCCGCGCAGGCGCGGAGCGGAATGTCGGTCACCTTGCGCGCCATCAATTCGTTCTGCGCCGGCTTGACCATGCGGATGGCAATATCGGCATCGCGGCGCAAAAGGTTCTCGACCTGGTTCGACGCCACGATTTCGACCGCGATGCCGGGTTCCTCGGCACCCAGCCGGGCCGTCATCTCCGGCAGGACATAGGCCGCCACCACCTCGCTGGCGGCAATGCGCACCGTGCCCTCGATCGCCTCGACAGACCCCAGCGCCAATAATGAGAAGGCGCTCGCCTGCTCGCTTACCGCCCGGCCGCGTTCATAGAGCGTGCTGCCGGCTTCGGTCAGCGCATACCCGTGCCGCCCGCGCCGGAACAGGGTGACGCCGAGCGCCTGCTCCAGCTCGGCGATATGGCGGCCAAGCGTCGGCTGACTTGCGGCCAGCTTGCGCGCGGCCGCGGACAGGCTGCCGGTTTCCGCCACCGTGACAAAACTCTTGATCAAGTTCCAGTCGATATCCATTCAAAAATGAATATCAGATCGCCAAATACGGTCAATTTCCATTCGTTTGCGGGCGGATCATATTGCGCGGTAACGCAAACACGGAGACGAAAATGACCAAGATCGCAATTCTGGGTGCCAATGGCCGGCTCGGCCGCGTGGTGGCCAAGGCCTTCATCGACGCCGGCTACGATGTCCTCGCCATCACCCGCAGCGGCAAGATACCGGCAGAACTCACCGGCGCCACGGCCGTCGCCGGCGATGGCCTCGATCGCGAAGCGCTTATCCGCGCCACGCAAGGCGTCGACATCATCTTCAATGGCCTCAACCCGATCTACACCGACTGGAGCAAGTGCCTGCCGATGGCCGAGAACGTCATGGCCTCCTGCCGGGCAAACGACGCATTGCACCTCGCTCCAGGCAGCGTCTACAATTACGGCTCGCCGATGCCGGCGGTCATCACCGAAGACACGCCATTCCACCCCACGACCGAAAAGGGCCGCATCCGTGTCGCCATGGAAGACCTCTTTCGCCGCGAGGCTGAAGCGGGCCGCGTGCGGACCATTCTGCTGCGCGCCGGCGATTTCTTCGGTGGCACCGGCACCGGCTCGTGGTTCGATCTGATTGTGGCCGCCAAGATGGACAAGGGTGTCTATACGGCCCCCGGGCCGGCCAATCTCGTGCATGAATGGGCCTATCTGCCAGACCTGGCCAAGGCTTTCGTCGGATTGACCGAAAACCTCGATAAGCTCGGCTCTTACGAGGCCCTGAACTTTCCGGGCCACGCCGTCACCGATCTGGAGATCAAGGCGTCCGCGGAACAGGCACTGGGGTGCACGCTGAAACTAACATCGATGCCGTGGTGGGTGCTGCGCGCCGGCAGCCCATTCGTGGCGATGTGGCGCGAGCTCGTCTCGATGTCCTACCTCCGCTTCGAGCCACACCAGCTGGTCTCGGCAAGGCTGGAAGGCATCATCGGCACGATCCCGCATACGCCACTGGATAGGGCGGTGGCAGAAGCTCTCGATAATATCGGTGTCGTCACGATTGATGGCGTTGCGAAAGCTGCCTGAAGGACCATGCGCAATCAAATGCTACGGCGCTGCGGGCCCAAAGGACACGCAGCGCCGCAGCGTTTATGCGCATCAAACTCCGGGTCAGATCCGGCCCATCAGCAGCAACACCAAAAGCACGACCAGGATGACGCCGACGATACCGGAGGGACCATAACCCCAGGAACGCGAATGAGGCCATGCCGGCACCGCGCCGATCAGGATGAGGATCAGAATGATGACGAGAATGGTGCTGAGCGTCATGAGAAACTCCCCGCTTTGAGGTGTCGCATGACAGGACAATGCAAAAGGCCGCTGGGTTGTTCCCGGCGGCCTTTTACCTGAATGATCTGCCTGACGAAGCAATCGGCCTATTCGGCGGCCTTCGGGAAGGCTATCTGCGGCTCCGTACCGATCTCTGGTTCCGGAGCCTGCGGCGATGAAATCGCTCCCTTGCCGCGCCCGAACAGGCGGCTGAACCAGCCGCGCCGTGCGCCGGGCTTGACCTTGGCCCGGGTGAACACCATCAGCATCGACGGCGTCACCACCAGCGTCAGCACGGTAGCGAAGGACAGGCCGAAGACGATCGCCGAGGATAGTGAAATCCACCATTGCGTCGACGGCGCGTTGATCGTCGTCTCGTGATGGAAAATTTCAAGGCCGAGGCCGAAGGCGATCGGCAGCACGCCGAGAATTGCCGACACTGCCGTCAGCACGACCGGGCGGGCACGTTCGCGACAGGTCTGCAGCACCGCTTCGACCTTGTCCCAGCCCTCTTCACGCAGCCGGTCATAGGTGTCGATCAGCACGATGTTGTTGTTCACCACCACGCCGGCCAGCGCGATAACGCCGATGCCCGACATGACGATGCCGAAAGTCTCTCCCGTTATCAGAAGTCCCAGGAACACGCCGACCGTCGCCATGACCACGCAGGACAGCACCAGCCAGACGCTGGTGAACTTGTTGAACTGCGCCAGAAGCACGATGAAGATCAGGAAGATCGCGGCGCCGAAAGCTTTGCTGAGGAAGGCGCTGGCCTCCGCGCTGTCCTCGTTCGAGCCGGCGAGCTTCCAGCGTATGCCGCTGCCGAGGTCCATGTCGGCGACAGCCTGGGTGACCTGCTGCTGGACAGCAGCGACTTGCTCGCCGGCGGCGACATTGGCCTGGATTACCACCGTGCGCGCGCCGTCGATGCGGTTGAGGATGCCGACAGTCGGCTCGGGCTTGCGCACGACGAAATTCGAGATCGGCACCGACCCTTGCGAGGTCTGCACCCTGAGGTCGTCGAGTGTCGACAGCGTACGCCGGTCCTCGGGCAGGCGCAGTCTGATGTCGACGGCATCGTCAGCGCCGGCTGGCCGATATTCACTGAGCTTCAGCCCGTTCGTCACCAGTTGCACCACCGTTCCGACCGACGTCGGGCTGATGCCGTATTGTGCCGCCTTGGCGCGATCGACCTCCAGCGCCCAGTCGACGCCGGGCGGCGGCAGGCCGTCGGAAATGTCGATCACACCGGGCACTTTGGCAATGCGGGCGGCGACCGCGCGCGCCTTGTCGTCGAGACCTTTCGGGTCGACGGCCGAAAGCCTGATCTGGATCGGCTTACCGGTGGGCGGGCCGGCCTCGGGCACGCGAACCTCGACGTCGACGCCGGGAATGCCGGCCATGACGCCGCGCAGTTCGTCCAGGATCGCATTCGCCGATTTGCGCTCGCGCCAGTCGACGAATTCGTATTGGATCACCCCGACCACGTCTTCAGGTATGTCCTGGCCACCGCCTTGCGATTTGCCGACACGGGTGTAGACCGATTTCACGCCTGGCCAGCCGAGAAGCCGATCCTCGGCGATCTTGGTGGCGGCATCCATTTCGGCGAGCGAAAGGTTGCCGCGGGCGTGCACATAGAGCAGGCCGTAGTCAGGCTCGACATTGGGGAAGAACTCGACGCCGGCGCCGTATTTCGAATAGGCAAAGCCGACACCGAACAAAAGCGCGACGGTGAGCACAAGCACGGTGACCGGAAAGCGCACCGCCTGCTTGACCACGGCCATGTACCAGCCGTCACGGTTGTCGTCCTCGTCATGGGGCGGCGCCTTGGCGAACAGGGCGCCCAGCGTCGGCGCAAACACCAGCGCATAGAGCATCGAGGCCGAAAGCGTGACGATCAGCGTGATCGGCATGTATTTCATGAAGTCGCCGATGATGCCCGGCCAGAACAGCAGTGGCGAAAAGGCGGCGATGCGCGTCATCGTCGCCGCAATGACCGGCCCAGCCATGCGTTTGGCCGCAAGTTCGAAAGCCGCTGCCTTCGGCATGCCTTCGCTCATGCGCCGCTCGGCGAATTCGGTGACGATGATGGCGTCGTCGACCAGCATGCCGACCGCCAGGATCAGGCTGAACAGCACGATCATGTTGATCGTGTAGCCCATCATGGCCAGCAGCAGGATGCCGATCAGGAAGGACGATGGAATGGCGAGGCCAATCAGCACCGACGCACGGCCCGACAGGGCATAGAGAATGACGATGAACACCAGGATCACGGCGATCATCACGTGGTTCTGCAGATCCCCGAGCAACTGGTTGACGAAGACCGATTTGTCCTGCGTGTAGGTGACGTGCATGCCTTCCGGCATGGTCTTTATGAAGGCGTCGGAGACTTCCGTGACCTTGGCAATCGTGTCGATAAGGTTGGAGCCGATGCGCTTCTTCACCTCGATTGCGATCGCCGGCTTGCCGTCGAGGCGGGTGACCGTCTCGGCATCCTTGAAGGTGGAGCGGACGGTGGCGATGTCCTTGGCCTGCACCACCGCGTTGGGGGTGGCCACGACCGGCAGGTTTGCGACGTCCTCCGGCGTCTCGATAAGCGAGGGAACCTTGACCGCGTATTTGCCTTCGGACCCTTCGATGTTGCCGGCGGCGACAAGACTGTTGGAATTGCCGACGGCGCCGATCAGCTGCTCGAGCTGCAGCCCGTAGGAAGACAGTTTCATCGGATCGATGACGACTTCGACGAGATCGTCGCGCGCGCCCTGCAGCGAGCCTTCCAGCACGCCAGGCACCTCCTCGATGCGATCGCGCAATTCGCGCGCCGCCGCCGTCAGCACGCGCTCGGGCACCTCGCCCGACAGCGTCACCACCAGGACGGGGAATTCGGAGATGTTGACTTCGGTAACCACAGGCTCCTCGGCTGCCTGCGGCAGGTCGGCCTTGCCGTCCTGGACCTTGCTGCGAGTGTCCTGCAGCGCCGTTGCCAGGTCCGTCTGCGGCTGGAACTCGACCAGGACATAGCCGCCGCCCTGGAAGGCGGCCGAGCGCATTTCCTTGAGGCCCTTGAGGCTTTTCAGCTTGGCTTCCATCGGCCGCAGCAGAAGGCGCTCCGAATCCTCGGGCGAGATGCCCTGATAGATCAGACTGACATACATCATCGGAATCGGAACGTCCGGTTCCGCTTCCTTCGGCGTCGACTGGTAGGCGACCGCACCGGCAAGGATGAGGAAGATCAGGACTGAAATGGTCAGCCGGGCATTGTTGATCGCAACTTTGACGATATCCATGATTACTGCGTCCCGGCCGTCGCTTCGCCCAACAGCTTTTGGATGGTCGCCTGGTCGGCCTCGACCGGCTTGATCACTTCGCCTTCGGTCACCAGTTCCTGACCGGCGACAATGACACGCGCATCGGCCGGGATGCCGCCGAGCACCAGGCCGGTTGGCGTGTCGTCGACCAGGTCGATCGGGAAGAACACGACCTTGTCGTCCTTGTCGACGGCGCGAATGCCGAGATCGCCCTTGTCGCCGAGCGTGACCACCGATCGCGGCAGCATGACGGCGTCGGTCGGTTGCGCGCTCAGCGCGATCTCGGCCGTCATCCCGGCTGGGATGGTGCCTTCGGGATTAGGGATTGCGATCTCGACCCGAAAGGTGCGAGTGGCCGAGGAAGCGTCGCGGCTGATATAGCGCACCGTGCCCTCGACATTCTGGCCGCTGACCAAACGTACGTTCGCCTTGTCGCCATTCTTCAGAAAGCCGAGATCACGTTCGCTGACTTCGCCGCGGGCAATTACCGGATCGAGCTTCAGGATGGTCGCCACCTCGCCGCCCTGCATCACCGAGCTGCCGAGTTCCACCGGCACCCTGTCGATGACGCCGTCGAACGGTGCCTTCACCTCGTTACGGTCGAGCTCGGCTTGCGCCGTTTCCAACAGGGCTTGCGCCGAGGTCAAATTCGAGCGGGCAGTATCGAGCTGCAGCTTGGGCAGATTGCCGGTTTTCATCAGCCGAAGGGCTGCAGCGAGCTCTGCCTGGCGCTGCACGACAAGCTGCTTGGCATTGTCGACCGCCGAGATTTTTTCCTCGGCGGCAAGCATCAGCACCAGGTCGCCCGTCTTGACGTGCTGGCCTTGGCTAACGGGCAACTTGTCGATGACGCCGGCAACGCGCGTCGCCAGGACCGCGCGCTTGTCGGCTTCGGTCAGCCCGGAAATCCGAATGGCGCGCGCATAGGTGCGCCGCGGCGGGGTTATGACCGCGACGGTGCGCAAGGCTGCCTTGGGCTGTTCCGCCTCGGTGGGCTTGGGCTTGCCCGCGTCAGCCGCCTTTGGCTGCTCCCCCGCCTTGGGTTCGTTGTCGGCGGCCGCGCTACCGACGGACGAGAACTCGCCCGTCACCATCCAGGCAGCGAACCCAACAAGCACAACAATGGCTGCAAGCTTGTGAAACCTGTATTTCGGCATCGTCGTTTTTCCAGTGCGCGGGGTTCGGCCAGACCGTGTCTTCAACTACCGCGTCTTCTAACTCGGGCGCGGCGCCGATATGGGTGCGCGCAAGGCCGTGTTCAATTTGCCGTGATCGGCGAGCTGCGCTTCTACATCAAAGTTGCACCGCAATATAGTCAGAAAAATTGCGGCAACATTACTTCGCCGGGCAAGACGCGCTCGCTGCCATGAGGCGCACCGGACCAGCATGGCCGTTCGCCCGCGACATCGCATTCGGCCCAACGCGAATGCGAAACACCGTGTAAAAGCCCGTCCCACTCCGGCAAGTCCTTGGCTGCGTTGATTGTCATCGGAGCAGTGCCTGGCGCGCTAATGCCGATGGGAAATGCGCCGTCGAAACAGCATGGCAGCAGCTGTCAGCATGGTGGGAAACAGTTTCATGCAAAGGTCACCTCCTTCGACAAGGGCAGTGTCCGGATGCGCTTGCCGGTCAGCGCGAAGACGGCATTGGCGAGTGCCGGTGCCGCCGGCGGCGTGCCGACCTCGCCGACACCCCCCATCTTGTGAAAATTTTCCAGGATAGCGACTTCGAACGCCGGACACTGGGAGATGCGCATGGCATCGTAGTCGTGAAAATTCGACTGTTCGACCATGCCGTCCGCGAAGGTGATTTCCTGACCCATCGCCGCCGACAGGCCATAGATGGCGGCGGAAACGAGCTGTGCCTCGATGATGCCGGGATCGAGTGCAGTGCCGACATCGGCGGCGATCCACACCTTCTCGATGCGGATGCCGGCAGGCGTGTCGGCGACCTGGACGATCTCGCCGACCCAGCTGCCGAAGGACAGCGTAAACGCTATGCCCTTGGCCTTGCCGGCGGGCAGTGCCTCGCCCCATTTCGCCATCTTGGCGACCTTTTCGACCACCTTCACCGCTGCCGGGTAGGCAGCCATTAGCTGCTTGCGCAGTTCGACCGGGTCGGTTTTCCCGGCGACGGCGATCTCGTCCAGAAACCCTTCATGGAAGAACCCGTTGATTGAACTGCCGACTGACCGCCAGGAGCCGACCGGGATGGAGACGGGCGCAGCGACGCCGGTCACCCTATAATTCGGGATCGTGTAGGGCTGGTCGTAGGCGCCGTCGACGATGGACTTGTCGGGACCGAGCGGCGATATCGAGGGAAACAGCCGGCGCAAGGTGCTGGCTATCAGCGATGGCGAGGCGATTGTCATGTCGACGGCGATTGGCATGCCGTCGTCGCCAAGCCGCGCCTGGAATTTACCGACAGAAGCCGGCCGGTACGCGTCGTGGCGCATGTCCTCCTCGCGCGTCCAGATCACCTTGATCGGCCGGCCTGCCGTTTCTTTCGCCATCAGCGCGGCACAGAGCGCAAAATCCACCTCGACACGTCGGCCAAAGCCACCGCCCATGAATGTGGTATGCACGCCGACCTTGTCCTGTTCGATGCCGACAGCATTGGCGCAAAGCTGGCGCACCAGGGTCGGCGCCTGGTTGCCGCACCAGATGTCGAGGACGCCGTCCTTCAATTGCGCCGTGGCGTTCATCGGCTCCATCGTCGCATGGGCCAGATAGGGCACCGCGTAGTTGGCCTCGACTATTCTTTCGCGCGGCGCGTCGGCGAAGGCGGTATTGACATCGCCATCGTCGCGCATCGCCGACCCTTTGGTTCTAAGCGCCTGCTTCAAGGCTTCGGAAATGGCGGCGCTGTCCAACGGATATTCGGGATCCGCCCATTCGGCGTCGATCGCCTCCGCCGCCTTGAACGCCGCCCATGTGTTCTCGGCGATGATGCCGAAACCGTGGCCGTAATTCGTTTCGATCGGCATGATCTTGATCACGCCAGGCATTTTCTCGGCCTTGGAGAAGTCCGCCTTGACCGGCTTGGCCCAGAACCGCGGGCTCATCTTGACCGTGCCGCACAGCATGTCCGGCAGCGTCACGTCGATGCCGAAGATCGGCGCCCCGGTGACCTTGGCCAGCATGTCGACGCGTTTTTGCGCTTTGCCGAGCAGTTTCCAGTCGGCTTTGTCCTTGAGCCTGACATTCCCAGGCGGCGGCATCGTCGCAGCGGTCGCGGCGATGGCGCCATAGGTCACCGACTTGCCTGACGCCTTGTGCAGGACCGTGCCATTGGCTGTTTCCAGATCGGCCGCGGCTACACCGAACTTTTGCGCGGCCGCAGCAATCAGCATCTGCCGAGCGGCGGCGCCTGCTTGCCGCATCTTGTCGAAACCGTCGCGCGTCGAGGCCGAGCCGCCGGTGCCTTGGAGGGCGAGGAATTTTCCGACGACGCCCATGCCGGCGCGCACTGCTTCGGCGGTCATGCTTTCGTCGAAGAAGGCGAACGGACCGCCCTCTTCCAGGATCGCCGCGTTGTAGTAGGCGTAGGCGGCCGGGCCATGCTCGACCTTGACCTGATCGAGACTGACATCGAGCTCTTCGGCAACCATGGCGGCAAGCGTCGTCGAGATGCCTTGGCCCATCTCGGCTCTCGGCGCGACGACGGTGATGGTGTTGTCGGCGCCGATCTTCACATAGGGATTGAAGGTCGCTTCACCGGCCGCGAGATCACCTTCCAGCGGATTCGGATAGGGTTTGCGGTAGTAATAGTAGCCGACGGCGACGCCGCCCGCGACGGCGGCCGCGCCGATGAGAAACGTGCGGCGGGCGATCTTTCCGATACTGGCCATTGTCAGATCCCCGCCGTCTTGAGCACGACCGCTCGTTTGATCGCCGCGCGAATCTTCGGATAGGTACCGCAGCGACAGAGATTGCCGCCCATGGCATTGTCAATGTCGGCATCGGTCGGGTCGGCGATCTCGTCGAGCAGCGCCACCGCGCTCATGATCTGGCCGGCCTGGCAGTAGCCGCACTGGGCGACCTGCTCTTCCAGCCATGCCTGCTGCACTGGGTGCAGTTTGCCTTCGGTGCCGATGCCTTCGATCGTGGTGACCGCGCCGGTGACTTGACCGACCGGCAGCGAGCAGGAGCGGACGGGCTGGCCGTCGATATGCACCGTGCAGGCGCCGCAAGCGGCGATGCCGCAGCCGAACTTAGGTCCGGTCTTGCCCATGAGGTCGCGCAGCGCCCACAGCAACGGCATTTCCGGATCGGCATTGATGTCGAATGCCTGCCCGTCGACGGTGAGGCGCATGGGGATACCCTTCGTTGTCGTCCACAGCCCGAGGCGAATGGCCGACTGGTCATTCGTCCTTATACACCTTGACAAATTTCGTTATTTTGTCAATAGAGTTGCGGCAGATAGTGTTTGCCAATGATCGAGATCGAAGACATCGCCGACATAGACCCCAAACGCGGCCGTATCCTCGACGGCGCGATGAAGGTGTTTTTGGCCTATGGCTTCGCCCGCACCACCATGGACGACATTGCACGTGCCGCCGACATGTCGCGGCCGGCGCTCTACCTCCAATTCAAGAACAAGACCGATATTTTCCGCGCCATAGCCATGATGCTGCTTGGCCGTTCGATCGAGCAGGCGAAAACGGCGCTTGCCGGGGACGGCGCCTTCGCCGAGCGCATGACGCGGGCCATTGACGGAGCGCTGATCTCGATGATGCGCACGGTCGTCACCTCGCCGCATGGCGCCGAACTCCTCGACATGAAGTCGAGTGTGGCCGATCTGGTCGGATGCTGGCGCGGCGGTCTTGTCGAGCATGTCGCCACGGCAATCGAGAACGAGGCCAGGAGAAACGGCGCCGACCTCACCGCCAGAGGCCTGTCGGCAAGACTGCTGGCCGACATGCTGCTTGACGGGCTGGAAGGCATGAAGACGCGCATCAGCGATCCGGACGAGCAACGACAAGCCGCCGCCGCCCTGATCAGGGTGATCGATCTAGCCTTGAAAAAAGGCTGACGTCCCCAAACGCTTCAGGCCTGGCGGCGCGCCGCCTCCGGCTTCTTACGCGCCGCGAGGAAGGCCTTCACCCGCCGGCCCGGCGCCGGCCCACGTACCGGCTTGAAGCCGTCGTCGAGCTCGCCGGAAAGATCGAGCGTCGGCCGCTTGCCGACGGCGTCGTAATTCTCCTCCAGCCAGTCGCTGGCGGCGGTGCGGCCGAGGTCGCGCAGATAGGTCAGGAACGCCCATTCGGCATTGACCTTCGACGATGCCGACAGGTCCTTGAACGCCTCGTCGGCGTCGATCCGGTGCATGCGGATGTCGCGATATTCGCCATGCGGCAGCCGGCCGGCCGCGATCAGCTCCTTTACGAAGGCGATCGAGCGGAATTCGCGCAGCAGCCCGGCATTGAAGGTGATCTCGTCGATACGGTTCTGGATTTCGTTGGCGCTCTTCGGCGTCCCCTCGCGCACCACCGGATTGATCTGCACCAACAGCACGTCCTCGGTGGCAGCCGTCTTGAAGAATGGAAACAGCGCCGGATTGCCGCCATAGCCACCATCCCAGTAGGGCACGCCCTTGATCTCGACGGCGCGGAACAGTTGCGGCAGGCAGGCCGACGCCATCACAGTGTCGAGGTCGATCTCGCCATCGGAAAAGACGCGCAACTGTCCGGTCTCGACATTGGTCGCGGAGATGAACAACTCCATCGACTTGCAGGCGCGCACATTGCCGAAATCGATCTCCTGCTCGATCACGTCGCGCAGCGGGTTGAGGCCGAGCGGGTTGGCGACATAGGGCGAAAACACCCGCGACATGGTGTCGAAAAAGAGGTAGCCGGGCGTATTCTCGATCGACCAGTTGCCCCAGGCCACGTCCCACGGCATGCGCTGCACCGGGCTGAAGCGGCCCTTCAGCGCCACCGCGCGCCAGAAATCGTCGAGCTTGCGCCGCGCGCCCTCGACGCCGCCGCGCACGAAACCGTCGGCCAGCGCCACCGCGTTCATGGCGCCGGCGCTGGTGCCCGACACCGCCGCGATCTCGAGCCGCCCGTCCTCCAGCAGTCGGTCGAGCACGCCCCACGAAAAAGCGCCGTGCGAGCCGCCACCCTGCAGTGCGACGTTGATCTTCTTGGGCTCCTCCGCCTTGCCGTTTGTCGTCATGGCGTTGCCCTTATTTGTCCAGACTTGTTTCGCACGCCCAAAATTCACTGGGCGGTCCAGCCGCCGTCGACCGAGATATGCGTGCCGTTGATCTGCGCTGCCGCATCCGAGCACAGGAACAGTGCGGCAGCGGCGACCTGCTCGACCGTGACGAATTCCTTGGTCGGCTGCTTTTCGAGCATGACCTCGCGGACCACCGTGTCGCGGTCCATTTTGTTGGCCTTCATCTGGTCGGGGATCTGTGCCTCGACCAACGGCGTCAGCACATAGCCGGGGCAGATGGCGTTGCAGGTGATCTTGTCGCGCGCCAGTTCCAAAGCGACCGTCTTGGTCAACCCCATGATGCCGTGCTTGGCCGAAACATAGGCCGACTTGAACGGCGAGGCGACCAGCCCGTGGGCCGAGGCGACGTTGACGATCCTGCCGCCGCCGGCTTCTCTCATCAGTGGGATCGCGGCGGCGATGGTGTGGAAGGCCGACGACAAATTGATGGCGATGATCGCATCCCACTTCTCGATCGGAAATTCTTCCACCGGCGCGACATGCTGGATGCCGGCATTGTTGACCAGAATGTCGACCGAACCGAATGTCTCGGCTGCCTTCGCAACCAGCGCCCGGCATTCGGCCGGCTTCGACATGTCCGCCTTGATATAGACGGCCTTCACCTTGTGATGTTTGGCAATCGCTTCGGTGATGGCCCGGTCGTCGGCCGTGTCGGAAAAGGAATTCACAACGACGTTGCAGCCTTCCGCCGCGAGTGCATGGGCGATGGCCAGCCCGATGCCCGAGGTGGAACCCGTGACGATGGCGGTTTTTCTGCTGGGCAAGGCGAAATCCTTCGGTAGGGTGCTAACGGGAACATATTGCAGTGCAGCATATATGTCTCGTGTGGCGCAAGAACAGCGGCACGGATCGGCGACGACATGAAATTTTCGTCACGAAGATGCCGTTCTCACTCGAAGTTGTGCCCTGACAGGCCGTATGAAAACAGTTTTGTCTGCAATCCCGGGAAGCCTGTTGGGATGTTCCTAAGATTGTGTTTTGGATGAAATCCGACTCATAAAAAGACGCAGCGCCCTCCGCACGGCGAGGGACGGCGGCTCGGACGGATGCCACTCCGGAAAATGGCCATCGATCGCCATGCGCGCCAACCCATAGACAAAGGCGCGCGCGGCAAGCACCAGATGATCGAAGTCGGTGTCCGGAGCAAGCTGACCCTGTTGTTGCGCCTGGGTCAGCAGGTCGATCATCTTCCGACGAATGGCTTCATTCTGATCACGAAGACTATCCGACGCGTCGAAATCGATCAGTGTCCGGGAACTGATGATCTGGAAATGCGTGGGATTGCTGATCGCCCATTCCAGATAGCCTTGTCCGATTGCTTCGAACGCCGCGATAGGATCTGCGCTGTCGACTTTTGACTGTGCATCGGCAACGGCCTCAGTCAGCCGGTTCATGGCCTGTTCGGCGACTGCGGTCAGCAGTGCTGTTTTCGACCGAAAATGCCGGAATGGCGCGCCGGGCGAAACGCCGGCCCGCTTTGCGGCTTCGCGCACGGACACATGCTCCGCTCCGCGTTCCTCGATGATCTCCACCGTTGCAGTAATCAAGGCCTCGACCAGATTGCCGTGATGATAGCGCTTGGGGTTGGCGGCTTCGCCGGAATCCGTGGGGTTGGTCATGCCTTCCCAGTAGCACAAGGCCAAAATGTAATCACCGATTATTTTCTTGCGCTTGAGCGATTCATATGTAATCGGTGATTACACACCAACGGAGGTTACCATGCTTCGCATCATCGCAACGACTGCCCTCGCTTTCTCCTTATTGTCGCTCGGGTCTGCCCAGGCCGAAGATCGGCTTACCCTGGAAATCGTCTGGCCGGCCGCCGGTTCGGTCATCGAACTCGGCAATGATGCGGAAAAGGCAATAGGCGTCGTCGTCAGGAGCAACCTCACGCTGCTCCCTGCGGGCAAATGCGGCGACAACAGCCAATGCGGCCACGTGCATATGAAGATCGATCCCGATGGAGACAGCTGCAACATCCCCGGCAGGCCGTACAACAGCATGAACAGCGACTTTGGCGGCGATCTTATCAAAGCTCGTTTCGGCCATTGTCCGGATGCCGTCGGTACGCACGTGATCGGCATCCTCCTTGCCGATGATCATCACAAGCCCATCCTTGTGGACGGCAAACCCGTTACCGCTCTGGTGACGGTGACGACGAAATAGGGTGGGCCGGATGGCATCTCTCTGCCTCATTCGAGGCGGAGATGTTCTGACACGGGCCGCTGAGGATGGTTTCGGCCGGACCTTGTCCGGCCGGTGATCACGACATGGTGTCGAGCTTGCGCTGCATGGCGGCGATCTGTTCCTTCAGCTCCTGAAGATCATCGGGTTTTTCCGATGCTTCTTTCCTGGCTGGCTCTGCCGGCGCTGCAGAAGAGCCATTCGAGCCTGCGGGTGGGAAGGGCGTGAACAGGCGCATGGCGTTCTGGAACATCTCCATGTTGCGGCGCGTCTGTTCTTCCAGCGCCTTGATCGGCGTGGCGATCTTCATCATGTCGAGCGGTGACTTGCCCAAGGCACCCTTCATCTGCTCGCGGAAGCGCTCTTGCTCCTTTGAGAAGGCGATCATCGACTGCTCGAGGAAGCTCGGCACGATCATCTGCATCTGGTCGCCGTAAAAGGCGATCAACTGGCGCAGGAACGGAATGGGCAGCATGTTTTGGCCATCCTTGTTCTCCAGTTCGAAGATGATCTGGGTCAGCACAGGATGGGTGATGTCGTCGCCGGTCTTGGCATCCTGTACGGTGAATTCCTCGCCCTTCTTGACCATTTCGGCAAGATCCTCGAGCGTCACATAAGTGCTGGTGCCGGTGTTGTAGAGGCGGCGATTGGCATACTTCTTGATGATAATCGGTTCGTCTTTCGCGGCCATCAATATCCTCCCGGGACACCGGCACACTTGAGTAAGCAGCCGATAACGATTGCGCTTTTCAAGGATATGCGCAAAAGCGTCACAATTCCAAGCGGTTTGTGCAGTGCGGGATCGATTAATGCTGCATGGCAGGCTAAATATGCTGCGCAGCAACGGGCGGGCTGTTTCCATGGCGAATGCGCAACCTGCTTGCGGCGCATACCCGGCATGCCCATTTCCGGTTTGACTTGGGTCATGGAAAGGGCAAGAAAAGTCGCTGACCGCACCCCAATTCGACCTCGAAGTCTGGAGAAGAGCATGTCCGCTTCCAATGCCATTGTCGTCGCCAGTGCGGCGCGCACGCCCGTCGGTTCCTTCAACGGCGCCTTTGCCAACACACCGGCCCATGAACTGGGCGCCGTCGCCGTCAAGGAAGCGCTCGCCCGTGCCGGCGTCGACGGCAAGGAGGTCGATGAGGTGATCCTCGGCCAGATCCTGACCGCGGCTCAAGGCCAGAACCCGGCACGGCAGGCGGCGATGGCGGCAGGCGTGCCGCAGGAAGCGACCGCCTGGGGCCTCAATCAGCTCTGCGGCTCGGGCCTGCGCGCCATCGCGCTCGGCATGCAGCAGATCGCCCAGGGCGACGCAAAAATCATCGTCGCCGGCGGTCAGGAATCGATGTCGATGGCGCCGCATGCGCAGCACCTGCGTGGCGGCGTCAAAATGGGCGACTTCAAGCTGATCGATACCATGATCAAGGACGGCCTGACCGACGCCTTCTATGGCTACCACATGGGCAACACGGCCGAGAACGTCGCCAACCAGTTCCAGATTACCCGCGACGACCAGGACCAGTTCGCCGTTGGCTCGCAGAACAAGGCCGAGGCCGCCCAGAAGGCCGGAAAATTCAAGGACGAGATCGTTGCCTTTACTGTCAAGGGCAGGAAGGGCGACACCATTGTCGACCAGGACGAGTACATCCGCCACGGCGCCACGCTCGAGGCGATGACTAAGCTCAAGCCCGCCTTCGACAAGGAAGGCACGGTGACCGCCGCCAATGCCTCCGGCATCAACGACGGCGCCGCTGCCGTGGTGCTGATGACCGAAGCCGAAGCCGCAAAGCGCGGCATCACGCCGCTGGTGCGCATCGTTTCCTGGGCAACCGCGGGGGTCGATCCGCAGATCATGGGCACTGGGCCTATTCCCGCCTCGCGCAAGGCGCTGGCCAAGGCCGGCTGGTCGGTCGGCGATCTCGACCTGGTCGAGGCCAATGAGGCCTTTGCCGCACAGGCCTGCGCCGTCAACAAGGACATGGGCTGGGAGCCGTCCATCGTCAACGTCAATGGCGGCGCCATCGCCATCGGCCATCCGGTCGGCGCCTCGGGCGCCCGCATCTTCAATACGCTGGTCTTCGAGATGCGCCGCAGAAGCGCCAGGAAAGGCCTCGCCACGCTATGCATAGGCGGCGGCATGGGCGTTGCCATGTGCGTGGAAGCACTGTGAGGCCATATTCGAAGCCGTGAAGACAAGTCTGAGCAAGCCATGAAATAGTCGGTGGCGAACGGGGTCCAATCGCCGTCAGAGCGATCCCATTCGTCGCCCGCCGCGCATGGAGTAAAGGGAGGAGAAATATGACAAGGGTAGCGCTCGTCACCGGTGGATCGCGCGGTATTGGCGCGGCGATTTCGATCGGCCTGAAAAATGCCGGGTACAACGTCGCCGCAAATTATGCCGGCAATGACGAAGCGGCGCAAAAATTCAACGCGATGTCAGGCATCCCAGTTTATAAATGGTCGGTCGCCGACTACGATGCCTGCGCCGCCGGTATCAAGCAGATCGAGGCCGATCTCGGCCCGGTTTCCGTGCTGGTCAACAACGCCGGCATCACCCGCGACGCCATGTTCCACAAGATGACGCGCGATCAGTGGAAAGACGTCATCGACACCAATCTGTCCGGCGTCTTCAACATGACGCACCCGCTGTGGGGCGGCATGCGCGACCGCAAGTTCGGCCGCGTCATCATCATCTCCTCGATCAACGGCCAGAAAGGCCAGACCGGCCAGGTCAATTACTCGGCCTCAAAGGCCGGCGACATCGGCTTCACCAAGGCCTTAGCACAAGAGGGTGCTCGCGCGGGCATCACCGTTAATGTCATCTGCCCCGGCTATATCGCCACCGAAATGGTCATGGCGGTGCCGGAAAAAGTGCGTGAATCGATCGTCGCCCAGATCCCGATTGGCCGGCTCGGCGAGGCGGAGGAGATCGCGCGCTGCGTCGTCTTCCTCGCTTCCGAGGACGCCGGCTTCATCACCGGCTCGACCCTCACCGCCAATGGCGGTCAGTATATCACCTGAGGCTTCGATATCCCCTGTGCCGGCCCACGGCCGGCACCAGACAAAGGCCGTCAGGCAGCGAGTTTCACCCTTGTCTTGGCGGCAAGCCCGGTCCGCGTGACTAGGCCCGGCTGGTGCGAAGGCGCAGGCAGCCGGGCAAGCGTCGTCCTGCTCAGACCCGATAGTTTCAAGGCGATGCGACGCTTCAGAAATGGATTGAGGTTCAGCACCGAAAGCGCCAGATTCCGGACGAACCGCTTCACCGGACTACGGGCAAGCGCCATGTCGGTCATTCTGCCCGCCAGTTCGAGCACTTCCTGGGCCGCCGGCCGCCGCAGCTTCTCGTAGAGATCCAATTCTGCTTCCGGGCGAACGCCGTTCACCACATCACCAAGCAGCTGGCCAAGCACAACCGCATCGATAATGCCGGTGTTCATGCCTTGCCCACCCGCAGGGCTATGGACATGCGCGGCGTCGCCCATCAGGAACAGCCGGTCCTTGCGGTATGACCGGACCAGCCGGTGATGCACGCGAAAACGCGAGCTCCACGCCACGTCTAGAACCCTGGTTTTTTCCCTGGTTGGCCCACGGCTGTCGAGCAGCGCCTGGATATCGGCGACCTCCGGCTTTTCCGGCGCGTCATCCATTGTCGCGACAACACGGTACGACCCGTCCGGAAGCGGCGCCACCACCACCAGCCCGGCCGGTGCGAAGAACAGCGATACTTCGGTTGGCCCGACAGGCCAGTCGAGGCGAACATCGGCAAGCACGAAAGAAGCATCATAGGCTGCGCCGTCGAACTCGATGCCGGTCGACTTGCGCACCAGGCTGTTCATGCCGTCGGCGCCAACGACGTAACGTGCCGATATGACTTTCTCATGACCGTTCTCGACCACCGTCACATGCGCACCGTCAGCGTCTCGGGCAATCGCCTTGGCCTCGACGGAGCGATGAATGAGGCCTCCCAAGACAGCGATCCGTTCGGCGAATACCTGCTCGGTCAGATTTTGCGGCAACATCATCAGATAGGGATGTCTTGACGGAAGCTTGCTGAAATCGAGCTTCAGCAGCGCCCGGTTGCGGTCGCGGATGGCGAAGTTTTCCAGCTTCAGCGCAAGTTCACTCAGCCGTCCCGTGACGCCTAGAGGTTCAAGCGATTCCAGCGTCTGCGCATGGATGACGCCAGCACGCGAGCTCTGCAGGCCCTGCGCCAGCCTGTCGATCAGCACGTGATCGACGCCAGCTTGATGCAGCGCGATGGACAGTGCCATGCCAGTCGGGCCGGCGCCAATGATCAGGACTTCCGTTGTCTCGGGCAACATTTTCTCTCTCCATTTATCAACACCTGTTGACTTTCTAATCGACCCCATTGCATTTGTCAACGGTCGTTGGCATATGAATTTTCATGACCGAGAACCAGCCGAAGAAACCCAGCAAGTCGGACCGCACCCGGGCCCACATCCTTGAGGCCGCTCGGCATCT
The DNA here is from genome assembly GCF_055811195.1 of Mesorhizobium sp. WSM4823. Lineage (NCBI taxonomy): Bacteria > Pseudomonadati > Pseudomonadota > Alphaproteobacteria > Hyphomicrobiales > Phyllobacteriaceae > Mesorhizobium > Mesorhizobium sp. WSM4823. Next base: position 294,444 of record NZ_JBVVQL010000003.1, read on the forward strand.
GTTCGGCGAGCACGGCTATGACGGCGCCTCCATACGTGACGTCGCCGCGCATGCCTCGATCGATCCGGCCATGGTGATCCGCTATTTCCGCAATAAGGACGAGCTGTTCGCAAGGGCCGCGGTCGTCGACCTGCAATTGCCGGCACTGCGGGTGATCGACCGAGCCGCCCTCGGCGAAACGCTGATCAGGCGTTTTCTCGAAATCTGGGAAGGTCCGGCCAGCGGTCCTGGCATGGCAATCCTGCTACGCTCGTCGACATCGCACGAATTTGCAGCCGAAAAGTTGCGTGAGGTATTTGCCAATCAGGTGAGGCCGGTGGTTGCGGCGGTCGGCGACCCGGCTGACGCAGGCCGACGGGCCGGGCTTGTTTCGAGCCAGTTGCTGGGTCTGGCAATGTGCCGCTATTTGTTGCGGCTTCCGCCCGTCGTCGCCCTGTCCCATGACGAAATCATTCAGAATATCGGGCCTACGCTGCAGCGCTATGCGATGGGAAGAGATGGACCTTGAACCAGCGCTTGGAATCGCTGCGCGGGGTCTGGTCGCCGTGCCGCGGCTGCGCCGCCGACGGTCGCATCGCCTATATGTGCCGAAGCGGCACGCAAAGGTTAAGGGCGGTTCAGCCGCGTGTGCAAAACCAGCTCCACAACCTGTGGATTCTCGGTGGAAAACCTGTTCACAACACAAGATGTTGGGGTGAACAAAACGGGAATTCCGGGCTATCTCTGATTCGTCGCCGTTTCGTTCCGGCTTTGGGCGGAACGTTAACGGCGAATGCCGTAATCAGTGACGGAAAAGTTAAGGCTCCTTAGGAAAGATCAATAATTTCATAATCTTGGCACGGGCCGGTTGGCCCGCGTCGTCGCTTGCCGGCAAAAGGTTAATGACAGCGTTCTCCCTGCATGAATCGGGCCAATTCGCGGATTCAGCATGTGGTGCGCTACGCCGCTTAAAAATCCAGATATAGCCGTGAACAAACCCTGAATCAGTTGGAGTCAGCGATTCGTAGCTGATTCGTTCCAGACTCGTTCTAACTATTAATCAGGACCGGTTGACGACACCGGACGAGACGCTTCGACCTGCCATCGGAACATTCCGCTTTCGCTTCGCGCCCGAAATCCCTATGTGTCGGCTGTCACACGCGCCACCGCGGGGCGCGCTCCCGACAATGCGAGGCAGAGAGCCTTATTTCCAGGTCGATGAACATCCACCCGAAACATACAGAGCCGCTGATCCTGTCCGGTCGCGACGTGACCGCCGTGCTCGGCCCCACCAACACTGGCAAGACCCATCTCGCCATCGAGCGCATGGTGGCGCACGAGAGCGGCATCATCGGCCTGCCGCTCAGGTTGCTCGCCCGCGAGGTCTATTCGCGCGTCTGCGAGAAGGTCGGCGCTCACAAGGTGGCGCTCATCACCGGCGAGGAGAAGATCCAGCCCGACGGTGCCAGATATTCGGTCTGCACGGTGGAAGCCATGCCGCGCCAGACCGACGCCGCCTTCGTCGCCATCGACGAGGTCCAGCTGGCCGGCGATCTCGAGCGTGGCCACATCTTCACCGACCGCATCCTGCATCTGCGCGGCCGCCAGGAGACGCTGCTGCTGGGTGCTGCCACCATGCACGGCATTCTCCAGCGCCTGCTGAAGGGCGTGTCGGTGGTGACGCGGCCACGGCTGTCGCATCTCGCCTATGCCGGCTCGAAGAAGCTGACCCGCCTGCCGCGACGCACAGCGATCGTCGCCTTTTCCGCCGACGAGGTCTATGCCATTGCCGAACTGATCCGCCGCCAGCAAGGGGGTGCGGCGGTCGTGCTCGGCGCGCTATCGCCCCGCACGCGCAACGCGCAGGTGGAGCTGTTCCAATCGGGCGATGTCGATTACCTGGTCGCCACCGATGCGATCGGCATGGGCCTCAATCTCGATCTCGATCATGTCGCCTTCGCCCAGAACCGCAAGTTCGACGGCTACCAGTATCGCAACCTGACCGCGGCGGAACTCGGCCAGATCGCCGGCCGCGCCGGCCGGCACTTGCGCGACGGCACCTTCGGCGTCACCGGCCAGGTCGATCCGCTGGACGAAGATCTGGTCAAGAAAATCGAAGGTCATGAGTTCGACCCGGTGAAAGTGCTGCAATGGCGCACCGCGCAATTCGATTTCGCCAGCCTCGATGCGCTGAAGCGTTCCACCGAGACCAACGCGCCGGTCGAAGGCCTGACGCGTGCGCTGCCGGCGGTGGATGCGCAGGCGCTCGAGCATTTGTCCCGCGACGAGGACATAAGGGCGCTTGCCACCGACGCCAGGCGCGTGGCGCTGTTGTGGGAGGCCTGCGCTCTCCCCGACTACAGGAAAATCGCACCGGCCCAGCATGCCGACCTGATCGCCTCGATCTATATGGACCTTGCCAGGCATGGCCATGTCGATGAAAATTATATGGCCGAGCAGGTGCGCCGTGCCGACACCACCGAGGGCGATATCGACACGCTGTCGCACCGGATCGCCCAGATCCGCACCTGGACATTCGTTTCCAACCGGCCCGGCTGGCTGGCCGATCAGGCACACTGGCAGGAAAAGACGCGCGAAATCGAAGACAGATTGTCGGATGCGCTGCATGAGCGGTTGACGAAACGCTTCGTAGACCGCAGGACTTCCGTCCTCATGCGGCGCCTTAGAGAAAATACCATGCCTGAAGCCGAAATTAGCCCAACCGGAACCGTCCTCGTCGAAGGCCACCACGTCGGCGAGTTGCAGGGGTTCCGCTTCACTGCCGACCAGAGCGCCGGCGGCGAGGACGCCAAGGCGGTGCGCACAGCGGCCCAGAAGGCGCTTGCAGCCGAATTCGAGGCGCGGGCCGAACGCTTCGGCTCTTGCGCCAACGGCGACATCGCGCTGGGCTCCGACGGCACGCTGCGCTGGATCGGCGCGCCGATCGGCACACTGGTCGCAGGCGACGAGCCGTTGAAGCCGCGCCTTGTGCTGCTGGCCGACGAACAACTCACCGGACCCGCCCGCGACAAGGTTGCGGCGCGCGCCGAGCGCTTCGTCAATTTCCAGATCGAGTCCTTGCTGAAGCCGCTGGTCGACCTCAAGAACGCCGAGCAGATCACCGGCATCGGCCGCGGCATCGCCTTCCAGCTCGTCGAAAATTTCGGCCTCATCAACCGCCGCGACATCGCCGAGGAGATGAAGTCGCTCGACCAGGAAGGCCGCGCCGCCCTTCGCCGGCTCGGTGTACGCTTCGGCGCCTACCACGTCTTCGTCCCGGCGCTGATCAAGCCGGCCCCGGCCGGACTGGTGACGCTGTTGTGGGCGCTGCAGAACGACGGCAAGGACAAGCCCGGCTTTGGCGACGTGGTTCACGCGCTGGCCTCCGGCCGCACCTCGGTGGTCATCGACCCCACATTCGATAAGACATTCTACAAATTGGCCGGCTATCGCAACCTCGGCCGTCGTGCGGTGCGCGTCGACATTCTTGAACGGCTGGCCGACCTGATCCGGCCCGCAACCAACTGGAAGCCTGGACTCGGCCAACGCCCCGACGGCGCCTATGACGGCCAGTCCTTCATGGTGACGCCGCCGATGATGTCGATCCTCGGCGCCACCGCCGACGACATGGAAGAGATTTTGAAAGGCCTCGGCTACCGGGCCGAGCCGAAGCCGGCGGTCGAGGTGAGGGCCAGGCTCGAAGCACAGGACAGTGCCGCGCGTGAAGCCGCCGCGGCCAAGCAGGCGGCGCAAGAACAAGCCGAGCAGGCCAAGGCAGCGGAAGCCGCGATTGCGGACGCAGCCGCCGTGGCGCAGGCCGAGAGTTCGGGAGCGGCAGCGGCTGCCGTGGCAGAGGCCACAGCCGAAGTTACCGCCGAACCCGCCACCGAAGCGGAGCCCGTCGCGGAAGCTCAGCCGGAAATTCCGGCTGAGGTCACGGAAGAGGAGCTGCCTCCAGCCGAAGCCGCAGCTGAAATGCCTGCGGTATCAGCGGCTCAGCCGGAAGCAGAACCCGAAGCCGATGGGATTGAGGTCGCACCGGCAGAGCCGGCTTCCGAATCCTCGCCTGCAACGGAGGCAATGTCGGCGGAACCTGCCGCGGCGGCGGAAGTCGCCACCGGCGAGGCCGCGCCAGAGGTTCCAGCAGAGGCCGAGGAACCAAAACCTATTCTGTTGTGGCGGCAGGGCCGCTTCGACCAGCGCCCGCGCCACCGCCATCATGACAACCGACCCCGTGATAGGGACACTCGCCCGCGCAACGGGCAAGCCGCGCGCGACGGCCGTGGCGACGCGCCGGCAGATGCCACCGGCGGGCAACCGGCCGGCGCTCCTGGCGGCCGCCCCACCCATGAAGGGCGCCGCGACGGCGCCGGCAAGCCGCGCTTCGACCGCAGCAAATTCAAGCCCAAGCCCCAGGGTGAGCCGGGAGAGCGGCGCGACGGCAAGCCGCAGGGCGAGCGTTCCGATCGTCGCGAAAGCCGGCCCGACTGGAAGGGCGGCAGGCAGGACGGCAAGGGTGGCGCGCCAGGTGGAAAGCCCGCGTTCCAGCCTAAGCCTCGCGAGGAGCGTCCCGTGCGCTTCGACCCGGATTCTCCATTCGCCAAGCTCGCCGCGTTGCGCGACCAGCTGAAGAAATAAGTTCGCTCGTTCCGATGGTCGCTGAAGGCCGCCAGCGCATCGACAAATGGCTGTTCTTTTCGCGTGCGGTGAAATCGCGCTCGCTGGCAGCGAAGCTGGTGGTGGCCGGACGCGTCCGCATTAATCGCGACAAAGCAGCGCAGGCCTCCGATATGGTCCGGATCGGCGACGTCCTGACCATCACTCTTGAGCGGCGCATCTTCGTCTGGAAGGTGCTCGACACAGGGAGCCGGCGCGGCCCGGCCGAGGAAGCACGCCTGCTCTACGAGGATTTGTCGCCACCGCCGGTGCCAAAAGGCGAGGCCGTTCCCGATGCGATTCCCGCGCTGCGCGATGCCGGCAGCGGCCGCCCGACCAAGAAGGAACGCCGGGAAACCGACCGGCTATTCGGCGAAGATTGACGCACAACGGCTTTCGCGGCGCCAACCGCTCCGGAATTCCATTCCGGAACATCGGTATCGCGCGCAACGGCTGCCCTTGCAAGCGGCAGGTAAAGGCGTTACCTGACCAAAAAAGTCCAACAAAAGCGGGACGTCCCGGAGCCGACTGATGACCTATGTCGTGACCGACAATTGCATAAAATGCAAATACATGGACTGCATCGAGGTCTGTCCGGTCGACTGTTTCTATGAAGGCGAGAACATGCTCGTCATCCATCCCGACGAGTGCATCGACTGTGGCGTTTGCGAACCGGAATGCCCGGCCGATGCGATCAAGCCGGACACCGAGCCGGGTCTCGACAAATGGCTGCAAATCAACACCGAATACGCTGATAAATGGCCCAACATCACTGCCAAGAAGGAGCCTCCGGCCGACGCCAAATCCTTCGATGGCGAGGCCGGCAAATTCGAGAAATATTTCTCCGCCGAGCCCGGCGAGGGCGACTGACAAGCCCGCTGATTCAGCCAGCATAACGCGGCGTAAGGGGCATGGTGCTTTAACTGCCTTGACAGGCGGTGGTCGTGCATGGCCTTCGCGCGTGCAGCAAAACCTTGATTCTTCCGACTTTTTGTGTTATATCAACCAAACATGCCGGTGACACAACGTCGATTTATGGCGCAAACGCCCCAAATCACTGAAAGGTGAATTTCTCAATCCGGACCAGAGTGATCTGGGGCAGGCAGTCGCAATTATGCGGTTTGCCGGCCCTGGCTTTTCCGGCGGGTTCATCGTTGTGCGGCTAACGATCGGTTACCGATCGCGCGAGTTCGGCCGGCAGAATGCCGGTACCACACCAAGGAGTTCATGGCGTAATGGCAACTATCACCCCGCAGAAGAAGTCCAATGCAGCGCGTCACGGTTTCAAGACCGGCGAGTACATCGTCTATCCGGCGCATGGCGTCGGCCAGATCGTCTCGATCGACGAGCAGGAAGTTGCGGGCCACAAGCTGGAACTGTTCGTCATCGACTTCCAGAAGGACAAGATGCGTCTGAAGGTGCCGGTTGCCAAGGCGACTTCCATCGGCATGCGCAAGCTGTCGGAAGAGGATTATGTCGATCGTGCGTTGAAGGTCGTGCAGGGCCGCGCCCGCGTCAAGCGCACCATGTGGTCGCGCCGCGCCCAGGAATACGATGCGAAGATCAATTCCGGCGACCTGATCTCGATCTCGGAAGTGGTGCGCGACCTCTACCGCGCCGACAACCAGCCGGAGCAGTCCTATTCCGAGCGCCAGCTTTATGAGGCGGCACTCGACCGCATGGCGCGTGAGATCGCGGCCGTCAACCGCATGTCGGAAACCGAAGCGGTGCGTCTCATCGAGGTGAACCTCAACAAGGGGCCGAAGCGCGGCGCCAAGGCCGACAACGAAGAAGCCGAGCAGGAAGAAGCTGCCTGAACGCTTCTCGTCTTAGAATTTAAAAAAACCCGGCCTCCCGCCGGGTTTTTCTTTGGGGATCGGGTGCTTTAGCGTGGTGCAGTCTCTCATCGTGCCTCATCCGCCGACGGCCAGTAGCAGCGCATACAGGCGAAGACCTAGCTTTTGCCGCCGCCTTCCTTCTCCGCCTCCTGTTTCAGCGTCGCGATGAACCGCTTGGTTCGCTGGCGCTCCGGATTGCTGAACAGAACAGCGGCGGGGCCTTTCTCGACGACGGCGCCGGCGTCGAGGAACACCACCTCCTGCACGATCTTGGAGGCGAGGCGCAGGTCGTGCGTCGCCATCACCATGGTAGTGCCCTCGCGGGCGAGCTGGCTGAGCACGTCGACCACCTCCTGCGCCAGTTCCGGATCCAGCGCCGAGGTCGGCTCATCGCACAACAGCACTTTCGGCGATGGCGCCAGCGCCCGGGCAATCGCCACGCGTTGCTGCTGGCCACCTGACAGCGTCGCCGGCCAGGCATCGGCCTTGTGCACCATGCCGACCTTCTCGAGCAGAGCGAGCGCCCGCTCGCGCGCCCTCGCCGTCGGCCATTTCAGCACCGTCACCAGCCCCTCCATGACATTCTCGATCGCGGTGCGGTGTGGGAACAGCTGGAAATTCTGGAACACCATGCCGGTCTGCAGCCGCAGGCGCCGGATGGCCGTTGCGGAAACCTTGCCGCCGGGTTGGAATTCGAGCGCGTCGTCGCCGATGCGCACTGTGCCCGAAGTCGGAATCTCGAGCAGGTTGATGCAGCGCAAAAGCGTGCTTTTCCCGCCGCCCGAGGGACCGACAAGGGCGGTGACGCTGCCCTCCTCGATGGTGACGGTCACCCCCTTCAGCACGAGGTTGTCGCCGAAGCGCTTCTCGATGTCGGTGAGACCGATCATGAGCGCGCCTCCAGGAAGCCGCCATAGCGGTTGAGCCGCTTTTCCAAGCGCGTCTGCAATGCCGAGAGCACGGAGCTCAGCGCCAGATAGAGGGCCGCCGCCTCGATGTAGAGGATCAGCGGCTCATAGGTGGTGGCGACGATGCGCTGCGCCGCCTGGAACATTTCCGGCACGGTGATGGCGGCGGCCAGTGATGTATCCTTGACCAGCGAGATGAAGGTGTTGGACAGCGGCGGCACCGCGACGCGGCCGGCCTGCGGCAGTATGGTGCGCCACATCGCCTGGCTCCAGGTCATGCCGATCGAATAGGCCGCCTCCCATTGCCCCTTCGGCACCGAGCCTATGACGGCGCGGATGATTTCCGACGTATAGGCACCGACGTTGAGCGTGAAGCCGATCAGCGCGGCTGAAAAAGCGTCGAGCAGGATGCCGACCGAGGGCAGGCCGTAGAAGATCAGGAAGAGCTGCACCAGAAGCGGCGTGCCACGGAAGATCCAAACGTAGAAGCGGACCACGGCGACCAGCGGCTTCGGGCCGAACAGCCGGACAAGCGCCGCAACCAGCCCGACGAACAGACCAAATGCGAACGACAGCAGTGTTAGCGGCACGGTGAAGATCAGCGCGGCCCATAGCAGCGTGGGCAACGAGTCCAGCATCAATTGCAGCCAATGCGGCACGAAAACCTCCTTGCGAGATTGCCGCCCAAAACAGGCCCGGCAGCATCGAGGCGCGATCATACGGTCGTCATATCACGCGAAAAGCGGCGGCCGTCAAAGACGGCTCGCCGCGATACTTGTCATGCGGGCCGGCAAAAGGCCCGCTCAGTGAAATGCGTTTACTTCGAAACGTCCTGACCGAAATAGGTGTCTGCAATCTTCTGGTAGGTGCCGTCGGCCTTGATGTCCGCCAGCGCCTGATTGATCGCGGCGACCAGCTCCGGATCGCCCTTGCGCACGATCACGCCGGAATAGTCGGCGTTTTCTTCCTGGGCGGCGATCTTCACATTGGCGTCGGGCTTGTGCTTCTTGAAATCGAGGAACGACAGGCTGTCGTTTATGGTCGCGTCGGCGCGGCCGGTAAGAAGCAGCTGGATCGACTGGTCGAAACCATCGGTGCCGACGAGCTCGGCGCCGTTCGTTTCAGCCAGCTTGCCGAAATTCGAGGTCAGCGACTGCGCCGCCTTCTTGCCCTTGAGATCGGCAAAGCTCTTGATGTCGGTGTTGTCGCCGCGCACGATCAGCACCGCCTTGGAAGCAATGTAGGGATCGGAGAAATCATACTTGGCCTTGCGCGCCTCAGTGATGCCGACCTGGTTGATGACGGCGTCATAGCGCTTGGCATCGAGGCCGGCGATCAACCCGTCCCATTTGCCCTCGAGGAATTCGGCCTTGACGCCAAGGCGCTTGGCGATCGCCTGGGCGATCTCGACATCGAAGCCGACCAACGCGCCCGAGGCATCATGATAGGTGAAGGGAGCATAGGTGCCTTCGGTGCCGATCTTGAGGACACCGGCCTGCTTGATCTGATCGAGATTGGCGCCAGCATGGCCTGATGTGACGGCCAGCACCTGCAATGTTGCGACGACGATGAGCGATTTAAGCCATTTCATTTTTCTGTGATCCCGTCCTTGGCCGGTGCCCGGCACATTCTAAGCGCCGGAAACTGACAGATACGGGCTGGCAAAATAAGGAACCAGATTTCAAAAATGAGCCACTTCCGAAATCCAATTCTCACAACCGTTCGAATCACGCCAACCCGCCACATAGCGACCGCCGTGATGGGTTTTTCTGACAGCCCAATCCACGCGACATCAGCAGCGGAACCATTCACCCGCATGGCACGTTCTTGGCTGTTGTAGGGCGCGGCGTCGCCAATTCAACCACGATGCCAGCTCAGGGTCGAGCGATCGCACCGCAACGCCCGGAAGAGGGAGCGCGGCATGATGGAAGATACGGCAGGGCGAACCATGGTCCGCGCGGCGATGAAAGCCCCCTATCTCGAGCGCGACGAGGAGCACGTGCTCGCGTTGCGCTGGAAGGAAGACAACGACCAGCAGGCGTTGCACCAAATCGCCATGGCGCATATGCGGCTGGTCATTTCCATGGCCTCGAAGTTCCGCCACTATGGCTTGCCCTTGGGCGACCTGGTCCAGGAAGGCCATGTCGGCCTGCTGGAGGCGGCGGCCCGTTTTGAACCGGAGCGCGAGGTGCGATTTTCGACCTATGCGACATGGTGGATCCGCGCCTCGATGCAGGACTATATCCTGCGCAACTGGTCGATCGTGCGCGGCGGCACCAGTTCGGCGCAAAAGGCACTGTTCTTCAATTTGCGGCGCTTGCGCGCCCGCTTGGCAAATGGCGCCGAGCCGATCTCAAACACCTCGCTCTATCGCGAGGTGTCGGTGGCGCTGGGCGTCTCCGAGGCCGACGTGGCGATGATGGATTCCCGCCTTTCTGCGCCGGACAGCTCACTCAACCAGCCGCTCGCCGATGATTCCGGCGCCACCGAACGGATGGAATTCCTCGTTTCGGACGATCCTTTGCCGGACGAGGTCGTTGGTGACACGATCGACGTCGAACGCCGCTCTCTCTGGCTGAAAACGGCGCTCGGCGCGCTTAATGCGCGCGAGCTCAGGATTATCGAGGAGCGTCGGCTGAGCGACGAGGGCGCAACGCTCGAAGCACTCGGCGAGGCGCTCGGCATCTCCAAGGAGCGCGTCCGCCAGATCGAGGCACGCGCCATGGAAAAGCTCAAGGTGGCGCTGGTGAAGCAAAACCCCGAGTTTTTGGCGACAGCCGCCTAGCGTAGCCTTGACTGCCCGCGACCGCTTATGAGTGTTTCGGCCGGCGAAGGCTGGAAGCGCAGGAAACCGCCGTTTGCGGGCCGGCATCACCTGAATATCGACACACCCTACCTGTCGGTGATGATCTTGACCTTATCGCCGGCCGAAACGGCAGCACCGGGCGACATCGCATTGAGCACCCGGAACAGGTCGAGCTTGCGGTCGACGCCGACCATCTGCGCGGCGAGCGAACCCATGGTCTGTCCGGGCTGCACCGTGACGACGCGGACATGCAGCGGCTTCAGCGCCGCTTTCTCCGCCGCACTCAACACGCGGAAGGAACCGCTGACGGAGCGCGCCACCGAGTCCAGCGTGGTGCTGGCGGAGGGGGCTGCCGTCAACAGCCGATAGACCTGGCCGCCGGCTCGGATCACCGCGATGTCGAACTGCCAGCCCTCGGCGCTGGCATGCGCCGTCGCCGCCTCGTTGCCGTTGATCGTTTCCTGGCGCACGCTGCTTTCATCGAGCCCGGCCACCCAGCCGCTACGGATGTAGTCGGTCAGGGAGCGGCTCTTGTCGATCGAAACGCCGTCGAACCGGATCGCTATGTCGCCCGGTCCGGTTGCCGTCACCGCCGCAGCCGAGTTGTCGATGATGAAGCCATCTGGCACCGAGAACGACACGCCGAGTCCCGGATGGAGGAAGGTTTCGCCACGCACATAACCTTCCTCCGGCGTGTCGCCATAGAGCAGGCCGTCTATGCCAGCGAGGAAGGGGGCACGGTCGCGCGTGCCGACGCCAGGGGCGCCGAACTGGCGGGCATGGCGCTGCGCCAGATCGATGCGCTGCGGCGTGTTGGGATGCGTCGCCAGGAAGTCGAGACTGGCGTCGGTGGCGCCGCTGATCGAGCGGAAATCGGTGTAGGCCGACATAGACTGGAGGAATCGGCCGGCGGCAAAGGGATCGAAGCCCGCCTCGCCGATCGACTTGATGCCGATGCCGTCGGCCTCCAGCTCCTGATTGCGCGAGAACTGGGCAAGCCGCAGCTTGCCGCGGATCAATGCCGCCTTGGCGGTCGGGCTGTCGCCGAGCACATCCGAGACGACCTTGGTTGCAAACCCCTCCTCGGCTTCGAGCTGCTGGCGCTGCAATCCGTGGTTTGCAGTGACGTGGCCCATCTCATGCGCGATCACCGCGGCGAGCTCAGCCGAATCGTTAGCCAACGCCAACAGGCCGCGCGTGATGTAGAGGTAGCCGCCCGGCAGCGCGAAAGCATTGACGTTGGGTGAATTGAGGATGGTGATGCGGTAGGTTTGGGTCGGATTGGCCGACACCACGGTCAGGCTGCCGACGACCTTGGCGACCATACGCTCGAGCTTGGGATCGGAATATTCGCCGCCATAGGTGGCGAGGATCCGCGGGTGCTGCGCCTTCGCCATTTCGGCGAGCTTGCTGTTGGCGGCGACATTGTCGACCGTGATCGGTTTGCTGGAAGGCTGGAAGCCGGATTCCTGGACGTCCGGAGGCGTGAACATCTGGCAGCTTGCCAGCGCCATGGCAAAGCCGGCCAGCGCGAGGAAGCGCGCCAGCGGTTTCCTTCTCACTCTGTCGGTGCCAGTCGGCAGAACAGCTTCCTTTCGGGTCTCGGCACATGACTCCCGAAAATCGGGCATCGATTTCCGAAGGACCATGCGCAAATCAACTGCCACAGCTTCGCGTCTACGAGCACACGCGGCACGTAGCGGCAAATCACAGCCTATGCCGGACCAGTATCGGAGGACCTAGCCACACTACTTTGACCATGGCAAGCAAGCGCCACATCGCCTGAAGCCGGTTTGGCCGTAAATTATGTCCGCTTCCGGGCAATATCTCGTGATTCGGCGCCAAACGAACCTGCACCGATATAGCGCCTGAAGGCTTCCGGTCCAGCCTTGGTGAAAAAATCGGCGACAGCCCCGGTTGCGGCAACCGTGCCATTGTCCAGGAACACCATGTCCTGGCCGATACGGTGCGCGTCTTCCGGCTGATGCGTGACGAACAGCACCGTCATGCGCCGCTCCGCATGGACGCCGGCTAGCAGATCAAGCATGTCGTCGCGCAAGGCCGGCCCGAGCGAAGCGAACGGTTCGTCGAGCAAAAGCACCGGCCGGTTGCGCACCAGCACGCGGGCGAGCGCGACGCGCTGCCGCTCGCCACCGGAGAGTTCGCGGGGCAGACGCTGTTCCTTACCGGCAAGGCCGACGCGCTTGAGCGCCCCAGCGATTGCCGCGCGGTCGGCCTCGGTCAGCCTGAGCGTCGGCGAGCGGCCAAGGCCGACATTTCGTTCGACCGAAAGATGCGCAAAGAGATTGTTCTCCTGGAACACCATCGAGACGGGTCGTGTCGATGGTGGTTTGGCGCCGACATCGGCGCCATCGATCAGCACGCGACCCGATCGCGGCGTCTCGAAGCCCGCCACCAGATTGAGCAGCGTCGATTTTCCCGAGCCACTCGGCCCCATGATCGCGGTAATCTTCGAGGCAGCGAATTCGACATCGAACAAAAACGGCGTTTCACTATGGCTGAACGAGACCTTTTCCAGCCGCACAGCCGTACCGTTTTCCGTGCTGTTGAGCGTCATGTCTTTTCTCCCCGCCCCAGCCGATCCGCGGCCAGGACAAGCGCGAGACAGACCAGGCCGAGCAGCAACGCCAAGCCTGCGGCGTCCATCGTACGGTAACTGCCCATGCGCGCCAGCAAGAGATAGGGCAGCGTCTGCAGGGCGTCGCTGCCGAACAGCGCAATGACGCCGAGATCGCCGAGCGACAAGGCCATGGCAAAGGCGAAGCCGGTGGCGAGCGGCCGCCGCAACGACGGCCATTCGATGAGCCAAAACCGGCTCCAGCCCGAAATGCCAAGCAGCAGACAGAGCCGTTCGTGGCGTTCGCTCGCCGCATCATAGCCGGGGCGAATAGCGCGGATGGCAAACGGCATCGCCATCACCGCATTGACGGTGACGACCATGACAGGGGCGATGGCAAAGACATCGCTGACGGTACGCAAGAGCAGGAACCAGCCGGCGCCGATGACGATGGGCGGCACGACGAGGACGAAGCCGGCGCCGGTATCGGTGGCATGTTCGAGCAGCGTCTTGGCACCGGCGCTGCCCTTCAAGGCCAGCGCCCTTCGCGCCATGACGAGCGACAGCGACAGGGCGACTGAAAGCAGCGCCGCCAGCAAGGCGAGCACGGCGCTGGTCAGCGCCGCTTGCCGCACCGCGCTTTCGCCCGCCAGCCGGCCGAGATCGGCGCCAAGGCCCGACATCACCGTGGCCGCCATCGGCCCGGCGACGAACAGCAACGCCAGAACGATCAATGTTGTGTTCAGCACGGTCTCGGGAAGGCCGGCCGAAAGATACCGGCGCTGCGCCACCGGCAGGTTGGCATCGCCGACGGTGTTGGCGCCAAGCCGCATCAGTGCCAGCACCACGACGAAGGTCAACGCGATCTGCAGCAGCGTCAGCGTGACGGCGCGGGCGGGATCGAAATCGAAACGCAGCGCCTGGTAGATGGCGACCTCCAGTGTCGTCGCGCGCGGCCCGCCGCCCAGCGTGAGCACGATGGTGAAGGATGTGATGCAAAGCATGAAGACAAGCCCGGCGACCCCCGGCAGCGCCGCGCGCAGCGTCGGCCATTCGATCAGCCGGAAGGCGGGTCTGGCGCCCATGCCGAGCTGGCTCGCCAGTCGCCACTGGTCGACCGGCACGGTACTCAGCGCCTCAAGGAACAGCCGCGTGGCCAGCGGCAGGTTGAAGAAGACATGGGCAACGAGGATGCCGGACAGGCCGTAGATGCCCGGCCAGCCCTGACCGCCAATCGCGCTGAGCACACCGGCGAAATAGCCGGTACGGCCATAGAGGGCCAGAATGCCGAGCGCTGCGACGATGGCCGGCAGCGCCAGCGGCACTGCGAAGAGCTGCAGGATGAAGCCGCGGCCGAAGAACCGCGGATGCCTCGACAGCGCCCGCGCAACAAACAACGCCGGCACGACGGAGAACAGCGTCGAGAGAAGCGCCTGCCACAGGGTGAAACGGGCGATGCGGAAGAGGTAGGAATCAAAGGCCGACGCGGCGCCGGACAGGTCGCGCGCGCCCTCGACGATGAGACCGGCAAACGCACCGCCGATCAGCAATGCGATAGCGGCGAGCGCGAGGGTGCCGGCTGTGACGCGGGAATCCGATGATGGCGCGCGTTGCACGCTAGACCACCAGATTCGAGATTCTTAGCGAGGATTGCGTTCCTTCGCGCCCCCCTCTGTCCTGCCCTCTTTGCCACCACTTGGCATCTCCCCCACGAGGGGGGAGATTGGCAGGTTCAGCGCTCCGCTCATTCCGGCAATGTCGGAGATTGGCGAAAGCCGGCATGACGGCCGATCTCCCCCCTTGTGGGGGAGATGCCAAGTGGTGGCAAAGAGGGCAGGACAGAGGGGGGCGCCGTAGAGTGATCATCGTCAATCAGAAGCTACTTGCTCATCACCGCCAGCCACTCGTCGACCCAGGCCTTGCGGTTGGCGGCGGCCTCTTCGGGGCTGAACAGCAAGGTCTTGGTTGGCTTGACCAATTTGTCGAAGGCCGGGTTGAGCGGCTTGTCGGTCTTGCCGGCGGGGAACATCCAGTTGGTCTCAGGAATGACATTCTGGAATTTCGGCCCGGTCATGAAGGTCAGGAACTTTTGCGCCAGCGGGTTCTTCGCGCCTGACGTGGTGATGCCGGCGACCTCGATCTGCAGATATTCGCCCTCCTCGAAGGAGGCCGCCTGATAGCGTTCGGTGTTCTCGGCGACCATGTGATAGGCCGGCGACGTGGTGTAGGACAGCACCATCGGCGCCTCGCCCTTGGTGAATAGGCCATAGGCCTCGCTCCAGCCCGGCGTCACGGTGAGCACCTTTGCCCTGAGCTTGGCCCAGGCTTCCGGCGCCTTGTCGCCATAGACCGACCTCACCCATAACAGCAGGCCGAGACCGGGCGTCGAGGTGCGCGGATCCTGGATGACGATCTTCTCATCGGCATCGCCCTCGACCAATTCCTTCAGGCTTTTCGGCGGGGTCTTCAGCTTTTCGGTGTCGTAGACGACGGCGAAATAGCCATAGTCGAACGGCACGAAGATATCGTCGCTCCAGCCGCCCGGCACTTTGACGTCCGACACCGGGCCATGCGGCGAAAACAGGCCGGTGGCCTTGGCTTCCACCGTCAGATTGGTATCGAGGCCGAGCACGATGTCGGCCTTGGTCGCGGCCCCTTCCAGTCTGACGCGGTTGAGCAGCGCGACGCCGTCGGCGACCGCGACGAATTCGAGAGAACAGCCGCATTCCGCCTCGAACGCCTTCTTCACCGCGGGGCCTGGACCCCACTCGGCGGTGAAGCTCTCATAGGTATAGACGGTGAGTTTCTCCTGCGCGGATGCCGGCCCGGTGCCGGCGAGAACGGATGCCGCAAGCAGCATTGCCGAAACAAGAGAGTATAAAAGCGTGCGCATCGGCGCCTCCTTCGTTGGCATTGAAAGGAATTGAGGCGTCGGGTTGTCCGAAACGTCTAATCCCTCCGCCGGTACAAACCGGATCAGGTTCAGCGGGTTGGCATGCTTGCCTCTCAGCCGGTCCGCGAAGATCGCGTCCAGCACCCCGTTAGAGCGCTTCGACACATAGGCCCGCCCCAAGTGCTGCGCAAGCGGAAGTTTGCCGGGCATCCAGAGCGCGGCCTTCCGTTTCGCAAGCAGGGCTGGTAAGGGCCACGCATATGAGCAAATTCACAATCCTGCTTGGCGGCGATCTTATCCGCACGCCGCTGCTCGACCGCCAGGTCGAAGGCTCCCGTGTCATCGCCGCCGACGCCGGCATGAGCCATGCCCGGACGCTGGGCCTGACGCCGGAACTCTGGGTCGGCGACTTCGATTCGGTGCCGGCGGATTTGCCGGACGTGCTGGCCGCCGTGCCCCGCCAGGTCTTTCCCGCAGAAAAGGACAAGACCGACGGCGAACTGGCTATCGCCGCCGCGCTCGACCGTGGCGCCACCAGCCTCGTGCTCGCCGGTGCGTTCGGCGGCAAGCGCACCGACCACGCCTTCCTGCACCTGGCGCTCAGCGTCCGAATGGCTGAGGCAGGCATAGAGGTGCTTTTGACCAGCGGCGGCCAGGAAGGCATTCCCTTGCTTCCCGGAAAGACCGGCTTCGACTACACCGACGGCACGCTATTTTCGATCCTCGGCTTCTCCGACCTTTCCGGCCTGACCGTCTCCGGCGCCAAATGGCCGCTGAACCATGTCGAAGTCGCGTTCGGCTCGTCGCTGACCATTTCCAACGAGGTCAAGGGCCGGCTCGAAATCGCGCTGGGCAGCGGCCGCGCGCTGTTGCTCGCCCATCCTTTTCCCCTACCTGAAAGCTGACATGGCGCCGCCACTTCTCAATCTTGACGGGATAAAACTGACCTTCGGTGGCACACCGCTGCTCGACGGGGCGGAGCTGACGGCGTCGGCGGGCGACAAGATCGCTTTGGTCGGCCGCAACGGTTCGGGCAAGTCGACATTGCTGAAGATCGCTGCGGGATTGATCGAGCCGCAGGACGGCGAGGTGTTCCGCCAGCCTTCGGCGACAGTGCGCTACCTGCCGCAAATGCCCGACATGGACGGTTTCGCCAGCGTCCGCGCCTATGTCGAGGCGGGGCTCGGACCCGCCGACGATCCTTACCGCGCCACCTACTTGATGGAGCACCTCGGCCTGTCCGGCGAGGAACGGCCGGGCGATCTGTCTGGCGGCGAGGCGCGGCGCGCCGCACTTGCCCGTGTCATGGCGCCGGAGCCCGACATTCTTCTCCTCGATGAGCCGACCAACCATCTTGACCTCCAGGTTATCGAATGGCTGGAGGAGGAGCTTGCCCGCACCTCTTCGGCGCTGATTGTCATCTCGCACGACCGTCGCTTCCTCGAGCGCGTGTCACGCGCCACCATCTGGCTCGACCGCGGCCAGACCCGCCGGCTGGACAAGGGCTTTGGCCATTTCGAGGAATGGCGTGACACCGTGCTGGAAGAGGAAGAGCGCGAGCAGCACAAGCTCGGCCGCCAGATCGTGCGCGAAGAGCACTGGCTGCGCTATGGTGTGACGGCGAGGCGCAAGCGCAACATGCGCCGGCTCGGCGAATTGCAGACCATGCGCCAGCGCTTTCGCGGCCATCGCGGCGCCGAGGGCGCGGCGACCATGGTGGCAAGCGACGCCGCCGAATCCGGCAAGCTGGTCATCGAGGCCAAGAACATCGAGAAAAGTTTTGGCGACCTCACCGTGGTGAAGGGCTTCTCGACCCGCATCCAGCGCGGCGACCGTGTCGGCCTGGTCGGACCGAACGGCGCCGGCAAGACGACGCTCTTGAAGATGCTGACCGGCGAATTGAAGCCGGACTCAGGCTCGGTGCGGCTCGGCACCAATCTGGAGATCGCCACGCTCGACCAAAAGCGCGAGGCGGTCGATCCTCAAGAAACGCTGACGCAATACCTCACCGACGGGCGTGGCGAGAACCTTGTCATCAATGGCGAGCAGCGCCACGTCGTCTCCTACATGAAGGACTTCCTGTTCAAGCCGGAGCAGGCGCGTACGCCGGTGCGCGAGCTTTCGGGCGGCGAGCGGGCGCGGTTGCTGCTGGCTCGTGTTTTGGCGCGGCCGGCGAACCTTCTGGTGCTCGACGAGCCGACCAACGACCTCGACATGGAGACGCTGGAACTGCTGCAGGAACTGGTCGCCGGTTTTGCCGGTACTGTCATCCTGGTCAGCCACGACCGCGATTTCCTCGACCGCACCGTGACCAGCCTGATTGCACCTGATGGCGATGGCCGCTGGATCGAGTATGCCGGCGGCTATTCGGACATGCTGGCGCAACGCGGCGGCACCAGGTTGGACGACCGCAGGGCGCGGACGAAGCCTGAAATTGGTGACGCGGTGCCGGCAAGAAGGGCTGAGGCGTTGCCGAAGGGCCCGGCAAAGAAACTGTCGTTCAAGCAGAAATTCGCGCTGGAATCACTGCCCAAGAAGATCGAGGCGGTGACGGCCTCGATCTCACGGCTGGAGGACAACATCGCCGACCCGGCCTATTACGAACGCGACCCGGCCTCATTCCAGAAGACCATTGCCGCCCTCGACAAGGAGCGCGCCACGCTGGCAGCGCTCGAGGAGGAATGGCTGGAGTTGGAGATGCTGCGGGAGGAGATGGAGGGGTAAAACGCTTCGCCGTTGCTCCAACACGAAAATGCGCATACATTATGCGCATGCTGCGGAGGTTATCATGCGAAAAATAGCTATGAATGCGGTTCGTCAGCCGGCAAATCTGTCGATCGACTCAAAGCTCATGAAAGAAGCCAAGGGGCTCGATGTGAATGTCTCGCGCGCCGCGGAAGCCGGCATTGCAGAGGCAGTGGCCGCCGAAAAGACACGGCTGTGGAAGCTTGAGAACCGCACAACGATTGATGCGTGGAACGAATATGTCGAAAAACACGGCATTCCACTGGCAGAACATCGGCAATTCTGATGGCGCGGTATGACGTCTTCGCGGTTAGCATTGAAGGCGGCTATCTCCTCGACGTCCAGGCCGATCTGCTCGACCATTTTAAGACCCGGGTGGTCGTCCCGCTTCTGCCGGCTGCGACGGCGCCATCGCCAATGCGAAAGCTTCATCCCATTTTTGAGATCAATGGGCGGAAATTGGTCATGGCGACCCATTTGATCGCCACGGTTGCAGCGACTGAACTAGGCGAAAGCCGACTGAATCTGACGAGGCACCACGACGACATTGTAGCCGCGCTCGACATGCTGTTCCAAGGCTTCTGAACCAAAGGAGCGTTGAGCCGGCGGACCGGCCTCAGCCCGCCGTCTTTGTTTGCCAGGCCTTCAGCGCCTCATCGAACACTTTCTCGCCGGGAATGCCCTTTTCCATGGTGAGCAGCGCCCGCCGCCCGGTCTTGTAAACGACCGGCACGTCGATCCAGTTCTGGCCCCGGAGCAGGGTCAGATTGGCGTCTTCATCGGCCTTGGTGTCGTTGAGAGCGACCAGGAAGAAGCCGTCGGCGATCTTGGCCGGAATGCCGATCAGCGGGCTGCCGGCATCCTGTTCGGAACCCTTCATGGCAACGCGCAGGATGTTGTCGACGCCGCCGCCGTCAAAGCCGTCGGGTGTTAGGAAGATCATCTCGATGATGTGGCTGGCGGGCAGCGTCTGGTCGGTGTTGCGGCGGATGGTCATGCGCAACTGCACGTCCTTTCCGGGAATGGTTGCCTCGGCGCGGATTGCCGGTTCGGGCGGCAGATTGCCGCCGGGCGATTCCTGCACCAGCGACCAAACGATATTGCCGGGCTCGGCCGAGCCTTGAGCGGTGCTGGTGCGCTCCTCGTAGAAGATCGCCTTCTGGCCGACCGCGAGCGCAGGCTCCACCGGTGCAGCTGGTGTGGCACCCGGGGCCGGCGCTGCCGGGGCGGCTGCGCTATCGGGCGGTGCTGCTCCATCGGCAGGCGGTGTCGCAGGGGCTGCGCCCGGCGTGGCGGGCGCTGCCGTGGCTGGCGTATCGCCGGTCGGCGCAGCAGGCGCAGGAGCGGCCGGCGGCGGCGTGGTCAGTGCTGCGACGGATTCACCCTCTCCGATGCCGCTTTGACCTGAAGCGGGGCCGGGATCGACCTCGCCGCCCTCGGGCGTCAGGCGCTGGGTGAACTTTGCGCCTTCGGCATCCGTGGGAGCCGCTGCGGCAGGAGGCCTTGCCGCAGCATCGGTAGCCGGCTCGGCCGGGGCAGGCTTTACCAGCGGTTCGATCGTTGCGACTTCGGTGCTGTTAAGACCCAGCATATCGCTGAACGCGTCCTTGTTCAGCCAAATGCCGTAGCCACCGCCGGCAACGACGAGCAGAGCGACGACAGCGGCGATCAGCCCGCCATAGCTGCGCTTGCGCTCGGCAGGACGCAGACGCGGAAAGGTGTCCGCCGCCGGTTCCTCCTCGTTGGAAAAGACATCGCTTCTAAAGACGTCGCCCTTTTCCTCCGCCGCTGGAAAATCCCTGTCCGAAGGCACCGGATCGATGCGCTCTGGAGGAGAAGCAACGGACGGCGGCTTTTGCCAGTTCGGCGCGGCTTTGGCGGCAGGCGCCGGCTGCCATGCCGGCTCGGCCTTTGCCGGCTGCCGGACATGGCTGGGTTGGTTCTTGTTGCGGTCGATGGAGGAGAAGATGTCTTCCAGCTCCGCCAGCGGATCGGATGGCGGAGCAGGCTTGACATACCCCCCCTCGACCTTGGCGATGGCGTCTTCCAGCGTACGCATCTGCCTGTCGACGTCAGAAGGCGACATCGCGGTCTTCTCTGCGAGTTGTTTCGCGATTGATGAACGGGCTCTGTCATAGACTTTGGCACGCATCTCCACCGATGGCTCACCGAGCTTGTCGAGCGCGTTTTTCAGAATAGCAACTAAATCTGCCATGCTTCAGTCGACCTGCATTTCGTTTCTGGGCCGGCCCCCGCAAATCGGCCGCGATGCCCGGAACGGCTGAGAATCTAGTCTTGAAACGGATCGGTCACAAGTATTGTGTCGTCCCGTTCAGGGCTGGTGGAAAGGAGTGCGACCGGCGCGCCGATCAGCTCCTCGATATGGCGGACATATTTGACTGCCTGCGCCGGCAGATCGTTCCAGCTTCTGGCGCCGGCGGTGGTGCCTTCCCAGCCCTCCAGCGTCTCGTAAACCGGCTCGACGCGCGCCTGCGCACCCTGGCTCGCCGGCAGATAGTCAATCGCCTCGCCGTCGAGGCGATAGCCGGTGCAGACCTTGATTTCGTCCAGCCCATCGAGCACGTCGAGTTTGGTCAGAGCGATGCCTTTGATGCCGTTGACGGCGACGGCCTGGCGAACCAGCACGGCATCGAACCAGCCGCAGCGACGCTTGCGGCCGGTGACTACACCGAACTCGTGGCCGCGCGTGCCTAGGAACTCGCCGATCTCGTTCTTCTGTTCGGTCGGGAACGGACCTTCGCCGACACGCGTCGTATAGGCCTTGGTGATGCCAAGCACGTAACCGATGGCACCGGGGCCGACCCCGGATCCGGCCGCTGCCTGACCAGCGACCGTGTTGGACGAGGTCACGAACGGATAGGTGCCGTGGTCGATGTCGAGCAGCGTGCCTTGCGCGCCCTCGAACAGGATGCGTTCGCCGGCGCGGCGCTTGTCGTCGAGGATCTTCCAGACACGGTCCATATAGGGCAGGATCTCGTCGGCGATCGAAATCAGCTCACTCATGATCGCGTCATGCGTGACTTCGGCATGGCCAAGCCCGCGGCGCAGCGCGTTGTGGTGCGTCAACAGCCTGTCGACCTTCAAGGGCAGCGTTTCCAAATCCGCCAAATCCATCACCCTGACCGCGCGCCGGCCTACCTTATCCTCGTAGGCAGGGCCGATGCCGCGACGGGTCGTACCAATCTTCGTTCCGGAATTGGAGGCGGCGTCTTCGCGGAATCCGTCCAGCTCCCGGTGCAAGGACAGGATTAGCGCGGTGTTTTCGGCTATTTTCAGGCGCTCCGGCGTCACCTCGACGCCCTGTGCCTTCAACTTCGCCACTTCCGCGACGAAAGCGTGCGGATCGAAGACGACGCCATTGCCGATGATGGACAGCTTGCCTTGCCGCACCACGCCGGACGGCAGCAGCGACAACTTATAAACCTTGCCGTCGACGACCAGCGTATGGCCGGCATTGTGGCCGCCCTGGAAGCGCACGACGACGTCGGCGCGTTCCGACAGCCAGTCAACGATCTTGCCTTTGCCTTCGTCGCCCCACTGCGAGCCGACGACCACCACATTGGCCATGTTTCTTTTCCCTTGAGACGCCGCTCGGGACGGCTTGAAATGGTTCGAAACGACAGGCTTCTATCGCATCGGCTCGAAAATCGGAATCGATTTTCGGAAAGCACGGTACGAACATTCAAGCCTTGAGGCGCGTACTTTGTGCGCCCAAGTGGACGCACGTCGCTCTATACCGTCAAGACCCGGCGAGTGCGACCATTCTTTGCCGCCGAAAGTGCCCTCAGGCACAATAATTTTCGCCTTTGACATCATTTACTTGAACGGATCACCGCAATAGGTCGGCAATGACCCTTCGCCTACCTTCCCCGGCTGGAAATTTCGCGATGCATCGAACCGCCTATCTGTTCCTGTTGTTCACCACCTTGCTGTGGGGAGGCAACTCCGTGGCCGGCAAGCTGGCGGTCGATCACATTTCGCCGATGACGCTGGTCTTCCTGCGCTGGATTCTGGCCGTTCTGATCATGCTGCCGATCGGTTGGAGAACGCTGCGCGAGGACTGGCCGGTGGTGCGCAGGCACTGGTTGCTGCTTGGCGGGCTCGGTGCTTGCGGCTTCACCTTCTTCAACGCGATCTTCTACACGGCGCTCAACTACACGACGGCAATCAACGTTTCGATCGAGCAGGCGGCGATACCGATCGTCATCATCCTCGCCAATTTCGTGCTGTTTCGCCTGCGTGTGAACCGAGTGCAGATCGCCGGCGTCATGCTGACGATCATCGGCGTTGCGCTGACCGCCAGTCATGGCGATCTGCGCCAGCTTCTCAAGCTGGATCTCAATTTCGGCGACGCCATCATGCTGGGCGCCGTGCTTTGCTACAGTTTCTATTCGGTCGGACTGCGGCTGAAGCCAGCCATACGCTGGCAGAGCCTGATGCTGGCGCTGTCGATTGCGGCACTTGCCACCTCGCTGCCTTTCTTCCTGTGGGAGGTGGCTGCGGGAAAGGTCATCGTCCCCGATGCGCGCGGCTGGGCGGTTGCGCTCTACACTGCGATCGGCGCCTCGGTCATCTCGCAGATCTTCTATATCAGGGGCAACGAACTGATCGGCGCCAACCGGGCCGGGTTGTTCATCAACCTGGTGCCGATCTTCGGCACGCTGCTTTCGGTGCTGATCGTCGGCGAGACATTCCAACTCTATCAGGGACTGGCCCTCGTCCTGGTGCTCGGCGGCATCAGCCTCGCCGAATACAGCGGAAGGAAGGTGGCGTTTTAGCCGGCGAATGTTCGCCACAGGATGAGGATGAGCAGTCCAGAGCTTGCCGGCGCCCCATGGTAAACCAAAACCTCATAGCAATGATCAGGGTGAATATCCAAAACAACTAATGTATTAAGAGACCGATTGTTAGTACGACTGTATTAAGGATAGGACCATTGCAATATACGGCGGCAACGCCAGGAGATTGACTTTTTCACTTTCGGGACTCATCTCGCCACTGCCAGTTTAGCTGAGTTCGGTGAAATGGCGACGATCATGAATCTTCGAATGCTTGCGGCGCTTGTCGTTGCTTTTGTCGGCTTGGCAGCCTTTCCTCTATCGGCCTCCGCAGCCACCGCCTACACCACCACGACATTGAATGTACGAAGCGGCCCCGGCCCCGGCTATGCAAGGGTCGCGACGCGGCCGGCCGGCCACAGGGTGACGGTGTTCGATTGCGAAGGGAGTTGGTGCTCGATTCGCGCCGCTGGGATACGAGGCTGGGCCAGTGCAAACTATCTGGACCGCGCCTATGTCTCCCCGCCGATCATCGTGCAGCCGCAGATTGTCATTCGCCCACCCCATCATCGTCCGCATTGGTCGCACAGACCGCCACACAGGCCGCGTCCGCCGCGCCCACCGCGGCCTCACAAGCCACAGTGCAAGATCGCGCCCGGCTTCTCCTGCAAGTAACAACAGCCAGGTAATTGAATCGAACCGCCCCGCGTGCCTTCCAAGGCATGCGGGGCGCGTGTGCAGATGCGTTGCTTCGGATCGCAGTCGGCCAGAAGGAAGCAGATGCTCGACGACCGTGATCGGCCGTCAAGCGATCAGGTCCGATTTTCTCTCACGCACTGCCCACATCGAAATGCAGCCTCTTGGCAGAATCGATCGACTTGTGCGCCCGCACCTGTTCCAGCACGCTTTCCGGGAACGGCGCGTCGAGATAGAGCAGCGCAATGGCGTCGCCGCCAGGCCGGTTGCGGCCGAGCTGGAAGTTGGCGATATTGACGCCATTCTCGCCGCAAACTGTGCCGAGCAGGCCGATAATGCCGGGCGCGTCGGCGTTGGTCGTGTAGAGCATGTGCTGGCCGACCTCGGCATCGAGATTGATGCCCTTGATCTGAATGAAACGCGGCTTGCCGTCCGAGAAGCAGGTGCCTGCGATCGAGCGCGTCCTGTGCTCGGTCTTGACGGTCAGCTTGATATAGCCGTCGAACACGCCCGATTTGTCACGCTTGACCTCGGCGACGATGATGCCGCGCTCCTTCACCATGATCGGCGCTGACACCATGTTGACGTCCGAGACCTGCGGCCGGATCAGCCCGGCAAGCGCGGCGCTGATCAACGCGCGCGTGTTCATCGTCGCGGTCGATCCGTCGAACAGGATTTCGACCTCCTTGATCGGGTCCTCGGTGACCTGGCCGACAAAGGCGCCGAGCACCTCGGCCAGCTTGACGAAAGGTTTCAGCCGCGGCGCTTCCTCGGCGGTGATCGACGGCATGTTGATGGCGTTGGAAACCGCGCCCTTGATCAGGTAGTCGGCCATCTGCTCGGCGACCTGCAGGGCGACATTCTCCTGCGCCTCCATCGTCGACGCACCGAGATGCGGCGTGGCCACGACATTCTCCATGCCGAACAGCTCGCTTTTCTCCGCCGGTTCGACCTCGAATACGTCGATGCCGGCGCCCGCCACCTTGCCGCTTTTCAAGGCGGCGATCAGATCGGCCTCGACGATCAGCCCGCCACGCGCGCAGTTGATGATACGCACGCCGGTCTTCATCTGGGCGATCGCCGCTGCGTCGATGATGTTGCGCGTCTTGTCGGTCAGCGGTGTGTGCAGGGTGATGAAATCGGCGCGGGCGAACAGCTCGTCGAGTTCGACCTTCTCGACGCCGAGCTCCTCGGCGCGGCTGTCGGACAGGAACGGGTCAAAGGCGATGACGTGCATCTTCAGGCCGACGCCGCGCGTGGCGACGATCGAGCCGATATTGCCGCAGCCGATGATGCCCAGCGTCTTACCGGTGATCTCGACCCCCATGAAACGGTTCTTCTCCCATTTGCCGGCATGGGTCGAGGCATTGGCTTCCGGTATCTGGCGGGCCAGCGCGAAGATCATGGCGACGGCATGCTCGGCGGTGGTGATCGAATTGCCGAAGGGCGTGTTCATCACGATGATGCCCTTGCGGCTCGCCGCCGGGATGTCGACATTGTCGACGCCGATGCCGGCGCGGCCGACCACCTTGAGCCTGGTGGCCGCGTTGATCAGCTTCTCGGTGACTTTGGTCGCCGAGCGGATGGCGAGGCCGTCATACTGGCCGATCACTTCGAGCAGCTTTTCCTTGTCCTTGCCAAGATCGGGCAGATAGTCGACCTCGATGCCGCGGTCTTTGAAGATCTGCACGGCGGTGGTGGAGAGTTTGTCTGAGACGAGAACGCGGGGCGCCATGGCGACCTCCTTCAAATGGGATTTGATCCGTTTGGAAATGGGCGGCCCGAGGGGCCGCCACGGGAATACTCAGGCGGCCGCTTTGAGCGACGCCTTCTGCTGGGCAAAGGCCCAGTCGAGCCACGGCAGCAGCGCTTCGAGGTCGGAGGTCTCGACCGTCGCCCCGCACCAGATGCGCAGGCCGGGCGGCGCGTCGCGATAGGCGCCGATATCGTAGGCGACGCCTTCCTTGTCGAGCGCCGAGACGATGCCCTTGGCGAACGCCGCTTGTCCGTCGGCATCAAGTGCCGCGACTTGCGGGTCGGTGAAGGAAAGACACACGGACGTGTTCGACCGCGTCGCCGGGTCGGTGGCCAGATGGCCGAGCCACGAGGACTTGTCGACGAAGCCGTCGAGAACGGCGGCATTGGCGTCGGCGCGGGCAATCAATGCCTCGAGCCCGCCGATCGACTTGGCCCAATTGAGTGCATCGAGATAGTCCTCGACGCATAGCATCGACGGCGTGTTGATGGTTTCGCCCTTGAAGATGCCCTCGATGAGCTTGCCGCCCGACGTCAGGCGGAAGATCTTCGGCAGCGGCCAGGCCGGCTTGTAGTTTTCCAGCCGTTCGACGGCGTGCGGACTGAGGATCAGCATGCCGTGTGCGCCCTCGCCGCCCAGCACCTTCTGCCATGAGAAGGTGACGACATCGAGCTTCTGGAAATCGAGCCTTTGTGCAAAGGCCGCCGAGGTGGCGTCGCAGATGGTCAGGCCGCGGCGAGCGTCCGGAATGAAATTGCCGTTCGGCACACGCACGCCTGATGTCGTGCCGTTCCAGGTGAAGACCACGTCGCGGTCGAAGTCGATTTTTGCCAGGTCCGGCAGCGCCCCGTAGCCGGCTTCGATCCTGCGCACGTCGGCGAGCTTGAGCTGCTTGACCACGTCGGTGACCCAGCCGGAACCGAAACTCTCCCAGGCGACCATGTCGACGCCGCGTTCGCCGAGCAGCGACCACAGCGCCATCTCGACCGCGCCGGTGTCCGACGCCGGCACGATGCCGATGCGATAGTCTGCCGGAACCTGGAGAATTTCCCGCGTCAGCTCGATCGCCTGTTCGAGCTTGGTCTTGCCGATCTTGGCGCGGTGCGAGCGTCCGAGCGCGGCATTGGTCAGCGCCTCGACCGACCAGCCGGGACGTTTTGCACAGGGACCTGAGGAAAAATTGGGATTCGCCGGACGGAGTCCGGGCTTCGTATGCGTCGTCATCGTGGTCTATCCTTCCAGATAGTGGCCCCTCGTTGGGGAGGGGTGGCCCACGGACGGCGATATGCGTTCAGGCCTCAGGCGTCAAGAGGAAAGTGTTTGTCGCGGGGAGAACAACGGATTGTGTCTCGCAAAATAAGGAAGACCGGCAGGAAGGAGCCGCGTCCACCCAAACGAAAACGACGGGACCGAAGACCCGCCGCTCCCAAAATCAGTGTTCGGCGTTCTACCAAAGATCGTAGCGTAGCCCGAGCTTGATCTGATGGGAGTTGATCCCTTTGCGGATCGGAGAGTCTTCCAAGTCAGTCACGATTGCATATTCGGCATCCGGCGCAGATAGATACTGGTAGCCAAGGTCAACCAGTACGTTCTTGGACAGTTGGTAAGCAAGGCCAGCATTCAGCGAATACGCAAACGAATACTGTGTTTTGCTGTCGCGCAGGACAAAATCGTCTGCCGGGTTATCGGCGTCGGCATAGTCCACCGAAAGACTGCGTTTGCCTCGATAAATACCGACACCGGCGCCGACATAGGGCGTGAGGCCAACGTAAGTTCCCAGATCGACATAGCCGTTTACCATGCCGGTCCAGGCGTAGTTTTCCACATTCGCGGAAGCAACAATGGTTCCATCGTCGAAGCCAACGGAAATCTCGTTGCCAGGCAGGTATCCGAGATTCACCTCGGCTCGAAGATAGTCGTTCAGATGATAGCCGAAGCCGATACTGGCAAAAACGGGATCCTCGCTTTCGTCATAACTTTCAGGCGTGAAAGTGAGGTCCACATTCCTGAAACTCTTTTCCGGCAAATAAGCGACATCGCCGCGCAGATACCATCCCGAACCGACTTCGACCGGCACGTAGTCCGGCGCCTGGTCGACATAGACCGGCGGATCGTAGTCGGCGCCAAGCGCCTGCGACAGCGGCGTCAGGGCGATTGCTGCAAGCGCCAGCGCTATGCGCGATTTGACTGTCATGATCCCGGCTCCCGAAGGTGGCGCCATTCGCGATCGCGAGCGCCGTTTCAGGAGGCATTGTTAACCATAGTGGTTAAGTGGCGGTTAAGGATAACAGGGCGTTAGCGAATTGATTTTGATTGGCTTTCGGCCGGCGTCGGCACAACGAAAGCCGCCCGGTTTTCACCGGGCGGCCTGCAAATCTGCTGTCGAAGCGATTACTTGGTGTAGACCGGTTCGGGTTCGTAGGCGACCGGCTCCGGCTGGGCACAATCCGAGTTGCCGAACTGGTAGCGCAAACCGCCACGCACTTCGTGGATGTTGATGCCCTTGTCATAGCCAGGACCGACATTGCTGGCGAAGCCGAACATCTTACCGCCGTCGATATGACTGAAGCGGTACCCGACATCAAGCTTGACGCGATCGGTCAAGCAGTAGGATGCGCCAGCCATGGCCGCATAGGCAAAACGCCAGCCCTTGCCGCCGGCATGCTCAAACGAGCCGTCCTCGATGGTGTTGTGGAGTTTATCCCACTTGACCCAGGCACCGCCGATGCCGGCGCCGACATAGGGCGTGATGCCGTGCCAGGTGCCGATATCGACATAGGCATTGGCGAGCAGCAGCAGCGCTGTATAGGATGAGGTGTCGACAGAAGTACAGGGATCTCCATCTTCGCAGATGCCGCTGGTCGAGCCACGGAAATCGGATTTGCTCATCCAATCGGCGGTCAGATCGGTGCGAAAATGCTGGTTGATCTGGTAACCGACGCCGGCACCGGCCGAGAAGGCGCTCTCCAGCTTGCCGCTGTCAAAGCGGCCGGTGCCGGGTGTTTCGCCGTAGGTGATGTAGTCGCCGCCGCGAAACTTCGACCAGTGATAGTCGATGTCGCCTCGAATGTACCAGCCGCCATATTCGGCCGGCTGCTCGTAGACGGCCGGCGGCGGGGCCGGCTCGATCACGGGCGGCTCGACGAAGTCGGCGGCGAATACTGGTCCGGCTACGCCCGCGAACAGCGCGGCAAATAGGGCCATTCTTGCTGTATTGAACATGCTTGTCACCCCTGAGAACCCTCGGCACAGCGAACGCGTCCGAATATGATTGGCTTCAGTTGTGGATAATGAATTGGAAAAGTTAAAAGGCGTTTAACCGTATCGCTTAACCATGAATCTCTAAATCTTTAGGATTTTCGCATCGTCCTCGTGGATGAATCGACGTACAGAGCAACAAAAAGCCCGCCGGCAGGCGGGCTTCTCCGACTGGCGCAAGCTGCGGAATCAGGCGGCGCTGCGCGTTTCCGAAATGATCTCGACGATGTCGTTGACGACGGCCTCGACCAGCTGCTGGTCGTCGCCTTCCGCCATGACGCGGATGAGCGGCTCGGTGCCGGATGGACGGATGACCAGGCGACCGGCCTTGCCCAGGCGGTGGCGTGCATCTTCGATCGCTGCCTTGACCGGGGCTTCCTCGAGCGGCTTGCCGCCGGAAATATGGACGTTCTTGAGAAGCTGCGGCACCGGCTCGAACTTCTTCGACAGTTCGCTGACCGGCCGGTTCTGCCGTTTGATGCAGGCGAGCACCTGGAGCGCCGAGACGAGGCCGTCGCCGGTCGTGGAAAAATCGGACAGCACGATGTGGCCAGACTGCTCGCCGCCGACATTCAGGCCGTGCGCACGCATGTGCTCGACGACATAGCGGTCGCCGACCTTGGTGCGGTGCAACTGCAGGTTCATGTCGCCGAGGAAGCGTTCGAGGCCGAGATTGGACATCACCGTCGAGACGACGCCGCCGCCGGCCAGCCGTCCGCTCTGATGCCAGGACTCGGCGATCAGCGCCATGATCTGATCGCCATCGACGATCGCGCCATTCTCATCGACGATGACGACGCGGTCGGCGTCGCCATCGAGCGCGATACCGATATCGGCGCGCACTTCGTGCACCTTTTTCTGCAGGCCGGCCGGATGGGTCGAGCCGCATTCCTTGTTGATGTTGAAACCGTTGGGCTCGACATTGATGGCGACCACCTCGGCGCCGAGTTCCCACAGCGCCTCGGGCGCCACCTTGTAGGCGGCGCCATTGGCGCAATCGACGACGATGCGCAGCCCCGACAGCGACATCGACCGCGGCAGTGTGCGTTTGGCGAATTCGATATAGCGGTCATGGACGCCGTCGACGCGCTTGGCGCGGCCGAGCCCGTCCGAATCGGCGAGCGCCAGGTCGATGTCCTTATCGAGCATCCCCTCGATTCGCTCCTCGATCTCGTCGGAGAGCTTGTAGCCATCCGGGCCGAACAGCTTGATGCCGTTGTCGTAGTAAGGGTTGTGCGAGGCCGAGATCATCACGCCGATGTCGGCGCGCAACGAGCGCACCAGCATGGCGACCGCAGGCGTCGGAATAGGGCCGAGCAGGAACACGTCCATGCCGGCGGCGCACAGGCCCGACACCATCGCATTCTCGATCATGTAGCCGGAAAGCCGGGTGTCCTTGCCGAGCACGACGCGGTGGCGGTGGTTGCCGCGCTGGAACGAAAGGCCAGCGGCCATGCCGACCCTCATAGCGATCTCCGCCGTCATCGGAAACCTGTTGGCGCGCCCGCGGATGCCGTCCGTACCGAAATAACTTCCTGCCATGCTAGTCAGCTTCCCGATGGTTCTTTTCCGGCACGTCATGCCACAAATTGGCCCGCGCCCTATCATCACAATGCATGATTATATGTCACCAATCCTTAGAAAATTGTTGTTTTGTGTGTTTTGTGTCACGCTAGTGTATTGATTTTCAAGTTTCCTGCTTTGCGCTCAGGAACTTCAACTCAAACCGCATCCGGATTCTTGGTGTGTGGCAGTATGGCTTTGAATTCGGAATCCGCGCGCCGTTCTGCTCCAGACCGAGGTGAGTTCAGGTCCACCGCACCAGCCGGCTCGACTGGCCGTCATGTGAGGCAGTCTCCTGACTGCGAACCGCTATATACGCGCTCTCCGTGTAAATGCACCCGGAAAAACCTGGCTGGGCGCCAGCACTCAGCAACGATTTCATCACCTTATTGGAAAGAATGCCCTTTCCGGCACTTTTTACGCTACTTAGCATCTGGCGCAACCAGCCGTTGAGCGCTATTGCTTTGCTGGGACATATCATGAACCGCTGTAGGGAGAAAACGCATGCTCATCCATCGACTTGCCACTTTGACGGGTCTTACCGTCGTGACCTTGTTCCTGGCGGCGCCTGCCAATGCGCTGACCATGGCAGAGTGCAGCACCAAGTATAACGCGGCCAAGGACGCCGGAACACTTGGCGGGCAGAACTGGAATCAGTTCCGCAAGGCCGAATGCGGCACCGACGCCAGCGCCACGGCAGAACCCGCCAAGCCGACGACCAAGGCGGCAGCAGCCACTGGCGATGACGCCGCGCCGGGCCTGACGGCGAAAGAGTGCAGCACCAAGTATCAGGCAGACAAGGCCGCCGGCACACTGAACGGCCTGTCCTGGAACCAGTATCGCAAGACTGAATGCGCCGCCGGCGCCACTGCAGCGGCAGCACCGGCCGTGGCAGCACCGGCTGCGGCGGCAGCGGCCACCGACGATGCGGCACCGGGCCTGACGGCGAAAGAATGCAGCACCAAGTATCAGGCTGCAAAGGCCGCCGGCACGCTGAACGGCATGAAGTGGAACGACTTCCGCAAGAGCGCATGCGCTGCCGGCGCCACTGCAACGGTAGAACCCGCCGCAGCGACGACCAAGGCAGCCGCAACTGCGGACGCCGGCAAAGGCCTCAGCATGGCGGACTGCAGCGCCAAGTATCAGGCGGCCAAGACCGGCAATACGCTGAACGGCATGAAATGGAATGACTTCCGCAAGAGCCAGTGCGGTGCCGGTGCATCCGACGATGACACCGTGCCGGCGGCCGATGAGGCGAGCTACACCAGCGACCCGGAAACACCGACCGTCAGCGCTCCCCAGGGTGTGAAGTTTCCGAAAGCGATCTCCCAGAAATACAGCACCGAAACCCCGGCCAAAGGCCGTATGCATACCTGCCTCGATCAGTACTACGCCAACAAGGATGCCAATGCGCTGGGCGGCCTCAAGTGGATCCAGAAGGGCGGCGGCTTTTACAGCCTGTGCAATGCCGCACTGAAGAGCTGATAGCTAGCAGTATCCGAAAGACGGAAGGCCCCCGAACCGCAAGGGTGGCGGGTCTTTTTAGCCGCCGCCGGCGGGCAAGGCGAGGATAATGCCGTATCTGCGCTGCAAGCGAGGCGCTGTCGGTGCCACTGCCAGTCTCCCCTGCGGGGGAGATTGGCCCTCTTCTCGGCTTTCGCAAACCTTCAGCGCCTACTTCCCCATTTGAGGCCTACGTCCGGCAAGGGGAAGCGACGGAGCTGCAGGTAGCGACGATCGGCAGCGCCTTCCAAACGAAAACGCCGCGGTCCAAGCCACGGCGTTTCTTCAATCAATCTCTCGCGCAAAGCTCAGCTTGACGGCTGGGGCTCCATGCCGCCTTCGGGCTCCGGGCCCTTCTTGCGGCGGCTGCCGGACTTCGGCACGGCCGAGCCACGGCTCGGCGGTGTGTCGTCGCCGAGATCGCGGGCGGGCTTGTGGCCGGCGATCAACTGCTTGATCTCCTCGCCGGACAGCGTCTCATATTCCAGCAGCCCCTGCGCCAGTGCGATCCATTCCTTCTTTTTCTTGGTCAGGATGGATTTCGCCGTCGAATAGGCCTCGTCGATCAGCCGGCGCACTTCGGCGTCGATAATCTGCGCCGTCTCTTCCGAGACGTTCTGCGTGCGCGCCACCGAATGACCGAGGAAGACTTCCTCCTGGTTGTCGCCATAGGCGACATGGCCGAGCTTGTCGGAGAAGCCCCAGCGCGTGACCATGGCGCGCGCCAGCTTGGTCGCCTGCTCGATGTCAGAGGAGGCGCCCGAGGTAATGTTCTCCTTGCCGAACTTGAACTCCTCGGCGACGCGGCCGCCCATCATGATGGCGAGGCGCGAGATCATGTATTTGTAGCTCATCGAATAGCGGTCGCCTTCCGGCAACTGCATGACCATGCCAAGCGCCCGGCCGCGCGGGATGATGGTCGCCTTGTGCAGCGGATCGGCCGACGGCACGTTCAGCGCCAGGATGGCGTGGCCGGCTTCATGATAGGCGGTGAGTTCCTTCTCGGCCTGGGTCATGGCCGACGAGCGGCGCTCGGCGCCCATCATGATCTTGTCCTTGGCGTCCTCGAACTCGGCCATGGTGACCAGGCGCTTGTTGCGCCGCGCCGCCATCAGGGCGGATTCGTTGACGAGGTTCATCAGGTCGGCGCCGGAAAAGCCCGGCGTGCCGCGTGCGATCACCTTGAGGTCGACATTGGGCGCCAGCGGCACGTTGCGCACATGCACCTTCAGGATCTTCTCGCGGCCGACGATGTCGGGGTTCGGCACCACCACTTGGCGGTCGAAACGGCCGGGCCTGAGCAGCGCCGGATCGAGCACGTCCGGCCGGTTGGTGGCGGCGATCAGGATGATGCTTTCGTTGGATTCGAAGCCGTCCATTTCGACCAGCAACTGGTTCAGCGTTTGCTCGCGTTCATCATTGCCGCCGCCGAGGCCGGCGCCGCGATGGCGACCGACCGCGTCGATTTCGTCGATGAAGATGATGCAGGGCGCATTCTTCTTGGCCTGGTCGAACATGTCGCGGACGCGGCTGGCGCCGACGCCGACGAACATCTCGACGAAGTCCGAGCCGGAAATGGTGAAGAACGGCACGTTGGCCTCACCGGCGACTGAGCGGGCGAGCAACGTCTTACCGGTTCCGGGAGGGCCGACGAGCAGCACGCCGCGCGGGATCTTGCCGCCGAGCCGCTGGAACTTCTGTGGGTCACGCAGGAATTCGACGATCTCTTCCAGATCTTGCTTGGCTTCGTCGACGCCGGCGACATCCTGGAAGGTGACGCGGCCATGCGCCTCGGTCAAAAGCTTGGCCTTCGACTTGCCGAAGCCCATGGCGCGGCCGGAGCCGGACTGCATCTGGCGCATGAAGAATATCCAGACGCCAAGGATCAGGATCATCGGCAGCCAGGAGATGAGATAGCCGAACAGCGAATTGGAGCCATCGGATTCGGGGCGCGCATTGATGGTGACGTTCTTGTCCTGCAGCCTCGAAACCAGCGACGGATCTCCAGGCGAATAGGTCTGGAAGCCGGTGGAGGTGTCGGTATAGGTACCGGAAATGCGCGCACCCGCGATGGTCACCGTCTTGACCCGCCCGGCCGCGACATCCTGCAGGAACTGCGAATAGGGGACATCGCTTGCTGCTCCGCGCGTCTGCGGCGTCTGGAACAGATTGAAGAGAGCGATGAGCAGGACCGCTATGATCGCCCAGAGCGCGAGATTGCGATAATTCGGATTCATCAATTGTCCCGTTGGCGTCCGCTGGCGGACACGCGTCGTGAGAGGAAACTTGGGTCTAACATAGGGATGGCGCCTCCCCTTGCCAAGCAGAACAGCATGTCGCGGTTAAGCTTTCGCCCATCATCAACCGGCAGTGTGGCCGGTGAAAGGCATGGCTGGAACGAGCGGCGCGCCGATCAGCGCAGCGACTGTCATGGCCGGCGCCAGGTCGAAGGACGGCAGGAAACGGGCAAAGGGCGCGACGACGGGCCGTACCGCCATTCCGGGCAAGACCGGGCTGTCCTGCGCCAGCCCAAGGGATTCGCCAGGATATTCGCTTGCGCGCCACAGCACCGGCTCGGCCGCCAGGGCTGCGCGGACAAGGCTTGGCGGCGTGCCGTCTTCGGCAATTGCCTGTTTTGCGGCACGAGCCGCGCCGAGCGGCGCGATCAAAAATGCACCTGGCGTGTCGCCCAATGTGATCCTTCGACGGCCGTCCCAGAGGGCATTGTCCGCGGCCGGAGCGGCGGGCGGCAGGTTGCGGGTTTCACGACGCAGGAAGATGCCGGCACGCCGCGCATCGACCACCGTCCGCGACAATGTGGCGCAAAACCGGGTAGCATAAAATGGCGTCACGCAAGAGGGGCCGGGCCTCAGCCGGGCGAACAGCGCCTCGCTGCGAGCCTGGTCGGGCAGAAAGGCAACGCCGCCGACGGTCGCCAGCAGGATGCGCAGCGCGTAGACGGCCGCAGGCTCGTCGCCGGCCGTCGCGAAACCCAGATCGAGACGGATAAGGCCGTCGGCGGGCCTGCTGGCAAATCCACGGATCAGCGCGGCCGCCCTATGGCCAAGCTGGTCGCGCTCCACCGCAGCCCGCACAGCCAGCGCCACCGCGTCTTCCACGCGCTGCGCACCGTTACCCGCCGCAAGTGCCGCGCGGACACGCGGCCGCTCGAAAGTCACGTCTTCATTGGTCGGGTCTTCCGCCCAGCCGACATTCGCCCGCCGCAGGAATTCGCGCAGCGTCGCACGCCGTGTACCGAGAAGCGGCCGGGCGATCCAGATCCGCCAATCGTACAGGGTGGCCGGTGCCATGCCGGCTAGGCCTCGCTCCGCCTCTCGCGGCCCCTCCTGGCGTGCTTGCCGCATCAGCACGGTCTCGGCCTGGTCGTCGGCAGTGTGGCCGGTCAGGATCGGGCCGATGCCTTCCGCCTGCGCTGCCTCGGCCAGCAGCCGGTAGCGTGCCTCTCGCGCGGCAGCCGGCAGGCCGGTCGACGGCTTGCGTCCGGACCAGACCAGGACGCGGTGGGCAATGCCGCGCTCCGCGCAAAGCCTGGCCACCGCATGCGCTTCCGCTGCCGCGCTCGGCCGCAGATTGTGGTCGATCGTCACAGCCAGCAATTTCGTTGCGGGCGCGGTACGGTCGAGATGGTCTTTGAGGAGGAGGAGAAGGGCGGTCGAGTCGCTACCGCCGGACACGGCCGCAACAGCGCCGTTGGTAAAGTCGATCTGCGAAAAAACCGAAAGGTCAGGCTCGGTTTCGAGCATCAATGCATGTCGCCCAAAAGTGGTCCCAGTTTTGGGGCACCTACATGCAAGAGAAAAACTAGCACGCCGCGAGCGCCCTTTCCTGCTTGACGCGTTCCTTGAGTGCGCCGGACACGTTGGGATAGCGCTTGCCGATCTCGCCGAAAGTGGCGCAGGCTACGTCGCGCTGGTTCAACCCGACTAGCGACACGCCGAGTTTCAGCAGCATGTCGGGAGCCTTCTTGGCCTTCGGATAGTCCTTGCTGGCGGCGAGGAAAGTCTCGGCCGCGTCGCGGTATTTCTGCTGGCCGAGCAGCGATTCACCCAGCCAGTAATGCGCGTCCGCCGTCTTGGCATCCTTGGGGAAGCGGGCGATGTGGTCCCGAAAACCCTGTTCGGCAGTGCTATAGTCGCCCGACAGGATAAACTGGTAGGAGTTGCGGTAAAGCTCCTCCGGGTCGTCGGTGGCGGGCAGCGCCGCGACCACCGTATTGTCGGACTTGTCGGCCTGGGCGCCAGTGGCTTGGTCGCCCGTGGCTTGACCGCTAGTGGCTGGGGCGGTGCTCGGCGCCGGTGCATGAGCCTGCGTGTTGCCGTCGGCGTCGATCACATTGCCGTTCTTATCGACAGTGATGGTGCCGAATGTCTTCGGCGGCGTGCCCGGGATCACCCTGCCGGGCTCGCCCGTCGGCGATTCGACGATGACGTCCTCGCCCTGAGCGCCGGCGGGCGGCGGGCCAGCATCGGCCGGGCCGTTCGTCGCCGGAGCCTCGGCGACGCTGCTGTCGGTGTTGGTCGTCGTGGCGTCCGACTTTTTCTGCTCCGCTGGTTGCGGCGCGCCTTGCGAACCGCCTTCCAACTGCTGGAAGCGGAACTCGTTGTCTTCCTGCTGCTTGCGGATCTGCTCCTGCATCTGCAGGACCTGGAAGTTGAGCTCCTCGATCTTGCCGTTCATTTGCCGGAGCTGTTCCTGCAGTGCGGTAGTGCCGGTGCCATCCTGTGCGAACTGAACCTGATCCGGCTTTTTCTTTTCACCGAAAATGCCCGGCTTTTCACCGAAAATACCGAGCGTCGGCAGGTGGAAGGAAAAGCCGCCTTTCGACGGTTGTTGCTCGTTGCCGCTTGCCCCGGTACCGGCAGCAAGTGCGGCGACGCTTGATACGAGCAGCAGCGCAAGCGTGCCGCTCAAGACCGATCTGAAATGCATGTGCCTCTCGCCGTGAAATTGTTAGCCTGTTGCATGCCTCCGACCCGAGTGGGACCGTCAGGCGCCTCGGCTCTTAGCAGGACGCAGGACTTCGGCCAAATTTTGTTTCAAGTTTCATATCCGGGCGCCGGACATGAAAAAGGCGGCCGCGGCCGCCTTTCGCATATATCTGTTGCATTTCTGCCGATCAGGAACCGGCGCCGCTGAGCGTGGTGACGGCGCGGCGGTTCTGCGACCAGCAGGAGATGTCGTCGCAAACCGCGACCGGACGCTCCTTGCCGTAGGAAATCGTCTTCAGACGCTGGCCGGAAACACCCCTGGCGACGAGGAAGTCGCGGGTGGCGGCGGCACGGCGGGCGCCGAGCGCCAGATTGTATTCACGCGTGCCGCGCTCGTCGGCATGGCCTTCGATGACGATGGCATACTGCCCATACTGGTTCAGCCACTGCGCCTGGCGCGAAAGCGTCGTCTGCGCGTCGGCGCGGATCGAGGACGAATCCGTGTCGAAGAAGATGCGGTCGCCGATGTTGACGGTGAAGTCCTGGGCCGATCCGGGCGTCGCCGCTCCGGCGCCGCTGAGACCGAGATCGGCGGCGCTGTTCGGGGTCTTCTTCGAAGCGCAACCGGCGATGGCGAGCGACGCCACCAACGCGATCATCACCGGGTTTCTGGTAAGTGCTGCGATACGGCCCATGCCGCCTCTCCTTCGCAATTCGAGTGATTTCGTTGATCGTCCAGTAACCACGTTTGGGTTAACCGGCGTTCAAGAAACACGGTTAAAATTTGGTTTCGGCTGCCGTCCGCAGCTGTTTGCCCGAAGGGCATTCGAGGGGTCACAATGCGCGCGGACGGTAGGCGGAAATGCGGCCAAAACGCGACCAAGGCGTGGAAAGAGGCCGAGAACGCCGCTTATCCGGCATCGTTGCAAGCCTGCAACTAAAGCAAAGGATGCTCAAGTTGAACATCCTTTGCTCTGGTTATTCCAGCAGCGGCGACCAGGCCGGATCCGACGCGAAATTCGCGGTCGGGATTGACTGTTCGTTGCGGCCGGTGAGATCGACCGAGACGAGTTTCGGCCCGCCGGCTGAATCGCGGAAGAACATCAGCACCCGGCCGTTGGGTGCCCAGGTCGGCCCCTCCTGCTGGAAGCCGGTTGAAAGGATGCGCTCGCCCGAACCGTCGATGCGCATGACGCCGATCTGGAATTCGCCGGCGGTCTGCTTGGTGAAGGCGATGAGGTCGCCGCGCGGCGACCACACCGGCGTCGAATAGACACCGTCGCCGAACGAGATGCGGGTCTGGCCCGAACCGTCGGCGCCCATCACATAGATCTGGGCGCGGCCGCCGCGGTCGGAGGTGAAGACGACCTTGCTGCCGTCAGGCGAATAGGACGGCGAGGTGTCGATGGCCGTCGAATTGGTGAGCCTGGTCGTCGAGCGGCTTCTCAAATCCATGGCGAAGATGTTGGAATTACCGTCGTCGCGCAACAGGCTCATGATCACCTTCTGGCCGTCGGGCGAGAAGCGCGGCGCAAAGGTCATGCCGGGAAAGTCGCCGACCAGTTCGCGCTGCCCGGTCTCGATCTGCAGCAGATAGACCTTCGGCTGGCCGCTTTCATAGGACATGTAGGTGATTTCCTGCCGGTTCGGCGAGAAACGCGGGGTCAGCACGATCGACCTGCCATCCGACAGGTAGCGGACGTTGGCGCCGTCCTGGTCCATGATGGCGAGGCGCTTCTTGCGCGCGTTCTTTGCGCCCGACTCGTCGATGAAGACGACGCGCGTGTCGAAATAGCCCTTCTCGCCGGTCAGCCGCTCGTAGATCGCGTCGGCGATGATATGGGCGACGCGCCTTGTATTGGCGTCGTTGGCGAAGAACTGCTCGCCCGACATCTGCTGGCCGGCAAAGGTGTCCCACAGCCTGT
Source organism: Mesorhizobium sp. WSM4823 (assembly GCF_055811195.1). NCBI lineage: Bacteria > Pseudomonadati > Pseudomonadota > Alphaproteobacteria > Hyphomicrobiales > Phyllobacteriaceae > Mesorhizobium > Mesorhizobium sp. WSM4823. The sequence continues at coordinate 333,296 of NZ_JBVVQL010000003.1, forward strand.
ACTGGGCGCGGACGCGGCCGTCGGCCTCCTTGCTGACGCTGCCGGTGACCAGCGCCTGGGCATTGATCACTTTCCAGTCCTCGAAGCGAGGTGTGGCATCCGTGTTGGAGATCTTTTCGATGAAGGCGTTCTTGTCGATCGGCGCGAACAGGCCGGAGCGTTTCAGGTCCGCGCTGACGATGCCCGAAATCTCCGCGCCCAGCGCATCGCCGCCCTGGAAATCGGTGATAGCGATCGGCAGCGGCTCGACATTGCCTTTGTTGACGTTGAGCTCAACGAGCGCCCGCGCCGGCAAGGTGGCCGCGGCAGTCATGCCCAGCGCCATGGCTACGATCATCAGGAGCGGCTTGAGGATGGATTTCATGTCTTCTCGCTTCTCTTCAATGATTCTACGGGCGCCAGGCCTACAGGCCGAGCATCTCCCTCGGATCGAACGTGACCCGAACGTCGGCCCAGATGTCCTGCTTGCCGGCGGGAACCTGCAGGCCGGCCATGTCGCATTTCTGAACCGCGCGTACGGCACTTTCGTCGAACGGGCGGTTTCCGCTCGATTGTTCGACGGACGGCCGGCCATCCAGCTTGCCGGAGGCGTCCAGGTTGAACCGGACTACGACGATGAAATTCTCCGAACCCTCAAGCCCTGCCGGCAGCGTCCAGCAGCCGCCAAGCTGGGCCTCCAATGCGCCCTGCTCCGATCTTGAAAGCTTCTGGCCCTGATCCTTGTCGCCACCGAGTGACGCCTGCTGGGTCGAGCGCTTGGCGCCACCGCCGGACGGCTTCCGTTTGTCGAGCAGCGCTGAAATCTCGTCGGCGTTGAATTGCTTGTCATCCGACTTCGGCTTGGATGAGGCTTCCTTGACCGGCTTGTCGGCGTCCTTGCGCTCCGGCGCCTTGGCGCTTTCGGCCTGCGCCGGCTGCGGCTTCGGCCGCGCCTGCGGGGCCGGCGCAGAGTCCGGAAGCTGCGTCTCCTCAGTTGGCGGTTCCTTGGCAATCGCTTCGGCGACGGCGTCCGGCTTGAGCTCGGGCTTCGGGTCGATCGCGGCGGTCTTGTCCTGCGGCGGCGTCGGCGCCGGCTCCTTGGCTGGTGTCGGCTTGGGCTCCGCCTGCTTGACCGGCTCCGGCTTCACCTCTTCCTTCGGCTGCGGGACCGGTGCGACCTCGGTCGCCGGAACAGGCTTACGCTGCTCCTTCGGCTTCGGCACGTCCTCGGGCTTCGGCTTCTCGACCGGGGTCGGCGCGGGCGGCGGCGCAGAGGCCAGATCGACCGGGTTGGGCTTGGCTTCCGGCGTTATCGGCTTGTCGGTGTCGACGCTGTTCTCGCCGACTTTCTGGGCATCGGGAACGATGTCGGGGCGCTGTGTCGGCACCGGCGCCGGCTTCTCGTGCACCACGGCCTTCTTGTCGCCTTGCAGCGTCTGCGCGGTTGCTTCCATCGGCACGATGTCGACCGACACCGATTCGACATCGGACGCGGGCATCGCAGGCGGCGAGGACAACGTGAACAGCCCGAAGGCGATCGCCGTCGCATGCAAGATCACCGATGTGGTGAGGCCGGTCCTCATCTTGGCGTTATTGATCCTGTTCCTGCAGCGAAACCAGGCCGATATTCTTGTACCCGGCGGCCGAGATTCGAGCCATCACCTTCATGGCGGTGCCATAGTCCGTCGACTTGTCGCCCCGGATGAAGATGCGCTCGTCGTAACCGGTCTTCGAGATCGCCTGCAGTTTCGCCACCAGCTCCTCGATCGGAATTTCGGTCTCCTGGAGGTATATCTGGCCGGTGGAGTTGATCGAGACGGTGATCGGCTGCGTGTCGACGTTCATCGCTTTGGCCTGGGTGTCCGGAAGGTCGATCGGCACGCCGACCGTCAGCAAGGGTGCGGCGACCATGAAGATGATCAGCAGCACCAGCATCACGTCGACCATCGGCGTGACGTTGATTTCCGATATCATCGCGTGATGGCGGCCGCGCCGCCTGTGGCCGCGACCACCGCGTCCTCCGCCACCCCCGCCTACAGACATTCCCATGATCGTTCCTCAGGTCTTCTGCGCGACTTTTTCATCGATTTGGCGCGAGAGTATGGCGGAGAACTCGTCCGCGAACCCCTCCATGCGCACGGCGATCTTGCTCGCGTCCGACGACAGCTTGTTGTAGGCGATGACGGCGGGGATGGCCGCGAGCAGGCCTATTGCCGTGGCCAGCAGCGCTTCGGCAATGCCGGGTGCAACCACCGCCAGGCTGGTATTCTTGGATGCGGCGATCGCCTGGAACGAGGTCATGATGCCGATGACGGTTCCAAACAAGCCGATGAAGGGCGCCGCCGAGCCGGTAGTGGCGAGAAAGCCAAGCCGTCCTTCCAGCTTTTCCATTTCGCGGGTCAGCGCCAGATCCATCGCCTTGTCGATGCGGTTCTGCAGGCCGAGCGGCGATTTCGCGCCCTTCTCGAAGCTCTTCTTCCATTCGCGCATGGCGGCAACGAAGATGGCGCCCATGCCGGTCGTCTTGCGGTCGGCGAGCGTGCGATAAAGCTCTTCCAGCGACTGCCCCGACCAGAACACCTGTTCGAAGCGATTGAGCGCGAGCCGCATGCGGCCATAGGCGACGAGCTTGTCGACGATGATCGCCCAGGTCCAGATCGAGGCGCAGAGCAGGCCGATCATGACCAGCTTGACCACCCAGCCGGCCTGCATGAACAGCGCCCAAATCGACAAATGCGCGCCCGGTTCGGCGAGTGCGATGTTTTCCATGGTTACGTCCTTAAGAATTTTCCGGGCACGGCTGGCGGCTGGCCCATGGGCATCCCTTGTGGTCCGTTCGCGCAAAGCTTGCGGAATAACCCCAAAATGCACCGTTGGCGGCCTTTTCAGGGCAAATGTTGGTGAAAGGAAGGCGCTGGATTCCTCCAATCTTCACCACTCTCTTCATGAACCGTTATGGTTAAGGATGGGTTAGGACGTACAGCGCGGCGCATTGCCGCGCCTTGGGCGAGCCGCCAGGCATCGTCAGCGGATGATCGGCATCAGTAATTTACCGATTTGAACCTACCGATTTGTGTTGGGCATGAAGGCTGCGATCCATTCCTTCGGAAAACGTCTTGGCCGGCCATTCTCGCCGATGATCGCCGCCTCGACCCGCGCCTCGACCAGCACCTCGCCGCCGCGCTTCAGCTGCTGCGCCATGAAGATGCGGGCGCCCGAAATGTCCTCGGTGCGCGTCTCGATGGTCAGGATGTCGTCCATGCGGGCGGACCCGCGAAAGTCGATTTCCATGCGCCGCACCACCCAGACTATTCTTTCGCCATGCTTGCCTTCCGCCAGCTCGGTGTGATGGACGCCGGCAAGCCTGAGATAGTCGGAACGGCCGCGTTCGAAGAATTCGAGATAGCGCGCGTGATAGACGACGCCGGAGAAATCGGTGTCGGCATAATAAACCCGCGCCATCAGCCGGTGGCCGAATTCCGTCAGCGCACCGGAAAGTCCAGCGGATAGCGCCGCCGATTCACCATGATCGTCCATTGCGCTTCCCTTTTTGGGTCTGGCCGGGCACCTACAGTGCGACGCGTTTAGGTGGTTGTATCAGTGCGTGTCGTTGTCCCAAAACCGCTACACACTTTTGGGCGACACGCATTAGCTTGGCGCAAGAACCCGATGGCACTGTTGACGGCGATGATCAAGACCTTGATGGCGGCGCTGCTTCTGCTCGGCGTGCTGGCGTTGCCCGGCCGGGCCGCAAGCTTTTCGATGAAGCGCGGCCTCAACCTCGACCAATGGACGACCTGGCCGGGCGAGGACAAATGGAGCGACCGGCAAGCAATCCTGCCCTATCCCGAATGGCGCAAGTTCCTCAAAGACGATGACCTCGAGGCGCTGAAGAGCGCCGGCTTCGATTTTCTGCGCATGCCGGTCGACCCGTCACCGTTCCTGTCCGGCGAGACGCTGGCGCTGCGCGACGAGCTCTATGCCAGCGTGCTGAGTTCGGTGCGCATGATCAACCGCGCCGGCCTGAAGGTGATCGTCGACATGCATCTGATCCCGGCTGGCGGCAACCGCAAGATCGGCATGGGTCAGGTGATGGACGACCCGCAAACCTTCGACGCCTATGTCGAAATGGTGCGAAAGATGGCGCGCACGCTGGCCAGGGAAGACCCAACGAAGGTCGCCTTCGAGCCGATGAACGAGCCGATCGTCGACTGCGACAGCGACGGCACCAGCCTGTGGCCGGAGCGTCAGCAAAAACTGTTCGCGGCGGCGCGTTCGTCGGCCACAAAGCTCACCCTGATCCTGACCGGCGCCTGCTATTCCAGCGCGGCATCGCTGGCGAAGATCGATCCGAAGGCGATCCCGGACGACAACGTGATCTGGACCTTCCATTCCTACGATCCGTTCCTGCTCACCCATCAGGGTGCGACCTGGGCCGGCGATTTCATCCCTTATGTCACCGGACTGCCCTATCCGCTCACCGCCGTGCCGCGTGCCGAACTCGATGCGACGCTCGACACGATCCGCGCCAGGATCAAGGCCGAGGCGCCATGGGTGCGCCAGAACGGCCTGCTCGCCTACCTTGATGAACAGGTCGCCAGCATGGACACGCACGAAAAGCTGCTCGCTGTCATGGACGCGCCGTTCAAGACTGTCGAAGCCTGGGCGAGGGCCAATGGGGTAAAACCCGAAAACGTCACGCTCGGCGAATTCGGCATGATCCGCCAGGAATACGGCAATGCCTATGTGATGCCGGCAGAATATCGCGCCGCTTACGTCAAGGACATGATCGCGCGCGCCGAAGCGCATGGCTTTTCATGGTCGGTTTGGAGCTATGGCGGCGCCTTCGGCATCGTCGACGGTTTTGATGGCGAGAAGGCCGAGCCGGATGTGATGGACGCGATCAGGTCGCTTCATTGAAGCGATTCACGCTGAGCCCAGTTCGATCGAAAGAATCTCAGGACGCATCCCGAAACGCACCGGCAGGATGCTGAAACCGAGACCTCCAGAAACAATCAGGTTCCGGTTCTCCTCCACGACATGGCCATAGGCAAAACGGTTGCCGAACCGCGACGGCACGACCGGAGAATAGCCGAACAGCCGCACCTGCCCGCCATGGGTATGGCCGGAAAGCGTGAGCGAAACGCGTGACGGCACTTTCGGGAATATGTCGGGCTCGTGCGCGAGCAGGATGACCGGCGCCTCATCGATCACCTTTGCCAATGTGCCTTCGAAGTCGTCCAATCCCTTGAATCGGCTGCGGCCCCAGGCTTTGCCTGGTCGCAATGCAAGCTGATCCGCCAGCCCGGCAACCCAGAAGCCATGCCCGTCCTTTTCCAGGCGCACGACATCGTTCTCCAGCACCGGTATACCAGCGCTTTCGATCGCCTTGCGCGCCACCGTTGGCCCCACTCCGGCCCTTTGCGCCGAAAGATCTTCCCACCAATCGTGGTTGCCAAGGATCGCCCACACACCGAGCGGCGCCTTCAGCCCGGACAAAGCTGGCGCCCATTCAGAAGAATCCACCCATTCAGTCACCAGCCGAGTGCCGGCGGCATAGTCGCCAAGCAGGACAATCAGATCCGGCTGCAATGCATTTACCTGTTGGGCGAGCGAAGCGATCCGCTCCGGCGTCACCCATGGCCGGCAGGCATGGATGTCGGCAAGGGCAACGACCCGCAGCCTCAAGCCCGCCGGCCAGTTTGGCGGCGTCAGCGAATAACGCTTCACATGGGTCAGAAGCATCGGCTCGATGCCGACCGCATAGGCGCTGAGCGACACCATCGAAAAGAGCGAGCCGCCGATGAGGCGCAGGAAGCCACGTCTGGTGATCATCAGTCAGCTCCGGCTGTTCCAGGGACCGGCGGCCCCACAGGCGAGGCTTGCGTTAAATCCGGAGATTGCGCCGGCACGCTGACCGAGATGAGGAGATTTTGCGTAGGGATCGAGCAGAATGCCGGGAACTACTGCTCTTCTTGAAACAGGCTTATCTGCTGCTGCGCCAGATCCTTCGGCGCGTCTAGGCCGAGATGCCGCCAGGCATTGGCGGTCAGCACGCGGCCGCGTGGCGTGCGCTGAATAAAACCCTGCTGGATCAGATAGGGCTCGATGATGTCCTCGATGGCGTCGCGCGGCTCGGAAAGCCCGGCCGCGATGGTCTCGATGCCAACCGGCCCGCCGCCGAAATTGCGGGCGATCATTTGGAGATAGCGGCGGTCGAGCGCATCGAGGCCGAGCGCGTCGACCTCGAGCCTCGTCAGCGCCTCGTCGGCGATCTGGCGATCGACATGACCGTCACCGGCGACAGAGGCAAAATCGCGCACCCGGCGCAAAAGGCGGCCGGCGATGCGCGGCGTGCCACGCGCGCGTCTGGCAATCTCCAGCGCGCCGTCGTCGCCGAGCGGCATGGCAAGGATGCGGGCGCCGCGGCGCACGATCTGCTCCAGTTCCTCGACCGAATAAAAATTGAGACGAACCGGGATGCCGAAGCGGTCGCGCAGCGGATTGGTCAAAAGACCGAGCCGCGTAGTGGCGGCAACCAGAGTGAAGCGGGCGAGATCGATCTTGACCGAGCGCGCCGCCGGCCCCTCGCCGATGATCAGGTCGAGCTGGAAATCCTCCATGGCCGGATAGAGGATTTCCTCGACCGCCGGGTTGAGCCGGTGGATCTCGTCGATGAACAGCACGTCGCGGTCTTCGAGATTGGTGAGCAGCGCTGCGAGATCGCCCGCCTTGGCGATGACCGGACCGGAGGTCGAGCGGAAATTGACGCCGAGTTCGCGCGCCATGATCTGCGCCAGCGTCGTCTTGCCGAGGCCGGGCGGCCCGACGAACAGCACATGGTCGAGCGCCTCGCTGCGGCCCTTGGCGGCCTCGATGAACACTTTGAGATTGGCCCGCACCGCCGCCTGGCCGACGAAGTCGCCGAGCGTCTGCGGCCGCAGGGTCTGCTCGGCATCCTCGCCGCGCTTGTCGGGAGCAATGAGGCGTGGCGAAAGGCTCATGCCGCCTTCCTTGCACAGGGCAGGGAACGGGACAAGCGCAGACTCACCGCGCCAGTTCCTTCAGCCCGAAGCGGATCAGCTTCGACGCATCCGCATCCTCGCCGGCGCTTTTCAGTGCTGCCGCCACCGCATTGGCGGCGGTATCGCGCGAATAGCCGAGATTGACCAGCGCCGAGACGGCGTCGGTGATCGGCGCGGGGGCGACGCCTTCGCCGAGCTCCTGCTTCAGGCCGATGGTGTCGGAGGCAGTGCCTGCATAGGCTGGCGCCTTGTTCTTCAGTTCGGTGACAATGCGCTCGGCCACCTTCTTGCCGACGCCCGGCGCGCGGCTGACCATGGCAATATCACGCAGCGCGATGGCATTGGCCAGATCGGCTGGCGCCAGCGTCGACAGGATGGCCAGCGCCACCTTGGCGCCGACGCCCTGCACATTGCTCATCAACAGCCGGAACCACTCGCGCTCCAGCACCGACTGGAAACCGTAGAGCCGCAGCATGTCCTCGCGCACATAGGTCTCGATGAACAGCACCACCGCCTCTCCAGGCGCCGGCAGTGCCGCCAGCGTGCGCGCCGAGCAGTGGGCGACATAGCCGACGCCGTGCACGTCGACGATGCAGAAATCCTCGTCGACCTCGTCCAGCGTGCCTTTGAGCTTGCCGATCATGCCAAGGCTCTCATTTGTGCAAGGCCCTCATGGATAGGTTTCCGGAGACATGATGTCGAGGTCCGGGAAGTAGCTGCGATAACGCGCGGCATCGCGTGTCAGCAAACGATGTCCCGCAACGACGGCATGGGCTCCAATAAAGAAATCCGGCAGCGTTCGTTCGCAGACCCCGCCAGCGCGGCGATAGCGGGAATGCGTGACCCCGGCGAGGAATGCCGCTTCCCATGGCAAGAGTTCTCGATCCATCTTGAGCGTTTCGACTGCTTTGCGAAGCGCCGGCTCCGTCGCTATGAGCGGCGCGAGTTCGGACCAGACAATTGTGTTGATAACGAGTGCGCCATCGCGCCGGCATGCGGTGATCGCCGACGCCGACCACTTCGTCTCCCGCCCGGCAGGACCCCACACGTCGATCAGGACATTCGTGTCAATCAATGTCGAGATCTTCACGTGGACCCCTCAGCCACTCCATGTACTCGTCCGTAGTCATGCCTCCCAGATCCAACGTGCCGGCCATCTGATCGAGCAGCCGGCTGAAGGTTCGAGAAGCCTCTTCTTCGGAAATGTTTTCGTCGACCGCGACAACACGAACGCCATCGTCAGTAGGCAAGAACTCCACCTCCGAGCCTGGACCGATACCGAGGCGATCCCGTATCTCTTTCGGGATGGTCACCTGTCCTTTGGTCGTTACCCGCATGGTAATACCTCACAGGTATTACTTATTGCCGCTCCGAGAACAAGTCAAGAACAAACTTATCGCATCGGCCCGAAAATCGGAATCGATTTTCGGAAAGCACGATGCATAGATTCAAAGTGCTAGAGCGGACTTTGTGCGTCCAAATGGACGCACGTCGCTCTAGGCCAGCGCCGCCATCCTATAGACGACACTCTGCCGGTGGTGTGCGTGGCAGATGGCAATGGCCAGCGCGTCGGCGGCATCGTCGGTGTCGAAAGTCGCCTTCGGCATCAGCACCTTGACCATCATGTGGATCTGCTTCTTATCGCCATGGCCAACGCCGATCACCGCCTTCTTGACGGCGTTGGGCGCGTATTCGGCAACGATCAGGCCCGCCCGCGCCGGCACCAGCATGGCGATGCCACGCGCCTGGCCGAGCTTCAGCGTCGCTGCCGCATCCTTGTTGACGAAAGTCTGCTCGACCGCCGCCTCGTGCGGCATGGCGGTATGCAGGATATCAACGAGCCCATCATGCAACTGGCAAAGGCGCGTCGCCAGCGCCGCCTTGTCGTCGGAACGCACGGTGCCGGAGGCGACGAAGCGCAGCGAATTGCCGAGGCTTTCGACGATGCCCCAGCCGGTGCGCCTCAGCCCGGGATCGATACCGATGATGCGAATCGTTTCCCCCATCCGCCAAGTCTACCCCTAGCGGACAGCGATGCCAGCGAAATGTGAACAAACCAGAAACGACGAAGCGATTGCCTGTCAACCGCGGGCGAAAGCCGTGTTCAGCAGCGTGATCTGATCGGAAACCGGATTGACGCGGCGGCCGGATGGCGACACGTCAGGCACGGCGCTGCCGTAGATTTCCTCGTCCATGCGACGCACCAGCGCCTGCAGGCGCAGCGAACGGTTGATGAGGTCAAGAAAATCCTTGGGCAATTCGACCCAGCCTGCGGCATCGTTGTTGGCGGAAGCCGTGTCGAGACGCACCTTGGATTTTTCGGAAGCAACCTGGTCGCGGGTCATCTCTCCGGAATTCGCCGCGCGCTGCAAAAGCAGCCAGGAGGCGACCTGCATCAGCCTCGTGGTCAGCCGCATCGATTCGGCCGCATAGAGCGTCGCCGCCAGCCTGGACAGTTTCTTCGCCTCGGCCCGGCCCTCGCCGTCCAGATATTCGGCCGCCTGCTCGACCAGACCCATGCCTTCCTGGTAGAGCGGCTTGAAGGATTGGGAGAAAACCCGGCGCTCCGCCAGCTTGATGGTTTTCGCGCTTCCTTTCGAAGGATCGTTCATCGATACGCCCTGCACTTGCCTACAGCCGGCCGAATCGGCGTCATCGCCGTCACGTCCAGCAGCCTATATGACTGAGGCTTGAAAATGCGCTCCGGGGCGGGCGAAGGCAAGCACATGTTTAACAAACGGTTAACGGCGGCGCACACACCCGGGCAATCCGGAATCGCAGGCAAAAAAAGAGCCGCGGATAAGGCGGCTCTCAGGAGTTTAACAGGGAGGCGTCAAACAAAGTGGCTCCAACCACTCGGTAAGAATCCAGATCACTGGATGCACATAGTAAACGCCTGTAAAGCTTAATGAAGTCTTAACGACGCCGATATTTTTTGATCGAGCGTCGCCCGCCTGTGCCGTAACAGCACATGTTCAGGCCTTGGGCTCAGACCGTTGGAACTCAGGCCTTTTGCGCCTCGGGAAGCCGCTCGGTTTTCCACACCACCGGCAGCGCGATATAGGCGAACAGCAGCAATCCCGCGTAAAAGCCCATCGAGGACGTTGCTACCAGCGGCTCGATCGCCGGGTTGCCGCCAAGCATGATGTAAAGGCCGATCAACAGGCCGATGCCACTGATTGCCGTCAACCAGAAGTGGACGGTGGCAAGCCTCTTTTCCGCGACTGCCGGAAAAAGGTGGTAGAAGAAGGCGAACACCGCCGACATCAGCCATCCGGCCACCATGATGTGGGCGTGGGTCGGCATCTGGCCATGATCCTGGCTGATCGCCATCTGAAGGCCGAGCGCCATCCCGAACATCGCGTAGATGACGGCCAGCGTGAAGAAATTTCGTGCTACCTTTTGCATAGTAATCCCCCGATTTGCCTTTTCCCGTCATGGGAATGGGTTGAATTCAGGCGGTCGACCCGCCACCGGGTCCCCGGCATCGGTGCATTAGCATCGGCAATGTTTCTGGAAGATGCCGCATGGCGCCCGATCCCTCCCGGCGCTGCCAGAATAGCAGGAGACGGCGCGATGCGCTTGCGCAATCGTTGAACGATGCCGTTACGGCCGTGTCTCATCGGACGCCGAAACAAAGCCGCCTCCCACGCGACATCGTTCCGAAACAGGCGCCGCGCTAAACGCCCGCTCCTCGCAGCGAGACGGAGCAAATCTGCGCCGCTCGCAATCATCAAAACATCCAAGGAGGGGAACCATGGATTGGTACTCGATCGTCAAATTTCTGCACGTCGTCTCGGCGATCCTCTGGGTCGGCGGCGGCTTCACCTTGATGGTGCTTGCGGTGCGCGCCGACCGCGCCGGAAACATCGAAGGCATGCTGCAGGCCATGCGCGCCACCGGAGAGCTGGGCAACAAGTTCTTCGCGCCAATGTCGATGCTGACGCTCACCTTCGGCCTCATCATGTGCTGGTTTTGGGTCGGCTTCTCCGACCTGTGGATCCTGATCGGCCTTGCCGGCTATGCAACCACCTTCTGCATCGGCATGTTCATCTTCAAGCCGACCGCCGACCGCATGGCGGGGATGATCGCCAAGGACGGCGTCACGCCGACGGCCCTAGCCCAGGGCCAGCGCATCCTCACCGCGGCACGCTTCGACTATTCGGTGATGCTGGTGATCATCGCCGACATGGTGCTGAAGCCGACGCTGAACGATACCACCGTCCTGGGCTGCATGGTGCTGGTCGTGACCACTGGAATTGGTCTCGCACTCGGCGGAACGCGCCGGCTGATGCCGAGCGCCGCCTGAAATCTGCGGCTTCCATGAGCGGCGGTCTAGAGAAGGCCGGTGATCCCGTCCCACAGAAGCTTGACCGCGACGACCGCCACGGTCGCGTAGGTGAATGGATAGAACAATTCCGGCCGCATCCGCCGCACCAGCCAGGCGCCGGCGATGGTCGAGAGCGGCGCCAGCGGCACCAGGACCGCCGATGCGGTCAGGTTGGTGGTGTCGAACTGTCCCAGCGCAAAATAGGGGATGAGCTTCAATGCGTTGGTGGCGGCAAAGAAGATTGCGGCGGTGCCCGACAGCACTTTCGGATCGAGCCTGATCGGCAGCGCATAGACCTGAAAGGGCGGACCGCCGACATGGGCGACGAAGCTGGTGAAGCCGGCGACCGTCCCCCAGAAGGCGGCAGCCGCGCGGTTGGGCTCGGCGGAGTGGTTTGCACCATGCCGCATCTGCAGATAAACCCAGCGAAGCACGAAGATAATCGCCACGGCGCCGACGATCAGTCGCACCATTTCCGCTGTCACCAGCGCCGCGGTCAGCCAACCGAGGCCGATGCCGATTACCGCCCCAGGCATCATGTCTATAAGCATCTTGCGGTCGTAGACACCCCACCATGTCCATACGGAGACGATGTCCATCAGGCACAGTATGGGCAGCAGGATGGCGGCGGCCTGCACCGGCGGCATGGCCAGCGCCATCAGCGGCACGCCGACGAAGCCGACCGCACCGCCAAAGCCGCCCTTCGACAGACCGACCAGGATGACGGCTGGAATGGCGGCGGCATAGAACCACGGATCGAGAAGCAGGCCTGACATCTGAGGGGAGCAGTTGGAGGGAAGGTTGGGCTCTGAATAAACCAGAAATGGTCACGCCGCGACCGCAAAATACCAACGAATGCGCCTGAGCCCGGCGGCCACCGGAGCCTGTCAGATGTTTGGCATGTCGAGTGGTGGCGGGCGCCTCCGGATCGGCTGCGCCTTGATGATGGCGGTGCTGGTTTCGGCCTTGTCGGCGATACGGTCGAGGAGCTTGTCGAGATCGCCGATCGAGCGCACGAACAGCCGGGCAACAAAGCAATCGTCGCCCGTCACCTTATCGCATTCGCCAAACTCAGGGATTTCCTCGATCAGCTTCTGGACGATATGCAGCTTGCCCGGCAAAGGCCGGATGCGAACGATCGCCTGCAAGGTGTAGCCGAGCGCTTGCGGGTCGATCTCGATGGTAAAGGCCCTGATAACGCCGCGATCCTCGAGACGCCGAAGCCGCTCCGAAACGCTTGGCGACGACAATCCGACTTGCTGGGCCAACTCTTTCAGCGAGGTTCGCGAATCCCGGATCAGGATATTGAGAAGCTTTTTGTCCGGTTCGTCCAGCATTTTACGATCCTCAATCAAAAACGAAATTTGCCTCACTTAATTAGGCAAAACGAGGATAGAACCTTCTGCAAATCATATAAATCGCCGAAGCCACGTGAGATTGTCAAGTCTCAACAGAGCTCAGGGGTATTTCATGGACGGCACGGTGCGCGGCACGATCGAAATGACGGCCGCGATGGCGATCCTCGGTACAATCGGATGGTTCGTCGTCATGTCGGGCCAGCCGATCATGGATGTCGTCTTCTGGCGTTGTGCCTTCGGCGCGATAACGCTGCTGATCATCTGCGCTTCGCTGGGGCTGCTGCGCGGCACGCTGTCGTTGCGCGTCGTGGCGATCGCGGCTCTCGGGGGTGCTGCCATCGTCGTCAACTGGCTGCTGCTGTTCAGCTCGTTCTCCCGCGCCTCGATCTCGATCGCCACGGCTGTCTACAACACCCAGCCCTTCATGCTGGTTGGCTTTGGCGCGCTCTTCTTCTCAGAGCGGCTGACCATGACCAAGCTGGCCTGGCTTGGCATCGCCTTCGCCGGCATGCTGCTGATCGTGCAGGCCTCACCTGAAGCAGGCCCCGGTACGGGTAGCATCGGCACGGATTATTTCACCGGCATCGCGATGGCGCTGGGTGCGGCTTTCTTCTGGGCCGTCGCTGCCATCGTCACCAAGAAGCTCAAAGGCACGCCGCCGCACCTGATCGCCCTGATCCAGGTCTGCGTCGGCGTCGTCATGCTGGCTCCCTTCGCCAACTTTTCTCATCTTCCCGCCGATGCCTGGAGCTGGAGCATGCTGGCGACGCTCGGTGTCGTCCATACGGGTCTGATGTACATCCTGATGTACGGCGCCATTCAGAAACTGCCGACGCATCTGCAGGGGTCGCTGTCCTTCATCTACCCTGTGGTCGCGATCCTGGTCGATGTCGTCGCCTTCGGCCACCGGCTGCATCCGGCCCAGATCGTCGGCGCCGCCGCGATCCTGCTCGCCGCCGCCGGCATGAATCTCGGCTGGACGCTGTGGAAATCGAAGACCCCAGCCGACAGCACTCAGGCAATCAAGTGAGGGAAGAACGTCGCCCGACGACAATCATGCGCCAATGATCCTGCCCCGCCCGCCTGTTCAAGGCCGGCACTTTGCTCTATGCCGCAATGCAACCATGTTCGCCCGGCATAGGCGAAAACCGGGATCGAAAACCAATGAACGACGCAACGCCTCCAAATCGCTGCCGCATCGTGCTGATCGCGCCGCCCGGCGTGGCGGCTGAGCGCATCGGCGTGGCCTTCGAGGGCGGCGACGTCGCCTCGCTGATTCTGCCCGAGAACGGCATGGACGAGGCCTCCTTCCAGGCCTTCGCCGAGCAGATCGTGCCGGCGGCGCAAGCGGCAGGCGTTGCTGTCGTCATTGCCGGAGACACTCGCATCGCCGGCCGGGTTCAGGCCGACGGCATCCATGTCGAGGTCGGCAAGGCCGAACTCGCCGAGACGATCGAACGTTTTCAGACAAAAATGATGGTCGGCACCGGGGGCGCCAAGACCCGCGACGATGCGCTGGAACTCGGCGAGCTCAGGCCCGACTACATCTTCTTCGGCCGCTTCGGCTACGACAACAAGCCGGAGCCGCACCCGCGCAACCTGTCGCTGGGGCAATGGTGGGCGGATGTGATCCAGATCCCTTGCATCGTCATGGCCGGGTCCGACCTCGCCTCGGTGGAAGCGGTGGCTGCCACCGGCGCCGAATTCGTGGCGCTGTCCAGCGCCGTCTTTGCCGAAGGCGTCGACCCAAAGATGGCAGTCGCCAGCGCCAATGCGCTGCTCGACGAGACCGCGCCGCGTTTCGAGGACTGACGTGCCGGCGCGGACAATCCTTTTCAGTGCTTTGCTTGCGGCGCTCACGGTTCGGGCCGCCGTGGCGGAAACTGTCCCATTGTCGCAAGCCAAGCCCGACATCGGTGCAAAGACGGACAGGCCGATCGCCACGCCGCTGCCGCAGCCCGCCACTACGACCCCGTTGCCGTCGGCCGACGCCATCAATCCGGAACGCTTCGGTGCAAAACCATCGGATTCGGCCTATGGCGCGTTCCAGCGCGGCCTTTACAAGACGGCCTACAACCTCGCTTTGGTCCGTGCCCAGAACGGCGATCCGGCGGCGCAGACTCTGGTTGCCGAAATATTGTCGCGTGGTCTCGGCGTGCCGCTCAACGCGGCGGGGGCGGCAAAGTGGTACGCGCTTGCCGCCGAGCAGGGGATACCGGAATCACAGTTCCAGTACGCGCTGATGCTGCTCGACGGCCGCTACGTCAAGAAGGACGAGAAGGGCGCCTACGCGTTGATGCAGGCCGCCGCCGAGGCCGGAAACCGTCTGGCGCAGTTCAATTTTGCACAGCTGCTGGTCCAGCAGGATCCCGGCGATGCCGGCATCGCAAAGGCGGTGTCCTACTATCAACGAGCCGCGGCGACCGGCCTTGCCGACGCGCAATATGCGATGGCGCAGGTCTATGCCAATGGCGTCGGCGGCAAGCCGCGCGACGATGTCCAGGCCCGAGGGCTGCTGGCGCAGGCAGCACGGCAGAACTACGATACGGCACAGATCGACCTCGCCACCTGGATGATCGAGGGACGCGGTGGCGTCCGCGACCTGAAATCCGGCTTCGGCTGGATGAAGCAGGCCGCCGAGGGCGGCAATGTCGCCGCCCAGAACCGCCTCGCCAAACTTTACATGGGGGGAATCGGCACCGATCCGGATCCGATCCTCGCCGGCGCCTGGTACGTCGTCGCCCGTCGCGCCGGGCTCATCGACCCTGAGATGGACGATTTTCTGCGGGGCCTGACCGACGACCAGACGAAGCAGGCGCTGCAGAAGGCCAACCGCCTGCCGTAAAGCGCGATCCGGACTCATTGCGTGTGATCGAGAACGACTTTGCCGAAGGGCGAACCACGTTCAAGGTACCGAAAGGCTTCGGCAGCTTGGCACCACGGCAAAATGCGGTCGATCACAGGTCTCAACCGGTTGACGGCAATGGCGCGATTCATCGCCTCGAAGGATTGGCGTGACCCCACCGGAATACCTCGCGCACTGACCTGCCGGCGAAAAATGTCGAGCGGATTGACCGCGCCATCACTGCCGCCGAGATAGCCGATGACGTTGATCTGGGGGCCGCGCGCCGCGGCTTTCAGCGATTGTGCGAAACTCTGCGGCCCGCCAACCTCGATGACATGGTCGGCGCCGCGGCCATCGGTCAGCGTCAGCACCGCCGATGCCCAGTCGGGGTCGGTGCGATAGTTCACGCCATCATGCGCGCCCAGTTGCTTCGCCCGGGCAAGCTTCTCGTCGCTGCTCGACGTCACAATGACGCGCGCTCCGGCAATGGCGGCGAACTGCACCGCAAACAGCGAAACGCCGCCGGTGCCGAGGCAAAGCACGGTTTCACCAGGATTCACACTGCCTTCCGCAAACAGCGCGTGCCATGCCGTGACTCCGGCGCATGGCAGCGTCGCCGCCTCGACGTCGCTCAGATTGGCCGGCGCCATGACGGCGGCCTGTTCGTCGAGCCGGGCAACTTCGCTGAGCAGCCCGTCGATCGGGCCGCCGCGTTGATAGGAGGGCTCGGCCATCGCGAAACTGCCACCGACCCAGCGTTGCCAGAACGTGCCACAGACGCGGTCGCCGATCTTGAACCGGCTGACCTCGGCACCGACGAAAGCGGCACCAGTGGCAATCGAAAGTTCGTGTGATAGCTGCCGCGAACGATCTCCGCATCGCGGTAGTTCAGTGCAGTGGCCTTGACCTTGATTATCATCTCCTGGCGCCCCGGTTCGGGCATCGGCCGCTCGACCATTCTGAGGCTGTCGATCCCGCCCGGGCTCTGCAATTCGATCGCTTTCATTGCTGTTCCTTCCTTGCTGAAAGGAAAATCGCTTGCCACGCATCCGATTTCAAATTCATAATGTTTACAATAATTATGCCTCCGTGACATGTTCGGTGTCTCATGCTCGAAGAACTGAAAACATTTGCCCTTTTTGCCGAGGAGGGCTCGATCCAGAAGGTGGCTCAGCGTCTGCCATTGACGCAGCCAGCCGTCACCCGCCAGATCCAGCGGCTGGAGGAGATGCTCGGCACAGAATTGCTCGACCGCCGGCTAAAACCGTCGCGACTGACCCCGGCCGGCGTCGAGGTGCTGGCACGCGGCAAGGACATTCTCGCCGCCGTCGACGCGCTGAAGTCCTTCACCAAGGGCAACGAGCCGGAGGGCTTGCTGCGGCTCGGCCTCGCCCACGGGCTCTGCGACAAAGCTATGGCCGCCGCGATTGCCGGCGCCGTCGCGCGATTTTCGAAGGTTTCGTTGCGCCTCAAGAGCGGTTGGAGCATTGAGCTGGCCGATCAGCATAGGCGCGGACAGATCGACCTGGCCTTCATCCTGGACGGTGGCACCTCCAAAAGCGGCAGCGGCGTTGTTGGAACCGAGCCCCTCGGCATTATCGCTTCCGAAACCATCGGCCGGCAAGGCGACATCAAGACTATGCCTTGGGTCCTCAGCCCTGAGCCTTGCGACGCGCGCCAGCGGCTGGTGGCTGCCCTTGCCGAGAGCGGCCACAGGCTGACGGTCGGTGCCGAGATTCAGGACAGCGCGCTGCAGATCGAGTGGGTCCGCAGGGGCCACGGCCTCGGCCTGTTCCCCAGACGGCTGCTCCAGGGAGAGCTGCCGGAGGGCGTCGCCCTGGTCGACGCAGGTCTCGATCTTTCGTTGAGAATTGTCGTCTTGCGCTCGCCGCACCTGCATCTTTTGTCGAAGGTGGCCGAAGCCGTCATTGAGGCCGTAACCGCCATCGTCAGGACGGGCTAAGCCTGCCGCGCCGCGCTGCCAAGCCAAGCTTCGTCCCCTTCATCCGAAGGCGCTCCCTTGCCTCTCCAGGCGATTTGTGGTCTTGGAGGCGCCAAATTGCCCATTGGGCGACCATCTCATTCCGGATCAAGATCAGCATGGCCAAGATCAATGGCAACGAAATCCGTCCCGGCAACGTCATCGAGCACGACGGCGGCCTGTGGGTGGCGGTCAGAACCAACACCGTCAAGCCCGGCAAGGGCGGCGCCTATAACCAGGTCGAGCTGAAGAACCTGATCAACGGCACCAAGCTCAACGAGCGTTTCCGCTCCGCCGAAACCGTCGAACAGATCCGGCTGGAGATGAAGGATTTTTCCTTCCTCTACGAACAAGGCGAGGCACTGGTGTTCATGGATACCGAAAGCTACGAGCAGCTCGAATTGCAGAAAGATTTTGTCGGCGACCGCGCCGCCTTCCTCCAGGACGGCATGATGGTGACGGTCCAGCTCTATGACGAAAGGCCGATTGGTATTTCGCTGCCCGACCAGGTGACGCTGACCATTACCGAGGCCGATCCGGTGGTGAGGGGCCAGACAGCGGCCTCTTCCTACAAGCCGGCTATACTGGAGAACGGCATCCGCGTGCTGGTGCCGCCCTTTATCGGTTCGGGCGAGCGCATCATCGTCGACACCAACGAAATCACTTACGTGCGCCGCGCCGACTAAAGCGTGATCCCAAAAAGTTGCAGACTTTTTGGATAAGATCATGCCTCGAAGCAAATAGGCGCAGCAGGAAGAAACACTATGGCGCGTTCCGCGATCCTCAATGTCATGGTCCAGGCTGCCATGAAGGCCGGCCGCTCGCTGGCGCGCGATTTCGGCGAAGTGCAGAACCTGCAGGTCTCGATGAAAGGGCCGGGCGACTATGTCAGTCAGGCCGACCGCAAGGCCGAAGACATCCTCTTCACGGAGCTGTCGAAGGCGCGGCCGGGCTACGCCTTCCTGATGGAGGAGCGCGGTGTGATCGAAGGCGATGACGGCCAGCACCGCTGGATCGTCGACCCGCTCGACGGCACCACCAACTTCCTCCACGGCATTCCGCTCTTCGCCATCTCGATCGCGCTGGAGCGCCAGGGCCAGATCGTCGCTGGCGTCGTCTACAACCCGGCGATGGACGAGCTCTATACCGCCGAGCGCGGCGGCGGCGCCTTCATGAACGATCGCCGGCTGCGGGTCGCCGGCCGCACCAAGCTGATCGACACGGTGATCGGCTGCGGCGTGCCGCATCTCGGGCGCGGCCAGCACGGTAATTTCCTTATCGAGCTGCGCAACGTGATGGCCGAAGTCTCGGGCGTGCGCCGCCTCGGCTCCGCCTCGCTCGATCTCGCCTATGTCGCCGCCGGCCGCATGGACGGGTTTTGGGAGATCGGCCTGTCGGCCTGGGATATCGCCGCGGGCATCCTGCTGATCCGCGAGGCGGGGGGTTTCGTCTCCGACTTCGACGGAGGACAGGACATGCTGGACGGCGGTTCGGTCGTCGCCGGCAACGAGATCATCCAGCGCGCTCTGCTGAAGACCGTCAAGAAGCCGGTAACGCCGCGCTGACCAGTATCCGGAACGTTGGATTCAATCCGGATGGATCAAGCTGTAGCGGCGCGCTGAACCGCCGCAGTCGCAAGACCGCAAGCAAAGCTTGAAATACTGCCTGGCATCCGCCCAGATAAGGGGATGCAGGATCGTTCATGACGGACATCGGGCCCGAATCCCAGATCGAAATCCCGTTCGTGGGACGCTGGCACTACTCGCGCGCCGAAATGATCGCCGACGGCATCGTCCATGCGGTGGGCATCGTGCTGGCCATTGCCGCCGGCTCGGCGCTGTTGGCGCTGGCCGCCTTCCATACTGGTCCGGGCGAATACATCGCCGCTGCTTTCTACGTGGTTTCGCTGCTCACCGTGCTGTCGGTATCGCTGGCCTATAATCTGTGGCCCGTGTCGTCGCCAGCCAAGTGGATATTGCGGCGCTTCGACCATGCCGCGATCTATCTGCTGATCGCCGCGACCTATACGCCCTTCCTCGCCCAGCTCGACGGCTCGCCGCTGGCCATCTCGATGATCATCCTGGTCTGGGGTGCAGCAGCAATCGGCATTGCCATCAAGGTGTTTCTTCCCGGCCGTTTCGACCGTCTGGCGATCGTCTTCTATCTCGCCATCGGCTGGAGCGGTATCGTTCTGGTCGAGCCGCTCGTCCAGACATTGCCGACGACATCGATAGCGTTGATCATTGCCGGAGGTATCGTCTATTCCTGCGGCGTCGTCTTCTTCGCCTGGAAGGGCCTGCGCTTCCACAATGCGTTGTGGCACGGCTTTGTCGTCACCGGCGCCGGCCTACATCTGGCCGCCATGGTCGACTGCCTGGTCATCAACCGACTCTAACGCCAATGATCCGGTCGGCAATATTGCCACACGCCATTCAATTTCGTCATAATTCCGTTTAGAGTCGCGCTCAACGTGATCGGCGGCATCGGAAACGGGGCACGGATGACTTTTCTCAAATCTTTCGGCATGGGCAAACGCTCCGACGTCCTGATGTACGACCCTCACAAGCTGTCGAGCCCGCAGGTCTTTCTCATGACGATGGTCATCTTCCTGATGATCGTCGCCTTCATCGCCGCCATCCTGACCCGTCAGATCTCGAGCGCCTTCGTCACCAATCCCGGTCTCAACGGCCTGATCATCGGCGTGCTGGTGGTCGGTATCCTGCTGGCCTTCGTGCAGGTCGGCCGGCTGTTTCGCGAAGTGCGCTGGGTCAACTCCTTTCGGGCCGGCTCCGAAACCACCGAACCGGTGCTGCTGGCGCCGATGAAGGCGATGATCGGCCGCTCGTCGACGATCGCCTTTTCGACCAGTTCGATGCGGACCATGCTCGATTCGATCGCCACCCGCCTCGACGAAACCCGCGACACCTCGCGCTACCTTGTCGGGCTTCTGGTGTTCCTTGGCCTGCTCGGCACCTTCTGGGGCCTGCTCAACACGATCGGCTCGATCCGCGAAACCATCGAGTCGCTCGACCCCGGCACCGGAGATGCCGCCGCCGTGCTCGAATCCCTGAAGCAGGGGCTTTCCGCTCCGCTGGCCGGCATGGGCACCGCCTTCTCGTCCTCGCTGTTCGGCCTGTCCGGCTCCCTGGTGCTCGGGTTCCTAGACCTGCAGGCCGGCCGCGCCCAGACGCGCTTCTACACCGAGCTCGAAAACTGGCTGTCCTCGGTCACCGACCTGTCGTCCGACATCGTCGTCGCCGAACCGGCCAAGGCCGAATCCTCCGACGAGATCCGCGTCCTGTCGGAAAGACTGCGCAGCTTGCAGGAGAATGGCGGCGGCGCCAATCCGCGCGTCGCCACCGCCATGGCCAATCTTGCCGACGGCATTTCGGGCCTGGTCAAAAATATGCGCTCGGAGCAGCAGATCATGCGCGATTGGGTCGAAGCCCAGTCGGACGAGCAGAAGGCGATGCGCAGCACGCTGGAGAAGATCGCCGACGCACTGAAGAAGCCTGGGGTCCATTAGCATGGCACTCGCCAGGAGCCGGCGTACCGATCGCCGCATCGATTACTGGCCGGGCTTCGTCGACGCGCTGTCGACGTTGCTGCTCGCGATCATGTTCCTGCTCACGGTCTTCGTGCTGGCGCAGTTCCTGCTCGGCCGCGAAATCTCCGGCAAGGACACGGTGCTCAACCGCCTCAATCTGCAGATCAACGAACTGACCCAGCTTTTGGCGCTGGAGCGCTCGACGACGCAGGACAAGGAAGATTCGCTCGCGAATCTGCAGGCTTCGCTGTCGGCGTCGGAGGCGGAAAAGAGCCGGCTCGAGCAATTGCTGGCGCAAGGCGCCGGTGCCGGCGATGCGGCCAACCAGCGCGCCACCGCACTTTCGGGCGAACTCGACAGCCAGCGCCAGATCAGCCAGCAGGCACTGAGCCAGGTTGAAATCCTCAACCAGCAGATCGCGGCGCTGCGCAGGCAGATCGGAGCGCTCGAACAAGCACTCAACGTGTCTGAAACGCGCGATCGCGAGTCCAACACCAAGATCGCCGATCTCGGCCGCCGGCTGAACGTCGCGCTGGCACAGCGTGTGCAGGAGCTGAACCGCTACCGATCCGACTTCTTCGGGCGCTTGCGCGAAATCCTCGCCGACCGCGAGAACATCCGCATCGTCGGCGACCGTTTTGTTTTCCAGTCCGAAGTGCTTTTCCCGACCGGGTCCGAAGTGATCAATGATGCCGGCAAAGTCGAGATGAAGAAGCTCGCCGACGCCATAATCGACCTGCAGAAGGAGATCCCGCCGGAGATCAACTGGGTGCTTCGCGTCGACGGCCATACCGACGACAAGCCGCTATCGGGCACCGGCCGCTACCGCGACAATTGGGAATTGTCGACTGCGCGCTCGACTTCGGTGGTGAAGTTCTTGATCGAGAACGGCGTGCCGGCCAACCGGCTGGTTGCGGCCGGCTTCGGCGAATTCCAGCCGCTTGACCCCGCCGACACCGAAGACGCGCGCAACAAGAACCGCCGCATCGAGCTGAAACTGACCGAGCGCTGATCCGGATCGGGCTGGCTCAAGGCGAACGCGCGGATTTAATGCATGTCGCGCAAAAGTGTGCAGCGGTTTTGCGACAACCTAAAGCGCGTCGCATAAGACCGGTCAAACGCGACGCGCTTTAGGGCGCCAATGCGGGCCGGCAAGGCCTGAAAGATTACCTTTTTTGACTACACTTTGCCGAGAACCGCGCCTAGCCTGTGTTGCTGGGCCGAGGACCGCCGGCGATGGAACCTCCATTGCGACGCGACGTAACCGGACGGCCCACGGCCGGAAAGTCGGCGTCCCAGATCGCCGCCTTTCCCAGTAAAAGGAGACGCAGCCATGCGCTCTTTCACCCCCATGGCCCTCAGGGCCGCGGCGCTTGCCGCACTCTTCGTCACCGTCCCGTTTTCTGGCGCCTATGCAGCATCGACCGCCTTCCACGGCCCGCGTGAGACAGCTTTGATCGACCAGATCCAGAGCGTGGATACCGGTATCCGGGCCGCCACGCAGGCGAACCAGCTCGAGCCGGGCGAGGCGCGTGACTTGCGCGCGCAGATCACTCGACTTGATCGGGCTGCCCAGAGGGCCGCGCGAGATGGAACGATGCCGACCACGCAATATCACCAGTTGCTGGCGCAACTCGACGATGTGAGCCAAAAGCTGCGGGCCGCCACCGGCAGCGCGTTCCTTATCGGCAGCGGCGGCGATGGCGGATATTATCCAAACGGCTACGGCCCAAATTATCCAAACCCCTGAAGTCATCCGGACAGTGCCGCATTACGCCGCCGGCCTGTCCGGCGTCTTCGGGTTTTGCCTCGCGGGCGTCTTTTTCACTACAGCGCCGCGCGTCCTTTTGAGAAGCGCGGCGCTGTAGTGGGCGCTCAAAGCGCCTGTTGCAAACGGCCTTCAGGGTTGCCAATGCCAGCGCATTGGTATCTTTTCCCGCCGTTCAAATTCAGCGGAACCCACCATGTCCTTTCAAAAACTCGACGACCTCGGCCACAAGCTCGAAGCGCTGGAACATGCGCTCGCCATTCTCGGCGCCGATGAGGCAACCCACATGGCCGTCGGCGGCGGTGAGAAGCGCGCCGAGGCGATGTCGGCGCTGGCCGGCATGCATCACGCCAGAGCGACCGCGCCGGAGATCGCCGACTGGATCGCAGCGGCCGAACAGGAAACGCTGAACGAAGAACAGCAGGCAGCAGTCAAGGAGTTCCGGCGGCAGTACACCAACCTGACCTGCCTGCCGGTCGAATTCGTCGAGCGCCAAACGACCGCGCGCATGCGCTCCGAGCAGCTGTGGCGCGACCTGCGCGCGAAAAACGACTGGGCAGGATTCTTGCCGGCACTCGAAGGCGTCGTGGCGCTGGTGCGCGAGGAAGCCGCACTTCGCGCCGAGGTGCTCGGTCTCGATCCCTACGACGCGCTGATGGAGCAATATGATCCCGGCAACCGCGCCGCCGACATCACGCCGGTCTTCGCCGAGTTGAAGAGCTTCCTCAGGGATTTCGTGCCGGAGGCGCTGGCCGTGCAGGAGGCGCGGCTGACGAAGCGCCCGCTGAAGCCGCTTTCCGGCAGCTATGCGATCGAAAAGCAGCGCGAGCTCGGCCTCGCCATGATGGCAGCGGTCGGCTTCGACCTCACCCACGGCTCGCTTTCGGTGTCGCATCATCCGTTCTGCGGCGGCGTGCCGAGCGACGTCCGCATCACCACCCGCTACAAGACCTCCGACTTCCTGTCGGCGTTGATGGGCGTGCTGCACGAGACCGGCCACGCGCTTTACGAACAGAACCTGCCGAAGGCGTGGGCGCACTGGCCGCTCGGCAAGGCCCGCGGCATGGCCGTGCACGAAAGCCAGAGCCTGTTCGTCGAAAAGCAGATCGGTCGCAATCCGGAATTCTGGCGCTGGGCGCTGCCGGTGGTCGAAAGGCACCTCGGCGAGGCCTGGTCGATCGACGATATCCTGCCGCATGTGCATCGGGTCGAGAACGGCCTGATCCGTGTCGACGCCGACGAGGTGACCTACCCGCTGCATGTCATCCTGCGCTACGAACTGGAGCAGGAGATTGTCTCGGGGCGGCTGGAGGCTGCCGACCTGCCCGAGGCATGGGACGCCAAGATGCGCGACTATCTCGGCCTGTCGACCATCGACAACCCGGCCGACGGACCGATGCAGGACGTGCACTGGCCGGGTGCCGCCTTCGGCTATTTCCCATCCTACACGCTGGGCGCGATGATGGCGGCGCAGCAATGGGCGGCGCTGACCAGGGAGCATCCTTCGGCCGACGAGGATCTTGGCAGGGGAGACTTCGCGGCGATCAACGACTGGCGCCGCCAAAAGATTTGGTCGCAGGGCTCGCGCTGGTCAACGCCGGACCTGCTCGAACGGGCGACGGGTGAAAAACTCAACGCCACGCATTTCACGGAGCATCTGAAGAAACGCTACGGCACTTAGGGCCGTTCCCCTCCGCCTTGCCGATCGTTGGCATTCTCGAAGATACCGCACGATCCACCATTCTCGATCTCGGCAAGGCCACCCTGCCTTGCGGGGCGCAGTTTACTTTTCTATCACTAGTAGTGTTCGACTGTGATCTGGCGGGGCATACAGGGGCATGGGGCGGGTAAGGCACTTTCAGACGGCGGCGGTCGCAAGACTCACCGCATTGATTGTTATTTGCACGGTCTGCTGGCCAGCCATGGCCGGTACGAACGTGCACAAGGGCAGTCTTGGTAATTGGATCGAGCGAGTCGCACTCCCCAAGGCCGACCCGCAATTGGACAGTCAGATCAAGAACGGCATATCCAACCTGCTGTCGGATTATCAGATCCGGAAGCGTCCAGGCGGATCGGAGATTTTCGACCGCTATGCCTACAAGATCGTCGACCGCACAGGCCTGGAACACGGCGCCAGCATCAGTTTTGAATTCGATCCCGCGACATCCGACGTCACCGTGAACTGGATCGACATCATTCGCGACGGTGTGGTGATCCAGCATCTTTCCGATGCTGATTTCGACGTATTTCGGCGCGAGAAGGACGCGGAGAAAGGTCTCTTCGATGGTTGGCTCACCGCTTACGTGAATATCAACGATGTCCGGGTCGGCGACATCGTCGACTATGGCAAGACCGCGGTCAGGACCCCGATCATCGGCACGGAGCTTCTTTTCCGTTCCTTTGCCGTGGCTTGGGACGAACCAATCGCTCTGATCCGCCAAAGGGTGATATGGCCGACGGCGGAGCCTCTGAGTTTCCGACAGGTCAGGACGGACATACGCCCGAAAGTCCAGTCCGCTGGAGACACGACTAGCTATCTTTGGCAAAGCGCCAACCCAATTCCCGTGAAATCACAGGAATATCTGCCGCCGGACTTTCTCACCTATCCCTCCATCGAAATCTCCTCGACATCGGAATGGCAAGATGTCGTCAATACGCTCCTTCCGTATTACCGCCTCGACCAACAGTTGCCGGCAGATTTCGCATCGAAGCTCGATGCCATTGCCGCCAAATACGATGCGCCCGAAGACAGGATGGTCGAGGCAATGCGGCTGGTCCAGGACAACATCCGCTATGTCAGCCTGTCCATGGGCCGTGGTTCCTATATCCCGCGTAGCCCGACGACAGTGGTGGCAAGTGGCTTCGGAGACTGCAAGGACAAGGCGCTGCTTCTCGCCTCCAGTCTGCGGCGACTGGGAATTCACGCGAACGTGGCTCTCACTGACCTTGATGAGGGGCTTGCTCTCGCCACGATTCTACCGACGATCAGGGCGTTTGACCACGTCATCGTAAAGGTCGTCATCGACAGTGAGACATACTGGATCGACGCCACCAACTATCTGCAGGGAGGCAGAGCAGATAACCTTGTGTCGCCCGACTACGGCTTTGCGCTGCCCATTGTCGCGGACAACGCGGGGATGGAAAAGATGGACCGAAAGGAGCTCTACCAGCCGACCACCTTTGTGAGCGAGGAATTCGACTTTCCCAGGCGTAAAGGCGAGCCACTCAAACTGACGGTTACCACCACCTATTTGGACGCAGATGCCGATAGCATGCGCTATAAGCTTGCCTCGCAATCACCCACAAAGATCGCGGACGACTATCTCAAATACTACAATCGCCAGTATCCTGGAATGAAAAGCCTGGGGCCGTTGGTGACGAACGACAGCCGCGACAAGAATCTGGTTTCGATAATTGAATCCTACCATTTGTCGGCAGACGATCTCGACGCCGATGACCTATCCAAGGAATTCGCTCTGAAATCGGATGTCGGCATCAGGTCTCTGCCGGAGCCCGAACGCCTCGAAAGGAGCGCGCCAATCTGGCTGGGCAGTCCGATCTTTCGACGACACCGGTGCACCGTCAGAAATCTGAAGGCCCGCTTCGTAGGCCCCGAGGACAATGACGACATCATCACGCCCTACGCTGCATTCAAGGCTCGTTGGACGAGCACCTCCACCGATTTTCAGGTCGACTGGTTTTTCAAGACCATCAATGACCAGGTACCCGCCAAGAGCATCGGCCCCTATTTAAAGTCCCTCAAGAAGATAAACGACAACGCGACTTGGAATTACAATTTCGCCTATTCGGACGCCGAAGCGAACTGACCCAGTGGAAGGCCTATTCCGCGGCGCCTCTGAACGCACTCGCCCCGGTTTCGAACTGCAGCTTGGCCAGCCGCGCATAGATGCCGCCCTTGGCGACGAGGCTCTGGTGGGTACCTTCCTCGACGATGCAGCCGCCATCCATGACCAGGATCCGGTCAGCCTTCAGCACCGTCGCCAGACGGTGGGCGATGACGATGGTGGTGCGGTCCTGCATCAGCCGTTCCAGCGCCGTCTGCACCAGCGTCTCGCTTTCGGCGTCAAGTGCCGAGGTCGCCTCGTCGAGCAGAAGGATCGGCGCATCGCGCAGAATCGCGCGGGCAATCGCCACCCGCTGGCGCTGGCCGCCGGACAGCGTCACGCCGCGCTCGCCGACCTGGCTGTCATAGCCTTTTTCGAGCTTGAGGATGAACTCGTCGGCAAGCGCATCCTTGGCCGCAGCCTCGATCTCGGCGTCGCCGGCGTCCGGCCGGCCGAAGCCGATATTGTCGCGCGCGCTGGCCGCGAAGATGGTGACGTCCTGCGGCACGATGGCGATGCGCTCTCGTATGGCGGCGGGGTCGGCCTCGCGCACATTGACGCCGTCGATCATGATCTTGCCCGTCTCGGGGTCGTAGAAGCGCAGAAGCAACGAAAAGACGGTGCTCTTGCCAGCACCGGACGGGCCGACGATTGCCACCGTCTCGCCAGGCTTGACCTGGAAACTCAGACCATGGACGGCGGCGCGGTCGGGCCCGGCCGGGTAGGAGAAGGACACGTCGTCGAAACTTATCGCGCCTCTGGCCGTCGCCGGCAGCAGTTTCGGATGCGCAGGGGCTTGGATCGCGGGCTTCTCGGCCAGGATCTCGGTCAACCGTTCGGCAGCACCCGCCGCCTGGGAAAGCTCGCCCCACACTTCCGAAAGCGCGCCGAGGGCGCCGGCGGCGAACACCGAATAGAGCAGGAACTGGCCGAGCGTGCCCGGCGACAGCGTGCCGTCAAGCACATCGCGTGAACCGAACCAGAGCACCGCCACCACCGAGGAAAAAATCATGAAGATGGCGAAGAAGGTGAGGAAGGAGCGGGCAAAGATCGAGGATCGCGCCGCCTCGAAGGCGGCTTCCACGGCAGACGAAAAATGCCCGGTGACCAGCTTCTCGTTGGTGAACGCCTGCAGCGTGCGCACCGCGCCGATCTGCTCGCTAGCATAGGCCGTAGCATCGGCCAGCGTGTCCTGCGCCAGCCGCGATTTGCGTCGCACCGACCGGCCGAAGGCGACCAGCGGCAGCACGATCACCGGGATGGCGGCGATCACCAGACCAGACAGCTTCGGGCTGGTGAAAACCATCATCGCTACGGCGCCGAGGCCAAGAATGACGTTGCGCAGCGCCACCGATGCGGTGGCACCGACGGCCGATTTCACCTGCGTGGTGTCGGCGGCGAGCCGCGACACGATCTCGCCCGACTGAGCGGTGTCGAAGAAGGACGGCGACAGCGTCGTGACATGGCGGAACACGTCGCTGCGAATGTCGGCGACGACACGCTCGCCCAGCGTGATGACGAAATAGTAGCGGCTGGCTGACGCCGCAGCCAGCAAGGCGGCCATCACCACCAGCATGGCGAAATATTCGGCGATGAAACTGGAATCGGAAGCGGAAAAGCCGTGGTCGATCATCCGCCGCACGGCCAGCGGCAGCGCCAGCGTCGTCGCCGCCGCGACGGTCAGCGAGACGACCGCGCCAATGACCATTTTCCGGTAGCGGGTGATGTAGGGGTACAGGCGCCGCAGCGGCTTGAGCGAGCGCCTACGCTCGTCCGTATCGCCGCTGATGTGCGCCATGACCGTTTCCTCTGGCTCTCTTCTGGGTATGCGCCTCAATATGCGCTTACCGCGGCCTGTCGCTTACCGCGGGCTTGTGATTCAATTCCGGCTGATGTATAGGCTCGCCGACCGTTTTAGAAGCCGTGGCTCCTCAATAGCTGCGGCTTCGAGTTTTAAAAAGGGGCGCATCGACGCAGGCTTTATGCCCGTCGGCAGCCGCCCAGCAAAAACAGAGCCCAGGAATAGCACAATGAAGACCGACATCCATCCCGACTACCACGCCATCAAGGTCGTCATGACCGACGGCACCGAATACATGACCCGTTCGACCTGGGGCAAGGAGGGCGACACGATGAACCTCGACATCGATCCGACCACCCATCCGGCCTGGACCGGCGGCCAGCAGACCCTGCTCGACCGCGGCGGCCGCCTGTCGAAGTTCAAGAAGCGTTTCGAAGGTTTCGGCATTTAAGCCGCAGGCCTTTTCGCATTGAAGAAACCCGCCCTCGTGGCGGGTTTTTTGTTGCCGAATGCGGCTCTATTCGCCGATCAGTTCACGCAGCGCCATGCGCTTGTAGGCGGCGACCAGATCGTCCCCTTCTTGCCGCCCCACCGAAATCGCCAGCCGCACGGTGGCTTCGCCCATCTGCCAGATGAGAAACGCCGTCGTTTCCAGCGCCGCCGGATCGGCAGTGGGCCGCAGCCGTTTCAGCACCGCCGTGAGGAATTCGGCATTGGCCCGGCTGTCGGCGAGCTCGAGCTCGCGCAGTGCCTTGTCGGCCTGCGTGCCCGACCAGATGTCGCGCATCACCGGCTCCGCCAGGAACAGCCCGTAATAGATATCGACAAGCTCGGAAAACGCTCGCCGCAGCCCCTCGGCGTCGCTGACATCCGCAAGTGCTGCTGAGATGCAGGCCTGGCTTTGAACGGTGTAGCGTTCGGCCAGCGCCCAGATGATCGCCCGCTTGTCCGGGAAGAACTGGTAGAGCGAACCGATCGACACGCCTGCCCGTTCCGCCACCTCCCCCATGCGCATGGCGTCGCTGCCTTGCTCGGCGATCAGCGCGGCGGCGGCGGCAAGCATCCGTTCGACCCGTTCGCGGCTGCGCTGCTGGCTCGGCGCCCGGCGCGGCGACGCGATCTGGCCATCCTGTGAACCGGCTACGGTCGAGCCTTCCATCACTGTCTCCTGGTCTCCTGACGAATAATCAACAAATTGGCTTGACTCCCAAAATACGAGGGTTTATCACGTTTTGCAAATGTGAGGATTACTCATGTTTGTGAACAAAGGAGAATCGTCATGATCGACACAACACGGAAACCGACTTTGATCCTCGGCGGCACTGGCAAGATCGGCCGCCGCCTCGCCGAGCGACTGACAGCGCGTGGCCAGCCGGTGCGGATCGGCTCGCGTTCCGGCACGCCATCCTTTGATTGGGAAGACAACGCGACCTGGGGCCCGGCAATGCAAGGCGTGGGCGCCGTGTACATCAGCTACTATCCCGATCTCTCCGTGCCCGGCGCGGCCGAAGCGGTCGGCGCCTTCGCCAACCTTGCCGTTCAAAACGGTATCACACGGCTGGTGCTGCTGTCAGGGCGTGGGGAAACGGAAGCGCAACGCGCCGAAGAGATGCTGAAAGCCTCAGGCGCCGACTGGACGATCCTGCGCTGTGCCTGGTTTTCCCAGAATTTCAGCGAGAGTTTTTTGCTCGATCCGCTGCTCGCCGGTGAGGTGGCTTTGCCGGTCGGCAATGTCGGAGAACCGTTCGTCGACGCCGACGACATCGCCGACGCCGCCATGACCGCGCTTACCCAACAGGGGCATGTCGGTCAGCTGTACGAGCTGACCGGGCCACGGCTGCTGAGTTTCGCCGACGCGATCGCCGAGATCGGCAAGGCAGCTGGCCGCAACATCGGCTTCAAGCAGATTTCCCATGCCGAGTTCGCCGCCGCAATCGCCGCGCACGAGCTGCCGGCCGAGTTTGCCTGGCTGCTCAACGAACTGTTCACCGAAGTGCTCGACGGCCGCAACGAGGCGCTGGCCGATGGCGTCGAGCGCGTGCTCGGCCGAGCGCCAAGGGACTTTTCCGCTTATGTAACCGAAACTGCCGCTACTGGCATCTGGAGCAGCTGACATGATCATGAAACTGCTTCCCACCCTCACCTTCATCGCCGCGCTCGGCTCAGGCGTCGTCGCTGGTGTCTTCTTCGCCTTTTCCAGTTTCGTCATGCCGGGCCTCGCCCGCATGCCTGCCGCAGGTGGCATCGCCGCGATGAATTCGATCAACGTCACTGCGGTGACGCCGATGTTCATGACCGCGCTTTTCGGCACCGGGCTGGTCTGCCTCGTCCTCGCCGTCGGCGCCATCCTCGGCTGGAGTCAGCCAGGTTCGTCCTGGCTTCTCGCCGGCGCCCTGATCTATCTCGTCGGCAACCTGATCGTGACCATGATTTTCAACGTGCCGCTCAACAACGCGCTAGCCGCCGTTGATCCGGCGAGCGCCAACGGCGCCGCCGTGTGGACCACCTATCTCAAGGATTGGGTGATGTGGAACCACGTCCGCACCATTACCGCCATGGTGGCGCTGGGCTGCTTCATCGTGGCGTGGCGGTGAATGCGGCGCAGAAACGCAAAAGACCCTGCGTCAGGCAGGGTCCCTTGATGTCGGATCTTTTGACTCGTGGCGCTTGCGATCGGCATGGCCGAGATCGCGGTCCGGATCGATCACGTCGCGAACCAGCTGCTTGAGCCTTGCGGCATCGGGAAAGCCGCCGTCGCGCTTGCGGTCCCAGATGAGCGTGTCGTTGCAGGAAATGGTGAAAATGCCGCCGGTGCCGGGCACCAGCGTGACCTCACCCAGATCCGTTCCAAAGGTCGAGAGCAGTTCCTGCGCCATCCAGCCGGCCCTGAGCAGCCACAGGCACTGCGTGCAATAAGTGATGCGGATCGTGGGCAGCGCCTTTTCGGTCATGTCAGATTGAGCTCCGCTCATATGTCGGACTGAGCTCCGCTCATGCCGCGCTGAGCTTCGCCATGGTCTCGTCGTCGACCTCGAAATTGGCGTAGACGCTCTGCACGTCATCATCGTCCTCGAGCGTGGCAACCAGCTTCATCAGCGACTGTGCCCGCTCCTCGTCGACCGCAATGTTGGTCTGTGGCTTCCAGATCGGCTTCACCGACTCTGCCTCGCCGAGCGCGCCTTCCAGTGCCTTCGACACTTCGCCGAGATTCTCGAAAGCGCAGTAGATAGTGTGGCCTTCCTCGTCCGACTGGACGTCGTCGGCGCCGGCCTCGATCGCCGCATCCATGACCTTCTCGGCACTGCCGACCGACGCCGGATAGAAAATTTCGCCGACACGGTCCCACATGAACGACACCGAGCCGGTCTCGCCCATCGCCCCGCCGGCCTTGGTGAAGGCGGCACGCACATTCGACGCCGAGCGGTTGCGATTGTCGGTCAGCGCCTCCACGATCAGCGCGACGCCACCCGGCCCGTAGCCTTCGTAGCGCACGGCTTCGTAAGTTTCGGCGTCGCCCATTGATGCCTTGTTGATGGCGCGCTGGATGTTGTCCTTCGGCATCGACACCGCCTTGGCGTTCTGCACGGCCAAGCGCAGGCGCGGGTTCATCGACGGATCCGGCGTGCCGCTCTTGGCCGCGACGGTTATTTCGCGCGCCAGCTTCGAAAACATTTTGGACCGCACCGCGTCCTGGCGGCCCTTGCGGTGCATGATGTTCTTGAACTGTGAATGGCCAGCCATGGCACCCCTGTCGTCTTCTTGGCAGAGCATCCTGCAGCGAGGTTATCACCTCGCAATAGCCAAAATGCTCGAATTCAAAATTTCAGAACGTTCCTGGTGCGTCCAGATGGACGTACGGCGCTCTATCTCGGAATGGCCGGCTTATAGATAAATCGGCTCAATTCGTCCAGCCGCGCCGTAACGGTGGTGCGCAACGCGCCCGCCAGCTGCATTCCTGCGGTCATTCACCCTTCCAGATCGGATTTCAGCCGGTCAAGAATGCTGATCGCGTGCGTGGCGTACTGGCTGATCCAGCGGTCGTGGATCTGTTTGATCGGCAGCGCATTGAGATGGTTCCAGCGTTCGCGGCCCTCGCGCCGCGCTACGACCAGGTCGACATCTTCGAGTACTTTCAGATGCAGCATGACGGTGCAGCGGTCCATATCGGGAAAGGCATCGCACAGCATGCCGGTGGTCCGCGGAGCGTCTTTCAACTCGTCCAGCAGCGCACGCCGGCGCGGATGCGCCAGCGCCTTGAAAACATTATCGTCCTGCGTTTTGCTTGACATGTTATATTTTTATAACATAATGCCGATCCGATCAAGGAAGGAGCTGTGGATATGTCTCTTGGATTCAGGATTTCGGGCCGTATCGGCAAACCGGTCGCAGAAGTCTTCGATGCGGTCGTCAATCCGAAGAAGCTCAGCGGCTATTTCACCACGATCGGCGGCGCCAGCGCGCCGCTGGTGGCGGGTGCCGGCGTCGTCTGGTGGGGCAAGGTTCCGGTCGAGGTCGACGAGGTGGAGAAAGACAGCCGCATCGTGCTGCGCTGGGATGCAACCGACGCCGACGGCAAGCCGGCCTACAAGACGCGCATCGAGATGAATTTCGAGCCGCTGGACGATGGCGGCACCTTCGTCACCATCGCCGAGACCGGCTGGCACGAGGACGCCGTCGGTCTGAAGAAGTCTTACCTCAATTGCGAGGGCTGGTCGCAGATGCTGGCCTGCATGAAGGCCTATGTCGAATACGGGATCAATCTGCGCGACGGCTATTACCGCAGCGAGATGAAGGGGGAGCCAGCCAGTGAAGACAACATCTGAGAGGACGGAGGAAAGAATGACTGCGAAGCTCACCGGCGGCATCAACATCGCCATGAAAGTGCCGCCCCACCAATACCAGGAGACGATCGCCTTCTATCGCGATGTCGTCGGCCTGAAGCCGTTCACGGCCAAGGCTCCCGCTACCGGCTTCGAACTTGGCCCCAATCGCCTATGGATCGACGAAGCGCCGATGCTGAGCCAGGCCGAGATATGGCTGGAGCTGTTCACCGATGATTTTCCGGCCGCAGCCAGTCATCTCGCCAAGGCCGGTGTCGTGCGCTGCGACGCCATCGAGGCGCTGGGCGACGGTTTTCGCGGCGGCTGGATCACCAATCCGGCCAACATCGTTCACATGGTGCGCGAACCCGACGCCTGGTGACAGAAGCCCGTTCGGAAAGGAGGACAATATGGAAATCCGTGAGACACCGGTCGCCGAAGCCGGCATGCTGATCCGGCGCCCGGTCGCAGACGTGTTCGAGGCCATCGTCGATCCGGCGATCACGACGAAATTCTGGTTCACCCATAGCAGCAACAGGCTGGACAGCGGCAAGGAGGTTCGCTGGGAGTGGCGCATGTACGGCGTCTCGACGCCAGTCACGGTCAGCGAGTTCGTCAGGAACGAAAGGATCGTCATGCAGTGGAGCGATCCGCCGACCACCGTGGTCTGGACCTTTACCGAGATGGCCGGCGGCACGACCTTTGTCGAGGTTCGCAATCTCGGCTTTGCCGGCAGTGCCGACGAGCAGGTCAAGCAGGCGATCGACTCGACCGATGGCTTTGCGCTGGTGCTCGCCGGCGCCAAGGCGTGGCTGGAGCAAGGCCTGACGCTCGGCCTGATCGGCGACCGTCATCCGAAGGGCGTGCCTGCGAGTTAGAAGGCGCCAACCTCAGTGCCCGCCGGCCTTTGCCTTTCTGCGGCGTCGCGCCAGCATGTTGAGACCCTCGACAAGGGCGGAAAAACCCATGGCGGCGTAGATGTAGCCCTTGGGCACATGGAAGCCCATGCCGTCGGCGATCAGCGTCATGCCGATCATCAGCAGGAAGCTCAGCGCCAGCATGACGATGCTCGGGTTCTTGGCGATGAAATTGGCGAGCGGCCCGGCCGCCAGCATCATCACGGTGACCGCCACGATCACGGCGATATACATGATGGCGATCTCGTCGGTCATGCCGACCGCGGTGATGATCGAATCGATCGAGAAGACGAGGTCGAGCAGCAGTATCTGGAAAATCGCGCCGGCCAGCGAAAGCTGCAGCGTCTGGCCCATCATCGTGTCCTGGTGATCCTCGAGATCGACCGTGTGGTGGATCTCCTTGGTCGCCTTCCAGACGAGGAACAGGCCGCCGGCGATCAGGATCAGGTCGCGCCAGGAAAAACCATGGCCGAAAGCGGTGAATACCGGCGCCGTCAACTGGACGATAATCGAGATGGTGGCAAGCAGCACCAGCCGCATGATCAGCGCGGCCGAAATGCCGAGTCGCCGGGCGCGGGCTCTTTGTGCCTCCGGCAGTTTGTTGGTGAGGATCGAGATGAAGATCAGATTGTCGATGCCGAGCACGACCTCCAGCACGATCAGCGTCAGCAACGCGACCCACGCGGTCGGATCGGAGACAAAGGCGAAATGTGGCGCCAGGAATTCGATGAGCTGCATGGAGGTCGTCCCCTCTTACGATCTAGAGCAGTGTCGCCGGCAGTTAGGTATCGCAGGCGTTCATATCAATGTCACGACCAGAAAGATGGCGCCGTTTCCTCCAGCCGCGGCCCGCGGCGAAACGGCGCAATCCGCTCTGTCAGGCCGCTGCGATCCGAAATGTCGACGCCGACTCCACACAATGTCGCTGGGCCGGTCGCCGCCTCGAAGCGTCCTTTCGGCACCTTCGACAGAAACCGGTTGAGCGGCTCCTCCTTATCCATGCCGAGCGAGGAATCATAGTCGCCGCACATGCCCGCGTCGGAGATATAGCCGGTGCCGCCATTGAGGATATGGTGGTCGCCGGTCGGCTGGTGAGTGTGGGTGCCGACGACCAGGCTGGCGCGGCCGTCGACGAAATGCGCAAAGCACATTTTTTCAGAAGTCGCCTCGGCATGGAAATCGATGATCACCGCATCGGCCTGCTCGCCAAGCGGACAGGCCGCAAGCTCGCGCTCACCGGCCTGGAACGGATCGTCGAGTTCAGGATGCATGAACACCCGGCCCATGATGTTGGTAACCAGAACGCGCGCGCCATTCCTGGCGATGTAGACGCCGGAGCCGCGGCCAGGCGTACCCTTGGGGAAATTGGACGGGCGCAGGAACCGCTCCTCGCGCGGGGCGAAAACCAGCGCGTCGCGCTGGTCCCAGACATGGTTGCCGGTGGTGACGACGTCGGCGCCCGCCGAGATCGTCTCGCGAAAGATCTCTTCGGTGATGCCGAAGCCACCGGCGGCGTTCTCGCCGTTGACGATGACGAAGTCGAGTTTGAAATCCGAGATCAGGCCGGGCAATTGTTCCCACACCGCCGTGCGTCCGGTCTTGCCAACCATATCGCCGAGGAAGAGAAGTCTCATCTAAAACATGATCCAGAACCAAAGGTCGGCAAAGCAAAAAAGCTGCATGACTTTCGCAAAAGACCATGCGTCCAGGAACTTATCTACAATTTCGGCGCGAACCGGCGCAACCCGCTCTCGGTGAGTATTTCCGGAATGATCACATCGTGCGGCTCGTCCGGCACCAGCGCCACCTCCTGGCAGTCGAAAGCAATGCCGATCAGCCGGGGCGGCTGCCCCTTGTCGGCAAGACGTGCAATCGCGCGGTCATAGTAGCCCGCGCCATAGCCGATGCGGTGTCCGCGCGCGTCGAAAGCCGCGAGCGGCACCAGCATCACCTGGGGATCGAGCACCTCGGCCTCCTCATGTGGCCCAACGGTGCCGAAGCCCATCTCGACCATCGGCGCGCCACGCACCAGTTCGCGAAAAACGATGGTGGTCTTGTCGAGAATCGCCGGCAGGCAAAGCCTTGCGCCCTTTTCGCGCAAGGCGAACATCAGCGGTCGTACGTCGGCTTCCGAGCGCATCGGCCAGAAGCCGGAGACGATCTGTCCCGGCTCGACGGCGATGCTATCCCGTGCCGTCTCGGCCATTTCGAGCGCCGCTTCCACCCGCCAGAACGGATCGAGCGCGTCGCGGCGCCCGAGTGCTTCGCGTCGCAAGTTTTTTTTCAGTTCTTTGGGAGAAATCATGGAGCCAAGGTAGAAAAGGTCGGATCTGGTTGAAGTTTTGGGAGCGACGTTTTCCACCGCATGATCCACCGAAACGCGAATGGATACTTGGGGGTCGAGTGACGATCCACACAACCGGTGGAGAGAGCGATCCCGGGAACCTACAAAGTAGGTGGGCGCCGTATGAGAAAACCCACGGGTCTTCCCAGGGACAGCTCCCTAGGGATCATTAAGGCCCCGGGGAAAATGTTCTCCTGCCGGGAAGCGCAGACCGTCGCAACCAATATAGGCCGGCGGTCGGCCAAGCGCCAGAGAGACAACCATGTTCGGCGCCTTAATCGTCACAAAGTCTGCTTGGGGCTGCGCGGCACGAGGTTTCACTGCGCTCTCGCCGCTGCGCCTTGCGCTGACCAAGCTGTCTCCTTACGGTTGCCTCGAAAACAGAGGAGCAAGAATGCGTTTCGAAGGCACGGCGGCCTATGTCGCCGACAAGGATCTGATGGTGGCAGTCAACGCAGCGATCGCGCTGGAGCGGCCATTGCTGGTCAAGGGCGAGCCTGGCACCGGCAAGACCGAACTGGCCAGGCAAGTGGCGGCGGCGCTCGGCCTCGAGCTGATCGAATGGCACGTCAAGTCGACGACGAGGGCGCAGCAGGGCCTCTACGAGTATGACGCTGTCTCGCGGCTGCGCGACAGCCAACTTGGCGATATCAGGTTCAACGACATCAGGAACTACATCAAGCGTGGCAAGCTGTGGGATGCCTTCGCGACGGCCAGGAAAGTGGTGCTTCTGATCGACGAGATCGACAAGGCCGATATCGAATTCCCCAACGATCTGTTGCAGGAACTCGATCGAATGGAGTTCTTCGTCTACGAGACTGGCGAGACGATCCGCGCCGCCGTGCGCCCGATCGTCATCATCACCTCCAACAACGAGAAGGAACTGCCGGACGCATTCCTGCGCCGCTGCTTCTTCCACTATATCCGCTTCCCCGACGTCGAGACGCTGCACAGAATAGTCGACGTGCACTATCCCGGTATCAAGCAGAACCTGGTGCGTGCAGCACTGACCCAGTTCTATGAGATCCGCGATGTGCCGGGCCTGAAGAAGAAGCCGTCGACCTCCGAGGCACTCGACTGGATCAGGCTCTTGGTCGCCGACGATATCGCGCCGGAGGATCTGCGCGCCGACCCGAAGAACGCGTTGCCCAAGCTGCACGGTGCGCTTTTGAAGAACGAACAGGACGTCCATCTGTTCGAGCGGCTGGCTTTCATGGCGCGAAGGCAGGGGTGAGGAACGGTCATCCTGGGCCGCAAGAACTCGGCCTCTGACGCCGAGCTGGAAGGCGTTCCTATGAGCGGGCTTCACCTGCGCTCTGAGCAGGATGATGGCCTCTGGCCTCCTGCAGCGCGACGTTTTGGGGGCCGAAGATGATGAAGCTGATGACGGCAAGAGCAAGAACGCCGATCCCGCTATAGAGCATGACCCAGCCAAAACCGTTGACCAGGGCGGCATGCACGATGGCGCCGGACGGATCGAGGGTCGCGAGCTTGGGCGAGTGTTGCGAGAGGCCGTCCAGATTTCCGGCGGCGATCTTTTCCGCCAGCGCGTGCAGTTCAGTCGGACCCAAGGCCGGGCCCAATGCGTCGCGCAGATAAGAAACAATCCCCTGCGTCAACAGCAAGCCCACCACCGCGATGTTGATGGCGAGCGTGATCAGCCGCGCGCTGATATCGATGCCCGAAGCCATGCCGGCACGATCCGGCGACACTGAGCCGGTCGTGGTGTTGGTGGTCGGCGAATTGGTCAGGCCGATGCCGATGCCGGCAATCAGCGTGCCGGGCAGCATGGTCAGCCAGTTGGCTCCGTCGAGCCCGGAACCTATCCACATGGCAATAAAACCGATCCCCAATGTCAGCAACCCGAGCGGGATCGCCACCCGCGCCTGATAGCGGGCGCGCAAGCGCTCGGCGATCGAGGACATCAGCATCAGGGGAAGCGTGTAGACGAGCAGCAACAGGCCGGTCGTGGTGCTGCCGTAGCCGAGAACTCCCGAAAAATAGATCGGCAGATAGATGATGAACGGCCAGTAGCTGAAATTCATGCCGATGCCGCCGATGATCGCTCCCGAAAACTGGCGAATGCGGAACACCGAGAAATCGAACATCGGATAGGGATTGATTTTTTCGGCAACAAGGAACGCGATGAAGGCCAGCACGGCCGCGCTTGCCACACCGATGCGGGCGCCAGAGCCGAGATCGGCCCCTTGCGTGATCAGATAGGAGAAGCCGAACACCGCAAGCGAGAGCGTCAGGATGCCGGTCCGGTCAAGCTTCTGGGCATTGCGATCGGATGATTCGGTGACACCGGCGCCGATGAAGACCAGGGCAAGGATGGCGAGTGGCACGTGGATGAGGAACACCCACTGCCAGTTCGACAGCGTTACGATCAATCCGCCAATGGCGGGACCAAAACCGAGCCCGATGCCCGAGAGGACGCTCCACGCGACGAAGGCCTTGCCGCGTTCACTGCCGTCTTGGAACTGGTGGGACAGCACCGCCACGCTGCAGGTGAACATCGCGCCGCCTGCAAGGCCTTGCAGAAAGCGCGCGACGATCAGGAGTGGAGCGCTCGGTGCGAGACCGCATAGCAGAGAGGCGAAGCCGAAGGCGACGGTGGTGATCACCATCACGCGCTTGCGGCCGAAACGGTCGGCCAATGTCCCCGTCGCCATCAACACCGTCGTGCAGGCAATGGTGTAGGCGTTCATGATCCATTGCAGATCCTTGAAGTCGGCGGCGAGCACGCTTTCCAGTTTCGGAAGGATCACCGGGACACTGGAGATTTCAAGGCCAAACAGCAGCGAGGCAAGGCAGGCGCCTGCGAGTGCAACGGTGTTTCGGTCAGTTTGAAACGTCATATCGATCACTTTCCATCGGAGCATTCAGAGGGGCTGCGAGCGGCACCTTTAACTGCGGCCGACATGACATAGACGAGGCTTGACTATGAAAAAAGGCTATGCGTTTCTATTTCAGAAATGACAAAATGGAATGATCGTAATGACCAGCCTTGATGTCGACGCCGTGCGCACCTTCGTCATGGTGGCCGACCTGCAGAGTTTCACCCGGGCGGCTGCCGCGATGGGGAGCTCCCAGGCGACGATCAGCGTCAAGCTGCGGCGGCTCGAAGAAAAGCTCGGCGCGCGTTTGATCGAACGAACCCCGCGCCGTGTGGCTCTATCCGCAAGGGGAGCGGTCTTCCTTCCCGCGGCCCGTGAATTCCTTGCCGCCCATGAACGCGCCGTCGCGGAGTTTTCCGCGGCGCCGTGTCGGCTTGCTCTCGGTTTTGTCGATCATGTAGCGGGGCCTAAGCTTTCCACACTGATAGCCCAGCTTCATGCCCATGATCCGTCGCTCGCGCTCAACATAAGGATCGACACCAGCTCGATGCTGGAAGGAGCTTTCGATCGCGGCGAGCTCGACGCTGTGATCGTGCACCAGGAAGATGACAGTCGACGCGGCGAAGCCCTGTCGCGCACCCACTATGGCTGGTTCGCGGCCCCTGCCTTCGAATGGCGGCCCGGAACGCCATTGCGCCTGGCCCTTTTGAGCACCGTATGCAATTGCCCAGACCGCCTGAGGGCGGTTGAGGCGCTGGATAGGGCAGGCATTGCCTGGAGTGAGGCTTTCGTGGGCGGTGGCGGCGCGGCCGTCAACATCGCGGTATCGGCCGGCTTCGCCATTGCCGCCCTCGCCCACCGTGTCGTTCCCCCCGGCTTGGTCGAGGTGGGCCGCAAACTCGGCCTGCCGCCAATTCCGTCTTCGGAGATCGTTTTGCACTCGCACGCTTTGGCGCCGCGGGCACGAGAGGCGCTGCGCATGCTCGCGACCGCTTTTCGCGAGTATAATTTGCCGGCGGGATAGGCAAAGATATTCCTGACCCCGATTCTATTGGGATGGATCGGGTTGCAGACCTCAGAGGGAAATGAAATGACCGAGATCACCGTCCGCCCACTTGTACAATCTGACCATGCCGACTGGCAGCGTCTGTGGACCGCCTACCTCACCTTCTACGAAACCAAGCTGCCGGAGGACGTCTACGCCGTCACCTGGAAGCGCCTGTTCACGGCAGGCGAGTTCGAGCCGAAAGGTTTCATCGCCACCCTCGACGGCAAGGCGGTCGGCTTGACGCACTATCTCTACCATCGCTCCTGCTGGTCCCAGGTAAACAACTGCTATCTCCAGGACCTGTTCGCCGACCCGGGTGTGCGCGGCAAGGGCGTCGGCGCCGCCCTGATCGAGGCGGTGAAGCAGGAAGCCGGCAAGATCGGCGTCAAGAACGTCTACTGGATGACCCACGAGACCAACGCCACCGCGCGCAAGCTCTACGACTACGTGGCCCGCCGCACGGGCTTCATCGAATATGATTTGATGTGATGAACACCGACGATTGAAATCGCCACTGTTGCGCAATATATTGCGCAGGATCAGGAGTGCCGTGCCGCTGATCGAGACCAACACGCGCAAGATCGTCACGAGGCTTTTACGCGACGGCTGGGTGAACGTAGGCGGCGGCAAGCATGAGAAGTATGAGCATCCGCAGAGGCCGGAGATCATGATCATCGTGCCGCGGCATCGCGAACAATCTCTGGGCGTCGCGCGGTCAATCGCCCGGCTTGCCGGATGGATTTAAGGACGAATCATGACGCACTATGTCGGAATTCTTGATGGCGCAGATGATGTCTGGGGAGTGCGGGTGCCCGATCTTCCCGGATGTCACGGCGGTGGCGCAAGTCCCGAGGAGGCGATAGCCGATGCGACCTCCGCCGTTCGCGAATGGGCCGAGGCACGAAAGGCGAAGCACTTGCCCCTGCCCGGCTCGCGCACGATGGCAGACCTGCTCCGACTGGGCGAAATCGATAGCGCTGCCGGCGAATCTGCCGTGATGATCCCCGTGCTGATCGATTCCGGACGGCCTGTCCGGGCCAATCTGTCGCTCGACGCAGGTCTCTTGGCAGCAATCGACGAAGAAGCAGGTCGGCGTGGTCTGACGCGTTCAGCCTTCATCGCCAGCGCCGCTCGCGAGAAGATCGAAGGTCACAGATAAAGTCGGGCGATGTTCATCCCCTTCTTCCTCGAACTGAAGGCAGCGCGTGTTCCCGTCTCGCTCCGGGAATATCTGTCGCTGCTGGAAGGGTTGGAGGCGGGGCTG
Source organism: Mesorhizobium sp. WSM4823 (assembly GCF_055811195.1). Lineage (NCBI taxonomy): Bacteria > Pseudomonadati > Pseudomonadota > Alphaproteobacteria > Hyphomicrobiales > Phyllobacteriaceae > Mesorhizobium > Mesorhizobium sp. WSM4823. The sequence goes on from NZ_JBVVQL010000003.1 coordinate 375,008, forward strand.
GTCGACTATGACGTCGAGGGGTTTTACTATCTCGCCCGCTCAGCCCTGGTGAAGGACGAGCGCCACATCGACCGCTTCGACCAGGTCTTTTCGCGTGTCTTCAAAGGCGTCGAAGCGCTGGCTGGCGAAAACGCGGTCGACGTCGAAAACATTCCGGAGGAATGGCTGCGCCGGCTTGCCGAAAAGCACCTGACCGATGAGGAGAAAAAGCTGGTCGAGGCGCTCGGCGGTTTCGAAAGGCTGATGGAAACGCTGAAGAAGCGGCTGGAAGAACAGAAGGGCCGCCACCAGGGTGGCTCGAAATGGATCGGCACCGGCGGCACCTCGCCTTTCGGCGCCTATGGCTACAACCCTGAAGGCGTTCGTATCGGCCAGCATGAGAGCCGCACCCGCCGCGCGGTGAAGGTCTGGGACAAGCGCGAATTCAGGAATTTCGACGACACCGTCGAACTCGGCACCCGCAACATCAAGATCGCCCTGAAGCGCCTGCGCCGCTGGGTGCGCGAAGGCGCCGAGGAGGAGTTCGACCTGCCCGGCACCATCCACGCCACGGCCGAACATGGCTATCTCGACGTGCAGACGCGACCTGAGCGGCGCAATGCCGTGAAGCTGCTGATGTTCTTCGATGTCGGCGGCTCGATGGACGACCACATCAGAAGCGTGGAGGAGCTGTTTTCAGCCGCCCGGGCCGAATTCCGCCAGCTCGAATATTTCTACTTCCACAACTGCCTTTACGAGGGCGTGTGGAAGGACAATCGCCGCCGCCATGCGGAGGTGATTCCGACCTTCGATCTCCTCCACAAATACGGTCCGGGCTACAAGGTGATCGTCGTGGGCGATGCCTCGATGAGCCCTTATGAGATCGCGCATCCCGGCGGCTCGGTCGAGCACTGGAATCCGGAGGCCGGCGTCGTCTGGCTCGGCCGTCTGCTGCAGCAATGGCCGAACTCGGTATGGCTCAACCCGGAAAATGAGAAACACTGGGGCTATACTCATTCGATCGCCATGATCCGCGACATCTTCGGCGGCCGCATGTTTCCGCTGACGCTCGCAGGACTCGAAGCCGCGACGAAACAGCTTTCAAGGAAGCACTGAGTGGATTTTCGGAACGCAAGACAGGAAGACCGATGACCTGTTTCCTCTGCCTGCAATGTGGCGTCCAGTTCGCGGCGGCAGCCGCGCCGCCGGACCACTGCCCGATTTGTGAGGACGAGCGGCAATATGTGCGTTGGGAGGGCCAGGCCTGGATCACGCCGGAAGAGCTCGCCGCCGGGCATCGGATCGTGATGAAAGACGACGCCGGCGTGCTCGCCTTCGGCGTTGAGCCGCGCTTCGCCATCGGTCAGCGGGCGTTGCTGGCGCAAACGCCGCACGGCAATGTGCTGTGGGATTGTATCTCGATGGTCAGCAACGAGGCGGTGGCAGAAATCAACCGGCGGGGCGGCCTGGCCGCGATCGCCATCTCGCACTGCCATTATTATTCGGCAATGGTCGAGTGGAGCGAGGCGTTTGGCGGGGTGCCGATTTACCTGCACACCGACGATCGCAAGTGGATCATGCGACCGCATCCGGCTGTTATCAGCTGGGAGGGCGAAACGCGCGCCCTAAATCCCTCGCTGACACTTATCCGTTGTGGTGGTCACTTTGCCGGCGGCCAGGTGCTGCATTGGAAACGCGACGGCGGCGACTCCATTCTGGCCGGCGACATCTTGCAGGTGACGCCGACCCGCCGCCATGTCAGTTTCATGTACAGCTACCCGAACTACATCCCGCTAAATGCGGCGAAAGTGCTCGGCATCAAGGCTGCGTTGGAGCCTTTCGAGTTCGACCATATCTATGGCGCATGGTGGAATCAGAACGTCATCGGAGACGCAAAGACGGCATTTGCAGCGTCGGTTGCGCGGTATCTCGCAGCGATCGCCTGAGGAATTCTTCGCGGCATCGAAAATATGGGCAAACGCTGTAACGAATGCCTATTTTAAGCGAAGTTGGGAAGGCAAACCCAAGTAGCGGCATGAGCTAAGAGGCAAAAGATGGATAGCCACACCTACCCCGTCACCCGCACCGATACCGAATGGCGCGCCCGGCTGACGCCAGAGCAGTATGCGGTGATGCGCAACCACGGCACCGAGCGGCCAGGCAGCTGCGCTTTGCTTCACGAGAAGCGCGCCGGCACCTTTTCCTGCGTCGGCTGCGACCAGCCCTTGTTCGAATCCAAGCTGAAATTCGAGAGCGGCACCGGTTGGCCGAGTTTCAACGACCCGGTGCCGGGTTCAGTCGAGACGACCGTCGATCGCAGCTACGGCATGGTCCGTACCGAATGCCACTGCGCCCGCTGCGGCAGCCATCTCGGCCATGTCTTCGAGGACGGCCCGCCGCCAACCGGCCTGCGCTATTGCATCAATGGCGTCGCGCTGAAATTCGAGCCGGCTGCCTGATTGCAATTCGACGGTGGCAAAGGACGGCTTCGGCCGCCCTTTGCGGGCGTCAGACCACCACCACCATTATCAGCCACAGCACAGCCCCGAGCGTCATCAGCGAAGCCTTGACGCCGCCGGATTTCTCGGCTGTCCGCCACACCGCAAAAGTCAGAAAGAAATTATACGGTACGGGCGCGAAATGCACCGCCAGAGCGAGAGCGAGCGGCAGCTTCAGCCCAAGGAGGATCAGCGCCAGCACCGAGAATACTATGTTGATCGCCGTGCCTACAAGCACAAGATCGCGCCAGAACAGCCGGTCGAGCGGGGCCGTGCCTCGCCAGCGCGAGCGGAAGAAGCCCGAAGCGTCGCTTGCCTTGCCGTCTTCGCCTCCGAAGGTGCCTGGCGTACTCATCGATGCGGCTTTCTCTCGTTCGAGCGCCGCAGAGATTTCCAAAGCAGCAAGCCTGTCAACGCAGGTCGACCATCGGCGCGCGCGCGTATGATTTGGCAGATTGTCATCAAACGGTCGTGAAACCTTTCTACGTCGCCCTTGTTGGCATCTCGGCAAAGACACCTTGCCGCCCCATCATCCAGTCGCCTGCCAAGGAGGTCTTGAGATGAGCGATAATGTCTACAACGTGCTGTTTCTTTGCAACGCCAATTCGGCGCGCTCCATCATGGGCGAAGCCATCCTCAATCGGATCGGTGCCGGAAGGTTCAAGGCCTTTTCCGCCGGTTCGCAACCGAAAGGCGAGGTTAATCCCTACGCGCTGCAGCTGCTCGAAAGCCTCAACTACGATACGAGCTTCGCTCGTTCGAAAGGCTGGGACGAGTTTGCCGAGCCCGGCGCGCCAGAAATGAATTTCATCTTCACGCTTTGCGACAGCACCGCGAACGAATCCTGTCCGATCTGGCCGGGTCATCCGATGACCGCGCTCTGGTCGATACCGGACCCATCCAAGGCAGACGGCACCGAAGCGGAACTGCACCTTGCCTTTGCTGACGCCTATCGCATGCTCAACAACCGCATCTCGCTTTTCACCAATCTGCGGGTGGATGCACTCGACCATCTGGCGCTGCAACAGCATCTCGACGAGATCGGCCGCGACACGCCCGAGCCGAACTAGGCTCAAGCGGCCGACAGGCAGGCGAAGTTACAAACTGGCTTCGCCACCGCCGCCCAGAACTTCGGCGACGGCGCGCTCAAAACGCGATGCTTCCGTCACCAGCCAGTCGGCCATGGCTGGCCAATTGTCCTCGGCATAGCAGTTCACCCGCCATAGCGAATTGATGCCGAGGCCCTCGCAACTCTGTTCCGGCCTGAGCTTCAACCTGTCTTCGATCGCCGGCTGGAACGGCTTCAACCGCGACCAGGCTCCCGTGGCACCGAACTTCTCGTTGCGGCCGAAGAAAACGCCGACATGGTTCTGCGCCGGCGCGACATACATGGAAAGGACCAATGCGAAATCGGGCAGCCCGCGCTGCCAGAACCAGGGTCCGCGCCGCGCCATCAGAGCCCTTTCTTCCGGATGCCGTTCCGCGAACAGCGTCCAGAAGCCGCGTTGGCGGAATTCAGAGGCGCGGCGGGCGCCAAAGTCGAATTCGCTCATGGCTCGACCCCGTTGAGCGCGCCGCGACCGGCGCCCAGGGCTGTTATCAGCCTTACACCATGCCGAGTGCGGCTTTGTAGAGGTCGAGGATCGATTCCTCCTCCTGCCGCTCGGCCTGGTCCTTCTTGCGCAGCCGGATGATCGACCGCATCGCCTTGGTATCGAAGCCGGTGCCCTTGGCCTCGGCGAACACTTCCTTGATGTCGTCGGCGATGGTCTTCTTCTCTTCCTCGAGCCGCTCGATACGCTCGATGAAGGCTCGCAGCTGGCCGGCGGCAACAGTCTGGCTGGTTTCGGTGATGTCGTCGGCCATTTTTTCTCCGCGTCGTTTTTCCATGCCGCGACTCAGGAACTATCGCGGCGAATTTGCAGCGGTTCGATGCCCGACCGGGGGCGACCGGTCAAGCTGTTATCGATGCGGCATGAAGGGTTGCCGCCAACTCTACCTGGGCAACATTTCTACCTTACCCGAAGGCGATCAGCAGATCCTTGGCGTCGATCTGGTCGCCGGCCCTCACCAGCACTTCGGCGATGACCCCATCACGCTCGGCATGCAATGCCGTCTCCATCTTCATCGCCTCGATCGACAAAAGCACGTCGCCGGCCTTGACCGCCTGGCCGGCGGCAACGGCAAGCGCCGAGACCACGCCCGGCATCGGCGCGCCGACATGTCCCTCATTGCCCGGCTCGGCCTTGCGCCGCGCCTTGGCGGCGGAGGCACCATGGGCACGGTCCGGCACCTTGACGCGACGCGGCTGGCCATTGAGTTCGAAGAACACGGTCACCATGCCCTTCTCGTCGACATCGCCGATGGCCAGGCAGCGCACCACCAGCGTCTTGCCTTTCTCGATGTCGACGAAGATCTCGTCTTCCGGCTTCATGCCGTAGAAATAGGTCGGCGTCGGCAGCACGCTGACTGGCCCGTAGGTTTCCTGGGCTGCGGCGAAGTCAGAGAAGACCTTCGGATACATCAGCCACGAGGCGAATTCGAATTCGCTAAGCTTGCGCTCGACCTTGTCCTCGATCTCCTTGCGGCTGGCCTTGAGATTGGCTGCTTTCAACAGAGAGCCAGGTCGCACCGTGATCGGCTTGTCGCCCTTCAGCACCTTCTTCTGCAGCGCCTCCGGCCAACCGCCGGGCGACTGGCCGAGATCGCCGCGCAGCATGGAAACGACCGAGTCCGGGAAGGCGATATCTTTGGCCGGATTTTCGACATCGGCAACCGTCAGGTCCTGGCTTACCATCATCAGCGCCATGTCGCCGACAACCTTGGACGACGGCGTCACCTTGACGATGTCGCCGAACATCAGATTGACGTCGTGATAGGTCTGTGCCACTTCGTGCCAGCGCGTCTCCAGACCGAGCGAGCGCGCCTGTTCCTTGAGGTTGGTGAACTGCCCACCCGGCATTTCGTGCAGGTAGACCTCCGAGGCCGGCCCTTTCAGGTCGCTTTCGAAGGCGGCATACTGGTTGCGCACCGCCTCCCAGTAGAACGAGATATTCCTGATCCATTGCGGATCGAGGCCCGGATCCCGCTCCGTGCCCTTCAGCGCCTCGACCATCGAACCCAGGCAAGGCTGCGAGGTGTTGCCAGACAGCGAGTCCATCGCGGCATCGATTGCATCGACGCCGCTGTCCACCGCCGCCAGCACCGTCGCCGCCGACAGGCCCGAAGTGTCGTGGGTATGGAAATGGATCGGCAGATCGGTCGCATCGCGCAGCGCCTTGAACAAGACGCGGGCAGCACTCGGCTTGAGCAACCCGGCCATGTCCTTGACAGCGATGATATGGGCGCCGGCCGCCTGCAACTCCTTGGCCAGCGCGACATAGTATTTGAGGTCGTATTTGGCTCGGGCCGGGTCGAGTATGTCGCCGGTGTAGCAGATCGCCGCTTCGATCAGTCTGCCCTCGGCGCCGACTGCATCCATGGCGACCCGCATATTGTCGACCCAGTTCAGACAGTCGAAGACGCGGAACAGGTCGATGCCGCCGGCGGCGGCCTGTTTGACGAAATGCTGAACGACATTGTCGGGATAGTTGGTGTAGCCGACGCCGTTGGCGCCGCGCAAAAGCATTTGCAGCAACAAATTGGGCGCTGCCTCGCGCACGAGCGAAAGCCGTTCCCACGGGTCCTCGGTGAGGAAGCGCATGGCGACGTCGAACGTCGCTCCGCCCCAGCATTCCAGAGACAAAAGCTGCGGCAGCGCGCGCGCATAGGTGCCGGCAATGCCGGCGATGTCATATGTGCGCACGCGCGTCGCGAGCAGGGATTGGTGCCCGTCCCGCATCGTCGTGTCGGTGACCAGCACCTCTTTTTGCGCGCGCATCCAAGCCGCAAATTTCTCAGGCCCCAGCGCGTCGAGCTTCTGCTTGCTGCCATCAGGCACATTGCCGTTGAGATACGGCACCATGGGCGCCGCTGCATCCGCCTTCGGCTGCGGCCGGCCGCGCGTCTCGGGATGGCCGTTGACGCTGACGTCGGCCAGGTAGTTGAGCAGCTTGGTCGCGCGGTCCTGCCGCTTCACGCTGGCGAACAGTTCCGGCGTCGTATCGATGAACTTGGTCGTGTAGGAATTGTCGGCGAAACTCGGGTGATTGATGATTGCTTCGAGGAAGGTAAGGTTGGTCGCCACGCCGCGGATACGGAACTCGCGCAGCGCCCGGTTCATGCGGGCGATGGTTTCGGCCGGCGTCGGCGCCCAGGCCGTCACCTTCTCCAGCAGCGGGTCGTAGAAGCGGGTGATGACCGCGCCCGAATAAGCGGTGCCGCCGTCGAGGCGGATGCCGAAACCGGTGGCGCCACGGTAGGCGGTGATACGGCCATAGTCGGGAATGAAATTATGCTCGGGATCTTCCGTGGTGATGCGGCACTGCAGCGCGTGGCCGTTGAGCCTGATATCCTTCTGCGCCGGCACGCCCGATTCTGGCGTGCCGATGGCGAAACCATCGAGGATGTGGATCTGTGCCTTGACGATGTCGATGCCGGTCACCTGCTCGGTGACGGTGTGCTCGACCTGGATGCGCGGGTTGACCTCGATGAAGTAGAATTTTCCGGTGTCGGCATCCTGCAGGAACTCGACCGTTCCGGCACCGATATAGCTCGTCTCGCGGGCGATCTTCAGCGCATGACCGCAAAGCTCTTCGCGCAGTGACATTTCGAGATACGGCGCCGGCGCGCGCTCGACCACCTTCTGGTTACGGCGCTGGATGGAGCAATCGCGCTCGAACAGGTGCACGGCATTGCCATGTGTGTCTCCCAACACCTGCACCTCGATATGACGGGCGCGCTCGATCAGCTTTTCGAGATAGACCTCGTCCTTGCCGAAGGCGGCTTTCGCTTCGCGCTTGCCCTCCGTCACCTCGCGGGCAAGGTCGGCCTCGGAGCGGATGGCGCGCATGCCGCGGCCGCCGCCACCCCATGACGCCTTCAGCATCACCGGATAGCCGACCTCCTTAGCCAGTTTCTTGACCGCCTCCATGTCGTCCGGCAAGGGCTCGGTGGCGGGGATCACCGGCACTCCGACCTCGATCGCCAGGTTGCGCGCGGCGACCTTGTTGCCGAGCCTGCGCATCGTATCCGGCTTCGGCCCGATGAAGATGATGCCGGCCTTGGCGCAGGCTTCGGCGAATTCAGGGCTTTCCGACAACAGCCCGTAACCCGGATGAATGGCATCGGCGCCCGAAAGCCTGGCGACGCGGATCACTTCCTCGATCGACAGATAGCTTTCGATCGGCCCCATGTCCCTGGTCAGATGCGGCCCGCGTCCGACCTGATAGCTTTCGTCGGCCTTGAAGCGGTGCAGCGAGTATTTATCCTCCTCCGCCCAGATCGCCACGGTTTTGAGGCCGAGTTCGTTGGCCGCGCGGAAAACGCGGATGGCGATTTCGGACCGGTTGGCGACAAGGATCTTCGTAATTGCCAAGGACAAGGCTCCAGACGCTGACGGGGAAGGGAACTGGCGCCATGATTAACGCGAAAATGCTGCAGCGCAAACAAAATCGGGCGGCGTTTAAACCGATTTAAATCACTTTTGGCCGTCGAACAGAACTCCAACGAAAAAATGCCCGGCGCGAAGCGCCGGGCATTCCGGAATTGTCGTCGTCGACAGGCTTACATCTTCTGGATGTAAGTGTACTTGCCGTCGTCGCCCTTCTTCCATTCGTACATGACATAGCCAGGCAGCGTCGGATCGCCCTTCGCGTCATAAGAAAGATCGCCGAGCACGGTCTTGAACGGGCCGTTGGCCTTGAGAGCCTTGGCAACTTCCTGCGGGTCGTTCGACTTGGCAGCCGTCGCGGCTGCCGCGATAGCCTGCATGGCGGCATAGGAGTAGAGCGTGTAGGCCTCCGGCTCGAAGCCCTGCGCACGGAACTTCTCGACGAGTTCCTTGTTCGCCGGGATCAGACGCGGATCCGGGCCGAACGTGTTCAGCGTGCCCGCGACCGCATCGCCGGCGATCGAGGCAAGCTCGTTCGACACGATGCCGTCGCCGGAAACCAGCGTCGCCTTGAGGCCCTGGTCAGCCGCCTGGCGGATGATCAGGCCGGCTTCGGTGTGCAGACCGCCCCAATAGATAATGGAAACGCCAGCTTCCTTCATCTTGGCGATCAGCGCCGAGAAGTCTTTGTCGCCGACATTGACGCCTTCATACATGACTTCCGTCACGCCGGCGGCATTCATCGCCTTCTTGGTCTCGTCGGCAAGGCCTTGGCCGTAGGTCGTCTTGTCATGGATGACCGCAACCTTGGCGTCCTTGAAGTTCGTCGCCAGGTAAGCGCCGGCGATGCTGCCCTGCTGGTCGTCGCGTCCGCAGGTACGGAACGTGTTCCACAGGCCACGCTCGGTGAACTGCGGGTTGGTCGCGGCCGGCGTGATCTCGAGGATACCGTTTTCCGCGTAGACTTCCGATGCCGGGATCGAAACGCCCGAGTTGAAGTGGCCGACCACGAACTTGACGCCGTCGCCGACGAACTTGTTGGCCACCGAGATACCCTGCTTCGGATCGGAGACGTCGTCGCCAACAGAGAGCTTGATCTGCTCGCCATTGATGCCGCCCGCCGCATTGATATCGGCGACCGCCTGTTCGGCGCCCTTCTGCAACTGCGCGCCGAAGGCGGCGTTCGGACCGGTGATCGGACCGGCGACGCCAACCAATATGTCAGCCCACGCGCTGCCGCTGAACGCGACGAGCGCGGTCAGGGCGACGGCGGACAAAAGTGATTTTCTCATGTAAAACGCTCCCATTTACAGAGTGGGCGTGAATGATGCTTTCATGCGATGCCCACTTTTACTCGCAGAAAGGGTACTTTGCCGATTTTCAGGCACTTGTCACGCCGATTCATCCCCGAAACGACGTTAATGATGAACATCAACCTTTTGGTTTCCAGCTCAAAAGCGATGCTCTTTCGTAGAGCCAATTATACTGTGTCACCATCTGGTTGGTGCGTGTGTATTGATAGCCGATGAAGCCTAATATCATCAGGACGATGGTGTCGACTATGTAGTACTGCAACGAGAACATCGTGCCGTCGAACAGCGCGTGATGGATGAATCTTACGACGATGCCGAGGCCAAGCAGATAGGCAAACAACTGGATGAGGCTGCGCCACGTCTGGGCGCAGGCCTTGCCCGTCATCCATGCCGCCCAACCGCCGAGCAGGCAGGTGACGAAGAAGAACTGCCAGACCGAGGGTTCCTCGTAGAGAATGCCCTGCATGATTGATGTCTCCTGAACTCAGTGATGGCCGCCTTCGAGATAGGCGGCGCGCACGTCCGGATCGGCGAGCAGCTCCTTGCCGGTGCCGCTCATCGTCACATTGCCATTGACCATGACATAGCCGCGCGTGGCGAGCTTCAGCGCGCCGAAGGCGTTCTGCTCGACCAGGAACACGGTCAGTCCCTGCGTGCGGTTCAGCTCGCGAATGGCGTCGAAGATCTGCTTGACGATCAGCGGCGCCAGGCCCAGCGATGGCTCGTCGAGCAGGAGTAGCTTCGGCCGCGCCATCAGCGCACGTGCGATCGACAGCATCTGCTGCTCACCGCCCGACAGCGTGCCGCCGCGCTGGGCAATGCGCTCCTTCAGCCGCGGAAACAGCGTGAACACCTTCTCGACGTCCTCGTCGTAATGCTTGAGGTTGTCGAGGCTGGCGCCCATCTGCAGGTTTTCCATCACCGTCATGCGCGGGAAGATGCGCCTTCCCTCCGGCGACTGGGCGATGCGCATGCGCGCGATTTCATGGGTCGGCATCTGGGTTATGTCGGTGCCGGCGAAGGTGATGGTGCCGGCCCGCGCCCGTGGAGCACCAAAAATGGTCATCATCAGCGTCGACTTGCCGGCGCCGTTGGCGCCGATCAGCGCCACGATCTCACCCTGGTTGACGGTGACGTCGACGCCGTTCAGCGCCCTGATGTTGCCGTAATAGGTCTGGACGCCCTTGATGTCGAGCAGCGTTGTGCCGGCCATCATTTACGCCCTCCGCGCTTGCCCGCCGCAGGCGCATCTGCTTTGCCAGTCTTTCCGGAAGCACGGCCGGAGGGATGGCTCGTCTCCACCGTCCCGGCATCGACGCGGCGCGAAAATTCCGTCTCCTTGCCGGCGGCAAGAAGCTTGGCCTGGCCAATCCAGTCCTCGCGCGCAATGCGTCCGTCGAAGGCGAGATAAGCCTCGACGGCCTCAACGTCGGCTTTCTTCCATGCCGCGATCTGGTCGAAATGAAAGATGCCGTGCTGGTTGAGCTTCTTCTCGTTGACCGTGCCAATGCCCTTAATGCGGGTCAGATTGTCGGCCTTTCCGCCACGCGGTGCTGCGAGCCGGTTCGAAACGCCGGCGGCCTTGGACTTGGCAGGCGCTTTGGTGCTTGGCTTTGCCGCGGAGGGTTTTGCGGCAGAAGATTTCGCGCTGGGCTTGGCTGCCGCCGGGGAGGCCGCCTTGCTTGCTGCCGCACTCGACCTCGCATCGAACTGCCCGGCTTTCGAGGCGCCCTTCGACACCGTTACGCGTTCACCCTCGCTATGGCCGACCGTGTCGGTCACCGGTCCGGCGAAATAGGACGATGACGTGCCCGGGCCGTGCGCCGAATCCGGACCCGTATCCAGTTGCTCGATGACGTCTTCGTCGCCGACCTCGGTCAGCACCGTCTCGACTTCCTCGTCCTCGACGCCGAGATAGGCGGCGATGACACGCGGATCGGTGCGTACCGCCTGCGGACTGCCATCGGAAATCTTGCGCCCGTATTCGAGCACCACGACATGGTCGGAAATCTGCATGACCACCGCCATGTCGTGCTCGATGAGCAGGATCGAGGTGCCCGTGTTGTCCTTGATGTCCATCAGCAGCGCGTTGAGCGCCATCGATTCTTTCGGGTTGAGACCGGCGGCCGGTTCGTCGAGGCAGAGCAGTTCCGGACCCGTGCACATGGCCCGCGCGATCTCCAGACGCCGCTGCGCGCCATAGGGCAGGTCGCCGGCCGGATCGTCGGCTCGATCGAGGAGATCAGCCTTTTCCAACCAATGCTTGGCGAGCTCAATCGACTCGGCCGACGCGGTTCGGTAGCCGCTGAAGCCGAACAGGCCGAGAATGGTATAGCCGGACGCCTTCATCAGCTTGTTATGCTGCGCCACCAGCAGATTCTCCAGCAGCGTCATGCCCGAGAACAGGCGGATGTTCTGGAAGGTGCGTGCCACCTTGGCGCGCGCCGGAATCTCGTGGTTAGGCAGGCGTTCGAGCAGATAGCTCGAGCCGTCGCGCCGATTGAGCGTGATCATGCCTTCCGACGGTTTGTAGAAACCGGTGATGCAGTTGAACACGGTGGTTTTGCCGGCGCCGTTCGGCCCGATCAGCGCGGTGATCTCGCCGCGCCTGGCCTGGAAGGACAGGTCGCCGATGGCGACCAGACCACCGAACTTCATCGACAGATGGTCGACCTGCAGGATGGCGTCGTTCATGCCCGGGTTGGCTTTCTGAATCGAGCTCGCATCACTCATCAGCCGTGGCCCTCCTTGGTGAAGGAGCCGGATACGGCCCTGCGCTCCTTGAGGAAGGCGGTCGGTTCACGGCTGCCGACGAACCCGCGCGGTTTCCAAACCATGACGATGACCATGGCCATGCCGAACAGCAGCATGCGGTAGAGTTCCGGCGTGAAATCCGGACCGAACACCTGCTTCAGGAAATCGAGTTCGCGTAGCACCTCGGTGCCGCCGATCATCACCATCGCGGCGACGGCAATGCCGACCAGCGAGCCCATGCCGCCGAGCACGACGATGGCGAGGATGATCGCCGATTCCAGGAAGATGAAGGATTCCGGGCTGACGAAACCTTGCCGCGCGGCGAAGAACGAGCCGGCGAAGCCGCCAAACATGGCGCCGGTGGCAAAAGCAGTGAGCTTGGTGGTGGTGGTGTTGATGCCGAGCGAGCGGCAGGCGATCTCGTCCTCGCGCAGCGCTTCCCAGGCGCGGCCGACGGGCATGCGCCTGAGCCTTATCGTAACGAAGGCGGTGAGCAGGCAGAGCCCGAGGATCAGGTAGTAGAGGAATATCTTGTAGTAGGCGCTCGACGTGGCGATGTCCAACACCTTGGCGATATAGTTAGGATCCGAGACGTTGAACGACATCAGCCCGAAGAAGGTGACCTTCGGGATGCCGGAGATGCCGGCCGAACCATTGGTGACCTCACGCCAGTTGATCAGCACAAGGCGAATGATCTCGCCGAAGGCCAGCGTCACGATCGCCAGATAGTCGCCGCGCAGGCGCAGCACCGGAAAGCCCAGAAGCACGCCCCAGAAGGCGGCCATGGCGCCGGCGGCCGGCAGCAGGATCCAGAACGACAGGCCAAATTGCGTGCCGAGCAGCGCATAGGCATAAGCGCCGACGGCGTAGAAGGCGACATAGCCGAGATCGAGCAGGCCGGCGAGGCCGACGACGATATTCAATCCCCACGCCAGCATCACATAGATCAGGATCTGGATGCCGAAATTATCGACCCATTTCAGTGAGCCCTGAAAGCCGCCCGCCATCGATCCGCTGTACAGCGCCAGCATCAGCACGACGACGACAGGATAAATCGCCAGTGCGGCGATGCCCAGTACCGAGAAGTGGGCATGGATGAAGCTACGGAAATAGAACAGCACCGAGGCGAGGGCATAGATGATCGCCAGCGCTCGCGCAAACCGCGCATAACCGGCAAGACCAGGGCCCAGCAAACCATCGAGGGAGCCGGCCAGAACAGCCAGCACCGCCACTACGGCGATGGCTGCGATGAAATAAGGCAACCGGAAGAATCGCGTCGCCACGCTGTCCGGCAACAGGCCGGTGGCGATATCGGCAATCTTCTGTTTGGCCAGGAAGGGCTGGCCATAGGCCACATAGACAAAGCGTCCGACCATGGTCAGCACAACCACCGTGAAGAGAAGCCACCAGCGCTGCACAAGGATCAGTTCGTTCGAGATGTTCTGATCGGTCCTCAGGCCGATGAACAGCACGAACAGCCCAAGCGCGATGGCGCCGGCATAAAGCGCCTCGCGCGTGGCGCGCTGCACAGGGGTGGCGACGACGTCGCGCTCCGGAGATAGGGTGCCGGCCATGATCTCAGACCTTTTCGACTTCTGGCCGGCCCAGAATGCCGGAAGGCAGGAAGATCAGGACGATCGCCAGGATGGAGAAGGCGGCGACGTCCTTGTAGTCGATCGAGAAATAGGCCGACCACATGCTCTCGATGAAGCCGATCATCAGCCCGCCGAGCACGGCGCCGGGCAGCGAGCCGATGCCGCCGAGCACGGCCGCGGTGAACGCCTTCACACCGGGTGTGAAGCCGTCGGAGAAGGCGATGACACCGTAATACATCAGGAACAGCGTGCCTGCGACGGCGGCAAGAGCCGCGCCCATGACGAAGGTGATCGAGATGGTGCGGTCGACGTCGATGCCGAGCAGCGCTGCCATCTTGCGGTCCTGTTCGCAGGCTCTTTGCGCTCGACCAAGCGACGTCTTGTTGACCAGGTACCAGAACAGCGCCAGCAGCAGCGCGGTAACGATGACGATGATGATCTGCTTCAGCGACACGCTGATGCCGTTGATGTTGTAGACTTGGCTGACCATCGGCGGGATCGGCTTGTTGCGCGGACCCTGCGTCACCTGGACGAAGTTCGACAGTGCGATGGACATGCCGATCGCGGTGATCAGCGGCGCCAGCCGGAACGAACCGCGCAAGGGCCGGTAGGCCACCTTCTCGATCGTCCAATTATACAGGCTGGTCAACAGCATCGCGACGATCATCATGACCAGCAGCGCGATCACCACCGGAACCGAATAGAACAACGCACCGAGGATGAGGAAAACGATAAGGGCGGTGAAGGCGCCGATCATGAAGATGTCGCCATGGGCGAAATTGATCATGCCGATGATGCCGTAGACCATCGTATAGCCGATCGCTATCAGCCCATAGATCGATCCCAGCGTCAGCCCGTTGATAAGCTGCTGGACAAAATACTGCATGCTGTCGTTGCTCCCCTGGAATGTCGCCCATGCAGACGCATTCCTTTTCGTATTTCCCCTAGTCGTAAAGTTTCGAGCCCGGATTGCAACGTGATTTTTTAATCGTCATGCGTGATTTTGAAGCACGCAATCGGATTGCCCGTTCTTTTCCCTTCCGGCCTCTGGACTATCGCGGAACCTATCATTGGCATAACGCAATGTCTTTGACGATTCGGCGTCGATATGCACCCCTTTTCGAAGGAATCGTCGTCAAAATAAGTTGAAGAGCGGGATCATTGCGCCACCGAGGCGGTCGATCTTCGCGTTCCTTTGCTTTCCCCTAGGTCAGGATCGCCTCTATTTGACGATGAATCCGTGCGCGAACGGATCGCGGTCGTCGATGAAGATCGTGTTCAATCCGGTCATCTGGGCCCAGCCGCCGATCGAAGGAATGATTGCCGGCTTGCCTGCCACCGTGACCTCCTTCTCGACCCTGCCCTTGAACAGCGAGCCGATGATCGATTCATGGACGAAATCCTCGCCGGCCCTAAGCTTGCCCTTGGCGTGAAGCTGCGCCATCCGGGCCGAGGTGCCGGTGCCGCAAGGCGAGCGGTCGATCGCCTTGTCGCCATAAAAGACGGCGTTGCGCGCATCCGCCTGGCTGTCGGTCGGCGCACCCGTCCACAGCATATGCGACAGCCGGCCGATGCCGGGATTCTCCGGATGCACGAAAGAGTATTTCTCGTTGAGCCGCTGCCGGACCACCGGGCTCCAGGCGATGAGGTCGCCGGCGGAATGGTCGGCCATGTCGCGATAGTTCTTCTGCGGCTCGACGATGGCGTAGAAATTGCCGCCATAGGCGACATCGACACTAATCTCGCCGAGCTCTGGGCATTCGACGGTCAGCCCCTCGGCATGGAGGAAGGACGGCACGTTGGTGATGCGCACCTCCTCGACATGGTCGCCGACCTGCTTGTATTCGGCGGTGACCACGCCGGCCGGCGTGTCCAGCCTGAGCATGCCAGGTGTCTTCGGCTTGATCAGCCCGTGCTCGATGGCCATCGTCACCGTGCCGATGGTGCCGTGACCGCACATTGGCAGACAGCCCGACGTTTCGATGAACAGGATGGCGATGTCGCAGTCAGGCCTTGTCGGCGGATAGAGGATCGAACCGGACATCACGTCGTGGCCGCGCGGCTCGAACATCAGCCCGGTGCGGATCCAGTCATACTCGGCCAGGAAATGCGCCCGCCGCTCCATCATCGTCGCGCCCTGGAGCAACGGTCCGCCGCCGGCGACAAGCCGTACCGGATTGCCGCAGGTGTGACCGTCTATGCAGAAGAAGGAGTGGCGCGCCATTCTAGAGATCCCGTCAGAAGCGGTTCGGAGAAAACGGAGAAAGATCAAACACCGGATTTTGGCCGAGAATGAGATCGCGGATCAAGCGTCCGGTGGCAGCCGCCTGGGTCAGGCCAAGATGGCCGTGGCCGAAGGCATAGACGATGTTGCCGCTCTGGCTGGCGCCGCCGACTACCGGCAGCGAGTCCGGCAGCGATGGCCGGAACCCCATCCATTCGCGGCCGCCGGCCGGGTCAAGCCCCGGCAGGAATTGTCGTGCCTTGTCGAGCAGCGCTTTCGACCTGTTATAGTTGGGCGGCCGCTTAATGCCGCCGAGCTCGACCGCGCCGCCGACGCGCACACCGGTTTCAAGCGGCGTGATGACGAAGCCATGCCCGGAGAAGATCAGCATCCGCTTCACGTCGAAGGCGCTCTTCGGCAGCGTCGTGTTGTAGCCGCGCTCGGTTTCGAGCGGGATGCGGTCGCCGAGATGTTTCGCCAGGAGATGCGACCACGCGCCAGCGGCGATGACGAGGTGCTTTGCTTGCCGCACCGTGCCATCGGCCAGTGTCAATGTCGCGCCATGCTGGCCCGCTTCGACCCGGTCGATACGCGCTTTTTCGAAACGCGCGCCCTTGGTCTCGGCATAGCCCCAGACCGCCTTGCCAAGCAGCTTGGGATCGGCAACCGTCTTCCACTGCGGCACGAAAGTGCCCTTGACGAAACGCGGCGATAGGCCCGGCTGCAAGGCGGCGAGAGCATCGCCCTCGACATGGCTGAAGCCGATGCCGAACCGCTGCCTCGCCGTCCAGCCCGGCAGCGACGCCTTGAATTCGGCCTCGCTCTCGTAAAGTTCGAGCGAGCCGTCCTCGCGCAGCATGTTTGTCGTGCCCGAGCGCGCCATCAGCCCGGCCCATTCGGCCTCGGCGAGCCGCATCATGCCTGCCTGCGCCGCGAGGCTGGCCTCGTAGCGGTCGCTTCGTCCGGCGCGCCAGAAGCGGACAAGCCAAGGCAGCAGCGCCGGCAGATAAGCGGGTGGGATGCTGAGCGGGCCGAGCGGATCGGCAAGCCATTTCGGCAGATGCCTGATCATCCCTTTGTGGGCCAGCGGCAGCACATCGGAAAAGGCCAGGGCGGCGGCATTGCCGGAACTCGTCTCCTCGCAGATCCCCGTCCGATCGAAGATGGTGACGCTTCGTCCCGCCTCCGCCAGACAGGCCGCTACACAGATGCCGATGATGCCGCCACCGACAATGGCGATGTCCAATGTCCGGTTTGGCGCCGTCACTATTGGATTTCTCCAGGGCTGAGGGACTTTGTCATCAATGGGTTTTCCCGGTCGGACCGAACGGCCACCCAGCCGAGGCTTTGATAGAATCCTTCTGCCTCCTTGGCGGCATTGACCTCAAGCTGCTCCAAACCAACGCGGCGGGCATAGCTCTCGACTTCCTGCATGAGAATCCGGCCCAGGCCGCGCCGCTGCAGATTCGCTTCAATGGCGACCAGCCTGACAACGCCGAAGCGCGGACCGGTAACGTCCAGTCTGGCAGTGCCTACTGGCGTGCCTTCGTGCATGAGGAGCAGTGGGTGATTGCTCGCAAGACGGTCGTCCGGATGCCGTTCGTTATAGCCATCCAAGCCTCGGTCCTCCCAAAGAACCCGTCTGCGAATACGGTGATATGCCGCCCAATCTCCATCACTTTCGACCCGCTTGAGATAGACCCGAGACGGCATACAACCTGCCTCAAAACGTCGGCAGCGTCGGCCGCACCGCCAGCGCATCCCTGACGATTTTTTCGACCGCCCTGCGGCGCTCGCCCGACAGCGGCTGGCGCGGCATGCGCACGCGATCGTTGGTGTTGATCGCCAAGACCTCCGCGAGCTTGATGTTCTGCACTAGATAGGTCGACACGTCGAGATCGAGCAGCGGCCGGAACCAACGGTAGATTTTCAGCGCCTCCTCGCGGCGGCCCTGCTTCATCAACTGGTAGATGGCAACCGTCTCGCGCGGAAATGCGGTGACCAGTCCCGCCACCCAGCCGATGGCGCCGACCGACAGCGCCTCGAATGCCAGATTGTCGACGCCGGTGAACAAATCGTAGCGGTCGCCGAAGCGATTGATGATTTCGGTCGAGCGGCGGATGTCGTCGGAGGACTCCTTGATGGCGACAAAACGCGTGTCCTTCGCCAGCTCCTCCATCTGATCGACGGTGACGTCGACGCGGTAGGCAAGCCGGTTCGAATAGATCATGACCGGCAGGTCACCGGCCTCGGCGACAGCGCGCAGCGCGGCGACCGTCTCTTCGGCGTTGGTATGATAAATCGGGCTCGGCACCACCATCAGCCCGTTGACGCCCTCTTTCGCGGCGCGGCGCGCGATCGCCGCCGCCTCGCGCGTGCCGGCTTCGTTGACCGTCAGCAGAACCGGCTTGTTGCCGGCGATCTTCTGCGCCGTCTTCAGCACCTCGATCTTCTCGTCATGCGACAGCATCGGCCCCTCGCCGAGCGAGCCGCAGACGATGATGCCGTCGCAGCCGGCCTCCATCTGCAGGGCGAAACAACGCTCCATCTCGGCGTGGTCGAGGTGGTCGTCCTCGGTGAACTTGGTCGTGACGGCGGGGAAAACTCCGGTCCACATAGCGGTCTCTCCAACTGATATATCAGCCGTATATTTGTTAAGAAACGGACTGTCAACGCGGAATCCGCTATGATATATGCAAAATATATCAGGAGGCACCGATGGCCCTGTTGGAAGATATATCTCGCTCTGAGCCCGTGGCGGCAAAAGCCTACCGCGTGCTCGAGCATATGATCGTAACGCTCGAACTGGCGCCTGCAAGCTTCATCACCGAGGGCTCACTGATCGACAGGCTGGGACTTGGCCGCACGCCGGTGCGCGAAGCGATCCAACGGCTGGCTTGGGAGGGGCTGCTCGATGTCCGGCCGCGTGCCGGCATCGCCATTGCCCCGCTCCATCCCGGCGACTGGTTGCGCGTTCTCGATGCACGGCGTGGCATCGAGGTGGTTCTTGCCCGCTCGGCCGCCCGCTTCGTCACCCGCGAGGCCGCCGACCTGTTTCACGATGCGGCGCTGGCCATGCAAAAAGCGGTGATATCAGGCAATGTGCTGGCCTTTATCCAAGCCGACAAAGCTCTCGATGAGGCGCTGGCGCTGGCTGCCGACAACCCGTTCGCCGCGCGGCTGGCAGCCCCATTGCAGACCCACAGCCGCCGCTTCTGGTTCCGCTATAAGGCCGATACCGGGCTGGCGGAATCGGCCGAGCACCACGTCGCGCTGATCCGCTCTATTCTCGCCGGCGACGAAGATGCCGCCGCCAAGGATGCCAAGCGCCTGATGGCGCTGCTGCGCGGCCACGCCGAGACGGCCGCCACGCGCTAGCATTTGTAGCCAAGTGGAATCACTTGGCGTCGCAGAAATGCGGGCCCGTCCCGCTCCAAGCGGCTCAGGTGCCTGGCAGCGCCGCTGTCGTCAGTCCGCTCTCCCAGCCTTCACCCACCGAAACCACGCAGCTTTGACCGCGCGTGTCGCTGGCGAGAATGGTCCAGGTGCCCTGATCGGACACGAAGACTTCAACGATCACATTCGGATTGACGACACCGAGCGCGGTCGGACTTTCGTGGAACTTTTCGCCGAGCGCTTTGATCATGTCGGCTCGGGCCGCACATTGTTCGGCCGCCATTGCCGGGGCTGCGGAAAACGCCGCAGCCGCGGCGCAAAGTGCCGTCACCATAAGACGTGTCATCTGACACCTCCTTGCGCCGACCGATCCCCCGAGCTGTCGCCAGCGCTGTTGGTTGATCTGCCGCGCGTCCTTCGCGGCAGGATTGCAAGTTAAGACGTCCGCTGCCCGCCTGGTTCCATCACATTAGCGTTCAGAAATATACAGGTCGCGACAGGGCGGTAAAAAGGCCGGTTTCTGGCCGGGCCTTTTCGTCTCCAGTCTTAACCTGGATCAGTAATGGTACGGCTAAGTTATCGTCGGAATGACGAACTCGGCGCCGTCCTTGACGCCCGCGCGCGCGCCGCAGCCAAAGGCGAGGACGCGCAAACAAGGAACCGTCCGGCTAATTCATCGTCGGGATGACGAACTCGGCGCCGTCCTTGACGCCCGCCCGCGCGCCCGCAGCCAAAGGCGAGGACGCGCAAACAAGGAACCGTCCGGCTAATTCATCGTCGGAATGACGAACTCGGCGCCGTCCTTGACGCCCGCCCGCGCGCCAGCAGCCAAAGGCGAGGACGCGCAAACAAGGAACCGTCCGGCTAATTCATCGTCGGGATGACGAACTCGGCGCCGTCC
>NZ_JBVVQL010000003.1:395258-589983 GCF_055811195.1 Mesorhizobium sp. WSM4823
TTGACGCCGGACGGCCAACGCGAGGTCACCGTCTTGGTCTTGGTGTAGAAACGGAACGCGTCCGGCCCATGCTGGTTGAGGTCGCCGAAGGAAGACGCTTTCCAGCCGCCGAACGTATAATAGGCGATCGGCACCGGGATTGGCACATTGACACCGACCATGCCGACCTGGACCCTCGAGGCGAAATCGCGGGCCGCATCGCCGTCGCGAGTGAAGATGGCGACGCCGTTGCCCATTTCGTGGTCGTTGGCGAGCTTGATCGCGTTCTCGTACGTCGGCGCGCGCAGCACCGAGAGCACCGGCCCAAAGATCTCTTCCTTGTAGATGCGCATGTCTGCTGTCACGTTGTCGAACAGGCAGCCGCCCATATAGTAGCCGTTCTCATAGCCTTGCATCGAGAAGCCGCGGCCGTCGACGACCAGCTTGGCGCCTTCCTTGACGCCAATGTCGACGTAGCTCTTGACCCGCTCCAGCGCCTGCGCCGTCACCAGCGGTCCGAAATCGGCGGATGAATCCGTCGACGGACCGACTTTCAGGCTTTCGACACGCGGCACCAGCTTTTCCATCAGCCGGTTGGCGGTGTCGTTGCCGACCGGGACAGCCACCGAGATCGCCATGCAGCGCTCGCCGGCCGAACCGTAGCCGGCACCGATCAGCGCGTCGACGGTTTGGTCCATGTCGGCGTCCGGCATGATGATCATGTGGTTCTTGGCGCCGCCAAAGCACTGCACGCGCTTGCCCGAGGCGGTGCCGCGCGAATAGATATAGTGGGCGATCGGCGTAGAGCCGACGAAACCAATTGCCTTGATATCAGGGTCGTCGAGGATGGCGTCGACCGCCTCCTTGTCGCCGTTGACGACGTTGAGGATGCCCGCCGGCAGGCCGGCCTCGATGAACAGCTCGGCGATGCGCAGCGGCACGCCCGGATCGCGCTCCGAAGGCTTCAGGATGAAGGCGTTGCCGCAGGCGATGGCCGGCGCGATCTTCCATAATGGGATCATCGCCGGAAAATTGAACGGCGTGATGCCGGCAACGACGCCGAGCGGTTGGCGCATCGAATAGACGTCGATACCGGGGCCGGCGCCGTCGGTGAACTCGCCCTTCATCATGTGCGGCGCGCCGATGCAGACCTCGACCACTTCCAGCCCGCGCTGGATGTCGCCCTTGGCGTCGGCGATGGTTTTGCCGTGCTCACGCGCCAGAATGTCGGCCAGCGAATCATATTCCCTGGCGACCAGTTCGAGGAATTTCATCAAGACGCGCACGCGCCGCTGCGGGTTGGTCGCCGCCCACCCGGGCTGCGCCGCCTTGGCGTTTTCCACCGCCGCCCGCAGTTCCGCCTGCGAAGCCAGCGCCACCGTGCCGCGCACCGTGCCGTCCATCGGCTGCATGACGTCCTGCTTGCGGCCGCTGGTTCCGGCGACACGCTTGCCGCCGATGAAATGACCGTATTCGATCATGGTTTCTCTCCCTGTATTTGTGATGCGGCATTGTCCGCCTTTGCGCTACGAATGGCAACGCGAGCGAGAACGCAACCGTTGTGCAGAAAATGGATAACGGTTGACGGCTGCGCATCAATTCTCGCAAAATGGGTGTGGTTGCAGATACATGGATTGAGATTGAGTTCCTTCACCGCCCCCCTCTGTCCTGCCGGACATCTCCCCCTCAAGGGGGGAGATCGGCTGTCACGCCCGCCTTCGCAAATCTTCACCGCAGCAAGAGAGACGCCTGCGGCAAAACCGCCAATCTCCCCCCTTGAGGGGGAGATGTCCGGCAGGACAGAGGGGGGCGCCGTAGAGCGCTGCCGTAATCGTCATCCGGACCATCCCCATGAACTGGGATGACGTCCGCATCTTCCTCGCAGTAGCGCGAGCCGGCCAGATCCTCGGCGCGGCCAGGCGGCTGGAGCTCAACCACGCCACAGTCTCGCGCCGCATCGCCGCGCTCGAGGAGGCGTTGCGCACAAAACTTTTTCGCCGGCTTACCACCGGCAGCGAGCTGACGCCGGCGGGCGAGCGCTTCCTCGACATCGCCGAGCGCATGGAGGGCGATATGATCGCCGCGCGCTCGACCGTGGCGGGCGAAGGCGACGATGTCTCCGGCACCGTGCGCATCGGCGCGCCTGATGGCTTCGGCGTCGCCTTCCTGGCTAAGCGCCTCGGCGCACTGACGGCGCTTCACCGCGAACTCACCATCCAGTTGGTGCCGGTACCGCGTTCCTTCTCGCTGTCGCGGCGCGAGGCCGACATCGCTATTACCGTGGAGCGACCGACCGAAGGCAGGCTGGTGGCAGGCAAGCTGGTCGACTACACGCTCGGCCTGTTCGCGTCCCGCGCCTATGCCGACGCGCATGGCCTGCCTGAGACGCCTGCCGAGCTTGGCCGGCACACGCTGATCGGCTATGTGCCGGACCTCATCGTCAGCCCTTCGCTCGACTATGCGGCCGAGTTCAGCGCCGACTGGCGCACCAGCTTCGCCATCTCCTCGGCACTCGGCCAGGCCGAAGCGGTGCGCTCCGGCGCCGGCATCGGCATCCTGCACACCTTCGTCGCCCGTTCGATGCCCGAACTGGTGGCTGTCGACATCGTCGCGCCCATCCGCCGTGCCTACTGGCTGGTCTATCATGAATCGGTCAGGCCGCTGCGCCGCGTCCAGATCGTCGCCAGCTTCATCACCAAGGCGGTGGAACGGGAACGGGGATTATTCGTCTGACGAGACTGACCGGCGCGCGAAGTCACCGCCTTTCAAAGGCTGGATGAAAGAAGCCTCCTGATCCTACCGCTGGTATCGCTCCGGCCCGAGATCGCGGACATTGATGTCCGGCACCCGGTTGGAGACGATGTCGGCCAGCACCCTGGCCGAGCCGCAGGCCATGGTCCAGCCAAGCGTGCCGTGGCCGGTGTTGAGATAGAGGTTGGAAAACTCGGTGCGGCCGATCAGCGGCGGCCCGTCCGGCGTCATCGGCCGCAACCCGCACCAGAAGCTGGCCGACCGCATGTCGCCGCTGCCGGGAAAAAGATCGCCGACCGAATGTTCGAGCGTGCGGCGCCGTGATTCATGCAGCCTCATGTCGAAGCCGGAAATCTCCGCCGTGCCACCAACCCGGATGCGGTCGCCGAACCTGGTGATCGCCACCTTGTAGGTCTCGTCCATCACCGTCGACACCGGTGCTGCGGCAGCATCCTTGATCGGCAGGGTGATCGAATAGCCCTTGACCGGATAGACCGGTATGGACCGCCTCAGCATGCGCATGAACTTGGCCGAATAGCTGCCCATCGCCATCACGTAGGCGTCGGCTTTCTTCCAACCCTTGTTGGTATTGATATTGGCGATACTGTTGCGCTTGCGGATGATGCGCCTGATCAACGTGTCGTATTCGAAGGTAACGCCGCGCGCCACACAGAGCTCCGCCAGGCGGTCGGTAAACATCTTGCAGTCGCCCGTTTCGTCGCCCGGCAGCCGCAGGCCGCCGACGAATTTTTCACGCACCCCTGCCAGCCCCGGCTCGGCCGCGATGCAGCCGTCGGGATCGAGTATCTCGTAAGGAACGCCATAGGTCTTCAGCACCTCGACATCGCCTGACGTGCCGTCAAGCTGCTGCTGCGTGCGAAACAGCTGCAGCGTTCCCTTGGCGCGCTCGTCATACGCGATGCCGGTCGCCTCGCGCAGCGCTTTCAGCGTGTCGCGGCTGTATTCGGCCAAAGGCACCATGCGCGCCTTGTTCACCGCATAGCGCTCGGCCGTGCAGTTGCGCAGCATCCTGACCAGCCATATCCACATATGCGGATCGAACGTCGGTCGCACCACCAGCGGACCATGCTTCATCAACAGCCATTTGACCGCCTTCAGCGGGACGCCGGGGCCGGCCCAGGGCGAGGCGTAGCCGGGCGAGATTTCGCCGGCATTGGCAAAGCTGGTTTCCAGCGCAGGCCCCTTCTGGCGGTCGATAACAGTCACTTCATGGCCGGCCTCGGCAAGATAGTAGGCGGTGGTCACCCCGATGACGCCGCCGCCCAGCACGAAGATCTTCATCGCTCGCTCCTTAAAGGCCGATCACGCCGCCGAGGGGCCGGGATCGTCCTCCCCTGTCTGCCGGATTTTACCCATTTCGCCAAGTGGCCTGTCGTTGGCTGCGGCGCTATGGACAAGGGTGAGTTTGTGCGGCCGCCGCTCGCCCATCTGCTTTTCCTCTGCCGCTCGCCGCGCTGCTTCAGGCTGATAAAGCACGGTGTCGATCAGCATCAATTCCCGCCTGCCGTCCGGCTGCTCGACAAGCGCAGTCTCACCCTGTGCCATGCCGAGCATGCAAAGCCCCCGCCTAGTTGTAACCGGCAAGCTGGATCCGACCGGTCCGCGCATTTCGTTTTGCACCAGAGTTCGCGTCTCCGACGACCCGGAATCGATGCGGAAGACCACCCTGCTGTTCAGCGTTACGACATTGGGCTCGACCGAGTCGATCGGGACGATGCGGGCGTGCGAGAGCTTGTGTTCAAGCATCGGCACGATCGAGTCGGCGAATGCCCGCCTACGTGCCAGAATTGCTTCAAGCACCGAAAAATCCTTTATCGTCAGGCGACAGCTTGTGCCTGTCATGGAAATGCTTGTCATGAAAACCTCCCGATCAAGACAGTCGGGCGGATGAGAGCGCCTCGACAGCGTCGATGGTCACCGACAGGTCTCTGCCGTCACGGCTTCGCCAGCTCACAACCTGGCCGGCGGCTGCTCCGATGAGAGCCGTCCCGAGCGGCGTCAACACCGAAATCCTGCTTTCGGCAATGTCGGCTTCGCCCGGATAGACCAGCGTAATGCGTTGCGTGCTCCCGTCCTTTCCGAGGATCGTCACCGTCGAACCCATCCGCACCACGCCTGCCGGCATCGCTGCCGCCCTCGTGATCCTGGCTCGATCCATTTCCGCCAGCAGCTCTTCGGCCATGGCGGGCGCGCGCTCCAGATAGGCTCTGGCCAAGCCGGTCAGCCGGTCGTGATCGGCGTCGCTGACCACAATCCGGCTTCGCGGACCAGGCCGTGTCGTTGCATGTTGCATGGCAAACCTCGTGAACTTGGCGCATCGAACGAATGCGCGCTGCCGTCGGGTCAGCGACGGCCGAATGAAGAGCCGGCAGCCGCAATGTGCTGAAGGCTCGATGATGATGTCCGTGATTTAAATGCCCCGATTCAGGCGGCCGCCAACGGCAGCCGTCCCGGGGCTACGCTCCCGCGATGGGGCAGACCCTGAAACAGGTTCTGATATGGGCGAGGTTGCTCATGCACGAAGCCTTGCCGAGAAGCCCTCGCTTGTCAAGCGCGGCGAAACCGCTCAACCGTCGACATAGCGCCGGTGGAAGCGATGCCCAAGGCTGGTCAGGATTTCGTAGCCGATGGTGCCGGCATGGCCTGCCGCCTGGTCGACCGTCTGCGACGGCCCGATCAGTTCGACGAGGTCGCCCGCCTTCAGCCGGTCGGGCGGCAGCGCCGAAATGTCGAGGATGATCGAGTCCATCGATACGCGTCCGAGGAAGGGCAGTCGCACACCATCGAAAAACGCCGCCGCCGAGGCGCGTCGATGCCAGCCATCGGCATAGCCGAGCGAGATCGTCGCGGCAGCCAGCGGGGCCGGCGCATGAAAGGCATGGCCGTAGCCGACGCCGGCGCCGGCCTTCAGCATCCGCGTCTGGATTACCTTTGCTTCCAACCGCACCACCGGCAGCATCGGGTTAGGCTTGCCCGGCGTCGGATTGATGCCGTAGAGCGCCGCACCGGGCCGGGCGAGGTCGTAGCAAAAAGGATGGCCAAGAGAGATGCCGGAGGAATTGGCGAGCGAGGCCGGCGCCTTCGGCAGCATCCTTCGCAGCCGTTCAAACTCAAGCCGCTGCTGTTCGTTGGCCGGATGCTCGGGCTCGTCGGCACCGGCGAGATGGCTCATCACGAGAGCGACGTCGATGCCGTCGAAAGCCCGTGGATCAGCAGCGACCGCTTCCACCTCCACCGCCGCCATGCCGAGCCGCGACATGCCGCTGTCGACCTGGATCGCGGCTATCAGCGTGCGGCCTGAACGCTCAGCCGCCGCCCGCCAGGCGGCGAGCTGGCCGGCGCTATTTATGACCGCCACCAGCCCTGCTTCGACTGCTTCGGCTTCGGCGCCCGGCGGGATGCCATTCAAGACATAGATCGTCACAGCTGAGCCGAGCGCCTGACGCAACAAGGCGCCTTCCGTCAGATGCGCAACAAAGAAAGTATCGCAGCCTTCGGCTATCAGCGCCGTTGCTACCTGCCCGGCGCCAAGCCCATATCCGTCGGCCTTGACGACGCCGGCGCAACGCGCGCCCCCCAACTGGGCTTTCAAGCGACGGTAGTTCTCGCGGATGGCGCCGAGATCGATGGTCAATATGGCGCCCGCCGCCGCTTCGCTGACGAGCTGCGAACTGGTCTGATCCGTTCGACGCGGCGATTTTCCGGACGCGCTGCTCATCCCAGCCCCTAAATTCTGGCCAGTCCCGATCTCTGGCGGATCAGCCTATCAGTAAGAACAGATCATGTGGGTCGCAACATTGGCGTCTGATCTGCATGTCATGCCGCCAGATGCCGGAACGCCGCCACCACGTCCTCATAGACCTTGCGCTTGAACGGCACGATCAGGTCGGGCAGTTCGCGCATCGGCCGCCAGCTCCATTGATCGAACTCGGCTGTATGGCCGCCCGGAGGCGGATTGATCTGGATCTCGCTCTCGTCGCCGTGAAAGCGGAAGGCAAACCATTTTTGCGTCTGGCCGCGATATCGCCCTTTGAATGCGATGCCGACCAGATGGGCCGGCAGGTCGTAATATATCCAGTTCGGTGCCTCATCCAGCAACGAGACGCTGCGCATGCCGGTCTCTTCGTAGAGCTCCCGCTTCGCCGCCTGCAGCGGCTCTTCGCCCTTGTCGATGCCGCCCTGCGGCATCTGCCAGAGCTGTGTCGCACCGGCGAATTCGCTATCCGCCTCGGCAATGCGATGGCCGACCCAGACCAGGCCGTCGCCGTTCAGGACCATCAGTCCGACACAGGGACGATAAGGCAGCGTCTCGGGATCGATATTTCTTGTTGCCATCACTCGGTCTTTCCAGCCGTGGAGCGGGTTTCAAGGCAGCTGCTAGCTTTTTTCCGGATCGATCGCTACTGCCGAAATCGGCACGATCTCGATACCGCGTTTCTTGGCCTCGATCACCCAGGCCGACACGGTGTCGACCGTCAGGTCGAAAGCCGAGCCGATGCCGACAGCAAAGCCTCTCGCCCGCGCGGTGGATTCCAGCTCGTCCAGCTTCTTCAATATGGCGCCGCGGTCCCGCACCGCATCGATCGAGGTGTCGCCGGCAACGAAGGGCACGCCGTCCTTCAGCGCCAGATCGGGCGCGACGCTGCGCGCCGACGAACCGTCGTCGACATAAGCCAGGCCGCGCCTGCCAAGCTCGGCCAAAAATGGCCCCATCGCCGCCGGATCAGCCGAAAAACGTGCGCCCATATAATTCATGACGCCCGTGTAGTTGGTCGTCCGCGACAGCGCCCAACGCAAATTCTTCAAATTCTCGTCCGGCGTCGCCGCGACCGTCAGCGTATTACGGCCCGGATTGACGTTCGGATAGTCGAACGGTTCGAGCGGCACCTGCATGACGATTTCATGGCCCTTCTGCCGCGCCGCCTGCATCCAGCGGTCGATGCTGTTGCCCTGCGGCGCAAAGCCCAGCGTCACTTCGGCCGGCAGCTTGGCGATTGCCGCCTGCGTGCCGGTCTGCGACACCGCAAGCCCGCCGATGACGATCGCCACGCGCGCGCCGCGCGCGCCGGACCACGGTCGGGCATAGACATCGAACGGCCGCCTTCCGTCGGCCGCGCGAACCGGCAACGGGCCGGTCTCGCCGGTCTCGATCAGCGCCCTGTCGGGAATATGCGCGACCCTCAGGTTCTGGCCGACCGTCGAAGGGTCGCGGATGACGATGGCCGCCCTGGGCGGACCCCCGTCCTGTTCGGTTTTCATATGGATGATCTGCGGCCCGCCCGTCGTGGACGCGCTCGTCTCGGGTGTAGTTTGCGCCTTCGATGGCGCCGCAGGCTCAGTGGCCGGCGCCGCGGATTCGACTATCGCTGTCGTCTTCGGTGTCGAAACGGCGACTTCTTCCAGCTTTCGAAACGGCTTTTCACGCAATGCGATCGCGCCCGAGACGCCGATCACGGCCAGCACCAGGAGAGTGGCCGCGACCGTGCCGGCACTGATCCTGCCGGCAGCGCGGGGCGGTCGGACGGTCTGCCCGAGTGGACGTTCGATGTCGTTGCCGATGTCAGCCAAGCCGCATCCCCAGCCGCGGTTCCCCCGAATCAAACTGCCGAGGCCTTGCGACCCCGGCAGCATTGCATCGCTTCGATCGGGCAGCCAGACCTGTTGTCCGGCTGATCGACCTTTACTGGTTCAAAACAGCCCCTACTGGTTCAAAACAGCCTTGTCCGGATTCGGCGGGAACGCTGGATCGGTCTTCTCGCCGCGCAGCAACTGCTCGGCAAAGATAAGCTGCAGATCGTCCTTCGGCTCCGGCGGCACATAGGCTGCCGAGCCCGAACCGGTGTCACCCTCGTCGGAGCCCTTGATGTGGCCCTTGAGGTCCGACTCGCCGCGCGTCAGGTCCCTGCCCTGCAGTTCCGGCGGCAACGGCTGATCGACCTTGATGTCGGGGGTGATGCCCTTGCCCTGGATCGACTTGCCGGACGGCGTGTAATAGAGCGCCGTCGTCAGGCGCAGCGCGCCGTTCTCGCCAAGCGGCACGATGGTCTGCACCGAACCCTTGCCGAACGACTGCGTGCCGACCACCGTGGCGCGGCGCAGGTCCTGCAGAGCGCCGGCGACGATTTCGGACGCACTGGCCGAGCCGCCATTGACGAGCACGACAAGCGGCTTGCCGTCGATGTCGTCGCCGGGCCGCGCGTCGAAGCGGGTGACGTCTTTCGGATCGCGACCGCGTGTCGAGACGATCTCGCCACGGTCGAGGAAGGCGTCGGACACGCTCACCGCCTGGTCGAGCAACCCGCCCGGATTGAGCCTGAGATCGAGCACGTAGCCCTTGAGCTTTTCCTTCGGCACCTGCTTCTTGATTGTCTCGATTGCGTTCTCGAGATCGTCATGGGTCTTTTCGGTGAAGGAGGTGATCTTCATGTAACCGACGTCGTTCTCGACCCGGAACTTGACAGCCTTGACCTTGATGATGTCGCGCACCACCGTCAGCTCTATCGGCTTGTCGGCGCCCTGGCGCAGGATGGTCAACTTGATCGGCGTGTTGACCAGTCCGCGCATCTTCTCGACCGCGTCGTTGAGGCTCAGGCCGCGAACCTCCTCGCCGTCGATCTTGGCGATATAGTCGCCAGCAAGCACACCCGCCTTGGCGGCCGGCGTATCGTCGATCGGCGTGATCACCTTGACCAGATCGTTCTCCATCGTGACTTCGATGCCGAGGCCGCCGAACTCGCCCTTGGTCTGCACGCGCATATCCTGCGCCTCTTCGGCGTTCATGTAGGAGGAATGCGGGTCAAGCGAGGTAAGCATGCCGTTGATGGCGTTTTCGACCAGCGACTTGTCGTCGGGCGGCGTCACATACTGCGCCCGCACCCGCTCGAAGATGTCACCGAAGATCGCCAGTTGCTTGTAGGTCTCGGAGCCCGCAGCGTTCGCCGTAGAGCCGGGCGCGCCATAGACCAGACTCATCGCGGATGCGCCCATCAGCGCACCGGCAAACAGAAGCGACAGTTTCCGCATCATCTCACGTCCTTCCAGAGAAACGGTCCGCCCACCATGGGGTCGGATCGACGGGTTTTCCATCCTTGCGGAACTCAACATAGAGCTCCGGCGTGGCATTTCCATTCTTCGATGCCGAGGTGCTCGCCACCCGGGCCTCTCCCATCGCGCCAACCGGCTCTCCTGCGAGCACTGACTGGCCAGACGCGACGCTGATTCTGCTCATCCCCGCCAGAACGACATGATAGCCGTCACCCGCGTTCAGGATCAAGAGTTGACCATAGGAGCGAAAAGGTCCCGCATAAAGCACATTTCCGTCTGCTGGCGCGGTGACGATGGCTCCCGATTGTGTCGCAACCATGTCACCGAGCATCACTGCGCCGTTACTGTCGCTGGCCCCGAACCGTCGCTTGATCTTGCCGATTACAGGCAGTGCGATCTGCCCCTGGAGCGCCGAAAACGGCGCGGCGGCGGTGAGCCGGTTGGCTTCCGGGACCGGCAGGGCCGCCAGTTCAGTCTGTGCCGGGGTATCCGGTGCCGGGACCTTGTCGGCGTCCGCGGCCTTCTGCTCGGCTGCCTTCGCCGCGTTCGCCGCCTTGCGGGCTTTGTCGGCCTCGAGCGAGGCGATCAGTTCCTTCAAGCTGCCGGCCTTTGCCGCCAGAGCTGCGGATCGCTGCTTTTCAGCGGCCAGCGCCGTCTCCGTCTCGGCCTCGAGCTTCTGCTTGGCTTCGAGCAGCATGCCGAGCCGCTTCTTTTCCGCCGCCTGCTCGCCGACCGCAGCCGTCAACCGCCCCCGCTCCGCCTCGATCGAAGCCGTCACCCGCGACTGCTCCTTGAGATCCGCCAGCAATATCTCGGTTTGCTGGCGCAGTTCCGGCACCACGGCGCCGAGCAGGATGGCACTGCGCACCGACGACAGAGCGTCCTCCGGCTTGACCAGGATGGCCGGCGGCGGATTGAGCCCCATGCGCTGCAGCGCGGCCAGCACCTCGGCGAGAACGTCGCGTCTCGCGGCCAGCGACGCGCGGATTTTCTGCTCCTCCCCCTTCAGCCCTTCCAGCTTGGCGCCGATATCCTCGATGTCCTGGCCGAGCTTCTGCTCGGTCATCGCCGACTGGATCAGCGCAGCGGTGATCGAGGCATGATCCTTCTTGACGCTCGCCATGTCGGCGGCGAGCTTGGCCAGCCGCTCCGACGACAGCGTGATCTCCTTCGACACGCGTTCGTATTCGGCCCGGCTCTGGTCCGGGTCGGGCGTCATGTCGAGCCTGTCCTGCGCCCGCGCGGCACCGAGCGACAGCGCAAGCGCCGCCGCTGCCAAGCCGCAGCGCACGCGCCAAAAGCCCGTTCGCGATTTCCAACCTTCAGACATTGAAGCCCGACTCTATGTGTGGCTTCGTTAACGAACCATCAACCATGTTCGAGAGCCCCGCCGACCGCAAACAGCCTCGTGACCCATTGAGGCGAAAATCCGGGCGGCTCACGCCGATCCACCGGTTTCGGATTGGAAACTGAACTCACGAGCGATGATAGGGATGGCCCGACAGGATCGTCGCCGTCCGGTAAAGCTGTTCGCCCAACATGACACGGACCAGCTGGTGCGGCCATGTCAGTGCGCCGAACGACACCATCAGATCGGACTGGTCGCGCAGCGACTGGTCGTGACCGTCGGCACCGCCGATAGCAATCACAAGTGCCCTGCGGCCGCCGTCGCGCAACAGGCCGATGCGGCCGGCGAAATCCTCGGAGGAAAAGTTCCGGCCGCGTTCGTCCAGCAGCATCAGCGCGGTACCAGGCTGCAACTGCGTCTGCAGTTTCTGGCCTTCCTCGCGCCGGCGCTCATTGGCGGTTTGGGCGCGGCCCTCCGGAATCTCGACAACACCTGAGAATTCGAGCCCCACAGCCTGCCCGCTCTTGGCGAAGCGCTCGAAATATCGGTCGGCGAGCTGCTTCTCGGGGCCGGCTTTCATCCGGCCCACGGCATGAACGGTAATTTTCATCCCTGCCTCGAAGAGCCGCTAATGCATGTCACCAAAAGTGGTCACCGGTCTTGGGAAACGACATGCATCAACCAAATGCGACTCAGTGGAGGGTCTCCCCGTCGAGGTCCGGCGCCTGCCACATCTTTTCGAGATTGTAGAAATCGCGGACTTCAGGGCGGAAGACATGGACGATGACATCGCCCGAATCGATCAGGACCCAGTCGGCGCCGGCCAGTCCCTCGACGCGCGCCGTGCCGAGACCGGCATCCTTGAGCGCCTTGAGGAGATGATCGGCAACAGCCGAGACATGACGGTGCGATCGGCCGGACGCGATGACCATATAGTCACCGAGGCTCGATTTTCCCTGAATGTCGATTGAGACGATGTTTTCGGCCTTGGAGTCTTCCAGACTGACAAGGACTGTGTTGATGGCGCGGGACACGGCGTCGTTTACGCTGATCCCGGCCGGCGAAGGCACGATGTCGGCCTTCTTCCGAAGTGCTGTTCTCAGTGTATTTCCTTTCGCAGCAAGAACAACCAAATCACCCTTCAAAGCAGGTGACACCCCTTAGATAGGCAGAGTTAGGTTGCAGTTTCAAGACGGCAACCGCACGGTGGCCAGCGAAGTGTCGTTTCTTGCTGCTCCGCAGTTGAAGAAAAATCGGAACTCTTGCCGCCGTGCCGGGGTTATCGGCGCATTGACCAATCGGACCCCCCCGCCATGCCGATCGATCCCCAGGACGCCGTTGTCACCGTGCAGGCCGGGCTTGCACAGCTCAGTACGCTGATCGTCTCCTACTCATTCTCGGCCATTGGCGCCGTCATCCTGCTGGTCCTCGGCTATATCGTCGCCGGTCTTGCCCAACGCTCGATCTACGCCGGTCTTGGCCATATCCATGGCTTCGACGCGACGCTGCGCCACTTCTTCTCGAGGATCACCCGCTACGCCATACTGATCCTCGTCGTTATCATGGTGCTCGGCCAGTTCGGCGTCCAGACTGCCTCGATCATTGCCGCCATCGGCGCCGTCGGCTTGGCCATCGGCCTGGCGCTGCAAGGCACGCTGCAGAACATTGCCGCCGGCATCATGTTGCTGGCGCTACGGCCATTCCGCATCGGCGAATATGTCGAGGTTGGCGTTATCTCAGGGACCATCGAGGAAATAGGACTGTTCGCCACGCAGCTGCGGACAGTCGAAGGCGTCTACGTCCTCGCGCCCAATTCGACGCTGTGGAACCTGCCGGTTCGCAACTATACGCGCAACGGCGTCCGCCGTGGCGACATCACGCTCACCATCGGTTCCTGGAACGATATCGATCTGGCGCAGAAAACCATGCTTGGTGTCGCCGCCACCGAACGACGTGTCAGGCGGGACCCAGCGCCGATTGCCTTTGTGGCGACCGTCGGCGACAGCAATGTCGCCATCACTCTGCGCTACTGGACCTCGGCCGCGGATTTCTTCGCCACCCAGATCGATCTCACCAAACGCGCCAAGCAGGCGTTCGACAGCGAAGGCATTTCTATACCCGCGCCGCCACCGGAAGCGCCACGGCAGGAAGTTGCCACCAGACAGTGAGATGATCTGTTCCCAGCGTAGGTCTATTGGTTCGCACGGCGCTGCTCTTCGGACGGAAACGCCAGCTCCACCGGCAGCGGCGCTTGCGCGCTCATCGGCGCGAAATTGCCGGTCTCGGCCGCTGGAACGGCCACCGTCGTCATCACGCGCCACAGCACGAACAGGCAGAAGGCAGCGGCAATGAGAATGGCCACAAAGATGAAGGCCTGCGTTCCATAGACAGCGGAAAGCCCGGTCACGATGGCGGGCACGACGAAGCCCGCCAGCGACCATGCAAACAGAAGCGAACTGGACAGCGCCACCATGTCGTCCTTGCCGGCGCGGTCGGCGGCATGCGCGCTGGCCAGCGAATAGATCGATTCCGAGGCACCGTCCCAGACTATGTAGATGACGACAAGCGCCGCCAGCGCACCGCTGTCGAAGCCGAGAGCAAATAGGC
Organism: Mesorhizobium sp. WSM4823; assembly: GCF_055811195.1. Taxonomy (NCBI): domain Bacteria; kingdom Pseudomonadati; phylum Pseudomonadota; class Alphaproteobacteria; order Hyphomicrobiales; family Phyllobacteriaceae; genus Mesorhizobium; species Mesorhizobium sp. WSM4823. The sequence continues at coordinate 409,009 of NZ_JBVVQL010000003.1, forward strand.
CCGCAGCCAGGGCCAGCGCCGAGGCTGCAATCAGCACATAGCGCCGGTCGGTGCGATCGGAAATCCAGCCAAGCGGGATCTGCAGGATCAGCGTGCCGACCGGCATCGCCGACAAAAGCAGCGCCACATCCGCCTGGCTATAACCCTTGGCCGTGGCATGGATCGGCGCGAACCCCGAAATGGTCATCGACAGGCCGCCGACCGCGAGCATGCCGGCAACGCCCACCGGCGAAATCCGCCACGCCCGGACAATTGCCACCGATGCCGCTTGCGGTGCCGGCGGCTGGGCGAGGCGCGTCAGTCCAACCGGAAGGATCGAAAGCGCCGTGAAGGCAATGCCGATCAAAGGCGCGTCCGCCGCCCTTATGTCGATCAGTGCCAGCGTGGCATAGCCGACGCCGAGCCCGGCGACATAGGCGACATAGAAAACCGCCATGACCCTGCCGCGAATGGCGTTGGCGACGGCATCGTTTAGCCAGCTCTGCGCGACGATGAACAGTCCGCATATGGCAAAGCCGTAGAGCGCGCGTGCCGCGATCCACGACAGCGGGTGCGGCCCGGCCCCGACGGCGGCGTTCGACAACACGATCAACGCCGACAGTACCATGAATGCGCGCGCATGGCCGACGCGCCGTACCAGCGGGCCGGTCAGGATGCAGCCCGCCAGGCCGCCGGCCGAAAGGCCGGTGACGATCAGCCCGGCCCAGGTCGGATCGAAGCCGTCGGCGCCGAGCCGGACCGGGATATAGGCGAACATCAGTCCGTTGCCGACTGCCACAAGTGCCATGGACAGGACGACGCTGGCAATGGCGATCACCGGGGCTGGTGGGCTGCCCTGCGCCGAATCGGGTCTGGTCTGGTTTTGCTCGATAATCGTCATGCCCGCACAGGATCGCCTACCCGACGGCGAAAGGCCGCCGCAAAAGCGACATCAGTGAGCTTCCCCTATCCCCTTGTTGTGGAAGAAGGGAGACTCCTATCCCTTCGCCATCTTACGGATCGCGGTCGACGACAGCGACGAGCGGGGGCCGTGGATGAAGGTCCAGGCCGGCGCCTTCATGCGGGCCAGCCGCGGCGCGTCGCCCTCGTCGACACGTGCGTAATCGAAGGTCTTGGCGACGACCGAGGACAGGAAGGACAGCGTCGCGCCCGGACGGTCGATCACCGCGATCGGGAACGTCATGACGATCTGGCGCCAGCGCTGCCAGTGGTGGAAGTCGCGCAGGCTGTCGGCGCCCATGATCCAGACGAAGTCGACGCCGGGATTGCGCGCCTTGACCAGCGCCAGCGTATCGGCGGTGAAGCGGACGTGATGCGCGGCCTCGAAGGCGGTGACCTTGACCTTCGGATTCCTGGCGATCTGCTCGGACAGGCGAAGCCGCTCAGTCAGCGGCGCCAGCTCCCGTGCGCTCTTGAGCGGATTGCCCGGCGTCACCATCCACCACAACTGGTCGAGCGCCAGGCGCCTGAGCGCAATCTCGGCGACCAGCGCATGGCCGGCATGCGGCGGATTGAACGAACCGCCGAACAGGCCGACAGCCAGGCCTTTCTCGGCATGCGGCATTTTGAGGTAGCGGGAGGGAACGAGCTGTTCGGACTGCGAAAGCATGCCTCAGGCTCTAACGACGAAAAGCGTCAAGGCCGCACCTGTCCCGACCCGCGCACGCGGTACTTGAATGACGTCAACTGCTCGACGCCGACCGGACCGCGCGCGTGCATCTTGCCGGTGGCAATGCCGATCTCGGCGCCCATGCCGAACTCGCCGCCATCGGCGAATTGCGTCGAGGCATTGTGCAGAAGGATCGCCGAATCGATCTCGCTGAAGAAACGTTCGACTGCTTGCGCATCCTCCGCAATGATAGCCTCGGTGTGGTGCGAGGAAAACCTCTCGACATGCTCGATCGCGCCCGCAACGCCATCGACCAGCTTCACCGCTATGATCGCGTCGAGATATTCGGTGATCCAGTCGGCATCGGTTGCCGGACTGGCGTCGAAGAACAGCTTCAGCACTTCGGCATCGGCATGGATCTCGCATCCAGCCGCGCGCAACGCGTCAAGGATCGGCACCAGATGGGTGGACGCGACGGCACGGTCGACCAAAAGCGTTTCGGCCGCACCGCAGACACCGGTGCGCCGCATCTTCGCGTTGACGGCGATCTTGACCGCCATGTCGAGATCGGCCGAACGGTCGACATAGAGATGGCAGATGCCTTCGAGATGGGCAAAGACCGGCACCCGAGCTTCGTTCTGCACACGCTCGACAAGGCTGCGACCACCGCGCGGAATGATCACGTCGAGATTGCCGCCGAGGCCTTTCAGCATCTCGCCGACGGCGGCGCGGTCGGTGGTCGGCACCAGCTGGATGGCATCCTGCGGCAGACCGGCCGCCTTCAGCCCCTCGACTAGGCAGGCATGGATCGCGGCGGAGGAATTGAGCGAATCCGAACCACCGCGCAGGATCACCGGATTGCCGGCCTTGAGGCAGAGCGCACCGGCATCTGCCGTCACGTTTGGCCGGCTCTCATAGATGACACCAATAACGCCGAGCGGCGTGCGCACGCGCTCGATATGCAAGCCGTTCGGGCGATCCCATGCGGCGATGACGTCGCCGACCGGATCACTGAGTTCGGCGATATCGCGTATGCCGTCGGCCATGGCGTGGATGCGCGCTGGATCGAGCTTCAGCCGGTCCATGGACGAGGCGGAAAGCCCCGACTCGCGGCCGTTCGAGATATCGATGGCATTGGCGCCGAGAATATCCTGCTCACGGGTGATGATGGCGTCGGCCATGGCGAGAAGCGCAGCATTCTTGGCGGCGGTCGTGGCGATGGCTAGCGGGCGGGCAGCAGCACGGGCGCGGCGGCCGATATCGGCCATCAGCCCGGCAGTGTCGTCCCGGGATTTTTCATGCAGCTTCAGCATGGCTCATCCTCCGCTATGTACCTGGTCACCGATTACCTGGTCACCGGTCCCTACTTGGTCACCGGCCCGTACTTGGTCACCGGAATGGCTCACCACAAGGTCGTCGCGGTGGATCATTGCCGAACGCGCCTCGTAGCCGAGCACGGTTTCGATCTCGGCCGTCTTCAGGCCAGCGATCCTTACGGCATCGGCGGCATCGTAGGCAACCAGTCCGCGCGCGATCTCGCGGCCCTCGGGCGACAGGATCGCCACCGTGTCGCCGCGCGAGAAATTGCCGCTGACCAGCTTGACGCCTGCCGGAAGCAGCGACTTGCCCGACAACAATGCACCGATGGCGCCGGCGTCAACAGTCAGCCGGCCAGCCGGTTCGAGCTGCCCGGCGATCCACGTCTTGTAGCCTTTGACCGGATTGGCGCTCGGCCGGAAGAAAGTCGCCCGCTCGCCGCGCTCGATCGCCATGAGCGGCGATAACCGTGTGCCTGATGTGATGATCATGGCAGTGCCGGCGGCGGTGGCGATTTTGCCGGCGTCGAGTTTTGTCCGCATGCCGCCGCGCGACAATTCGGACGCCGCCGCACCGGCCATCGCCTCGATATCAGGGGTGATGCGGTCGATGACCGGAATGAACTTTGCGCTGGGGTCTTTGGCCGGCGGCGCCGTATACAGCCCGTCAATGTCGGAGAGCAGCACCAGGAGGTCGGCGCCCATCATCGTCGCCACCCGCGCGGCCAGCCGGTCATTGTCGCCATAGCGGATTTCGGAGGTCGCCACCGTGTCGTTCTCGTTGATGACCGGCACCGCCTTCATCTTGAGCAGCGTCGAGATCGTCGCCCGCGCATTGAGATAGCGGCGGCGCTCTTCGGTGTCGCCGAGCGTCAGCAGGATCTGGCCCGATCTCAGGCCGCCCTTGCCGAGCGCATCCGACCAGGCGCCAGCCAGCGCGATCTGCCCGACCGCGGCCGCAGCCTGGCTCTCCTCGAGCTTCAGCGCCCGCTTGCCGAGGCCGAGAATGGTGCGGCCCAGCGCAATCGCGCCGGACGACACGACGAGGATTTCGGCGCCGCCTTCAGCCAGCACGGCGATGTCTTGGGCAAGCGAAGCCAGCCAGTCGCGCTTCAGGCCCGTCGTGCGATCGACAAGCAGCGCCGAGCCGATCTTGACGGTAATGCGCCGGTATTTTCTCAGCGACTGCGCGGCCATGGCTATCTGTTCCAGCGCGTCTCGACCGGCGTGGCGGCAGCTTCGCGGGCCTCGGCCACAACCGCCATCAGCGCCCGCAGAACCGCTTCGACCCCTTCGCCGGTGACCGCGGACAAAAGCATCGGCGCGCGGCCGGCGGCGCGTTTCAGCGAAGCGACTTTCTTCTTGCGTGCGTCGGCATCGAGCGTGTCGACCTGGGAAAGTGCGACGATCTCGACCTTCTCGATCAGCCCATGGCCATACGCGTCGAGTTCGGTGCGCACGGTCTTGTAGGCTTTCCCCGGATTTTCTTCCTGCGCGGAGACCAGGTGCAGAAGGACGCGCGTGCGTTCGACATGTCCGAGGAAACGATCGCCGATACCGACGCCTTCGTGGGCGCCTTCGATCAAACCCGGAACGTCGGCGATGACGAACTCGCGCCCGTCGATGCGGGCCACACCCAGGCCCGGATGCAGCGTGGTGAAGGGATAATCGGCGATCTTCGGCTTGGCCGCGGTCACAGCGGCCAGAAAAGTCGACTTGCCGGCATTGGGCAGCCCGACCAGACCGGCGTCGGCGATCAGCTTGAGCCTGAGCCAGATGTTGAGCTCTTCGCCCGGCAGCCCTGGGTTGGCGCGGCGCGGCGCCTGGTTGGTCGAGGTCTTGAAGTGCTGATTGCCGAAGCCGCCATTGCCGCCCTTGGCCAGCAGGAAGCGTTGACCGACGACGGTCAGGTCGCAGATCAGCGTCTCATTGTCCTCGGCAAAGACCTGCGTTCCCGCCGGCACTTTCAGCGTAACGTCGGCGCCCTTGGCGCCGGTCATGTTGCGGCCCATGCCGTGCGTACCGGTCTTGGCCTTGAAATGCTGCTGGTAGCGATAGTCGATCAACGTGTTCAGCCCATCGACCGCCTCCACCCAGACATCGCCGCCGCGGCCGCCGTCGCCGCCATCGGGACCGCCGAACTCGATGAATTTTTCGCGCCGGAACGACACCGAACCGGCGCCGCCGTCGCCGGAGCGGATATAAACCTTGGCTTGATCGAGAAATTTCATCGGATTGCTGAGTTTCTGCTAGTGGCCTTGCGGCATTGCTCTAAATCTTTGGCACTGCTCTAAACCAAGGCGGGGCGAAGGGCGAGGCTGTTTATGAACATGGCCGGAGTCGCAATGAAGCTCGTAACCTACAACATCCACTACGGCGTCGGCCTCGACGGGCGCTACGATGTCGGCCGCATTGCCGATGCCGTGCGCAGCGCCGACGTGATCGCGCTGCAGGAGGTTTCGCGCAACAATCCCAACAATGGCGGCCGCGACATGGTGGCCGAGCTCGGCGAGGCGCTGCCCGAATACTTCGCCGTCTACGGCAGCAATTTCGAGGCCAATGTCGGCTCGCGTCTGGAAAACGGCCGCGCCGTCACCACCACCTTCCAACTCGGCAATATGGTTCTGTCGAAAACGCCCGTTCATCTGTCGCGCAATCTCCTCTTGCCGCGCAGCCGCAGCTTCGAAGTGATGAACTTCCAGCGCGGCGCGTTGGAGGCGCTGATCGAGACGCCGCTTGGTTTCATCCGCTTCTATTCCACCCATCTCGATCATCGCAGCCCGGTCGAACGTTTGAGCCAGCTCCGGTTTCTGCGCCAGCGCCTGTTGAACTATGCAATCGAAGGCGGCGCGCTGTCCGGCGTCGCCGAGGTCGGCCTGCCGGATCTGCCTTGTCCCGAAGCCTTCGTCGTCATGGGCGACTTCAACATGCTGGCCGGATCGCCGGAATATGTCGAACTCGCCGGCCACCCGGATCACGAATTCGGCATGCCTGTGACCGCCGATCTTGCCGTCGATGCCGCCGCGCGCCTTGCCGCTACAGGCGCCGACCTCATCACCTGGGTCGACCCCGAGCGGCCTGACGACATCAGCCGCCACAAGCGCATCGACTATGTCTTCACCAGCGCCTCGCTCGCCAAATCGCTGAAGCGCCTGTCGGTCGACCGGCATGCGGTCGGCTCGGACCACCTGCCGGTCTGGGTCGAGATGGCCTGATCCGGAGTTTGGTTCGCAACTGACTTTCGAATTCACCATGATCCTTTCGGAACCTTTGGTTCGAGGCCATGCGCCGAGGTGTGTTGAGATTCAGGTCAGGCCGAGTCGAAAATGACGGTTTCCGAGAACCGGAGCGGAGCGTACTCAAGTACGTGAGCACCGGAAGCGCAGGAAACCGCCATTTGCAGGCCGGCCTCACCTGAATATCGACACGCCTAGAAATGCACCCAGTTCCGGAGGCTGGTCCAGGTCTTGCGATCGAGACGATAGCGCTCGACCGGCACCTGGCCGGCGACGATCGAGTTCAGCATGCCTTGGCCGGCATATTGGAAGCCGCATTTGTGGATCACCCGGCGCGAGGCCGGATTGATGACCCGCGTCGAGGCATGCAGCACCTGGATCGACGTCTTCTGGAAGGCGAGGTCGACCAGCGCGTGTGCTGCCTCCGTCGCATAGCCGCGCTTCCAATAGGGCTCGCCGATCCAGTAGCCAAGCTCCAGCCCGCGGTCGGTGGTGTTGAGGCCGGCGCAGCCGACGAAGGTTTCTGTACCGGCCAGCGTCAAGGCATAGGCAATCCCAGCCCGGCGCGATGCCGTCATCGCGAGGAAGGCGCGTGCCTCGGCCTCGCCGTAGGGGTGCGGCATGCGGGCCAGCATTTCGGCGACGTGGCGGTTGTCGGCGAGCACCACCAATTGCTCGATATCGCTTTCGCGCGGCGCCCGCAGGACCAGGCGCTCGGTCACCAGGACCGGGCAATCTATCGCGTAACTTTCACCGTCCGTGTCTTCCGCTTCGGCAACCATATCAGTCCTCCAGGCACAAGAAAAAGGGGAGATGGAAACCCATCTCCCCTGATCCATTTCCTGGCTTGGCCAGACACCGGTTCCCGAGATGGGTGCCGGTGTTCTCGTACGGAACCGGCTACTCCGCGGCCTTCGTCATCGGGTTCACCGATACGTAGGTTCGGCCGTTGGCTTTTTTGTTGAAGGTGACTGCGCCAGCTTCGAGCGCAAATAGCGTGTGATCCGTGCCAATGCCGACATTGACGCCGGGATGCCACGTCGTGCCGCGCTGACGAATAATGATGTTGCCCGGAATCACGGCTTCGCCGCCGAACTTCTTCACGCCGAGCCGCTTGGAATGGGAGTCGCGACCATTGCGCGACGAACCGCCAGCTTTCTTGTGTGCCATCTAACTAACTCCGATGCGCCGCAGGGGCGCCTAAAGGGTCTTATGAACGCGTTCGCGTTCCGTTTCAAGTCCGATCCGGCGACGATTGCGCCGGCTCGCTTTACTTCTTCACCAATTCCTTGGCCTGCTCGCGCCAGTCCGTGATCTGGTCGGCGCTGAACGGCATATGCTCGTCGATCTTGGCGACGTCCTTGTCCGACAGCTTGGCGATCTGGGCAAAGGTCGTGATGCCCTGCTCGTTCAGCTGGCCGGCCGCAACCGGGCCGATGCCCTTGATCACGGTCAGGTCGTCCGGTTCGCCCTTCGGCGCCTTGAACAGCGGAGCGGCGGTTTCGGTTGCCTTGGCCTCGGTTGCCTTGGCCTCGGTTTCCTTCGGCGCAGCCTCTGCCTTGGCTTCCTTCTTCGGAGCAGCCTTTGCCTCTGTCTTGGCCGCGGCCGTCTTCGTCGGCTTGGCACCATCCAGCAGGATCTCGGCGATCCGCACGGTGGTCAAAAGCTGGCGATGGCCGATCTTGCGGCGCGAATTCTGCCGGCGGCGCTTCTTGAAGGCGATGACGGTGCGGTTCTTGCCCTGTTCGACGACTTCGGCGGTGACCAAGGCGCCGTCGACGAACGGTGCGCCGAACGTCACATTCTCGCCCTCGCCATGCGCGAGCACGTGGCCGATCTCGACGATATCGCCGACCTGGCCTTCGACTTTTTCGATCTTCAAGAGATCGTTGGCGGCGACGCGATACTGCTTGCCGCCCGTTTTGATGACTGCGAACATTTTTTGCCTTTCGCTGTTCGGTCGGCCTTGATGAACCGCTTCAGGCGGTTCGGCCGTCTTTTTGTCAGTCTGCGGGTTCAAAAAACAAGCGGCGCGGAAGAACCCTCCACGCCGATTGCGCGCTGTCCCTAACCGAAGGTTGAGCGCAAGTCAAGGCAAGCGGTCGGCACACGGGCCAGGAATGCATTCAAGCCAAGCGCCGACACCACGGAGCGGCACGGCAAGTCCGATAAGAAGCCGGATCGTCGGGCAGATTGGCCCTTGTAACCTGTCCGCCCAGCCGTTATCTAGTGCGCCGCGCCGGCAACGGCGGACCATGACCGCGGAGAGGTGGCAGAGTGGTCGAATGCACCGCACTCGAAATGCGGCATGGGTGCAAGCCCATCGGGGGTTCGAATCCCTCCCTCTCCGCCATTCTCATATTCCACTAACAATTTTAGAATTTCGGCAGCCTTCCCGCTTTCTTCCCCATTTGGCAGGTCGAGGCGTCAGCCCCAATCGCACGATTGCTCCCTGATAAGGGTCGGCACGCCGACGTCGTGATGAACGCGTCGAGACGCGCTTCACAGGCGCTCGTCACCGTCAGCTGCGAGGAGTGAAGAGCGGCTCTCTACATCGATGAACCAAGCACTGGCCGTCGCGCGTCGGCACAAACGCTACCGCTGGGATTTCCGACCAGTCGCACGCGTTGCTGTACTGGCGGCTGATATAGAGAGCATAGGTGTTCGGGCCGGTGGTCAGCACCGCCGAGCCGTGGCTCTGGATCAGCGCCTGCGTCTGTTGGCAAGTCATGGTGCGGGTGTCCGGCCGGGCCTGGGCGAGGGCTGTGAAGGCAAACGTGACCGCTGCCGAGGTCAACGCAATCCGGCGAATGGACATGACGAGACTCCCGCGATGAGCCAATTGGTTGATAAACTCGCATGTCGAAGGGCGGCTGTGCAATGGTTGGCTTTGCGATCGACGGGCAGGATCTGCTCAACCCGCATGCCGGCGATCAACCACGCTCCTCATAGGGGGTGTTGTTGTTCAGTCCTTCAGCGGGTCAGCATAACCCAAACGGGTCATGCGACAAAAATTGGTCTCCTTTAAAATTTGCCTCTGCAAAGAGGGAGTCCGTTGTGAAACACAAACGTGTCATTGCCTGTGCGATTTCGTTATGCGCCCTTCAGGGTTGCTCAACAATGCAGACGAATCAATTCGCTGAGGGAATGGCTCAAGGGATGGGGGTGTTCGTTCCAGCACCGTACACTCCTCCTCCGCGACGCTATACGCCAGTGAGACGCTCCGCCCCGGTTTATCGCCCCCCAGTCTATCAACAACCCGCATATCCGAGCAGCGGCAACGGTTCAGTTTGTTCACCCGAACAAAGGGCTCGCGGTTGGTCAGACGATCGTTGCGCGGTGAACTAATCTGTTCCTGGAGCGAGATTGATACGATCGCTGTAAAGTTTAATTTTCTTGCCGCCTCGGTTGCGGCTGCCGAAGCTGCTGCCACGGCGCGCCTCGATCGGGGTCAGTATGGCTTAAGATCGCGGTTCTATGCGGCCTTCCGCCGCGATTGGCTCACGCTCAGCCACACCGCCGAAACCAGGAAGTAGAGGGCGCCTACTGCGGCATAGCCGGCCACGTTGGTGATGGATGGCGGCATCGGCATCCGCGCCTGCGCGATGAAAAACGTGCCTGCCAGCGCTGATTGCCCGCCGCTCAGGACCATCGCCCACTGCGCGCCATAGCTCTTCCAACGACGGATTGCGGTGCCGAGTTGAAGCAAGCCAGAGAGGATCGCCCATACCCCGAACACCCCGAGCACCCAATTCATGCTCAGCTCCAGCGCGAAAACGACCGCGAGCGTTGTCGCCACACTGACGACGACGTTGATGCTCTGCGTGCGGTTCTGTCCCAATCCTCCGCTGCGCGACGCGTCGACAAGATTGGCAAGGGCGTCCCAGGCAGGATAGGCCACGAGCAAAACCGCCGCGATCACCCAGGAATTCTGCCCCACCGTAAAGGCAGCCGCCACCCAGACGGCCGAGAACGCTGTCCGGGCGAAGTAATAGAGCTTGAGCCATTCTTCCTGGCTGGCGCGGGAAAGATCGCCACTGTAAACCGTCATTGGATTGTCCTTTCGACTAGTAGGTAGGGATTGTAGACGAGCGTGCCGAGCGATCACGGCTTTGGTTATCCGAGTGCCAGGACCGTATTTGGAGGCAAGCGCGGAGCGAGTCGCTCCAAGAGCGGGCCTGTCACGGCGCCGAATATCTTCGGATCGCCATAGGCCCGCGCCGAAAGCATCGCGCCGTGGACCGTCGCCATAAATGCTTCAGCCTCGGCACGAGGGGTACTCATCAGCTGGAGTCGGCCGTGCCGCGCACCGCGCTCCAGCACGGATGTCAGCCATGCTGACAGGGAGCGGAAATGCGCCCGAACCTCAAGGCCAACCTCCTCGGGCAGGACGGGCAGCTGGCTTGCCAACAGGGCGCAGACACAAAACGGAGCGGTGGCGTCCGCGATGCAGGCTTCCCAATAGCCAGCGTAGAGCCGAAGCTGTTCGAGCGGATCGGGTACCTGATGTTCGAGATTCGCCATCCCCGCATCAGCTTCTTCCCGATACCGCGCAACCAGCGTTCGGACCAGATCGACCTTGCTTGGGAAATGGTGATGGATGCTCGCCTTGCGAATCCCGACCACATCAGCGATGTCGGCATAACTGAAACCGTTGTAGCCGCCAGCGACGATCAGAGAACGCGCGCAAGCCAGGATGTCGTCAGAAGTGGTAGATAAGTTACTCATGCCTGAACCTACCTTCTGGTAGGACGGCTGTCAAGCCCCGCGCAACGGGAGCAGCTGTGGCAACGGCCGCCGCTGCAGTGTATCGGTCAGCTCCGCTCCGGCAATTTTTCGAGTGCTGCGGCCAGGTGGCGCACCCGTTCGCGCTCGATGGCTATGGTTTCCGGCGACGGCGTTTCGGCTGGAATTTCGGTACAATCCTGGACCTCCAGGCCCGTGCGCTCATAGCGCGCGCGTGTCCTGCGGCGCCTCTCATGGTCCAGTGCCAGATTGCGCGCGGTGTGATGCAGGAAGGCCTCGATACGATCGATCGGCCCCGCCTCAAGCGCCTTTCGGGTGCGCAGATAGTTTCCTGTGCAAGATCTTCCGCCGTCGAGGGATCCCGAACGATGCGCATGACACTGCCCATCAGCGAGCGCTTCTCGGAGAGAAAGATGGTTGTCAGGTTTAGGCGGCATCACACGCTTGCCGAAGCCGTGAACTGACCGGCAGTGACATGCACCCCTCTTCCCTTTGTCTGGAAGAGCAGAGCACAGGAACATCCCGAGCACGCGATTGTCACAGGAACCCACCAGACCACGCCGCCGACACGCAGCGGATGTACTGCGCTACCAAATATGTGTGAAAAGGTCAACTTATTGGGACCCCCGAAGCGCCGCACCGCGAAGTTGTCACCAAGGGGTGCCAGACCGGTCGCAACGTCGATCATCTTATCGCGATGGATCGATAGTTCGGCAACTGGTGCGGCGCCGCCGACTAATGCAACATCGGTTGCCCTGACTGCAAAACCGTTGGGCGCTTTCCTGTTCGGAAGTGCTCGCGATGGCTTGTTGCCAGTGGGCCACAATTGTCAACAAAATTGGCCAACTGGGGCCGTTCCTCAGCAGATTCTGTTGACGCGCTTAAGTTCGATGTGTCTGTTCCGACAGATAGCATCGGGGGCAATCGCTATGAAACAGTTCCTTCTCGCATCTGCTTTGTCCGTGTTGACGCTTACGCCTGTCCTGGCTGCTGACGCGGTCGCACCTATCGCGTCCGTGTATGACTGGAGCGGGTTTTATGTCGGCTTGCAGGCTGGCTATGGGTGGAGCCGTGTCGACCAGCCGTACGCAAATGTCGGTGGACCGTTCATCTTCACGCAAGGCGACGCCGACGGAGACGGCTGGGTTGGCGGCGCGCACGTTGGTTACAATAAGCAATTCGACTCTTGGGTGCTTGGCCTTGAGGGAGATTTTGAAGCTTCCAACATCGATGGCGATGATGGCGGTTCCGGCGGCCACATTAACGGCTTTGAGTTCAAGTGGCTGGGGTCGGTACGCGGACGAGTTGGCTATGCAGTAGATCGCGTTCTCCTCTATGGCACGGGCGGTTATGCCTTCATGCGAGGCTCAGCATATGCGGTTGAAGGCTTCGGCGGAGCAACGGCAGAAAGCAATTCTGCCACATTCCATGGTTGGACCATTGGAACGGGTGCCGAGTACGCTTTTACAGATAACCTCACTGCGCGCGCCGAGTATCGGTACACGGATTTTGGTGCGAAACGAATTTCGTTCCCAGTCAACGGCTATGATGAAGAGATCGATCCATCGTTCCACGCTGTTCGACTAGGCGTCAGCTACAAGTTCTGACGGACCATCCGAAGCGGTCCGCCCCCCGCACAGCCGTCACGCGCTCGCGCCGGTCAATAAGTACGCTCTGCGACGGCTATGCGGATAGCCGGTTGCAAATCCGGGCGCCCCCAATCCATCCGGATTGCGCTGTCAGGGCGAAGCGTAACGGGTCAGGGTTGCTGTATTGCTGCGAGCTTCCAGTCGCCACCGTTCTGGCGCGTGAAGGTCCACAATTCGGTTGTTTCCGTCGGCCGATCGGCTTCGCCCGCGACGATCTTGCCGCTGGCGCGATCGCGCATCACGTCATGGGACTCATAGCGCAACGCAGCCGTGGCGTAGTCGCGACCATCTTCCCGCCAGCTCTCCGCAATATCGGCCTCCAGCAGGCTGACGTTCGACACCTCGTTCCTGATGCCGTTTTTGGCATTATCGGCAAGTTCCTCCGACAGGTACGACACCATCTCGGGGGTCGCCAGCCGGCGCAGGCCAGCATGATCTTCGCGTCCGAACGCTTCTTGAACCTCCGTCAACCGTTGCTGGAACGTATCGAGATCGGCCGGCGTCATTGTAATTTCATCGGAGGCTTGAGCCGTCCGGCCAAATCCAGACCCGATGCCTGGAATGGGGAAAGACGAGACGTTGTCAGCCTCGGACTGGGCTGCAGCGTTTCGCCCGAAGCTCCCCATGTTCCGCGGAACCCCGGCCATGGCGGGCGCTTGGTTGCGTGCCGATTGCGACCGGAAAAAGCGGATGGCCAACATGATCGCGCCGCCGATCAGTAGTCCCTGAAGCAGCAGACCCAACATGCCAGCCAGGCCGCCGAACCCCTGGCCCAAAAGAAGTCCGATCAGGCCGCCGAGCAGCAGGCCGCGCATCATCGAACCGCCGAGGCCGTTGAAGAAGCTTGGACGTTGGGATGCCGGCGTCTGGCGGGCCGCATTGTTCGTCGCGGGCGTCATCGAGCGCTCGACCGGCGCGGCCGGCTGTGGCGCCGTCCTGGTCGGCGGGACCGACTGGAAAGTGCGCGTGCCGCGGCTGCCGAAGCTGCCGCCGCGGCGCGCCTCGGCGTAATCGGCCGTGACCATGGAAAATGCCAGGAACAGCCCTGCAAACAAAGCGGCAAACCGGCTCGAACGCGAAATCATCATAGCAAACCCTTAAGCGACACTCTTGCCGCTCATATGGGGTGCGCCGATCGAAATATCAGTGGCCGCACCTTCCGCATTTCAAGATTGAGGAGAAGTCCAGGGCCGCCCTTCACCAGGCACGGCAGCTGGCCGTGATCCTTCTGTCACTTTGTGCGTTGTTGCCTGAGGTCCATCGAGGAGACGACGAACGGTGTTTGCGGGTTTCAGAGCCACCAGCTTGCAACAGGACGACACGGCCATTTTCGCAAGGGTCGGCGGGACGGGTCCGCCGCTGCTGCTGCTTCATGGTTTTCCCGAGACGCATCTGATGTGGAGGGACATCGCCACAGCATTGGCGCCCCGCTTTACGGTGATCGCCGCCGATCTTCGGGGTTATGGGCAAAGCGGGTGCCCGGTCTCCTCTGCCGATCATGGCCCATACGCCAAGCGCGCCATGGCCGGCGACATGGTTCAACTCATGAAACAGCTGGGGTTTGAGCAGTTCATGGTTGCCGGACATGATCGTGGCGGTCGGGTCGCTTATCGTCTGGCGCTCGACCATCCCCGCGAAATCTCCAAAGTCGCGGTCCTCGACGTCATCCCCACCGCCGCCGCGTGGGATAGGGCGGACGCCCGACTGGCCCTGAGCTTCTGGCCCTGGAGCCTTCTCGCGCAACCGGAGCCGCTGCCGGAGCGGCTGATAGGCGCAGCGCCCGACGCCATTGTCGACAATGCGATTGTGCAGTGGGGGTCGCCGGCAGAAATATTCTCGACGAAGGTCAGGAACGCCTATGTCGGTGCGCTTCGCGATCCCGTTCATGTTCACGCGATATGCGAGGAATATCGGGCCGCCGCCACGATCGATCGTGAACATGACGCGCTGGATCAGGCAAGCGGTCGTCGCATCGAGTGTCCGCTACTGGCATTGTGGAGTAGCGAAGGCGGCCTGGAGAACTGGTATGCGGAGGAAGGCGGACCGCTGGCTATCTGGAGAAAATGGGCCGACAGCGTTGAAGGCCGCCCGGTCCCGGGCGGGCACTTCTTTCCGGAGGAGCACCCTCGCCAGACCGCAGCAGCTCTCTCGAAATTCTTCGAGGACAATTAGGGGGAATGACGCCCGGGACGGAGTATTGTAGAGGTTTACATGTTTCCGTTACGCAAAACCTCGGGAACGCTCCGCGGCCCGGGATCGGGACCCCTCTGATATCAGCCCCATTCGGCGTCAAACCTGCTTGTTAAAAATATGAAGGCGATCACCAGAGCCACGCCCCTGATATGCAGCCTCGTAATTGCAGGAGGTTGCGCCTCGCCCTTCAGTGCATCCTTTGATACCGCGAAATACGACAAGATGAGCTGCGTCGAACTCAACGTGGCCATGGGCGAAGTCGCCAAGGAGATATCGGCGACAGCGATCACCCGGGGCAAAGTCGCGCAAACCAATATTCCGGGCTGGCTATTGGGAGCCCGGCGTGTCGCCTCTACCGTCACCGCCCGCCAGAGCGCGAAAATCGAGCGCTTGCGGCAGCAGGAGGCTGCGATCGCAGCAGCGAGACGAAGCAAGTGCTGATTGCGCCGACGTGGTCTGGTGGCTGTCGGCATGATCGCATTGTTGATACAGCCCTCAGCCCGACATCCCGGATTGATGCGTGGCGATTGCACTCAGAAAAGTCTGGCCGAATTCCTTGAGCTTCGCGGCGCCGACGCCGTTGATTGCGGCGAAGCCATCGAGGTCGTGCGGGCAGCGTTCGGCCATGTCGATCAGCGTACGATCGGAGAAGATCACATAAGCCGGCACCTGGCGCTCCCTAGCGAGGCGCAGCCGCAGCGCCTTGAGCGCGGCCAAGAGCGAAGCATCGAGGCCCGTAGTGCCCGCGGCGGTACCTCCGGCGGAACGCAGCTTGCCGCGCGCGGCGCGATGCCGCGTTTCGACACGATACTGGAACGGCACCTCGCCACGGCCGAGCGCATGACCCTTTTCGGCGATGGCAAGACCGCCATGGCCGGAGGGATCCGGCTCCAGGAACCCGCCGGCGACGAGCTGGCGAATCAGCGACAGCCAGAAATCCTTCTTGTGCGCCACTCCGGCGCCAAAGCTGGCGAGCCTCTCATGGCCTCTGGCCAGCACCTTCTCGGTTTCATGGCCGAGCAGAATGTCGATAACATGGGCCGCACCGAAGCGTTCGCCGCTCTCAGTGACCGTCCCCAGGATGATGCGCGCCTCGGCAGTGCCATCTGCGCGCGGCACCTGATCGAGGCAATTGTCGCAATTGCCGCATGTCGACGCTTCCTCGCCGAAGTAGCCAAGCAGCACCTGGCGGCGGCACTGCGCCGTCTCGCAATAGCCGATCAGCGTATCGAGCCGGCGATGCGCCCGTCTTTTGTGCTCCGCCGCTGCATCCTCCTCGTCGATGAACAGGCGCCGCATGCGGATGTCGCCGAGCCCGAACAGCATATGCGCCACCGCCTCCCGCCCGTCGCGGCCGGCACGGCCGATCTCCTGATAGTAAGCCTCCAGGCTGCCCGGCATATCGGTGTGAAAGACATAGGCGACGTCAGGCTTGTCGATGCCCATGCCGAAAGCGATGGTCGCCACCATCACCACGCCGGAGAGCGTCATGAAGGCATTCTGGTTGGCCTCGCGCGCGTCCTTGCCCATGCCGGCATGGTAGGCGAGCGCGCGGACACCGTTCTGTTCGAGGAATGCCGCCATTTCTTCGGTCTTCTTGCGCGACAGGCAGTAAATGATGCCGCTGCGGCCGGCCTGACGCTGCACGAACTCCAGCAATTGGCGCTTGCTGTTCTGCTTGGCCTCGATGCCAAGCCTGATGTTCGGCCGGTCGAAACCCAACACCAAGCTCTCAACGCTGCCAGCGAACAGCCGCGCGGCTATGTCGTTGCGCGTGGCTTCGTCCGCTGTCGCCGTCAGCGCGATTATCGGCACATCGGGGAAGATACCGGAGAGCCGCGACAACTCTTCATATTCGCGTCGGAACGCCGGACCCCATTGCGAGATGCAATGCGCCTCGTCGATGGCGATCAGCCTGATATCGAGCCTGGCCAGCGCCTCGAGCATCCGCGTCGTCATCAGCCGCTCAGGCGCGAGATAGAGCAGGCGCGTCTGGCCCGCGGCAACGCGACGCCATGCGGCGACATTGGCATCGCGGTCGAGCGATGAATTGATCGTATCGGCCGCCACGCCGGCAAGGCGCAATGCGGCGACCTGGTCCTGCATCAGCGCCACCAGCGGCGAAACGACGATGGTAAGCCCGCCCAGGACCAGCGCCGGGACCTGGTAGCAGAGCGATTTGCCAGCGCCGGTCGGCATGACAGCCAGCACATGACGCCCGGCCAGCAGCGCCTCCATCACAGCATCCTGGCCGGGGCGAAAATCGTCGAAGCCGAACACGTCCTTCAGGACGCGCCGCTTGGGATCCTCTGCCGGGATACTCGCCGCCGATACCTGCATCAGGGAAGTTCTACGATCGGCGCCGCCCAGAAAGGTGGCGTCGGAACAGCCAGGGATGGAACCCAAGCCGCCTTGCAACAGGTCTCGACTTCCACACAAAATGGGGTGGGATTTATTTTCCGCGGATGAGAGAAGACTTGAAAGCCGGTCAAACTACCCCTCCGCGTGCCACGTTGCCTTAGCGCAGCCGTCATCGAACCACAACAAGAATGCTTATGCTCCAGCAGGCAGGCAGTTGAAGGAGCCGCTCGCGATCGCTGCGTGATCGTGATTCAAGCCGCTACAGGACCAGATCAACCGCGTATTCAGGGCGCCAACCGGTTCGCGACCTTATCGCCCGGATTGGCCGGCATATCGTAGCCGAACTCACCGCAGAAGCGTTCAACGCGGGCGAGAAATGCTGGCGGCAGGCTACTGAGATAGGCCAGGAATTCTGCGTTCCTTTCCCATTTCCTGAGCGAGGTTTCCCGGATCGGATTGGCCGGATCCTTGCTAAAGCGGATGCGCGGTGCCAACCCGAACGACCGCGCGATTCTTTCCTGCACGACATCCGGGTCGCCGACCATGTCTTCGTATCGAACATAAAGGACCTGTCGATCCGGCTGCGCCTTTTTCAGCTGCAGCAGCGCGTCGTATTCGACCAACCAGCGCTCGGCCGTGACATGGAACCGGCGCAACGTCCTTGTTTGCGGATGCGAACTGGTGAGCACGTCGAAGGGATGACGCACGCAGTAGATCAGGCCGGTGGAGGCAGGCAGTTTCGCGAGGTGCGCATAGCTGCGGGAGGCGCGTTTGACGACCAGGTTGGATTCCGGCCGGTCCAGCATGTTCAACATCGCGTGGCGCGCTTCGGGCGGATGGACGAATGTATCCGCGAAGCATCCCATCAGTCGCTGCGTCAGCGTTGTTCCGCTGCGTGCGCAACCGGCGATGAAAATCCTGTTGGGAAACGCTGCGTTTCCGTTTGCGCGCGTCGGCTTTCGTCTTTTCGAGGATAGTGGCGACGCGATACGCCGAAACTCCCTGGCAAATTTCCAGATGACTGCCTTGACCGCGGACTCGAATATCCGAACGCCCTTCAAATCCTGCCTCCTTCCGCGTCGTCTGAAGAACCGTCATTGGCCGATATGGGACCGTTATTCCAGCCCCATTCGCTTTGGGCACGAATATCGCGCCGGCTCTGGGTGGTTAATCCTATTTTCACCATGGTTCGGCAGGTTCAGATCCTGCGGTGATGTTTTGAGTACCGCGGCGCCACAAGCGCCCAGGCAATACGCCCGCGTCTCTCCGGAGGCGCGGGCTTTTTGTTTCCAAAGATAGGCTGCTGTTGCGTGGTGGCCTGCGATCGTTCTCGTCCTGTCAGGCAAGGAAATCGGCGCGGTGCGGCGTAAAACTGTCGACCAGGCGCCCGGCCTCGAGCGCCTTGACGCCATGGACGAGGTTGGATGGGACAATGAAGCTGCTTCCCGTTTCCAGGAGCTCGGTCCTGCCGTCGATGGTGACCTCGAAACGGCCTTCGGCGACGTAGCTCGCCTGGACATGCGGGTGCGAATGCAGCGCCCCGACACCGCCCTTGTCGAAACCGAACTCGACCATCATCAATTCGTCCGTGTGCAGCAGCACGCGCCTGCGATTGCCATCCGGGGTCGGCGTCCATGCGCCCTCGCCGGCATGCGAAAAGATTTTCTGTCCGGTCATTGCCAAATCCTTCTCATCGCGCCAGCCAGCCGCCGTCCACCGGCACCACCGCGCCATGCATGTAGTTGGACGCCGGCGCCAGCAGGAAGACGGCCGCGTCGCCGATGTCTTCCGGCTCGCCCCAGCGCCCGGCCGGAATGCGCGCCAGAATGGCGGCGCTGCGGTCCGGATCGGCACGCAGCGCCTCGGTGTTGTTGGTCTCGATATAACCGGGCGCAATGCCGTTGACGTTGATGCCATTCGGCGCCCATTCGCAGGCGAGCAGCCGCGTGATGCCGAGCACGCCGTGTTTCGAGGCGGTGTAGGAGGCGACGCGGATGCCGCCCTGGAAGCTGAGCACCGACGCGATGTTGACGATCTTGCCCTTGCGTCCGCCGGCAAGCACGCGTCTGGCGAAGCTCTGGCTGAGAAAAAAGACCGTCTTCAGATTGACGTCCATGACCTCGTCCCAATCTACCCCAGTCAATTCGACCGCATCGGCGCGCCGGATGATGCCGGCATTGTTGACCAGCCCGTCGAGCGGCCCATGCTCGTCCCAAACGCGGTCGAGCATGCTGGCGGCGGCCGAGGGATCGCCGAGGTCGGCGGCCACCGCAGCAAACGTCCCGCCCGCCGCCGCGAGCTTTCCCGCTGTCTCGTCCATCGCCGAACGGCCGACGCCGACCACCGCACCGCCGGCGCGGGCGATCGACAGGGCGATGCCCTGGCCGATGCCGGTGTTGGCGCCGGTCACGAGGATGCGCTTGCCCGCCAGGCTGAAGGCGGAAAGGCCGCTCACCGCAGCTCGTCCATCGTTACCGGATCGACATCGGTATAGTCGACATTGTCGCCGGCCATCGCCCAGATGAAGGCATAGTTGGAGGTGCCGGCACCCGAATGGATCGACCATCCCGGCGAGAGCACCGCTTCTTCATTGCGTATGACGATATGGCGCGTTTCATCCGGTTCGCCCATGAAATGAAACACGCGCGCCGCATCGGCCAAGTCGAAATAGAGGTAGGCCTCCATGCGTCGGTCATGCACGTGGCACGGCATGGTGTTCCAGACCGAGCCTG
This sequence comes from Mesorhizobium sp. WSM4823, assembly GCF_055811195.1. NCBI lineage: Bacteria > Pseudomonadati > Pseudomonadota > Alphaproteobacteria > Hyphomicrobiales > Phyllobacteriaceae > Mesorhizobium > Mesorhizobium sp. WSM4823. The sequence continues at coordinate 428,851 of NZ_JBVVQL010000003.1, forward strand.
AAGCGAGCTGGGTCATGCCGACGACGAGTTGGCAGGTTTTGACGCCGTCGGCATGGATGAACTGGAAGATCGAACGCTCGTTGCAGGTCGCCTGGCTGCCGAGATCGAGCCGCTTGGCATCGCCGATGCGGATCATCTGGCTGGGATGGCTCTGATGCGCCGGCGCGCTGAGCAGATAGAACTTGGCCGGCTCGGCCGGATTGACTGAGGCGAACGACACCTCATTGGCGCCCATGCCGAGATACAGCATGTCGCGCGGCTGCAGCTCATAGGACTGGCCATCGGCCTTCACGGCACCAGCGCCACCGATATTGACGGCGATCATTTCGCGGCGATCGAGAAAGTTCTTGGTCCCGGTCGGCCTGATCGCCTGCAGCGGCAGCGGCGTGCCCGCAGGCATGGCGCCGCCGACGATCATGCGGTCGTAATGCGTGTAGGTCAGGCCGATGCGGCCGAGCTGGAACAGACCTTCGATCAGGAAATTGTGACGGAGCTCGTCCGTCCCCATCGCCGCGGCGGTAACAGGGTCTATGGCGAAACGCGAGGTGATGTCAGTGTGATTGTCGGGGTGATTCATTTCTGCCTCATTGGTCATTCGGTTGCCGCGGCCTTGACCGACTCGGCATAAAAACTCTGACGTGCGTGCAGGCGCTCACGATAGCGCTGCTGGCTTGCGGTGAGATGCGAGCGCATGGCTTCGCGCGCGGACTCCGCGTCGCCTGACGTAATGGCATTCAGGATCACCAGATGCTCGCCTTGCAGCCCCCGCTGGTAGGCGTCGGATTGGGCGAGTTCGGTGGACCAGGGTGAAGTCACGTCGCACGGAATGGCCCGCCGGCCGAGCACGTCGAGCATCTCGACATAGAACGGGTTGTTGGTGGCGCTGGCGATCGCGCGGTGGAAGGCAAGGTCGGCTGGGCCCGTCGGCTCGCTGTTCAAGAGCAATCGCTCGAACTCGAAGAACGCCTCCTGGATCGCCGCTTCCTGCGCGGCATTGCGACGGATGGCGGCGAGCCCGGCGGACTCGATCTCGATCGCCAGGCGCACCTCGAGCACGTTGAGCGCGATCGAATCCTTGGCACCCATATCCGCGGCCAGCGCGCCGAACATCGTCGAGATATGCTCGGTGACGAAGACGCCGGCGCCCTGGCGCGGCTCGACCAGGCCGTCGGCCGCAAGCTTAGCCAGCGCTTCGCGTACGACGGTTCGGCTGACCCCGAAGGTTTCGGTCAGCTGACCCTCGGTCGGCAGCTTCTGTCCCGGTTGGATCTCGCCCGCATGCAACTGCTTTCGAAGCGCCGCAATCACGGTTTCTGAAAGCTTGGGCTTGCGTTCGACCTTCAGGCTGATCGCCATGTCAGATGCCATTGCCAACCCCTATTTGAAGACGCTCGGCAGCCATAGCGAGATGGCCGGAATGTAAGTGACGAGCCCCAGCACCACGAGGCCTGCCCCATAGAATGGCCAGATCGAGCGCATGGCTTCCCAGACCGATATCTTGCCCACTGCGCACGCCACAAACTGCACGGCGCCGACCGGCGGCGTGTTCAGTCCGATGCCGAAATTGAGGATCATGATGACACCGAAATGCACCGGATCGACGCCGTAAGCCTGCGCTACAGGCAGGAAGATCGGGGTGCAGATGATGATCGTCGGCCCCATGTCCATGAACGTGCCGAGGAACAGCATCAAGATGTTGAGCAGGAGAAGCACGACCAGCGGATCCTCCGAGATCGCTTTCATCGAGGCTATGAGCGCTGCCGGCACTTTCAGGAAGGCCATCAGCCACGAGAACGCCGCCGCCATACCGATGATGAGCAGCACCATGGCGGTGGTACGAACGGCGCCATGGGTAGCATGAACGAAACCTTCCCAAGTCATCTGCCGGTAAACCAGGACAGTAACCAGCAACGCATAGATGACGGCGATGCAGGAACTCTCGGTGGCCGTGAAGACGCCCGATCGCACGCCGCCGAAGATGATCGCGATCAGCAGCAGGCCGGGCACCGCGACAGCGAAGAGATGCGCGACGGCGGCGAAGCCCGGAAACGGCTCGGTTGGATAGCCGCGCGAGCGCGCCACGAAATAGGCGGTAACCATGAGGGCCAGGGCCAGTAGCAGGCCCGGGATGATGCCGGCCGTGAACAGGTCGGCGATAGAGATCTTTCCGCCTGCCGAGATCGAGTAGATGATCATGTTGTGCGACGGCGGCAGGAGCAGCGCGATCAGCGCCGCCATCGAGGTGACGTTGACGGCATAGTCCGCGCCATACCCACGCGCCTTCATCTGCGGGATCATCAAGCCGCCTACTGCCGCCGCCTCCGCCACAGCGGAGCCCGAAATGCCGCCGAACAGTGTGGCCGTTGCGATGTTGACCTGCCCGAGACCGCCGCGCATGTGGCCGACGAGCGAGCCGGCGAAGGCAACGATCTTGCTGGCGATGCCGCCGCGCACCATCAGGTCGCCGGCGTAGATGAAAAACGGAATGGCCAGCAGCGAAAAGACGCTCATGCCGGAATTCAGGCGCTGGAACACGATGAGCGGCGGCAGGCCCATATAGAGGACGGTGGCAAAGCTTGCGACGCCGAGGCAGAAGGCGATCGGCGTGCCGATAAGCATCAGAACGGTGAAGACGCCGAAGAGTATCCAGAGTTCCATGGCGTCAGACCTTCACATCAGCTGTATCGAGTTCGGCTGCGACTTCCGCCGGCGGCAGTTCATCGAGTGCATCGTCGATCGGCGCACCGGACAGGCGAAGCACGATGCGCTCCAGCGTGAAGAGCACGATGAGCGCGCCTCCCGCCACAAGCGGGACGTAGTCCCAGCCTCCCGATATGCCGAGCGACGGCAAGGTGGTGCCCCAGGTCAAGGCGACCAGCTGGCTGCCATACCAGATCATGCCGATGCCGAAGGCGAGCGCGACGAGGTCCGAGATCATCCTCAGCCAACGCTTGCCGCCTTTCGGCAGCACGTAGAGCAGGACGTCGAAGCCGAGGTGATAGTTCTCGCGCACTCCGACGGCGGCACCGAGGAAAATGAACCAGCTCATCAGCATCACCGAACCCTGCTCGGTCCAGCTCGGCGAGCGGTTCAGGATATAGCGGCCGAACACCTGCCAGGCGACGAAGGCGGTCATCAGCACCAGCCCGACGCCGGCAATCCACAGCGCCGCCGCGCTGACGCGCGACATCATGCGCGCGACGCCGGACAGGAGCGGTCTTTGTTCTGGGCTGGAGGCCACCGGTTTTCTCCGCAAGAGGAAGGCGGCGCGTAATGCCCGCGCCGCCGCTAGATCACTGCACGGCCCTGATGGCCTCAACCATCGCCTTCAGCTTGTCGTCCTTGACGTGCTTCTCGTAGACCGGGCCCATCGCGTCGATGAAGGGCTGCTTGTCCGGCGTCGTGATCTGCGAACCGGCCGCCTCGACCTTGGCGCGCGATTCCTTGACCTTGGCGGCCCACAGCTCACGCTGCTTGGCGACGCTTTCCTTGGCGGCCGCCTTGAAGATCGCCTGATCTTCCGGAGTCAGCTTGTCCCAACTCGACTTCGCCATGACGAAGGCTTCCGGCACCATCGTGTGCTCGTCGAGCGAATAGAACTTGGCGACTTCCGCATGCTTGGCGGTGTCGTAGCTCGGAAAATTGTTTTCCGCGCCGTCGATGACCCCGGTCTCGATCGCCGAATACACCTCGCCATACGGCATCGGCGTCGCGTTGGCGCCGAGTGCCGCCACCATGTCGACGAAGATGTCGGACTGGATGACGCGGAACTTCATGCCGGCCAGGTCGGCTACAGAGTTGATCGGCTTCTTCGAATTGTAGAAGGAGCGCGCGCCGCCGTCATAAAAGGCGAGCAGCACCAGCCCGACCTGTTCGAACGCCGCCGCGATCTGGTCGCCGACCGCACCGTCCATGACCTTGTGCATATGATCTTCCGAGCGGAAGATGTAGGGCAGCGAAGGCACGGTGGTTTCGGGGATAAGCCCGTTGAACGGCGCCATCGAGACGCGGTTGAGGTCGATCACGCCGGAGCGCACCTGCTCGATCGTGTCCTTTTCTTCGCCGAGCTGCGCGGAATGATAGAGCTCGACCGTATAGCGGCTGGCCGTCCGCTCCTTTACAAGTTCGCCGAAATATTTGACCGCCTCGACCGTCGGATAGCCGTCCGGGTGCGTGTCGGACGAGCGCAGAACCGTCTGAGCGCCTGCCGTTCCGGCCATCAGTGCGGCGGCAAGCAGCGTAGCTCCCGCCAGTCTGGAAAAATGCAGCATTGGTTTCCTCCCGTTTGAGCGATGGCGGCAAGCGCCGTTAGAGCCGGTACGCCTTTTTTGCCAGCGTATAGGCCAGATCCTGCGCCAGCTCGTGCGCCTCGTCCTCGCGGAGCCGGTGCTCGGCGACGAGACGCGCAAGAAAGGCGCAATCGACCCGACGCGCCACATCGTGGCGAGCCGGGATGGATGGAAAGGCGCGGGTGTCGTCGTTGAAGCCGACGGTGTTGTAGAAGCCGGCGGTCTCGGTCGTCATCTCGCGGAACCGGCGCATGCCCTCCGGGCTGTCGTGGAACCACCAGGCCGGCCCGAGCTTCAGCGCCGGGTAGACGCCGGCGAGCGGCGCCAGCTCGCGCGCATAGCTGGTCTCGTCGAGCGTGAAGACGATGACGGTAAGCTCGCGCTCCAGGCCGACGCAGTCGAGCAGCGGCTTCAGCGCCGTTACATAGTCGGTTCTGGTTGGGATATCGAAGCCCTTGTCCCTGCCGAACCTCTGAAACATAGCCGGCGAATGGTTGCGCCAGGAGCCGGGATGGATTTGCAAGACGAGCCCGTCATCGCGGCTCATCTTGGCCATCTCGGTCAGCATCTGGGCGCGAAACAGTTTTCGCTCGCGCTCGTCCTCCGAGCCCCGGCGGATGCGGCTGAACAGCTCGGCGGCAGCGGCATCTGAAAGATTGGCGGTCTCCACCGTCGAATGGCCGTGATCCGACGCGGTCGCGCCGAAACTCTTGAAGAAGGCTCGCCGCTGGCGATGCGCGTCGAGATAGCCGGCCCAATTGCCGGTGTCGCAGCCGGTGATTGCTCCGAGCTGGTCGAGATTGGCCGAAAACCCTTCGAAATCGGGATCGACGACCGCGTCCGGCCGATAGGCGGTGACGACGCGTCCCTGCCAGCCGCTGTCGCGGATCATCTGGTGCCATCTGAGATCGTCGAGCGCGCCTTCGGTTGTCGCGATGAGCTCGATGTTGAAGCGTTCGAACAACGCTCGCGGGCGAAAATTCTCCCGCTGCAGCAAGGTTGAGATCGTGTCGTAATGGCGGTCGGCGGTTGCGGCCGTCAGCGGCTCTTCGATGCCGAACAGGTGCGCAAGCACATGGTCGAGCCACAGCCGTGTCGGCGTGCCGCGGAACAGATAATAGTGCTCGGCGAAGCGCCGCCAGATTGTCCTGCCGTCGGTCTCCACCGGCGAGCCGTCGAGCGTTGGCACGCCGAGATCCTCGAGGCGGATGCCCTGGCTGAACAGCATGCGGAAAATGTAATGATCCGGCACAACAACCAATTGCGCCGGATCGGCAAATGTCTCGTTGAGCGCATACCAGCGCGGATCAGTGTGACCATGCGGGCTGACGATCGGCAGGTCCTTCACCCCGGCGTAAAGGTCGCGGGCAAGCGAACGCGGACGCGTCTCCGATGGAAACAGCAAATCCGGATCGGTCAGTACGGCCACCATCAATCCTCCCAATGCGGCAATCGGTAGGATTGGAAAGAAATAATGTCAACATACAAAAATCAGATTGTTATATGATGACTGGATGGCGGCGACCCATTGTGCGGGAGGGAAACGAATGTTACGCCGCTGCCAACCGTACCTCCGGACGACCACCGCACCATGACCAACAGACGCCTTTCCAACAACACGCTGCAGGCATTGCCGGCTTCGGTCGCGGTCCCTGGATATGATCGCGACCGGATCGTGCCGGGCATCGTCCATCTCGGCGTCGGCGCGTTCCACCGCGCCCATCAGGCAGCCTATATCGACGACTGCCTGGCGGCTGGAGAGACGGATTGGGGCATTGTCGGCGTCTCGCTGCGCAGCGCCGATACAAGCGACGCGCTGGGGCCGCAGGACGGGCTCTACTCGCTGGCGATCAGGAGCAGCGGCAGCGAAAGCCTGCGCGTCGTCGGCTCTATCCTGTCGATGCTGGTGGCCCCGCAAGATCCGGGCGCGGTGCTGGCCGCGCTGACTGATCCGCGCACACGCATCGTCACGCTGACGATCACCGAAAAGGCCTATCTCAGGTCGGCGGGTGGCGGACTGGACACAGCCCATCCCGCTATCGTCCACGATTTGGCCAACCCGCAGATGCCGCGAACGGCGCACGGTTTCCTCGTCGAATCGCTTTCGCGCCGCCGCGCCGCCGGTATCCAGCCATTTACTGTGCTCTGCTGCGACAATCTCCCGGCCAATGGCGCCACGCTGCACCGGCTGCTGGTCGAGTTCGCCGCTTTGCGCAACACCGATCTCGCCCGCCATATCGCCGACGAGGTGGCGTTTCCGTCGAGCATGGTCGATCGCATCGTGCCGGCGACCACCGGTGCCGACCGGGCGCGGATATCAGGCCAGCTCGGCGTCGAGGACGCCTGGCCTGTCATGACCGAGCCGTTCTGCCAATGGGTGGTCGAAGACGATTTTCCGGCGGGCAGGCCGGCCTGGGAAAAGTTCGGCGTCACCATGGTCGGCGACGTCGGGCCGTTCGAGGACATGAAGCTGCGCCTGCTCAACGGCTCGCACTCGGCCATAGCCTATCTCGGCCTGCTCAGCGGCCATGAGACGGTCGACCGCGCCTTCGCCGATCCGGCGATCCGGCAATTCGTCGACAGATTATGGGCCGAGGCTATCCCCACGCTGCCGCAAGATGTCGGGCTCGATACGGCCGACTACACGGCCCAGCTTGCCGAGCGCTTTTCGAACACCGCGCTTGCCCACCGGACGGCGCAGATCGCCAATGACGGCAGTCAGAAACTGCCGCAGCGCATCGTCGCCTCCGCCATGGAACGGCTGAGCGGCGGCGCCCTGCCCGCGCATCTCATGCTGGTGGTGGCCGCCTGGGTCGCCGCCTGCGAGGCGCGCGGCAATGCCTTGCCGGAAAGCCATTTCACCGATCCGCTCGATGCGGCGCTGGCCGCGCTCGACACCCGGCGCCAGTCGGCTAAGGACGCCGCAATGGCGGTGTTCGACCTGGCCGGCTTCGCCAAGGGCGGTGCCGAGCGCCTGACGCTGATCGACCTCGCGGCCGCCCATCTCGAGCGCCTGCGGCGGGGCGGAGTGGCCGCTGCTTTCACGGCGCTGGGCATACAGAGCGCGAAAACATGAGGCAGAACCGCCCGCAATCGTGCGTGCGGTGGAGGCGCTAACACGCGTGAGCCTATTTGCCCCGACCATCCAGCGTTTGCCGAGAAGAATAATCTTTGCCCTTTGAATTCCAGTACAGCCGCACCGCCTTGCCGACCAGATTTTCGAAGGGAACCATTCCCACGCGGAATCGGCTATCGCTGGAGTTGTCGCGATTGTCGCCGAGCATGAAATAGTGACCTTCCGGCACGATCCAGGCCATCGTATCGTCACCGACCGATCCGTCCGTCAGACTGAGAATGGAATAAGAAACTCCATTCGGCAAAGTTTCCCGCTGCTGTTTCGCCGGCCCTGTGTCTTCAGAGGAATACGGACCGATGTCTTCCAATCGAACCGGCACGTCATTGATGTGGAGTAAACCAGCGATCATCTGAATCTTTTCGCCCGGAAGACCAATGACTCTTTTGACGGAGTCTGTGCTGGGCTCGGACGGCAGCCTGAACACGACAATGTCTCCCTGCTGCGGCGCCACGCCGAAGACGCGATCGTCGACAGGCAAAAGTCCGAAAGGCACACTGTAGCGGCTATAGCCATATGCGAGCTTGGAGGCGAAAAAATAGTCCCCGTCCACCAGCGTCGGCACCATGCTGCTGGACGGCACGGAAAAAGACTGGAACAAGAACGAGCGGATCGCGAAGGCGACCGGATAAGACGTTACAAAGACGAGTGCCAGTACCGAAAGCCCATGCGCATACCACTTGTCCGGCTTGAACCGGGGCGCAAAGGGCAAGACCAACGCCGCTGACAAGATCGCCAAGCCGACAGTTGAGAGATCGGCCAGCCCTGACACATCCTTGCCCGAAAGCACCGGAAATCCGATCCAGCAAAGAGCGACACCCACGACCACAGTTACGATCCAGCTTATGACAGCCAGCTTGCCGCTTCCAATCCAAAGAAAGCCGCCGAACGGACCGCCAAAGACCGACACCAGGGCCGTCGACCATCTGGATCTCGACTTCGTTTCTTCAGTCACAGGCTACCGCCCCCAAGGCAGACAAGGCAGGACTGTCCATCAAACAAAAAAGCGAGGCAAGCCTCGCTTTTGCAATTGCCGGACTGATCTTCTTCAGGCAGGCAATATCGCCCCTTCGAGCGTGGTGAGCTGGCTAAGGAACTGCTCGGCCTTGGTACGGGTCTGATCGTCCTTGGCGTCGGCGGCGTCTTCCCTGGCTTCCTGGATGCGGCGGGCAAGGTCGGCGCGGTCGATATCGCCGACGGCGACCGCCGATTCTGCGAGCAGCGTGCAGCCGGCAGGAACGATGTCGGCGAAGCCGCCGAACACCACGTAGCGTTCTTCCTTGCCTGCGGTGGTCCTAACCGTGACGACGCCCGGCTTGATCGTGGTCATGACCGGCGCGTGATGCGCCATGACGGTCATTTCGCCTTCGGCGCCCGGAATGACGACGGACTCGACCTGCTCGGAAACCAGCAGGCGCTCCGGCGAGACCAGTTCGAATTGGAAAGCTTCAGCCATGATCAATTTAGCGAGTAGGGAATAGCGAGTAGCGAATAGTCTAAGAACTTCGCCTGCTCACATCGCCCCTATTCGCTACTCCCTATTCGCTATTCGCTTCTTTACGCCGCTTCAGCCGCCAGGCGCTGTGCCTTCTCGACCGCTTCCTCGATGCCGCCAACCATGTAGAAGGCGGCTTCCGGCAGGTGGTCATAGTCGCCGTTGCAGAGACCCTTGAAGCCCTTGATGGTGTCCGCGAGGTCGACCAGCTTGCCCGGCGCGCCGGTGAACACTTCGGCGACGAAGAAGGGCTGCGACAGGAAGCGCTCGATCTTGCGGGCGCGGGCCACCGTCTGCTTGTCCTCTTCCGACAGCTCGTCCATGCCCAGGATGGCGATGATGTCCTGCAGCGACTTGTAGCGCTGAAGGATCGACTGCACCTGGCGGGCAACCTGGTAGTGCTCTTCGCCGACGACCATCGGGTCGAGCATGCGCGAGGTCGAATCGAGCGGATCGACGGCCGGATAGATGCCCTTTTCCGAAATCGCGCGGTTGAGCACGGTCGTCGCGTCGAGGTGGGCGAACGAGGTCGCCGGCGCCGGGTCGGTCAGATCGTCGGCCGGCACGTAGATCGCCTGCACCGAGGTGATCGAGCCCTTGGTCGTCGTCGTGATGCGCTCCTGCAGCGCACCCATATCGGTGGCCAGCGTCGGCTGGTAGCCCACGGCCGAAGGAATACGGCCGAGCAGCGCCGACACTTCGGAACCGGCCTGCGTGAAGCGGAAGATGTTGTCGACGAAGAACAGCACGTCCTGGCCCTGGTCGCGGAAATATTCGGCGACCGTCAGGCCGGTCAGGCCGACGCGGGCGCGGGCGCCCGGCGGCTCGTTCATCTGGCCGTAGACGAGCGCCGCCTTGGATCCTTCGCCGCCGCCCTTCTTGTTGACGCCGGACTCGATGAACTCGTGATAGAGGTCATTACCTTCGCGGGTACGCTCGCCGACGCCGGCGAACACCGAGAAGCCGCCATGCGCCTTGGCGACGTTGTTGATCAGTTCCTGGATCAGCACCGTCTTGCCGACGCCGGCGCCGCCGAACAGGCCGATCTTGCCGCCGCGGGCATAGGGCGCAAGCAGGTCGAGAACCTTGATGCCGGTGACCAGGATCTGCGCTTCGGTCGACTGCTCGACATAAGTCGGGGCCGGCTGGTGGATGGAGCGCATCTCGATGCCGTCGACCGGCCCTGCCTCGTCGACCGGCTCGCCGATGACGTTGATGATGCGGCCGAGCATGCCCGGGCCGACCGGCACCGTGATCGGCGCGCCGGTGTCATAGACCTCCTGGCCGCGAACCAGACCTTCGGTCGAGTCCATGGCGATGCAGCGCACCGTGTTCTCGCCGAGATGCTGGGCCACCTCAAGCACGAGGCGATTGCCGACATTGGACGTTTCCAGCGCGTTCAGGATCGCCGGCAAATGTTCGCCGAACTGCACGTCGACAACGGCGCCGATGACCTGGCGAACCTTGCCGGCCAAGCCAGTCTTCTTGATGGCCACGGTCGGTGCCTTCGCCGCAACAGCCGTGGCGGGTGCTGCCGCCTTCTTGGCCGGAGCGGCCTTTGCTGCCGCTGCCGGAGCTTTTGCCGGGGCTGCCGCCTTCGCGGCGGTCTTCGGGGCCGCCTTCTGGGGGGTCGCTGCTTTCGCCATCGTCTTTACCCTTTTCGTCTCTTTGTTTCTCACGCGATCCGCCTGAAGGTCACAGACCTTCGTGGGAGCACGCCTAGAGCGCCTCGGCGCCCGAAATGATTTCGATCAATTCCTTGGTGATCTGCGCCTGCCGCTGGCGGTTATAGGTGATCGACAATTTGTTGATCATATCGCCGGCGTTGCGCGTCGCATTGTCCATGGCGCTCATCTTGGCGCCCATCTCGCCGGCCGCGTTTTCGAGCAGCGCACGGAAAACCTGCACGGAGATGTTGCGCGGGATGAGGTCGGAGAGGATTTCGCCCGGCTCCGGCTCGTATTCATAGACGGCATTGCCGCCGTTGGTCGTCTCGGCGGCAGCGGAAGATACGCCTGCCGGGATGATCTGCTGCGTCGTCGGGACCTGGCTGATCACGGACCTGAACTGCGAATAGAACAGCGTGCAGATATCGAAGCCGCCCTCGTTGAAGAGCTGGATGACTTTCTTGGCAATGGCATCGGCATTGACGAAGCCCAGCGTCTTCACCTCGCGCAGGTCGACGCGCTCGATGATCAGCTCTGCGTAGTCGCGGCGCAGGATGTCGAACCCTTTTTTGCCGACGCAGATGATCTTGACCTTCTTGCCGCCGGCCAGAAGCTTGCGGATGTGGTCGCGGGCAAAGCGTGCGATCTGCGAATTGAAGCCGCCGCACAGACCACGCTCGGCAGTGCAGACGAGGAGCAGATGCACGTCGTCCTTGCCGGTGCCGGTCATCAGCGCCGGGGCCTCGCCGCCGCCGCCGATCGCCTGGGTGATGTTGGCCAGCACCGCGCCCATGCGCTCCGAATAGGGGCGCGCGGCCTCCGCCGCCTCTTGCGCGCGGCGCAGCTTCGCCGCGGCGACCATCTGCATCGCCTTGGTGATCTTCTGCGTCGCCTTGACCGAGGCGATACGGTTACGAAGGTCTTTTAATGAAGGCATGCTTCAAACCTGATCCCGTCCGTCCGGCTTCGTTCAAGCGAAGGTCTTGGCGAAGGTGTCGATCTCCGCCTTCAGCTTGGCGCGTAGATCGTCCGACAGCGCCTTCTCCTTGCGGATGCCGTCGAGCACCTCCTTGCCGGCCGAGCGCATGTGGCTGAGCAAGCCATGCTCGAACTTGCTGACCTGGTCGATCGCCAGCTTGTCGAGATAGCCGTTGACGCCGGCGAAGATCACCGCGACCTGTTCCTCGACCTTGAGCGGCGAGAATTGCGGCTGCTTCAGGAGTTCGGTCAGACGCGCACCGCGGTTGAGCAGGCGCTGCGTGGCGGCGTCGAGGTCGGAGCCGAACTGAGCGAAGGCCGCCATTTCGCGGTACTGCGCGAGCTCGCCCTTGATCGAGCCGGCGACCTGCTTCATCGCCTTGATCTGCGCCGAGGAGCCGACGCGCGACACCGACAGGCCGACATTGACCGCCGGGCGGACGCCCTGGAAGAACAGATTGGTTTCCAGGAAGATCTGGCCGTCGGTGATCGAGATGACGTTGGTCGGGATGTAGGCCGACACGTCGTTGGCCTGGGTCTCGATGATCGGCAACGCCGTCAGCGAGCCGCCGCCATTGTCGTCATTGAGCTTGGCGGCCCGCTCCAGAAGGCGCGAGTGCAGGTAGAAAACGTCGCCCGGATAGGCTTCGCGGCCCGGCGGGCGGCGCAGCAGCAGCGACATCTGGCGATAGGCGACGGCCTGCTTCGACAGATCGTCGTAGCTGATCAGCGCATGCATGCCGTTGTCGCGGAAATATTCGCCCATGGTGCAGGCGGTGAACGGCGCCAGGAACTGCATCGGCGCCGGATCGGAAGCGGTGGCGGCGACGATGATCGAATAGTCGAGCGCGCCGCGCTCTTCGAGAACTTTCACGAACTGCGCGACGGTCGAGCGCTTCTGGCCGACGGCGACGTAGACGCAGTAGAGCTTTTCCTTCTCCGGCCCGTGGTCGTGCACCGATTTCTGGTTGAGCATCGTGTCGAGGATGATCGCGGTCTTGCCGGTCTGGCGATCGCCGATCACCAGCTCGCGCTGGCCGCGGCCGACCGGGATCAGCGCGTCGATGGCCTTGAGGCCGGTCGACATCGGCTCGTTCACCGATTTGCGCGGAATGATGCCGGGCGCCTTGACGTCGACGCGCTTGCGCTCGGTCGCCTGGATCGGCCCCTTGCCGTCGATCGGATTGCCGAGCGCGTCGACGACGCGGCCGAGCAGGCCCATGCCGACAGGCGTATCGACGATGGCGCCGGTGCGCTTAACGATGTCGCCTTCCTTGATGTCGCGGTCGGCGCCGAAGATGACGACGCCGACATTGTCGGCTTCGAGGTTGAGCGCCATCCCGCGGATGCCGCCGGGGAACTCGACCATCTCGCCGGCCTGGACGTTGTCGAGGCCATAGACGCGGGCGATGCCGTCACCGACGGACAAAACCTGGCCGACTTCGGAGACCTCGGCCTCCTTGCCGAAATTCTTGATCTGGTCTTTCAGAATTGCGGAAATTTCCGCGGCGCGGATGTCCATCAGCCGACCTCTTTCAGTGCAAGCTTGAGCGAATTGAGTTTGGTTTTGAGCGACGTATCGATTTGGCGCGAGCCGATCTTGACCACCAGCCCGCCGAGCAGCGACGGATCGACGGTCACGGTGATCGCGACATCCTTGCCGGCAACGCTTTTCAGCGCCGCCTTCAGCTCGGTTTGCTGGGCGCCCGTCAGCGCATGCGCCGAAGTGACTTCAGCTGATGTCTCGCCACGGTGCTCGGCGGCGATCTGGCGGAACGCCTTGATCATGCCTGGTACCGCGAACAGCCGGCGGTTCTGGGCGACGACGCGCAGGAAATTGCCGGTGAGGCCGGTGATCCCTGCCTTGTCGGCGATCGCAGCAATGGCCTTGGCCTGGTCCTCGCTGGAGAACACCGGGCTATTGATCAGGCGGGTAAGGTCGGCACTGCCTTCGAGCATCGCCGCGAAACTGTTGAGGTCGGCCTCGACCTTGGCGACCAAATTCGCCTGGAGCGCGAGTTCGAACAGCGAACCTGCATAGCGCTCTGCGACACCTGAGATTGGCGATGACGATTGGGCCACGGACCGTCTTTTCTCTTATCTGAGGGGCCGCAGATTGTTGGCGCGAGCGAAAACTCTGGCTAAATCTTTGACCTTACTGCATTTTTCCAAGCACGGAGGCGCGGCTTCCGCTATCCCCGGCCGAAAGTCGATTGCCGTCTAGCACAGGCATTTTAAGACCGCAATGCGTCGTCCTGCATGGTTTTCAGGCACTATTGTCGCATCCGGCGGCGGAGTTCAGTCGAAGCCTTTGGATTCAAGACACAAAGCCGAAGGCAAAGGCAAGCGGCAGCGCCGCCAGCACCAGTTCCACCGCGATGGAAACCCAGTTGAAAGGCGTGTTGGCGCCGTCCGACATCATCGACAGCAGCCGGCCGAAGGCGGTGAACAGCCAGGAAAAGCCAAGCGCCATGTAGAGCAGCGGCTGCGCCAGCAGAATGCAACACAGGCTGACGCCGAGATAAAAGCCCGACATCCTGCCGCGCCCTTCGGCGATCGCCGCCACCCTTTCGGGCTTGACCTGCAGCCGCAGGATGCGGAAGGCCAGCTCCGGCGCCAGGAACAGCAGCAGCCCGAACAGCAAGGTCACGACGGCGCTCGACCATGCCAGCCACTCGCCCTGGCTCATCGGCCATGGAAAGGCAAATTCCATCTTGTCCCCCTCGTAAATTGCCGTTTCGAAATTTCGGGCATTCTAGCGGAGGAAAAGCCCGGCGCCAGATGGTGGCCGGCACTTTAGAAATGGTGGCCGGCACTTTAGAAAAAGCGCATCAAGAGAGCGCGAATGCTACCGCCGCCTCGGCATGGATGCGCGTCGTATCGAATACCGGAATGTCGAAATCCGGCTGGCCGATCGGCATGGTGCTCGGTGCAGCCCATGATGATGCCGTCGATCTTTTCATCGCGCCTACGGGCGATTTCGTCGATGTAGGCCACCTTTGGTTCGGTCCCAAGGGTTTTACAGGAACTGTTCCTTTCGCGGTCCAATTCCTAAATATGACCACATGAGACCACAAGGAGAACCGCAATGAAAACCATGCAGGTTCGGGAGGCAAAGGCAGGGTTCTCAGCGCTCGTCGAGGCTGCGGAGAGCGGCGAGCCCACTATTATCACAAAGCACGGTAAGCCAGCAGCGGCTGTAGTGTCGGTCGAAGACTTGCAAAAGCTATATCCGGTCGCACGTCGAAACTTCGGCGAGTTTCTTCTGACCTATCCAGGAGGGATCGAGCTTGAAAGGAACGAGTCACCGTCGCGGGATATCGATCTTTGAGCCGCTATCTTATCGATACTTCCATCTTATCCACGTTCGCGCCCGGCAGGCCGCCGCTTGCGAAAAATGTCGGCACATGGATCGTAGCCCAAGGTGAAAAGCAAGGGCTCTTCATACCGATCGTGCGGGGGCCACAAAGCGCGCGGAGAGTCTCACTGCCTGGCTTAACGACACCATCGAAGGATTTGCAGATCAAATTCTAGAAGTCGATGCGGACATAGCGCGAAGAGCGGGCAGAATGGAGGAAGCAGCCTCTGCGAAAGGGAAGAATCCTGGCCTCGCGGACATACTAATCGCCGCCACGGCGGCAGCTAACGAGCTTACCGTAATTACGGCAAACGTCAGGCATTTTAAAGCGCTTGGCGTTTGGTGCTGGAATATCCTGCAAGACCCGCCAAGCCCCGACTAAGTCACGCCCCACGCTCACAAAAAGCTCTGCGGATCGATATCGACCTGTACACGCACCGAGCCCCGTATCTTCGGCCCGTCGGCCAGCATGGCGCGGATGAAGCCTTGCATGTCGGCGCGCCGCTCGCCCTGGATCAGCAAGCGGAAGCGATGACGTCCGCCGAGCAATGACAGCGGCGCTTCGGCCGGTCCGAGCACGAACAGGTCGGCGGCTTCTGGCGCGGCGCGGCGCAGGGCCCTTGCATGGCCCTCGGCTTCCGCCCGCGTCACAGCACTGACGATGACACCAGCGAGCCGACCAAAGGGCGGCAGTGCCGCCCGCTCGCGCTCGGCGATCTCGCGCTCGTAAAAAGCCTCGGCGTCGCCGGAGACGATCGCCCGCATCACCGGGTGATCGGGCTGGAAGGTCTGCAGCAGGCCGAGGCTCTTCTTGCCGGTTCTTCCTGCGCGGCCGGTCACCTGGCTAAGCAACTGGAAGGTGCGTTCGGCGGCGCGCGGATCGCCATTGGCGAGACCGAGATCGGCGTCGACCACGCCGACCAAAGTCATATTGGGAAAGTTGTGGCCTTTGGCGACGAGTTGCGTGCCGATGACGATGTCGGCCTCGCCATTGGCGATTGCTTCAAGCTCCAGCCTCAGCCGCCGCACACCGCCCATCAGGTCGGACGACAAGACGATGGTGCGGGCGTCGGGGAAATGCGCGACGACCTCCTCGGCGATGCGCTCGACGCCCGGCCCGCAGGCGACCAGATGGTCGAGCGTGCCACATTCCGGGCAGGCCTCGGGGCGCCGCTCATTATGTCCGCAATGGTGGCAGACGAGCTGGCCGCGAAAGCGATGCTCGACCAGCCAGGCCGAGCAGACCGGGCAGCCGAAGCGGTGGCCGCAGACCCGGCACAGCGTCAGCGGCGCATAGCCGCGCCGGTTAAGGAACAGCAGAGACTGTTCCTTTTTCTCCAGCGTCTGCCGCATTTGGCCAAGCAGCACCGGCGACAGGAAGCCGCCGCGCGCCGGCGGGGCGCGGCGCATGTCGATCGTCTTCAGATCGGGAAGCGCCGCCTCGGCAAAGCGCGCCGAAAGCACTGCCCTGTTATAGCGGCCTTGGCTCGCATTGACCCGGCTCTCGACCGACGGCGTCGCCGACGCGAGCACGACCGGAAAGCCGCCAATATGGCCGCGCACCACCGCCATGTCGCGGGCGTTATAGAAGACGCGGTCTTCCTGCTTGTAGGCAGGGTCGTGCTCCTCGTCGACGACGATCAGCCCAAGCTCCTTGAACGGCAGGAACAACGCCGAGCGCGCGCCGGCAACCACGCGCACGCCGCCTTCCGCCACTTGCCGCCAGACACGCTCACGCATCCTTGGCGGCAGGTCCGAGTGCCATTCCGCCGGCTTGGCGCCGAACCGTTCCTGGAAGCGCTCGAGGAAGGCGTGGGTCAGCGCGATCTCCGGCAGCAGGATCAGCACCTGCTTGCCATGGTCGAGCGCCGCCCCCACCGCCTCGAAATAGACCTCCGTCTTGCCGGACCCGGTCACGCCGTCGAGCAGCGTGACGCCGAATGCGCCGGCCGCGACATTGGTGCGCAGCATGGCGGCCGCATCGCTCTGGTCCGGCATCAGCGAAGGCTGGGCGTAGCTTGGGTCGGGTGCTGCGACCACCGGTCGCGGCGGGATCATCACCGTCTCGAACACGCCTTGCGCCTTCAACCCGTCGATGACGGTCGACGACACGCCGGCTGCATGTGCCAGCCCGGACCGCGTCCAGGCGAGCCCGCCTTCGGCTGTTTCCAGCACGCGCATCCGCGCACCTGTCATCCGGTCGGGGTTGGCGAAGGTGCGTTGCAGCCCTTCGATCCACGGTTCGGGGTCGAAGGCCTCCGGTGCCCGTAGCAGCATGCGCGCCACCATGCCGGGCGGCGACAGCGTGTATTGCGCGATCCAGTCGACGAAGCGGCGCATGGCGCGGTCGATCGGCGGACAGTCAAAGACCTGCTCGATCGGGCGCAGTTTTTTGGTATCCACCTTTTCGACGGCGCCGTCCCAGACGATGCCGGCAACCTGGCGAGGGCCGAGCGGCACGCGCACGATCGAACCCGGCACCACGCACATGCCGGCGGGCACGGCATAAGTGTAAGGGCGCTCGGCGGGCATCGGCACCAGGACCGGTGCAGCCGCGACATAGGGCGAATCTTCCATCATCAGGCGTGACCTTGCCCCGACTTTGGTCTAGAGCAAAGGCCGACCCCAAATGTGCATGGCATGCACATGAAAATCTTCAGGAGACCCGCCATGAAATTTTTTGTCGACACTGCCGATGTCAAGGAAATCCGTGACCTGAACGATCTGGGGCTGCTCGACGGCGTTACCACCAATCCTTCGCTGATCCTCAAATCCGGAGGCAAGATCGCCGACGTCACCAGGGAGATCTGCGAAATCGTCAAGGGCCCGGTCTCGGCCGAAGTCGTCGCCACCGAATACAAGGATATGATGGCGGAGGCCAAGATCCTGGCCAGGATCGCCGACAATGTCTGCATCAAGGTGCCGCTGACGCTCGACGGCCTGAGAGCCTGTAAGGATATCCGGTCGGACGGCCGCATGGTCAATGTCACGCTCTGCTTCTCGGCGACCCAGGCGCTGCTCGCCGCCAAGGCCGGCGCCTCCTTCATCTCGCCCTTCGTCGGCCGTATCGACGACAGCGGCTGGGACGGCATGGAACTGATCTCGGACATCCGCACCATCTACGACAATTATGATTTCCAGACCGAGATCCTGACCGCTTCGGTGCGCACCGTGAACCATGTCAAGCAGGCCGCACTGATCGGCGCCGACGTCATCACCGCGCCGCCGGCAACGCTGAAGGCGCTGGTCAAGCACCCGCTGACCGACAAGGGCCTGGAGCAGTTCCTCGCTGATTGGGCCAAGACCGGCCAGAAGATCGGCTGAAGCGAAGATCGGCGGCCATCACGCCTTCGTCATCCTGGGGCGGAGCAAGGAGCGCAGCGACGCGGCGCAGACCCCAGGATCCATGCCGTGACCGTTGCCGAAGAAGTGCGGCGGCCTAGACTAGAATGGTGCCCGTAGCCGCGACCGTACGCCCTTCAGGGGCCGGCTACGTATGACCGTAAGCCGTGCGAAGGCGCTCGATTCTGGCCCTTCTTCGTTTACCACACACGTTACGGCATGGATCCCAGGGTCTCCGCGACGTCGCTTCGCTCCTGCTCCGCCCTGGGATGACGAAGGGAGAGGTGTTTCGGCCAATCTCGAGGGCATGCCGCTGAGGTGATTTTATCAGCTGTCGCTGTGCCGACGCTCTAACCCGCCGCCACCGTCTTGCCGTGCTTGACCAGATCCTGGGCGATCGACAGGCGCAGCAGTTCCGCCAGTTCGCGCGCCGCGCGGTTCTCGGCATCGATCTGCGCCCGATAGGTGGCAAACTCCTGACGGGGCTTGTCGTAGGACGATGCTATCGAGCGCCTGCCGGTCGCAATCCTCGTGCCGGTTTTGGCGTCGGTCAGCACATAATTCGCGGTCAGTGTCACCGTGCCCGCCGTCGGCTCGTCCTCATCGGTCGTGATCTGCACAGTTGCGGCGGACTCAACAATTTCGGAAACGCCGAGATCGAGCGAATAGGCAGGTGAAGCCGGCTCCCCCGCACCCTGACCCAACGCGAAGATCAGGTTGTTGCGGACCTGCTGGGCGTAGCGGGTTTTGACCGGCTTGATCGAGATGGACGCGAGTTCGGCGGCGGCGCCAACTTGCGAGCCGGCCGACAGCGGCGCGCTCGAATAGAGCGGGCGCACCGTGCAGGCCGAAACCAGCGCAACCGAAGCGACCAGGCCGAAAAGGGCGATACGGCGCAGCAAATACGTTACTTCTGTCTTCCCTAAGTCAGGCAACGACATTGACGATCCTCTGCGGGACGATGATCACTTTGCGCGGCGCCTTACCTTCGAGCGCTTTCTGCACGAAGTCGAGAGCCAGAACCGCTTTTTCGACCGCACCTTGGTCCGCGTCGCGGGCAATTGTCAAATCGCCGCGCTTCTTGCCGTTGACCTGGACCGGCAGCACGATCTCGCTGTCGACGACCAGCGCCGGATCATAGACCGGCCACGGCCGTTCGGCGACAAATCCTGTCCCGCCCAAGGTCGACCAGCATTCGTCAGCCAGATGCGGCATCATGGGTGCGATCATGATGACGAGCATTTCCAGTGCCTGACGCAACGCTGGAGCATTTTCCGGGTTCAGACTTCTGCCACCCAAGACATTGTCCCCGCTGAGCTCACTTTTGCTGGCCGTGAAGGCGCCGGCGGGCGCAAGCGCCTGGATAGCATTGACCAATTCATAGAGCCGGGCGATGCCTTTGTTGAAAGCGATCCTCTCGATATCCTCCGCCACCTGCTTGGCGGCACGATGCGCCATACGCGACAGTTCAAGCGCAGGACCGGAAACGCCTTGTGCAGGTGATACCCCTGCCAGCGCGGGCGCTGCCTCCGACACCTGACGCCAGACGCGCTGTACGAAGCGGTGTGCGCCCTCGACGCCAGCTTCCGTCCAAATCACGTCGCGGTCGGGCGGCGAGTCGGACAGCACGAACCAGCGTGCGGTATCAGCGCCGTAGTTTGCCAAGATATCGTCGGGATCGACGACATTCTTCTTCGACTTCGACATTTTCTCGATCGCGCCGATCTCTACCGGCGTGCCGTCGCTGATCAAAGCCGCCTTTCGCTCCCCTTCGACCATGTCAACCCTGACCTCCGCCGGAGTGACATACTGGCCGTTGGCGCCGCTGCCGATACGGTAGGTCTCGTGCACAACCATGCCTTGGGTAAACAGGCCATCGAACGGCTCTTCGACCACATTGAGATGGCCAGTCGCCTTCATGGCGCGGGTGAAGAAGCGCGAATAGAGCAGGTGCAGGATCGCATGCTCGACACCGCCGATGTATTGGTTGACCGGCAGCCAGCCGTTCTTGCCATCGACCGCGGCCATCGTCGTCGGCGCAGCCTCGTTCCACGGGTCTGTGAAGCGCGCGAAATACCACGATGAATCGACAAACGTGTCCATCGTATCGGTGTCGCGCCGCGCCGGCTTGCCACATTGCGGACAGTCGACATGCTTCCACGTCGGATGATTGTCTAGCGGATTACCTGGCTTGTCGAAGGACAGGTGATCCGGCAACTCGACCGGCAAATTCTCGGCGCGCACGGGCACGGCGCCGCAATCGTCGCAATAAATCACCGGTATTGGCGCGCCCCAACAACGTTGGCGCGACACCAGCCAATCGCGCAGCCGGAACTGCACGTTGCGCTCAGCCTGCGGCCGATTGCCGATAGCGATGCCTGACAGCCTGGTCGCTACCTCATCGAATGCGGCCTGTGGCGTCATACCATCAAGGAAGCGCGAATTGATCATCACGCCGTCGTCGGTATAGGCCTCCTCAGTGATCTGGAAGGTCGTGGCGTCGGCGCCTTCCGGCATCACTACCGGAATGACCGGCAGCCCGTATTTATTGGCGAAGTCGAGATCGCGCTGATCGCCAGACGGACAGCCGAAGATGGCACCCGTGCCATAGTCCATCAGCACGAAATTCGCGACAAAAACCGGCAGCGTCCAGCTCTCGTCAAACGGATGAACGACCCGGATGCCAGTATCAAACCCCTTTTTCTCGGCGGTCTCGATCTCAGCAGTCGCCGTACCGCCGCGCTTGATATCCTTGATGAAGGCGGCCAACTCGGAGTTGTCTTCCGCAGCTCTTTTCGCCAACGGATGATCTGCCGCAATTGCCATGGACGAG
The DNA here is from genome assembly GCF_055811195.1 of Mesorhizobium sp. WSM4823. NCBI lineage: Bacteria > Pseudomonadati > Pseudomonadota > Alphaproteobacteria > Hyphomicrobiales > Phyllobacteriaceae > Mesorhizobium > Mesorhizobium sp. WSM4823. The sequence goes on from NZ_JBVVQL010000003.1 coordinate 449,946, forward strand.
GCGCCGAAAATAGTGTCGGGCCGGGTCGTGTAGACCTCAAGCTCGCGCTCGCCGGCGGGCGCCGTAGCGGCAGCCAGCGGCCAGCGTATCAGCAGGCCTTCCGAGCGGCCAATCCAGTTGGCCTGCATCAGCTTGACCTTGTCCGGCCAGCGCTCCAGCGTCGACAGGCCGTCCAGCAATTCCTGCGCCATCGAGGTAATCTTGAAGAACCATTGCGTCAGGTCGCGCTGCTCGACCAATGCGCCGGATCGCCAGCCGCGCCCATCGATGACCTGTTCATTGGCGAGCACCGTCATATCGACCGGATCCCAATTGACCTTCGCCGATTTGCGCTCGGCCAGCCCGGCCTTCCAAAAATCCAGGAACATCTTCTGCTGGTGCTTGTAGTAGCTCGCATCGCAGGTGGCGAACTCGCGGGCCCAATCCCACGAAAGGCCCATCGACTTCAACTGGCCCTTCATCGTTTTGATATTGGCGTAGGTCCAATCGCGTGGATTAACATTGTTGTCGCGCGCCGCGTTTTCGGCCGGCAGGCCGAAGGCATCCCAGCCGATCGGGTGCAGCACGTTGAAACCCTTGGCCCGCTTGTAGCGCGCCACCACGTCGCCCATCGTATAGTTGCGCACATGGCCGATATGGATGCGCCCCGACGGATAAGGGAACATCTCCAGCATGTAGTATTTCGGGCGCGGGTCGTCGTTGTGCGCTTCAAACAGCTTCTTTTCAGCCCAGGCCTTCTGCCATTTGGGCTCTGATGCGCGCGGATTGTATCGTTCGGTTGCCATTGGATGTTTTTCACTTAAAAGCAGGCGCAAACGGCCGGACAATGCCCGGCGGCTCAGGAAATGTCGTCGCGGTGTTCACCATGGATTGCCGGACCCGTCAACTGCGGCGATCGGGCGAGTATCAAAACTAGAGGCAGATATAGGCATGACGAGCGCCGTCGAACAGTTTTTCACGGTCAAGGCGAAGATCGCCGCTGCCGAGCGCGAGGCGGGACGGCAGGCCGGCGCGGTGACGCTGGTCGCGGTCTCGAAGACCTTCGACGCCACCGATGTCCGCCCGGTCATCGAGGCCGGCCAGCGTATCTTCGGCGAAAATCGAGTGCAGGAAGCACAAGGAAAATGGCCGGCGCTGAAGGAAGTCATCCCCGACATCGAACTGCATCTTATCGGCCCGCTGCAATCGAATAAGGCGAAGGACGCGGTCGCGCTGTTCGACGTCATCGAGACGGTCGACCGCGAAAAGATCGCCGCCGAACTCGCCAAGGAAATCGCCAGGCAAGGCCGGTCACCAAAACTCTACGTCCAGGTCAACACCGGTTCGGAACCGCAAAAGGCAGGGATCGAACCGCGCGAAGCCGTCGCCTTCGTTACCCGCTGCCGTACGGTTCACGGGCTCGCTATCGAAGGTCTGATGTGCATTCCGCCGGCCGACGAGAATCCCGGCCCGCATTTCGCGCTGCTGGAGAAACTTGCGCTTGAGGCCGGCGTCGAAAAGCTCTCCATGGGCATGTCCGGCGATTACGAGACGGCGATCGCCTTCGGCGCAACCAGCGTCAGGGTCGGCTCCGCGATCTTCGGAGCCAGGTAGCGGATACCTTGATGTTCAGGCTTGCCCAGTATATATATCTAGCCAAGCTAGCTAGGATCATTCGTCATGAACTGGCATCTTCAGGACGCAAAGAATAATTTCTCCAAAGTGGTTCAACGCGCACGCAGCGAAGGACCGCAGACGGTAACCTTGCGTGGCGAGCGCGCAGCCGTGGTGCTTTCTGTCGAAGATTACGACCGTCTGGCGGGAAAAAAGAAGTCACTGGCAGAGTACCTTTTGACCGGGCCTGTCTGGGACGACGATTTCGCCGAGGAGGTCAACCGTCGCTCGGATACGATGATCCGCGACATCGACCTCTGATGTACCTGCTTGATACAAACATCGTTTCGGATGTGGAACGACGCTTACCCAAGCCAACCGCGTGGCTGGCTTCCATAGATCCGGATTCGATAAGTCTCAGCGTTATCACCATCGGCGAGATCGAGCGCGGGATCATCAAGCTGCGTAAAGTCGATCCTCAACGAGCCACCCGTCTTGATCTCTGGTTGCGAGAGCTTCGCCGAGACAATGCCGATCGCATCCTTGCGGTTACCGAAGAGGTCGCCTTGGCGTGGGGCCGCATTTCAGCCGGCCGAACGCGAGGCAGCGCCGATACACTCATTGCCGCCACCGCTTTTGTCCACGACCTCATCCTGGTTACACGCAACGTCGCCGACTTCGGCGATACTGGCGTGACAGTCCTCGACCCTTGGGAAGTCTGACTCATTTTTCGTCAGCCTCACAGCGCTGACGCGGTCGCAATGCTGGGACGATCGTAGCGACCGCGTCATAGCACCGCAATGCGAGGCCCTGGTTGCGCGCTAGCTCCGAGGAGAATCCGAGCGACCAAGCATGGCCGTTCCTTTGCACGCCGAAGGAGGGCATCATGAGCACTGAACGCATTCCCCATAATCGATATGTCTCCCATGGGCTGCATCCGCACGTCTATCTGGCGATGGTCGGGCTTGCTGCGTGGTACGCGCTATCGGCCTGGATAGGCTTCGGTGACGGCGGCTATACCGATTATCTTCTCGTCGTCATGACCGGATTCATCATCATCTCGGTGGCGCTGCCGGCCATTGCCGGGCGTGTCTGGCTTCGGCACCATCACCGTGGCGGCACAGCCGCCCACAGCTTCGAGGACTGGGTCGCCGGCGAATTCGATACCTGGCAAGGTCGCGTGAGCGCCAAGACTGCGCTGGTCGAGCTCCTCCTGCCGCTCGCCGCAGTCGCCTTCGGCATGACGGCCTTTGCGATCGTGGCGCGCCTGGCTGGTTGAGGCGGCGCCTTGCTGTTCGTAACGGCACCTTTCTGCCGGGTCGAATTCGTTCCGCTAGCAGACTTGAAACGAAACGTTCCGTTCCTATTTGCCAGACGTCACCACCAAACTTCTGGAGCCGCACCATGCGCTACAATCAACTTGGAAACACGGGGATGTTCGTCTCCGAACTTTGCCTCGGCACCATGACCTTTGGCGCCGCTGGCGAAAACGCCCAATGGGGCCTGATCGCCAGCCTCGACCAGGACGGCGTCGACAGGATCGTCGAGCGCTCGCTCGCGGCCGGCGTCAATTTCTTCGACACGGCGGACGTCTATTCCTTCGGCGCATCGGAACGGCTTCTCGGCCAGTCGCTGAGGAACCTCGGCATCAAGCGCCAGGATGTGATCATCGCAACCAAGGTCCATGGCGCCATGGACGACGGCCCCAACCAGCGCGGTTCCTCACGCGGCCACATCATGGATTCGGTCGATGCCAGCCTCGAGCGGCTGCAGCTCGACCATATCGATCTCTACCAGCTTCACGGCACCGACACGGTGACGCCGATCGACGAGACGCTGCGGGCGCTCGACGATCTGGTTGCCAGCGGCAAGGTCCGTTATGTCGGCGTCTCGAACTGGGCAGCCTGGCGCATCGCCAAGGCGCTCGGCATTGCCGAGCGCAAAGGCTTTGCCCGTTTCGAGACCGTCCAGTCCTATTACTCGATTGCCGGCCGCGATCTCGAGCGTGAGATCGTTCCGCTGTTAAACGAGGAAAAGCTTGGGCTGATGGTCTGGTCGCCGATGGCAGGCGGTCTGCTCTCCGGCAAATACGGACCGGGTGCTCCCGGCAATGGCGAGGGCCGCCGCGCCAGCTTCAATTTCCCGCCGGTCAACGAAGATCGCGCCTGGGCGGCGGTTGCCGTCATGCGCGAGATCGCCGGCAAGCACGGCGTCAGCGTCGCCACGGTCGCGCTGGGCTATGTGCTGGCAAAACCGTTCGTGATGAGCGTGATCATCGGCGCCAGCCGTTTGGAGCAGCTCGAACAAAACCTTGCCGCCACCGAATTGAAGCTCGATGCCGATGATCTTGCTCGCCTCGACGAGGTCAGCGCTCTGCCGGCCGAATATCCGGGCTGGATGCTCGAGCGTCAGGCGGCGGGCAGGCGGCCGGCGCCCTTTGCGCCGAAAAAGTAACTCAATCTCACTTTTCGATTGATATTTCGGGAGCCTGCGGGCTCTCGACCCTTTTTTGGCTCACGTCAGCCGGACCGTCTCGACCAGAAAGTCGAGAAAGGCCCGCACCCGCGCCGGCAAATGCTTGCCCTGCCCGACATAGACGGCGTGGGTAAGCTCCTCGTCGCCGGGGTTGAAGTCCTCCAGAAGCGGTACCAGCCGCCCGGCTGCGATGTCGGGTTCCACATGCCAGCGCGCCAGCCGGGCGATGCCCGCTCCGGAGAGCGCCATTAGCCGCATCGCCTCGCCATCGCTGACCAGTGCATTTCCGGTGATCGGCACGACAACAGCCTTGCCGGTCGCGTCGACGAAAGGCCAGCCGTCGACATGGCGCACGAAACAGAAACCCATCCGATTGTGACGATCGAGATCGGCCGGCGTTCGCGGCGTGCCATGCCTCCCGAGGTAGGATGGCGCGGCGACGACGACCACCGGACTTTGCCGGAGCTTGCGCGCCACCAACCGTGATTCGCCGAGCGGCCCGGCGCGGATGGCGATATCGGCGCGCTCCTCCATCAGGTCGATGACACTGTCGGTCAAAACTAGATCGATTACGATTTCCGGATAGCGCTCTAGAAAGCGCGGCAAAAGCGGGATCAGCCGGTGCTGCCCGAACGGCACGTAACTGTTGACACGCAACCGCCCACGCGGCGCGGCGCCCGCCGCCGCCTCGCGCTCGGCTGCCGCCATGTCGGCCAGGATGCGTACGCCGCTGTCGAAGAAGGCCACTCCCTCCGGCGTCAGTTGCAGCTTGCGTGTCGAACGGCTGACCAGCCGAGCGCCAAGACGCGCCTCCAGCCGCGCAATCAGCTTGCTGACCGCCGATGGCGTCATGCGCAGCGCACGTGCGGCGGCCGAAAAGCTGCCGGCCTCAACGACACGGACGAACACTTCGATCTCGCCGGAGCGGTTGATGTCGGGTCTCGCCATTCGTGAATCTATTTCACAGACAATGTGCCCAACGCAAGGCTGGTTCATAGCACATGGCGACACGATCTTCCGGGACGGGGCGTGGGAGGACGCGGCGTCCCTTTGTCAAACGGGCCGAATCGGAAGATCACTATGCCTCTTGCTCTTTATGCTCTCGCCGCCGGTGCCTTCGGCATCGGTGTCACCGAATTCGTCATCATGGGCCTGCTGCTCGACGTCAGCACCGATCTCGGCGTCTCGATCTCGGCCGCCGGCCAGCTGATTTCCGGCTACGCGCTCGGCGTCGTCATCGGCGCACCGCTGCTGACCATCGCCACCGGCCGCTGGCCGCGCAAGACCGTGCTTCTGGCACTGATGGCGATCTTTACGCTGGGCAATCTCGCCTGCGCGCTCGCCCCAGCCTATTGGACACTGATGGGTGCCCGCGTGCTCACCGCCTTTGCCCACGGCACCTTCTTCGGCGTTGGTTCGGTCGTTGCGACCGGCCTGGTGGCGCCCAACAAAAAGGCCTCGGCGATCGCGCTGATGTTTACCGGCCTGACCATCGCCAACATCCTCGGCGTGCCCTTCGGCACCTGGCTCGGCCAGGCCTTCGGCTGGCGGGCGACCTTCTGGGCGGTAACCCTGGTCGGCATCGTCGCCTTCGCCATCATTCTGCTGCTGGTGCCGCGCAGCCAGGCGGCGCCGGAGAAGAGCGACCTGCGCGGCGATCTCGCCGTGCTCGGCCGCGTGCCGGTCCTGCTTGGCTTCGCCACCACCGTGCTTGGCTATGCCGGCGTCTTCGCCGTCTTCACCTATATCGCCCCCTTGCTGACCGAGATCACCGGTTTTGGGGAAGCCGCCGTGTCACCGATCCTGCTTGTCTTCGGCGGCGGCCTCATCGCCGGCAATCTGCTTGGCGGCAAGTTCGCCGACCGCTGGCTGGTGCCTTCCGTTCTCGGCAGTCTCGTCGTGCTGGCGCTGGTGCTCGGCACGATGACCTTTGCTCTGCACAGCCAGGCGATGGCCGTCATCTATGTCGGCCTGCTCGGCGCCGCCGCCTTCGCCACCGTGGCGCCGCTGCAGATGTGGGTGCTGGAAAAGGCGCAAGGGGCCGGCCAGAGCCTCGCCTCGTCCTTCAACATCGCCGCCTTCAATCTCGGCAATGCCGCCGGCGCCTGGCTCGGCGGCGTGGTCATCGCCCATGGCCCCGGCCTCGGCGCCGTCACCTGGGTCGCCGCCCTGCTGCCGGTCGCGGCGCTCGGCGTCGCCACACTGGCGCTGCGTCTCGAAAGAAGCGAAGAGCGATTCGCACCGGTCGCTGTCTGCCCCGGCACCACGGAGTAACTGCTGCCCGAATGATCCGAATGCCCGATCCCGACAGAAACCACGACTCGACCCAAGAGGAGAGACCGTTGTGACCAGCATGAGATACCCGGTTCGCCGCGCCATCACTGCCGTGACAACCAAGCACTTGAAGCTAGCTCTGCTCGCATTGGTAGCTTCCTTCATATTCGATCCGGCCATCGCCGGCGAAAGGCAGGCTTGGGTGGGCACTTGGCTGGCCAGTCCTCAATCGACATGGGAAGCCGATTTTGCCCTCCCGGTTAAGATACCGCCGAAGCTTGAGAACCAGACCATCCGCCAGACAGCCAGGATCAGCCTTGGCGGCCAGAGGTTCCGCGTCGTGTTGTCGAACGAGTATGCAAGCACGCCGGTGCAGATCGGCGAAGCTCATGTGGCGGTCTCCGGCGATGGCTCAAAAATCGTGTCCGGCACCGATCGCGTAATGACTTTCGGCGGGCGGGAGAAGGCAATAATTCCGTCAGGCGCATCCCTGACCAGCGACCCAGTGGACTTGCCCGTCGACGCTCTGAGCCACCTTTCCGTGTCGGTCTATCTGCCGCCGGAAACGCCGCTCTCCACCTTCCATTGGGATGGCAAGCAGACTGCTTACATCGGCGCCGGCAACCAGACGGCTTCGGAAGCATTCGCGACCACCCAAACCACCGACGCACGTATCCTGCTTACCGAAATCCTGGTCGATGCGCCCGCAAATGACGGTGCCATCGTCGCCATCGGCGATTCGATCACCGACGGGAACGGGGCTTCGCTGGACACAGACAACCGTTGGCCCGACTTCCTCGCCGAGCGCCTCGTCCCGAAACAGATGGCGGTGGTCAACGCGGGCATATCCGGGGCCAGGCTGCTGGACGATGCAATGGGGGTGAAAGCATCCGCCCGCTTCAGCCGCGATGTCCTTGCTCAGCCCGGTGTCAAGGCCGTGATCCTGCTCATCGGCATCAACGACATCAGTTGGCCCGGAACGCCATTCGCGCCGGAAAAATCCCTCCCTTCGTTCGAATCCTTGATTAGCGGATACCTGCAACTCGCTGCCCAGGCTCACGCTCACAATCTCAGTATTGTCGGCGGCACGTTGACCCCGTTCGAGGGTGCGTTGAGGGGCACGCCTCTCGATGCTTATTACACGCCTGAAAAGGAGGCATTGCGCCAGAAGGTCAACAGCTGGATCAGAACCAGCGGCGCCTTCGATGCCGTAGTCGACTTCGACCTCTTGCTCCGAGACCCATCGCATCCGACGCGTCTGCTGCCCGAGTTCGATTCCGGCGACCATCTTCATCCGGGCGACAACGGAAACCGGGCCATGGCCGACGCCATCGACCTCAATATGCTAGTCAAAAACTGAGCGGAACATCGGCTGCCTAGCTTGCAACTCAAAAGGATAAGATCATGGACTATCGACGTCTTGGCGTATCGGGCCTGAAGGTTCCGGCGCTCTCGTTCGGCGCGGGAACTTTCGGCGGTTCGGGGCCGCTGTTCGGCGCCTGGGGCAACAGCGATGCGACGGAAGCGCGGCGGCTGGTCGACATCTGCCTTGAGGCCGGCGTCAACCTGTTCGATACCGCCGACGTCTATTCGAACGGCGCCTCCGAAGAGGTGCTCGGCGCGGCCATCAAGGGCCGCCGCGACGCCGTGCTGATCTCGACCAAGACATCGCTGCCGATGGGCGACGGACCCAACGATGCCGGCTCCTCCCGTTCGCGTCTCATCAAGGCCGTCGAGGACGCGCTCAGGCGTCTCGGCACCGATTACATCGACCTGCTGCAACTGCACGCTTTCGACGCCGCAACGCCGATCGAGGAGGTGCTGTCGACACTGGACAGTCTCGTGCGCGCCGGCAAGCTGCGCTATGTCGGCGTCTCCAACTTTTCCGGCTGGCAAGTGATGAAATCGCTCGGCCTGGCGGATAAGCACGGCTACCCGCGCTACGTCGCCCATCAGGTTTATTACTCGCTGGTCGGGCGCGACTATGAATGGGAGCTGATGCCGCTCGGCCTCGACCAGGGTGTCGGTGCGCTGGTATGGAGCCCGCTTGGCTGGGGCCGGCTGACGGGCAAGATCCGCCGCGGCGAGAAACTGCCGGAGAAAAGCCGGCTACACGACACCGCAAGCTTCGGGCCACCAGTCGAGGACGAGCAGCTTTACCGGGTGGTCGATGCGCTCGACGCGATAGCCGAAGAAACCGGCAAGACCGTGCCGCAGATCGCCATTAACTGGTTGCTGCAGCGCCCCACCGTCGCCTCCGTCATCATCGGCGCGCGCAACGAGGAGCAGCTTCGCCAAAACCTCGGCGCCGTCGGGTGGTCATTGACATCAGACCAGATGAAGAAGCTCGACGCGGCAATCGCGGTCACTGCGCCCTACCCGTATTTTCCGTATCGCCGGCAGGAAGGCTTCGCCAGGCTCAACCCGCCCGCGGTTTGACCGGCGCGATCATTCGTTTCGGGTGACCCCAACTTCGTCATCCCAGGGCGCAGCAGGAGCGAAGCTCCGTCGCGGAGACCCTGGGATCCATGCCGTTACCTTGTCGAAGTATGCAGCGAAGCAGAATTCTGCACCGCAGCAGCGCTTGGAAGTCGCGGCATGGATCCTCGGGTCTGCGCCGCGTCGCTACGCTCCTTGCTCCGCCCGTGGATGACGACGCGATGGACGTTTCCGCAAATCGCCAAGGCATGCGATCCGCCACGCAAAGCAGCCGTTAGAACTTCTGGGCCGTTGCCTAATGCAGCACGAACTCGCCATCGACCTTGTGCCATTCGTTGGGCGCGATCAGCTTCTGGTGCGTATAGCTCACCGAATGCAGCGGGCCATCGAGCTTGGTCTGCCAGAACTCGATGAACCGGATCAGTACCGGAAATTTCGGAGCGATATCGTAGTCCTGCCAGATGAAGCTCTGCAGCAGATGCGGGTGATCGGGAAAATGATAAAGAATCTTGGCCGTGGTCAAGCCATATCCCCTAAGCATCAGGTCGATTTCGGATTGGTCGCGCATTTCGATCCTCTGGGTTGATTCTCCTTTCCTCCCAATGCGAAATTGTGCGCGCTATTTGCTTAATCGTCTATTGATATTTCGTAGTCAGAGACCAGATTTACGACGCAAAAACATGCGGTTAGCAGCGATCGTAGTCGAGTGCTGATAGCGGCGAAAACGACGTCTGCGGCATCCCGCCGCGCGAATCCAACGTCTAATGTTGCCGTCACCGCGGAACTGTTAATAATGCGCGCGAATTCGCGGCCGCTTCGCCGCGATGCCGCCGGCGGTCAAGCCGGGCGGCCTGGTTTCGGGAGGAAAGTGAAAATATGTCCGAGGTTCATGTCCATCGCGTCCAGCCGGCGTGGAAGAAGAATGCGCTGATCGACAATGACACCTATTTGAAATGGTACGCCGACAGCGTGAAGAACCCGGACAAGTTCTGGGGCAAGCACGGCAAGCGCATCGACTGGTTCAAGCCTTACAGCAAGGTCAAGAACACCTCGTTCGACGGCAAGGTCTCGATCAAATGGTTCGAAGACGGCGAGACCAATGTCTCGTGGAATTGCATCGACCGGCATCTGAAGAAGCGCGGCGACCAGACCGCCATCATCTGGGAAGGCGACAACCCCTACGACGACAGGAAGATCACCTACAACGAGCTCTACGCGCATGTCTGCCGGCTCGCCAATGTGATGAAGAAGCACGGCGTCAAGAAGGGCGACCGCGTCACCATCTACATGCCGATGATCCCGGAAGCCGCCTATGCGATGCTCGCCTGCACGCGCATCGGTGCGATCCATTCTGTGGTCTTCGGCGGCTTCTCGCCGGACGCGCTGGCCGGCCGCATCGACGACTGCAAATCGACCTTCGTCATCACCGCCGACGAGGGCGTGCGCGGCGGCAAGCCGATCCCCTTGAAGGAGAACACCGACAAGGCGATCGAGATCGCGGCCAAGGCCGGAACGAAAGTCGAGAAGGTCGTGGTCGTGCGCCGCACCGGCGGCAAGACCGGCTGGGTGGCCGGACGCGACGTCTGGTATCACGACGAGGTCGCCACGGTTAAGGCGGAATGCAAGCCCGAGAAGATGAAGGCAGAGGACCCGCTGTTCATCCTCTACACGTCGGGCTCGACCGGCAAGCCGAAGGGTGTGCTGCACACCACGGCCGGCTATCTCGTCTATGTCTCGATGACCCACCAACATGTCTTCGACTACCATGACGGTGATATCTACTGGTGCACCGCCGATGTCGGTTGGGTTACCGGCCACAGCTACATCGTCTACGGGCCGCTCGCCAACGGCGCCACCACGCTGATGTTCGAAGGCGTGCCGAACTATCCGTCGCAGTCCCGTTTCTGGGACGTTATCGACAAGCACAAGGTCAACATCTTCTACACCGCGCCGACGGCGTTGCGCGCGCTGATGGGTGCCGGCGACGCCCACGTCGCCGGGACGTCGCGAAAGTCGCTGCGCGTGCTCGGCACGGTCGGCGAGCCGATCAATCCGGAGGCCTGGGAGTGGTATTTCAACGTCGTCGGCAACGGCAAGGTGCCGATCGTCGACACATGGTGGCAGACCGAGACCGGCGGCATCCTGATCACGCCGCTGCCCGGCGCCACCCACCTCAAGGCAGGTTCCGCGACGCGGCCGTTCTTCGGCGTCAAGCCGCAACTGGTCGACGGCGACGGAAAGGTGCTGGAAGGTGTCGCCAGCGGCAACCTCTGCATCGCCGATTCATGGCCAGGCCAGATGCGTACCGTCTATGGCGATCACGAGCGTTTCGTGCAGACCTATTTTTCGACCTATAAGGGCAAATATTTTACCGGCGACGGCTGCCGCCGCGACGCCGACGGCTACTACTGGATCACCGGCCGCGTCGACGATGTCATCAATGTTTCCGGCCACCGTATGGGCACGGCCGAGGTCGAATCCGCACTCGTCAGCCACGACAAGGTCTCGGAAGCCGCCGTCGTCGGCTATCCGCACGACATCAAGGGCCAGGGCATCTACTGTTATGTCACGCTGATGGCAGGCGAGAAGCCGAGCGAGGAGCTGCGCAAGGAACTTGTTGCCCATGTCCGCAAGGATATCGGCGCCATCGCCACGCCCGATAAGATCCAGTTCGCTCCCGGCCTGCCGAAAACCCGTTCGGGCAAGATCATGCGGCGTATCCTGCGCAAGATCGCCGAGGACGATTTTTCAGCACTTGGCGATACCTCGACGCTGGCTGACCCGGCGGTCGTCGACGACCTCGTCGCCAACCGGCAGAACAAGAGGGCCTGATGCCCGCCTCGACGGAGATCGGCACTGTCAGCGAGCTCTGGCGCTATCCGGCGAGCTCGCTCGCCGGCGAACGCCAGGATGTGATCTCCGTCGCACTCGATACCATCGACGGCGACCGCCTGTTCGGCCTCGTCGATGCTTCTGACGGTGAGATCGCGCGGCCTGACCGCGAGGGGAAATGGCACAAGGTGCCGCTCATCCGGACCCGGCTGAGTGGTGACCGCGCGCTTGAGATTGCCGTGCCCGGTGGCAAGTGGCTGACGGCGCCGAGCATCGAGAGCGACTATGCCGTTTCCGCCTATCTCGGCTTCGCGGCATCGATCCGGCCGTTTCGCCAGAAAGACGCGCCTGACTACGCCGGCCTTCTGACCGTCGAGCGTTACCGCAAGGCGCCCATCCACCTCCTGACCACCGCTTCGCTGGCGCGCCTGAAGGCGCTGCACCCGGAAGGCGCCGTCGACCCGCGCCGTTTCCGCCCCAACATCGTCATCGACATGACAGCGATCGAGGGGTCGTTCCCGGAAACGGAATGGATCGGACGCAAGCTGGCGATCGGCGATCTGCTGCTGACCATCTCCGAACCATGCCGCCGCTGTGGCTTCACCATCATCGCCCAGGACGGCTTCGACCACGACCCGGCAATCCTGCGCAATCTGGTTCGCCACAACGCGCACAATCTTGGCGTCTATTGCACGGTGGACAGGCCGGCGCGGGTAGAACTCGGCGCAACGATGCGCTTGGTTTAGGGCAGTGCCATCGCTCGGACTCTCCGGGCCTGCTCCCTTAGGCCTGACATGCCAACATTATCCGCGCGAAGATTGATCGTTCCAGAGCCGCCCTTGGCCAACGCCTGGTCCAACATGTCTGCAAGCGTCTTGCCTTCCCTGGCAACATCAACAGCCTTGCTTTTATCCTCTTTTGCCTTGGCCTCACCGTCCTTGGCCTTGTCTGTCTCGACGGATTGCACTTTGACGCCCCATAGCGCCCCGGCAGCGGCAAACGCCAGCGACTGAAGCGCCGTCATGATGGACATCATGCGGCCCCATGTGGTCTCATCCACGTTAAGCCGGTTCCACATCAGCGCAATAGTAACAAACCACATCACCAGGGTTGCTATGGCCAGTAGCCACGGCACACCGATTCTTAGGATCTTCGGCTCAGCCATTTATGCGCCCCCTCTCGCGCTACCGATACAAATCCGCCCGCGTTGGCGGCAGACCGCTTGGTCCCCGCGCCCGCTTGGTTACGACGGTCTGGAATATCTGCGCCGAAGCGCGTTCGAAGGTGATCGAGCAGCCGGTGAGATAAAGCAGCCAGAGGCGCGCCTTGGCTTCGCCGACCTCGGCGATCGCTTCGTCGAAACGAGCGTGGAGGCGCTCAGCCCACAGGCGGCAGGTGCGGGCGTAATGCTCGCGCAGATTCTCGACATCGTAGACGAGAAAGCCGTGCGCTTCGAGATTGCCGAGCGTCATGCCGATCGTGTCTAGCTCGCCGCCGGGAAAGATGTATTTGATCAGCGCCTTGAATTCCGGACCCTTGCGCAGGGTCTTCTTGATGTTGCCCTTGTCGCGCCGGGTGATGGCGTGGTGCAGATAGATGCCACCCGGTTTGAGCAGGCGATGGATGGTCGAGAAATAGGTGGCGTGGTTGGCAAGCCCCAGATGCTCGAACATGCCGATCGACGATATCTTGTCGAAGGAGCCGGACAGCTCGGCGTAGGATTTTATCTCGATGGTGATGCGATCCTCCAGCCCCTCGGCGCGGATGCGCTCGCGGGCGAGCTGGGTCTGGGCTTCCGACAGAGAAACGCCATGGCCGACGACGCCGTAATTTTTCGCGGCATGGATGAGCATGGCTCCCCAGCCGCAACCGATGTCGAGCAGCCTTTCGCCCGGCTTCAGCCGGAGCTTGCGGCAGATGTGGTCGAGCTTGTCCTTCTGCGCCTGGTCGATACCGTTGGCGAAATCGGTGAAATAGCCGCAGCTATAGACCATGCGTTCGTCGAGGAAGAGCCGGTAGAAGGCGTTCGAAATGTCGTAGTGGTGCTGGATCGCTTGCCTGTTCGACCCGCTGACGAAAGGATTGCGCCCGGAAAGGTCGGTCCGCGCCGCCATCTGCTTTCTCGAAAACAGCACGGCCGGCAGGTCGCGCAGGACCGCAAGCTTGGGCAGCGACTTTAGCTTTGTCCGGAGCTTGCCTTGGGAAGGCAGCGCGTAAAAATCGAACAGCGATCCGCCTTCCACGTCGATGGTCTTGGAAATCCACATTTCGATCAGCGTCGAGAGGTTGGGCCGGCGCATCACCTGCCAGACGATGTCCTGGTCGTTGATGGTGAGCACGGGGCCGGTGGCGGGCCCGATCCGCTCGCCGGTCCACAGCTTGACCGCGAAACCGGGCTTTAGCGTTTCGATGACGGTTCGAACGATCCGCGCGGCTCTTTCGGCTGCCTCCATCCCTGGTCCTCCCCCTGTTGGCACACTGGCGACCCCTACGCCGACTTTGCCTGTCCGATCGGATCGTCGCAAGCCGCTAGCGACAGCTTGCGCGGCATTTTCACCATGGCGCCTTGCCATTTGCCGACCGACACCCCATCATGAGGGTGTGTTCAACAAATCGAAAGGAGGTGATCCGATGTCGAGTGATTTCGTTTTCCAGAACGTGGCCTCAGCGGATTGCACTTTCGGGAAGCAGTCTTCCCGTTAAGGCGCGAGATGCGCGGCTGGTGACGCAAATCGTCGCCGCCAATGAGCCGCGCCATGGACGGAAACACGGAAGGCCGCCGGCTTCGCAAGAAGCGGCGGCCTTTTCCTTGTTGGAATTCGTGTATCGGGCCCGAACGAGGGGTAGATCAGCGTTTGATGGTAAGCTTCTCGATATTCCCGGTGATCTCGTCGAAGGCGGCGGACAATTCCGTGCCCGTGGCGGCCTCGTAATAGTGCTTCAGCGAGGACGTGTCCGCCGTGGAGCAGTTCTTGAGCACGCTCTTGGCCTGGTCCCTCTCGTTCACCGTCATGGTCGGATCGTTCAGATCGAAGCCGATCGTGAAGATTTCGATCCCATCGCGCTTCATGTTATCGCAGATGGCTTCGGCATTGTTTCTCGAGATCTGGCCTTGATCCTGTGACCTGGGCGTCCCACGCCCCTTGGCAAAGGCAGTATTGAACTGGCCGTCGGTCATCAGGATGGCGACCTTGGCCACTCTTCTGCTGTCGAAATTGGCGGGACCGGCACCCAGACCGGCATCGGCAATCGCCGAGCGCCACGACGGCGAAAGCATATAATAACCCCACTGCGCGGCGATACCACCGGCCGTGACGCCGTCCGCCTGAAAATGGGCGATTGTCGTGAGCAATTTGTCTTCGTCGGCCGTCAGGGGGATGAGCGCGGCAGACGGGCAATTGCCCATATCGTAGTCCCGATTCACTTTGGCCAGATAGGTTTTACCATTATTGTCCTGGCGCCGCGTATAAGGCCCGTCGGAAGAATAGTCGGCGTAGCCATCCTTGTCCTTGCGCTCGGTGGCGCATTTATCACGCCCCAGCGTCAACGATGCCGAAACCGCAGCGTCGATTGGCGGCGGTACCCTTGGCCCATGTTCCGTCTCGACGAACACCGTGCTGGCCAGGCCGCCTGTATTGACGGCTTCGGCGTAAGGAACGACCGCAACGCGTATGCGGGGATTGGCCTTGTCGCGGTTCCATTTAAGCAGATCGGTCACTGCCTTCGAGGCCGCAGTCCGCAAGTCGCCAATTTTGTCGGTCTTCTTATACCAGCTGGCCGCCATCGATCCGGTCACGTCGAGCATCATCGCCACTTCGATCTGCTTGTCCGAATAGAGCGCTGTGGTCGACGCCGCGACACGCCGCGTATCGCCCATGCTGAAAAACGGGAAATAAAGGCCGACGTTGACGTGGACGTCCGCCTGGACGGTCTTGGCGGTCTTGTCGACGGTCAGTTTGTCGAGAACGATCTGGTCAGCCTCCAGGATGCCGGCCGTTCTGTTGGCGTCGAGAAACGTCTGCACCGACTTGTTGGCATCGGCCTCCTTGATGACGCCGGTGGTCAGGTCGCGCGCCGTCGAGGTCACCGCCGCATCGACCACACCTTGTAGGCTCGACTTGGCGTTGTAGAGCTGGGAAACGTTCACGCCAAAGCCGACGCTCAGTGCCAGCACCGACGCGACCATGCCGAACAGAACCGCGAAGTTTCCGCTTCGATCGCTGGCAAAGCCGCCGATCGCGTGAACAAAACCCCCAAAATGCCGCATGCTTTCGCCTCCGTTCGCCACGACCTCAAGGCCGTGCGAGGCGCATTGCAGGATTCCGGCCGAAACGGCGCCGCCAAGCGGCCAACGCCGGCGGCTAGTCGTCAACTCATTGTTTCTGCTTGATTTCGAAATGCGGCAGGGTGAACAGCCGGTAAACGACTAGCCGCTGCAGCAGTTTTGTTTACAAAGCGCTTACCATAATCCTTCCGTGTGCCGTGGAGCATAAGAACTCGGTCCCGATCCGGCACAGGCGGGCTGTGCCGGAGCGGATCAGACGTATCAGAGCCGCAGGACAGCCCCGATCATCGTAATGCCCCTACGCCAGCATCTGCGCGCTGACGGTTCTGTCGACCCCGCGATGGGGCGGGTTGAACAGGTTGCTTTCCTGCTCGTAGGTCCAGACCTTGAACAGCCCGAGCCGGTGCGGCCCGAAACTGTGCAGCAGCGGCACGTCGGTCGCGTCGCGGCCGCGCGCGATGACGACGCGACCGATCCTCGGGATGTTGTGGCGGGGATCGAACGTGTACCATTTGCCCTCGAGGAACACTTCCAGCCACGCCGAAAAATCCATCGGCGCCGGGTCGACCGGCACACCGATGTCGCCGAGATAGCCGTTCACGTAGCGGGCAGGAATGTTCATGCAGCGGCAAAGCGTGATCGCAAGATGAGCGAAGTCGCGGCACACGCCGACGCGCTCTTCATGTGCCTGCGCGGCCGTGCGGGTCGGGCGCGCATAGCCGTAACCGAACGACAGACGATTATGGACATAGTCGACGATCGCCTGGACCCGCGCCCAGCCGCGGGGCAGATGGCCAAAGAGCTGCCAGGCTAGATCGCTGAGATGATCGGTCTCGCAATAGCGGCTGCCGAGCAGATAGCAGAGCACATCGTCGGGCAACTCCGTCACCGGCACCTCCCTGGCCAGTGTGTTGACCTGGTCGGTCTCGCCGCTGTCCTCAACGACGGCATCGTAGAGAATGCGAAAGCCGCCGCCGGGCGCCGTGAAGCGGCGGCAGGTGTTGCCATAAAGATCGTGATAGACCGTGGTTGGGACCGACGGCGAGGTCAGCACGCGCGTCTGCCGCTTGATGTCGGCCTGGCGCTCCTTGTGGATCTCGAGCAGCGAAATCACTGGGGTGGCTTCGGCACAATCGATGGCGATTTCATAGCCGAGCCTAATCAGCATCGCGGTTCCCCCGTTGAGTGTCATGGAAGACAGTCTGGTGAACGCGAGAGGGCTCGTCGTGGTTCCCTGGCATGGTCGAAAACGCGGTCTCGCGCTTCCCATGCAGCCGATGCGACGTTACGGTCGCCCAACAGGCTTTGATCCCTCCAAACAACCGGAAATAGCAGATGTTCGCAGGCAAGAAATTCGCAGCCTTCCTTTTCGACATGGACGGCACGGTGGTCAATTCGATTGCCGCGGCAGAAAGGGTCTGGGCAGATTGGGCACGCCGGCAAGGCCTCGACGTTGCCGCATTCCTGCCGACGATCCACGGCGTGCGGGCGATCGAGACCATCGCGCGGTTGGCGCTGCCAGGCGTCGATCCGATGCGCGAAGCCGATGCGCTTTTGAAGGCCGAGGTGGCCGACGTCGACGGCGTCCTTCCGATCGCCGGTGCCGCGGCGTTTCTGGCGTCGCTGCCGCCCGAGCGCTGGGCCATCGTCACCTCCGCGCCGCGCGAACTGGCGCTCCTGCGCATCGCGGCCGCCGGTATCCCGCTTCCCGCCGTGCTCGTTGCGGCGGAGGATGTTTCCCGTGGCAAGCCGGCGCCCGATTGCTTTCAGCTGGCGGCCGAGCAGCTGGGCGTCGACGCGCGCGACTGCCTCGTTTTCGAAGATGCGCCGGCCGGAATATCGGCGGCCGAGGCCGCAGGGGCTACGGTCATGGTGATCAGCGCCACGCACCAGCACCCGCTGCAAACGCCGCATGCCGCAATCGCCGGCTACGACGCGATCGGCATCAGCGTTGACGACCGCGGCTGGATCGCCCTTGAGCCGCAACAACTGGCGGCCGCAGCCTCCTAAGCCGTCCCAGCTTCGTCCCCAGGGCGGAGCAGGAGCGAAGCGACGTAGCGGAAACCTTGGGATGACGAATGGGAAGGGTGTTCCCGCTAATCTCCGAGATGCGTGATCCGCAACACGAGTACCGGGAGCGCAGGAACCCGCTATTCGCAGGCCGGCCGGCATCCACCTAAATCTCAACGTGCCCTTAGAAATCGCTGGTCAGGCCTTTGACCTCCCAGTCGCCATAGCGGCCGGGTTCCTTGCCGCCACGGCCGCCGATCTCCCGCGGCATCGCGGCTTCCTGCTGGCGATAGCGGTCGCGCCGTGCTTCCGCTTCCGCCAAAGCGCGGCGGGCTGCCGGCGTCAGCGCCTTTCGCGGCGCATCGTAGCCGGGATCGGCATCTGTATTGCTGGTTTGGCCCGTTTTACTGGATTCGTCGATCATGCGATATTCCAACAGAGAAACCGGCGCCAATTGAAACAGGGGCCAGTGCTTCCCATCATATAGCGATCAGTCGACAAGGATCGACCCCCTTTACGCGGCGCAGGCAGAAACGGAGCAGACAATGAACACACTTCGCACCGCCATGCTTTTGGCCGCTATGACTGCGCTGTTCATGGGCGTCGGCTATATGATCGGTGGATCGGGCGGCATGGTGATCGCCCTGTTGATTGCGGCCGGCATGAACCTGTTCAGCTATTGGAACGCCGACAAGATGGTGCTGTCGATGAACCGCGCCGTCGAGGTCGACGAAAGGAACGCGCCGGAATATTACGCCATCGTGCAGAGCCTGGCCAAACAGGCCGGCCTGCCGATGCCGAAAACCTATCTGATCGACAACCCGCAGCCCAACGCCTTCGCCACCGGCCGCAACCCGCAGAATGCCGCGGTCGCCGCCACCACCGGATTGCTGCAGCAGCTGTCGCCTGAAGAGGTCGCCGCGGTGATGGCGCACGAACTCGCCCATGTGCAGCACCGCGACACGCTGACCATGACGATCGTCGCCACGCTTGCCGGCGCGATCTCGATGCTCGGCAATTTCGCCTTCTTTTTCGGCGGCAACCGCGACAACAACAATTCTTTCGGCTTTGTCGGCGTGCTGGTGGCGATGATCGTAGCGCCGTTCGCGGCCATGATCGTGCAGATGGCGGTCAGCCGCACCCGCGAGTATGAGGCCGACCGGCGCGGTGCCGAAATCTGTGGACAGCCACTCTGGCTTGCCTCGGCGCTTGACAAGATCGCCCGCGGCGCCGAACGCATCCGCAACCCGGATGCCGAGCGCAATCCGGCGACCGCCCACCTCTTCATCATCAATCCTCTATCCGGCGAGCGCATGGACAGTCTGTTTTCCACTCACCCGAACACCGACAACCGCATCGCGGCCCTGCAGGCGATGGCGCGGGATATGACGGTTGGTGGCGCATCCACCCCGCCGCGGCCGCAAACTCCGATGCCAAAGCAGGCTGGCGAGCAGCAGCCATCCGGCCCGTGGGGGAAGCCAGCCCAGCAGCCTGAGCAGCCGCCGGCGCAACCGGCCCGGCCGAAATCCAATCCCTGGGGCCGCAATCCGACCGGACCCAAGGGCCCGTGGTCGTGAGCGAAGCGAAACGCCGGCACCGAATTTCAGGCGATCATGAAAACCATGCGGTGAGCCCCGGCGAGCCCGTTGCCGGCCTTGCGGCGCGCAAGGCGGCAGCAAGGCTGCTCGCCGCCGTCATCGACGCCAAGACGCCGCTTGACGGATTGACCGACCATGAGAACGGCCATCCGCAATACAAGGCGCTCGACCTGCGTGACCGGGCGCTGGTGCGCGCCATACTGGTCACTGCGCTGCGCTTCCGCATGACCATATCGGGGTCGCTGGCGCGTCGGCTGGAAAAGCCGCTGCCGCCCAACGCCACCGCGCTTTCGCATATTCTGCATGTGGCGGCGGCGCAGATCCTGTTCCTCGACATTCCCGATAGCGCCGCCGTCGATCTAGCCGTGACCCACGCCAAGTCGGATCCGCGCACGGTGCGCTTTTCCGGTCTTGTCAACGGCGTGCTGCGCACGCTGGCCCGATCCAAGGAAACAGAACTGGCCGCAGCGCTTGCCGCTACCGACGAAGCGCCGCGATGGTTTTCCGATCGCTTGAAAGCTGCCTATGGCGTCGACAAGGCCAGGCAGATTCTCGCCGCACATCGGTACGAGGCACCGGTCGACTTCACCGTCAAGTCCGATCCCGCGCTGTGGGCCGGGCGGCTCGGCGGCATCGTGCTGCCGACCGGCACGGTGCGGGTGGAAAAACTCAGCGCCTCCGTCACCGAGCTGCCCGGTTTCGAAGACGGCGCCTGGTGGGTTCAGGACGCCGCCGCCAGCCTTCCGGCCCGACTCCTTGGCGACATAAGGGGTTTGCGCGTCGCCGACCTCTGTGCCGCCCCTGGCGGCAAGACCGCTCAGCTCATTCTCGGCGGCGCGGAGGTCACCGCGATCGATTCCTCAAAAAACCGGCTGGCGCGGCTCTCGCAGAATCTCGAACGGCTCGGTCTGCCCGCAGAGATCGTCCAGGCCGATTTGCTCAAATACGAGCCGAAGGAACTGTTCGACGCCGTTCTCCTCGACGCACCCTGCTCTTCGACCGGCACGGTGCGGCGGCATCCCGACGTGCCTTGGACGAAGACGGCGGCCGACGTCGAAAAGCTCGCCGATCTGCAGCGAAGGCTGCTCGCCCGCGCCGTCACCCTGGTCAGGCCCGGAGGGCGCATCGTCTTTTCCAACTGTTCGCTCGACCCGCTCGAAGGCGAGGCGCTTCACCGGGCCTTCCTCGCCGGCACGGCCGATATCGCCGATGATCCGCTCCGCCCGGGCGAGATCGCCGGCATCGATCCGTTCCTGACGTCGCAAGGAACGCTGCGCACCACGCCCGCCGATCTCGAACTCGGCACACCGGAACGGTCAGGCCTGGACGGCTTCTTCGCCGCTCGCATGCGCAGGGCCGGCTAACACGGAAAATTCGCCGGCTGTCTTAGGAAGAATCCTGCGGAAAACAGGCTGAACTCCAGGGCTCCCGTTGAATTCGCCTTCGCATAAGTTCTTGAATCATATAAGCTTGTTCTCGGATGAGGACTTGAGGAGGGCTTTTGGCGATCGCTGCCGGCAGCACGACGCGCCTATGGACGCTTGTCGCGAAGGAGTTCTGGCGCAAGGCGCGCCGGCGCCTGCGCGCCGGGCCGATCTATCGCTGGCGCTATTCCGGCCGCACGCCGGAACGCGTTTTGATCGCGCCGCCGGACCTGCGCCTGGCCGACCCGCAGATCGCGCTCGAGATCTATTATGGCCGCTATCCGCTGTCGGGACATCTGGTCGAGACCGGCGGCAAGTCGCCCTTCCAGATCGCCGTGCAAAATCCCGGCTGGCAAAAGACGCTGCACGGCTTTCGCTGGCTGCGCCATATGCGCGCCGCCGGCACCGAGCTCGCCGCCGCCAATGCCCGCGCGCTGGTCTCCGACTGGATCACCATCCATGGCAGCCATATTTCCGGTGTTGCCTGGGAGCCCGGCACGACGGCCAAGCGCGTCATTGCCTGGCTGCAGCATTCCTCGGTGGTGCTGCAGGGCGCTGAATTTCCCTTCTATCGGGCGTTCCTGAAATCGCTGGCCGTGCAGATCCGCTATCTCAGGGCGATGGCACGTGAGATGCCGGACGGCAAGGAACTGCTGCGCGCCCGCATCGCGCTCGCCTTCGCCGCCTTGTCGCTGCCGGCGTCGGCATCGACGCTGCGCGGCGCGACCCGCAATCTCGCCGAGGAGCTCGACCGCCAGATCCTGCCGGATGGCGGCCATATTTCCCGCAATCCGATAGCTGTTCTTGAAATCCTCGCCGACCTTCTGCCGCTGCGCCAGACTTATGCCAATCAAGCCGAAACACCGCCGCCGGCGCTGATGGGCGCCATCGACCGTATGCTGCCGGCGCTGCGCTTCTTTCGCCACCAGGACGGCAGCCTCGCCCGCTTCAACGGCATGGGCGCGACCATCCACGACCGCATCGCCACCATTCTGCGCCACGACGACACCGCCGGCGCGCCGTTGCTGCACGCGCCGCATTCGGGCTACGAGCGCCTTTCCATGGGCGGCGTCACCGTGATCGCCGATACCGGCCCGCCGCCCCCCATCGATGTTTCCAACGCGGCGCACGCCGGATGCCTGGCCTTCGAGCTGTCCTCCGGCCGCCAGCATTATGTCGTTAACGCTGGCGTCGACACCTATGGCGCCGCCGAATTCCGGCCGCTTGCCCGCGCCACCGCCGCCCATTCGACCGCCACCATCAACGATACGTCGTCGGCGCGGTTCAGCCATTCGCTGCGCGTCAACGATTTGCTCGGCACGCCGTTGATCGGCGGCCCGCAGCATGTGCCTTGCAAGCGCACCGACCAGCAGGGCAGCCAAGGGTTTTTGGCCCGCCACGACGGCTATGTCGCGCGCTTCGGCCTGCTGCATGAGCGCGAGCTGAAATTGTCGGCGAACGGCAATGTGCTCGCCGGCAGGGATCGCTTTCTGCGGCCGGGCAATGCTGCGATCCGCAACAACGGCCGCGATTTCGTCACGGTGCGCTTCCACATCCATCCCGACATAAGCCTGCTCCAGGACGAGCACGGCCGCCTGGTACTGGCCGCCGACCAGGCCGACAGCTGGGTGTTTACCTGTACCGAAGTGGCGCCCGAGGTCGATGAATCCATCTATTTCGCCGGCCTTGGCGGCCCGCGCCGTAGCCGGCAGATCGTACTGGCGTTCAAGGCATCGGAGATTTCCGAGGTCCATTGGCAACTGACGCGGACCGGCATCGCCGGCTATCCGGAAAAAAGCTGAAACTGCCCGTGGCGAATGGTCCGAGCCTGGAGCAAGGAGGCTGTAGCGGCTTGATTTCCTGATGTCATGTGCTACGGCGCGCCGACACTTTCCCAACCAGCCGTGAAAGGCCGCCAGCCCATGGCCGTCGCCGCCAAGAACATTCCCGCGCCCGATCTCGTCCCCGTGCGTCGCGCGCTGCTTTCCGTTTTCGACAAGACCGGGCTCATCGACTTCGCCAGGGCGCTGGCCGCGGCCGGTGTCGAGCTGGTTTCAACCGGCGGCACGGCAAAGGCCATCGCTGAGGCAGGCATGACCGTGCGCGACGTCTCCGACCTCACCGGTTTTCCAGAGATCATGGACGGCCGCGTCAAGACGCTGCATCCGTCGGTACATGGAGCGCTGCTTGGCGTGCGCGACGATCCCCAACACGCCGCGGCGATGCGCGATCATGGCATCGAGCCGATCGATCTCGTCGTCTCCAATCTCTATCCATTCGAGGATGTCCGCCGCTCCGGCGCTGCTTATGCCTCGATCGTCGAGAACATCGACATAGGCGGCCCGGCGATGATCCGCGCTTCCGCCAAGAACCACGCTTACGTCGCCATCGTCACCGACCCCGAAGACTATGCCTCGGTGCTCAACGCCCTGGAGATGAATTTCGGCTCGCTCTCGCTGGATTTCCGCAAGAAGCTGGCGGCCAAGGCTTTTGCCCGAACCGCCAGCTATGATGCGGCGATCTCCGGCTGGTTCGCCGAAGCGTTGGAGATCGAGCATCCCACCTGGCGCGCCTTCGGCGGCAGGCTGGACCAGGTGATGCGCTACGGCGAGAACCCACACCAGAGCGCCGGTTTCTACGTCGATGGCGACAAGCGGCCGGGCGTCGCGACGGCGCGCCAGCTTCAGGGCAAGCAGCTTTCCTACAACAACATCAACGACACCGACGCCGCCTTCGAACTGGTCGGCGAGTTCGACCCGGCGCGCTCCGCCGCTGTCGCGATCGTCAAGCACGCCAACCCGTGCGGCGTCGCCGAGGGTACCTCGCTGAAGACGGCCTATGCCAAGGCGCTTGCCTGCGACCCGGTGTCGGCTTTTGGCGGCATTGTCGCGATGAACCGTAGCCTCGATGCCGAAGCCGCCGAGGAGATCGTCAAAACCTTCACCGAGGTCATCATCGCGCCGGGCGCCTCGGAAGACGCAATCCGCATCGTCGCCGCCAAGAAGAATCTGCGCTTGCTTGTCACCGGCGGCCTGCCCGATCCGCGCTCGGCCGGAACCACCGTGAAATCCGTTTCCGGCGGATTGCTCGTCCAGGGCCGCGACAATGCGGTTGTCGATGACCTAGACCTGAAAGTGGTGACCAGGCGCGCGCCGACGCCGGCCGAGATGGCCGATCTCAAATTCGCCTTCCGCATCGCGAAGCACGTCAAGTCGAACGCCATCGTCTACGTCAGAGATGGTGCCACCGTCGGCATCGGCGCCGGCCAGATGAGCCGGGTCGATTCCTCGCGCATCGCGGCGCGCAAGGCGCTCGACGCGGCCGAGGCTGCCGGCCTGGTGGAGCCATTGACCAAAGGTTCTGTTGTCGCGTCAGACGCGTTCTTTCCCTTCGCCGACGGGCTTTTGTCGGCGATCGAAGCCGGCGCCACCGCCGTCATCCAGCCCGGCGGCTCGATGCGCGACGACGATGTCATCGCCGCCGCCGACGAGCACGGCATCGCCATGGTGTTTACCGGTGTGAGACATTTCAGGCATTGAGAACTTTTGCCTTGTCCCACAAGTGGGAAAAGGCAAGAGCAGCTACTCCGCCGGTTGGTCCGCCGGATACGGCGTGCGGACCAGGATTGCCAGGCCGACGCCGAGAAACAGGATAATAGCCGCCATGCCGAGCCGCGCCGAGCCGCTGGCCAGTGTGATCGTCGCCACCATGAACGGCGCGGCAAAACTGGTCGCCCGCCCGGCCAACGCATAGATGCCGAAATAGCGGCCCGACTCTGCCGCCGTGACGCTACGCGCCATGTAGGAGCGCGAAGATGCCTGCACCGGCCCAAAGGCAATACCGATCAGCAGACCAAAGAAGATGTAGGCTTTTTCCGCCGGTGTCCCGAACAACCCGCCGCTATCGGCTCCGGGCATCGTCCAGGCACCGAACAACGTATAGCCCGGGCCGGTGGAAACGATGCCGATCGTGGCGATGCTCAGCAGGACAAGCGAAATCATCACTATGGTCTTGGAGCCAAGCGCCGTGTCGAGGCGTGCGGCAACCAGGCAGCCGACGATGGCGACGACGTTGAGGATGATGCCGAACAGGCCGATCTCGGTGATCGACCAATGGAACATCGCCGCCGCAAAGGCACCGCCCAGCGCAAGCAACGCATTGACGCCATCCTGATAGATCATGCGGGCGACGAGAAAGCGGAAAATGCCGCTGCGCTTGCGTATTTCGCCCAGCGTCGATTTCAGTTCCGATAGTCCCTCGCGCACCGCCGGCCGTAGGGGAATGCCCTTCGCCGCATCCGGCGTGAAGAAGAACATCGGCAGGATGAACAGGAAATACCAGGCCGCCGAGAGGGGTCCGGTCGCCCGCGCGTCTTCGCCGAGTTTCGGGTCGAGCCCGAGGACCGGATCGAGACCGAGAAGCGTCTTGCCGGTTTCCGGGGAACTGGCCATGAAGGCGACGACAAAGATCAGCGCTACCATGCCGCCGAGATAGCCAAGACCCCAGGCCATGTTCGAGATTCGGCCGATATCGCTCTTCGGCACCAGGCGCGGCATCATCGAATCGTTGAAAACGGTCGAGAATTCCGCCGCGACCGAAGCCAGCGAGAAGAACAGCACAACCAGGAAAATGTTCGAACCGGGAGCAGCGAACCACAGCAGGCAGAGGCTGGTGATCTTGATCGCAGCGAAAGAGGCGATCCACGGCTTTCGCGGGCCGGTCTGGTCGGCGATCGAGCCGAGGATCGGCGACAGCACAGCGATGGCCAGACCCGCTGCGGCGATGCCGTAACCCCATGCCGCCTGGCCCGTTTCCGGATCGCTCGCCATGCGCGAGACGAAATAGGGTCCGAAGATGAAGGTGGTGATCACCGTGAAGAACGGCTGCGCCGCCCAGTCGAACAGCATCCATCCCCAGACGCCGCGTCCCGATGCCCGCTGCACTGCTACTTCGGCCATGTGCCCTCCCGCGAACGGCGCCCCGAAGCAGGGAACCGCTTCGCTCTATAGCGCAGTTCCTGTCGGCAATCCCGCGCCATGTCGAAGACTTCTCACATCCCCGTCAGGTCGCTGATCAGCCCCGACGCCACCGATAGCCGCGATACGGTGATGTCGCCGCCCTCGGTCAGCGCCTGTAGCCGCTCGCGGATGCGCGCGACCCGTTCACCGCCGGCCTCCAGCCATGCCGCCACCGGGTCCGTCGCCTCGGCGTGGCCGGTCAGCGCCGCCACCGCGATGCCGCGCCTGGCCGCGCCGATCGTGTCGGTGGCGCGGGAGAGAGCCAATTGATCGTAATAGTCGGACGGCGAGATCGAGCGTGCCGCATCCTCGACCCGCGGAATGCGGAAGGCGTCGCTCACCGCGAAAAACGCCTTCGCGGCGACGACGATGTCGGCATCCGCCGTCCGTGCGGTCAGCGCGATGTCGGGGACGAGGCCAGCCACATCGGTCAGCGCCAGCTGTTCGGCCAAGCTTTCGGGCGCGCCGCCCTTGGCCAGACCATGCCGCCGCTCCTCGATCAGTTCGCGCGAGAAGGCCGGCAGCAGCGAAACGAGCTTCGGCTCCAGTGCTTTGCGCGCGTCCTGCAGTTCGCCGATCCGCTGGCCGAGCGGTGCGGTGCTGGTATCGTTTTTGAGATACCAGCCGCTGGCCACATAAGTAAGCCGGCTAACGGCCTGATAGAGATCGAGCTGCACTTGTCCGTCGATCTGGTTGTCGAGCGCGTCGATCTGGCGGTAGAGTGCCGGCAAGCCGAAGCCGTCGCGCACGACCGCAAAGGTCCGGACCACGTCGGCCGCGCTGCGGCCGGTCGCTTCCTGCAGTCTGTTGACGAAAGATGGGCCGCCTCGATTGACCAGATCGTTGGCGACGACGCGGGCGATGATCTCGCGGCGCAGCCGATGGCCATGGATCTCGGCCGCGTATTTCTTCGCCATCCGGTCCGGAAAATAGCCCATCAGGTCACGGTCGAAATGCGGATCGTCCGGCACGTCGCTGGCGACGATGTCGGAAAACAGCACGATCTTTGCATAGGCCAACAGCACGCCGAGCTCAGCTCTGGTCAACGGCTCGCTGCGCGCCTCGCGCTCGGCAAGGGCTGCCGGCGACGGCAGAGCTTCGACATTGCGGTCGAGCAGGCCGCGCGCCTCGAGCGCGGCCATGAAACGGCTCTGATGGGCGATGTCGGCAAGGCCGCGCTTGCGGGCAAGGGACAGCGCCAGCGTCTGTTCGTAATTGTTGGACAGCACCAGCCCGCTCACCTCGTCGGTCATCTCGGCAAGAAGCTTGTTGCGCACTGGGCGGGTCAGCACTCCCTTGCGCATGGCGGAAGCCAGCGCGATCTTGATATTGACCTCGACGTCGGAGCAGTTGACGCCGCCCGAATTGTCGATCGCGTCCGAATTGCAGCGTCCGCCATTCAGCCCGAATTCGATGCGGGCCCGCTGCGTCACGCCGAGATTGGCGCCTTCGCCGATGACCTTGGCGCGCATCTCGAGCGCGGTCACCCGAATAGCATCGTTGGCGCGATCGCCGACATCCTGGTTGGTTTCCGTCGACGCCCTCAGATACGTGCCGATGCCGCCGAACCATAAAAGGTCAACCGGCGCCTTCAAGATGGCGCTCATGATCTCAACCGGCGTGGCTGTTGTCTTGCCGAGGCCGATCGCCGCGGCCGCGGCCGGCGGCAGCGTGATCGACTTCTGGCTGCGCGAGACGATGACGCCGCCTTCCGACAGCTTCGTCTTGTCATAATCCTGCCAGCTCGAACGCGGCAGCGCGAACATACGCCGGCGCTCGGCCATCGAAGCCGCCATGTCGGGAGCGGGATCGATGAAAATGTCGCGATGATCGAAAGCGGCAATCAGCCGGGTCTGCTCGGACAGGAGCATACCGTTGCCGAACACGTCGCCCGACATGTCGCCGACGCCGACCACGGTGAAGGGTGTGGTCTGGATGTCGCGGTTCATCTCGCGGAAATGCCGCTTGACCGCTTCCCAGGCGCCCTTGGCGGTGATGCCCATCTTCTTGTGGTCGTAGCCGGCCGAGCCGCCACTGGCAAAAGCGTCGTCGAGCCAGAAACCATGCTTCTCGCTGATCGCATTGGCTGTGTCGGAGAAGGTCGCCGTGCCCTTGTCGGCGGCAACGACGAAATAGGGATCGTCCGGGTCGCGCCGCACCACGCCGGCTGGCGGAATGACGCCGTCCAGGCCGATATTGTCGGTGATCGACAACAGGCTCGAGACAAAGTTCTTGTAGGCCGAGGTGCCGGCTTCGAAGATGGCGTCGCGGCCGGCGCTCGCCGGCAGCTTCTTCGGATAGAAGCCACCCTTGGCGCCGACCGGCACGATCACCGCGTTCTTGACCTGTTGCGCCTTGACCAGGCCGAGCACCTCAGTGCGGTAATCCTGGGCGCGGTCCGACCAGCGCAACCCGCCGCGGGCGACCGGGCCGAAGCGCAGATGCACGCCCTCGACCTCGGAACCGTAGACGAAGATCTCCCGCCACGGCCGCGGCGCCGGCAGGCCGTCGACCGCCTGCGAATCGAGCTTGATCGCCAGCGACTGGCCCTTCTCCTTCAAATCGGCAACGAAATGATTAGTGCGTAGCGAGGCTTCGATCAGGTTGAGGTAGCGGCGGATGATTGTGTCGTCATCGATGTTGGGAACCTCCTCCAACGCATCCTTGATCTTGGCCTTGAGGTGCTTGGCCGCGATCAGCCCTTCGGTGTCGGCCGTCGGTCCGAGGCGGGCGACGAACAGCGCATGCAGGCCCCGCGCGATGTCGGGATAGCGGTTGAGCGCGGCGGCAATGAAATCCTGGCTCTGCGGAATGCCGGCCTGTTGCAGATAGCGGCCATAGGCGCGCAGGATGGTGACCTCGCCCGACCACAGCCCCGCCGTCTGGGCAAGGCCGTTATAGCCGTCATTGTCGATGTCGCCGCGCCAGACGGAAAGGAAGGCGTCCTCGAACAGCGCGCCGCCGTCGCTAAGGTCGATCGGTTCGCCGTAGCTGTTTTCGAGCTCCATGTCGTGGATGAAGACCATGCCCGGCTGATCACTATTGATCATGCCTGAGGTCTGGTCGCCGACCTCGAAGGTGCGCTCACTGATGACACGGAAACCGATGTTCTCCAGAACCGGTACCCGCCTGGAAAGCGCCACCGGCTCACCGTGATGGTAGATCTTCAGCGCGGCTTGATGCGGCTTCTGGTCAGCATGGCGGTGATAGTCGATGGCGATCGGATTGTCGGCATTGATCCTCGATATGCGTCCAGCGTCGGCCAATGCTACGGCCGGCGGAAAACTGTCGCGATAGCTTTCCGAGAAACGTGAGGCGATGGTTGTAAGCGCCGCCTCAGCGCCGGTCTCGGCGGCGGCTTCGCGCAGCGTATCGTCCCAGGTCCGCACGATGTCGTGGATCGCGGCCTCGATCGTCGCCTGCTCGATCTTCGGCGTTCTGCCGCCGGAGCGGCCAATGATGAAATGGACGCGCGCCAGTCCGCCTTCCGGAAAGGCGGGGTAGTAGGCCGACAGCCGGCCTTCGAACACCGTCTTCAGATAGGTGCCGATCTTCTCGCGTACGATGCTGTCGTAGCGGTCGCGCGGCACGAAGACGAGGACCGAGACGAAGCGGTCGAACTGGTCGACGCGCACCAGCGCCCTGATCCGTGGCCGCTCGATCAGCCCCAGAAGGGCTTCGGCGTGCTTGCGCAGGACCGGCACCGGAACCTGGAACAGCTCGTCGCGCGGATAGCTCTCCAGCACGTTGATCAGTGCCTTGCCGGAATGATCTTCAGGGTTGAAGCCGGATTTGGCGATGATGGTTCCGGCTTTCGACCTGAGATAAGGGATCTTCATCACCGAGCGCGTGTAGGCGGTCGAGGTGAACAGGCCGACGATGCGCAACTCGCCCGAAAGCACGCCCTTGGCGGTGTAGGTCTTGATGCCGATGTAATCGAGATAGATGCGGCGGTGCACCGACGATTTGGCGTTGGCCTTGGTGACGATCAGCGGTTCCGGTCCGTGCAGGAAGGCGCGGATTTCCGGCGTCGTCGTCACCGCTTCGGTGCCGCGCCGCAGCACCAGCACGTCGGGATCGGAGAGGATGCCGAGCCCGGGCTTTTCGGTGCGCTCCAGCGTGCCGCTCTTCTCGCCGCCGGTGTATTTGAACTCGCGCATGCCAAGGAAGGTGAAATTGTCGTCGCGCAGCCATTCGAGGAAGGCGATTGCTTCGGTGACATGGGCCTTGTCGAGCGGCACCGGAGCGTAGCGGAACTCCGAGATCGCTTGGTCGAGGCGGGCCAGCATCGGCTTCCAGTCGGTGACCGCGGCGCGCACCTGTTCCAATATCTTCTTCAGCCGCCCGGCCAATGCTTCGGCCTGCTCGGCCGAAAGACGGCCGATATGGACGTGGATGACGCTCAGCCGTTCATGACTATGATCGCCCTTGGCAAAGCCGCCATCGCCGAGGATTTCGTCGACGCCGCTCTTGCCGTGCCTGACGACGATCACCGGATGGGTAACCAGCAGCGGTTCGCCGGCGCTCTCGGTGATCTCGCCGAGGATGGAATCGAACAGGAACGGCATGTTGTCATTGACGACGGTGATCACGGTCATCGGCCTGCCCTGGCGGACAACACCGGAATCGACCTCTATGGCGACGACGCAATCACCCTTCTTGTGACGGGCGACGGCGCGGCCGGCGAGATCGGCGGCGCGTTCGAGGTCGGTGACATCATAAGCGGCGACATCTTCGGCCGGCGCTCGCGCCAGCAGGTAATCGGCAAGCCTGCCGGGCTTTTCGCTGCCCTTGGCCGTGCTCATCTTTTTCAACTGACTTGCTGATTTCAGGCTGGCCATAGGCGCTAATTCCCTCCCGTCACATGCTTTTGCAACTATGGTAGCAGATGACCGGTATTTGGCGACAAAGGTTTGACGGCTTGCGACGAAATGTCGGAATTCGCCGGTGGGTCGCCTGGAAATGAGGAGAAATCCGCCATGACGGACAAAATCACTGCACTCGATCTCGCACCCGCGGAGCTGAGCGAAGCGACAAAAGCCTATTTCGCCAAATGCGAGGAGAAACTCGGCCTCGTTCCCAATGTGCTCTTGGCCTACGCTTTCGACGAGAAGAAGCTGCGTGCCTTCACCGACATGTACAATGATCTGATGCTGGGTGAATCCGGCCTGTCGAAACTGGAACGCGAGATGATCGCGGTGGCAGTCTCCTCGATCAATCATTGCTACTATTGCCTGACCGCCCATGGCGCGGCGGTGCGCCAGCTTTCCGGCGACCCGGCCTTCGGCGAGATGATGGCGATGAACTTCCGCGCCGCCGACCTTTCTGCGAAACAGATAGCGATGCTCGAATTTGCGGTGAAGCTGACCGAAGAGCCGGCTAAGATCGTCGAGACCGACCGGGCAGCGCTGCGCGAGGCCGGCTTTTCCAACCGCGACATCTGGGACATCGCCTCAACCGCCGCCTTCTTCAACATGTCGAACCGGGTGGCGGCGGCAGTCGACATGCGGCCGAACGATGAATACCACGCGATGGCACGATAGGGCCACGGCGGTCCCACTATCGGTCCTGGGGCCAACAATCGTTTGACAGGGAGACGCCGCCGGCTAGTTTTCTAGGAAACAAAATTTCCAGGGGGTGAAACTCGTACCTGAAACCTAGCTTCAGAGATGGGAGCCGTTATGCTGGACCGAATTTCCGCTCATACGCCCAAGATTTTCCTCTGCGCCCTGACCATGACATGGGCGCTCGTCGCGACACCAACGCTCGCCTTCGAAGCGGCTCAAATCTACCAACCCATCACCGAGACCGCCGCCGGCAAGACGATCAAGCTCACCGGCCGCGACCTGACCATCGAACAGGTCGTCGATATCGCGCGCAACGGTGCGAAGGTCGAACTCAGCGCCGAAGCGTTGCAGCGTTCAGCCGATGCATACGGCCTGCTTTTGCAGGGCGCGGCGGAAGGCGTGACGATCTACTGGTTCAACCGTGGCGCCGGCGACCAGCGCGAGACGGTGATCTTCTCTGGCGATCCGACCACGCCTGAAAACACCAAACTGCTGAAAGACCAGCAGTTGGCCCGCTTCAAGGGCGGCGTGACGCGCGGTTATGGGCCCGAGATGGACGACGAAGCGCTGGTACGCGCCATCATGGCAATCCGGGCCAACACGATGTCCTACGAGGCAGCAAGCCCGCAACTGACCCGCAGCCTTGTCGACATGCTGAACAAGCGTGTGACGCCGGTCGTGCAATCGCGCGGTACGCTGGGAGAAGGCGACCTGCCGACGATGGGCAACATCGCCGCCGGCATGGTCGGCGAGGGCGAGGCCCATTACCGCGGCGTCCGCATGCCGGCGGCGCAGGCGCTTGCCGAAGCCGGATTGAAGCCGCTCGAGCCGTTTGCCGCGGACCAGGCGGCGCTCATCAGCACCAACGCCTATGCGCAGGCGCAGACGGTCCTGCTGATCGAGGATGCACGAAAGCTCCTGGAGTGGACGGATCTCAGCTACGCGATGGGCCTTACCGGTATGAATTCCAGCGTCACACCGATCTCCGTGCCGGTGCAATCGATGCGGCCTTACGAGTGGCTGACGTGGGACGCCGCCCGGATCATGGATATGATCAAGGGCAGCTACCTGTTTGACGAGGATCCGGCCCGCATCATCCAGGATCCGGAAAGCATGCGGGCTTCGAGCCAGCGCCAGGGCTCGGCGTGGCAGTCCTGGGCCGAGCTACGCGATTCCGTGCTGCTGTCCATCAATTCCTCCGACCACAATCCAGCCGTCCTGCCTGGCCTGACGCCCGAAAGCTCCTGGGAATTGAGCACGCCGCAATTCATGAAATACTACATCAAGGGAGGGCCGCTGAGTAACGGCAAGTCCGGCTACATCTTCTCCAACGCCAATTGGGATCCGTATCCGATGGCCAACCAGGTCGAGGCGTTCACCATTGCCTTGACCAATCTGGGGGTTGCCGTCGCCCAGCGCATCGAGCGCTTCCGCAACCCGTTCTTCACCGTGATCAAACCCGCCGATATCCTGAACGCTGACGAACGCAAGGACATCCCCACCTTCGACGGCTATCTGGCAACCGATTTGTGGCAGGAACTCGCCGGCATGGGCACGCCGGTGACGCCTGCCGGACAGGCCATCGTCGCGACGGTCGAGGATCTGGAGGCTCAGACGCGGATCAAGACAGCACGCGCCCGCCAGGCGGTCGATCTGTCGTTTCACCTTCTGGCGCAGGATCTGCTGACGGCGAGCTACTGGATGGAGCTGCGCAAGGCGCAGGACCCGGGCCGGAAATTCGGTGAAGCGCCGACTGCCGCTCTGGCAGCGCTCCGCCAGCTGATCCCGTGGCGCCAGCCGGCCGCCGAACGGCAAAAGCGCCCGCTCGGCATGGTTGCGTATGACTTCATGCAGGACAATCCCGCGTCTAAATTCTACCAGGGTGGGCCGCAGGCACCGAAGAGTGCAACGGCACCGACGGCCGGCGTGCTGCCCAATTAGCTGGGCTCCGGCCCCGGTTCTATCGGGATGGATCAGGCCCGGGACCTGCTTAAGCACGATCCGAACCGTGCGGTCGAATGATGAATATCACGCGATGGCTCTACGAGGCATGGCCGCTACGAGCCAATCCTCGCAGTATATTAGATAGTCCTCATTTTCGTTGCTTGTTTGCCGGTTTGGTCCGATGATCACCACGCGGCGTGACCGCATGCCGGTTCGATGCCGCGATCAACGGAGGAGACCATGGCAAAGTTTCTCTATGTCTATCACGGCTCGGGCAAGATGCCGACCGACGAGGCCGAGCGGAAAGCAGCGATGGATGCCTGGAACGGCTGGTACGGCAAGCTTGGCTCGGCGGTGGTCGACGGCGGCAATCCGGTCGGCATGTCGAAGACCGTGCTGCCCGGCGGCACGGTCGAGAACAATGGCGGCAGCAATCCGACCGCCGGTTACACGATCATCGAAGCGAAAGACATCGACGATGCCGTCGCCAAAGCCAAGGATTGTCCTATCCTGACGGATCCGGGTTTCAGCGTCGAGATCGCCCCAATCATCGAAATGAGTTGACGCGCCGTTTGTTTGAGCATGATCTCTGGACAAACGAACCGTTTGTCCGAGAAAATCGGTTCCCACTTTTCGGGATCATGCTCAGGATCGCGCTGCGATCGCCGCCGCGGCGCCGGCCATGGTGCCGGCGCTGACGCGGTTGGCGATCTTCATCGCCCGCTTGCTCTTCAACAGCTTTCGCGCCTGCGCCGCCGCGAGCACCCAGGCGAGATCGATGGCGACCAGAACCACGGCCATGGTCAGCGTCAGCTCCACCCAGCCGACGACCGTCACCGAGGCGAGATCGATGATGGTCGGCAGCAGCGCCAGATAGAACATCATGATCTTGGGATTGCCGAGCGTCACCGCCATGCCGGCAAAAAACAGTTTGACGGCCGATTCCTCGCGCGGCATCTCGCCCTCACGCGCCTCGACCGGGGCGGTCCACATCTTCCAGGCGAGGTAGGCAAGATAGGCAACGCCGACCCATTTCAGCACGACAAAAGCGAGATGGAAGGTCTGCGCCACCACCGCCAGCCCGAACACCGCCAGCGACAGCCAGATGCCCTCGCCGATCCACATGGCGAGCAGGAACGGGAACACGTCGCGAAAGCCCTTTGCGATGACCCGCGCCACCAAAGCAGCGATTGAGGGGCCGGGCGAGCCAGCGGCGACGAAGAGAGCGGCGGCGAAGATCAGAAGCGACGTGAACTGCATGACCGGGATCTTTGCTTGGGACGTTGATCGGCCAATTGTAGCGCAAGTGTTCCATCGATCAAAGAAGAGGCTTGTCGGCTCGCCGCCCCACGGCTAGAAGTTGCGCCCCGACACAATTTCGAGCTTCACTTTGCCTACGTAACCGCCGGTCTCGTCAACTCCCCCGACACAATGCAGGGCGCCGCATTCGCGACCTCTGTTTCATATCACGTGTTCTTCAGGGTGGCGGTTCGAGACCGGTTTGGCGCTGCTGAACCGCTGTCGCGCACAATCATCCGCGACACCTGATTCCCGATCGCCGCAGCCTCTCGCCACGCCGTGCCCGCATGGGCATCTCGACATCGCCGATCTGACGAACTTCCCGACGGGATGGGCTTTTCGGCATGTCTTCGATACTGCGTATCCGCTGGGCGATCGCGCCCAAAACCGCACCTCGACCTCTGATCAACTGCAACCGCTGCGGCGGCCTGAAGGCCTACCAGAGCAGCGGAAAATTCCGCGTCAACGCCAATGGCAAACGCATCGATGCGTGGCTGATCTACCGATGCGTCGATTGCGACAACTCCTGGAATTTCGACATCTTCGAGCGCTGCAACCGCCGCGACATCGAACCGGCGCTTTTGCAGGCGCTCGAAAGCAACGACCCAGGCTTGGCGCGTCGCCATGCCTTCGATGTTGTCGCACTGCGCAGCAGGATCGGACGCGTCGAGGAGTTTCCCGAAGCCGCCGTTCATAAGGAGGTGCTCGGCGGCAGGCCGCAAAACTCCACCGCTTTCGAACTCCAGCTTAGGCTCGGCGTGCCGACAGCGCTGCGGCTCGACCGGCTGCTCGCCGGTGAACTCCGCATTTCGCGATCGCGGCTTCAGGCTTGGGAAGAGAAGCGATTGCTGATCGTCGGTCCGGACGGAGCCAAGGCCTTGCGCAAGCCGGCCCGAACGGGAACGGCGATCCGCATCGATCTGGCCGGCGAACCGGATCGGGACGACATTATCGCGGCTGCCGGTGGATAAACGAAAAGGGAGGGAGCACGCAAATGCTCCCTCCCCGGTAACGTTTTAACGAAGAGAAGCTTACGCCGCTCCGACCACTTTCGCCGACTTCTCAAAACGCTTGCGCTCGTTCGGGTCGAGGTAGAGCTTGCGCAGGCGAATGGTCTTCGGCGTCACCTCGACCAGCTCGTCGTCCTGGATCCAGGCCAGCGCGCGTTCCAGCGTCATGCGGATCGGCGGCGTCAGCTTCACCGCCTCATCCTTGCCGGCGGCGCGGATGTTGGTCAGCTTCTTGCCCTTCAGCACGTTCACCTCGAGGTCGTTGTCGCGGGAATGGATGCCGATGATCATGCCCTGATAGACCTTGACGCCCGGATCGATGACCATCGGACCGCGGTCTTCCAGGTTCCACATGGCATAGGCGACCGATTCACCCTGTTCGTTGGAGATCAACACGCCGTTGGTGCGGCCCGGCAATTCGCCCTTGTAGGGCTCGTAGGCATGGAACAGCCGGTTCATGACAGCGGTGCCGCGCGTGTCGGTCAACAGTTCCGACTGGTAGCCGATCAGGCCACGCGTCGGCGCGTGGAAGACGATGCGCTGGCGGTTGCCGCCTGACGGGCGCAATTCGACCATCTCGGCCTTGCGCTCCGACATCTTTTGCACGACGACACCGGCATGCTCCTCGTCGACGTCGATAACGACTTCCTCGACCGGCTCCAGCAATTCGCCGTTCTCGCCCTGCTGCATAACGACGCGCGGACGCGACACGGCGATCTCAAAACCTTCGCGGCGCATCGTCTCGATCAGCACGGCAAGCTGCAATTCGCCGCGCCCGGAGACGAAGAACGAATCCTTGTCAGGCGATTCCTCGATCTTCAGCGCGACATTGCCTTCGGCCTCGCGCAGCAGGCGGTCGCGGATGACGCGGCTGGTCACCTTGTCGCCCTCGGTGCCGGCCAGCGGGCTATCGTTGACGAGGAACGACATCGTCACGGTCGGCGGATCGATCGGCTGCGCATGCAGCGGCTCAGTCACCGACAGGTCGCAGAACGTGTCGGCGACGGTGCCCTTCGACAGGCCGGCAATGGCGACGATGTCGCCCGCCTGCGCCTCGTCAATCGGCTGGCGCTCGAGCCCGCGGAAAGCCAGGATCTTCGAGATACGGCCGGTTTCGACCTGGGTGCCGTCATGGTGCAGCACCTTGACCGCCTGGTTGGATTTCAGCGTGCCGGATTCGATGCGGCCGGTGATGATGCGGCCGAGAAACGGATTGGCCTCCAGAATGGTGCCGATCATGCGGAACGGGCCAGGATGAACGGTCGGCGCCGGCACATGCTTGATGACGAGGTCGAACAGCGGCGACAGGCCCTGGTCCTTCGGGCCTTCAGGGTTTTCCGAGACCCAGCCGTCGCGTCCCGAACCGTAGAGGATCGGGAAGTCGAGCTGCTCGTCGGTCGCGTCGAGCGCCGCAAACAGGTCGAACACTTCGTTGACCACTTCGACATGGCGGGCGTCCGGCCGGTCGATCTTATTGATGACGACGATCGGCTTCAATCCGACCTTGAGCGCCTTGCCGACGACGAACTTGGTCTGCGGCATCGGCCCTTCGGCGGCATCGACCAGCACGATGGCCGAATCCACCATCGACAGAATGCGCTCGACTTCGCCGCCGAAATCGGCGTGGCCGGGGGTGTCGACGATGTTGATGCGGGTGTCCTTCCAGTCGACCGAGGTCGCCTTGGCCAGGATGGTGATGCCGCGTTCCTTTTCGAGGTCGTTCGAATCCATGGCGCGTTCGGCGACGCGCTGGTTGTCGCGGAACGAGCCGGACTGCTTCAG
The DNA here is from genome assembly GCF_055811195.1 of Mesorhizobium sp. WSM4823. Taxonomy (NCBI): domain Bacteria; kingdom Pseudomonadati; phylum Pseudomonadota; class Alphaproteobacteria; order Hyphomicrobiales; family Phyllobacteriaceae; genus Mesorhizobium; species Mesorhizobium sp. WSM4823. Next base: position 487,496 of record NZ_JBVVQL010000003.1, read on the forward strand.
GAGCTGGTCGACGAGGGTGGTTTTTCCATGGTCGACGTGCGCGATGATCGCGATATTACGAATTTTCATGTTGTGGTCTCGGGAGCGTTGCAGGCAGCAGGCCAAAAGGCGCTGCCTCTTTCGGTTGGGCGGCTCATACAGGGTTTTTCGCAATTGCGAAAGAGGAGGCGTGCCACCAAATACATGGTCACCAAATCTTAAGCGTCTTGGTGTGAAATGAAATTATTAACTAAAGCGGAACCTTTCGCGGTCGGGACAGTTCGAATTTCATGAGCAAAACGGGCATCGGATATCGGCCAATCCTCGCATGGGCTGCCCTCGCCGTCCTCGTTGCGGCAGGCGCGGCGCACTCGGCCGCGACGCTGGAGGCAGGCCTTGCCGTGCCGTCCGATACGCGTTTGGCGGAACAGCGTTTTGCCGATGCTCCCGATGGCGTCGACCCGGTGGTTACCGGACCGGTCAGCGCCGCCTTCAAGCAGAGGCAGGAAAATGCCGGCTGCGACAGCGCGGTCTGGCCTAAGATTCCGGCAGTTTGCTACCCGGATTGATAGCCGCCGACGGCGGTCGTCATCCCGGGCGTAGCAGGAGCGAAGCGACGTCGCGTTTCGGCATAGACTTTCGATCTGCGCTCCGCTTCGCGTTCGCTCCGCCCAAGGATGTCTTCTCACGCCGACCGCACCGGATCGAGCGTCATCTTGTAGAGTTCGTTGTCGTCGCGATCCATCAGCCGCACCGTCATCTGTTCGGTGGCGCCGTCAATGTCGACGAGGCCGAAGAACTGCAGGCCGGCTGAGGGCGGCAGGTTCTGGCCCTGCTCGGCTGTCGGCGCCTTGATGAATTTCAGCTCCGGACCGAAGGTCATGTCGAAATCATTGGGGCCGAAAGTGCCGGCGTGGAGCGGACCCGAGACGAATTCCCAGAACGGATTGAAGTCCTGGAACTGCGCCTTGTCAGGATTGTAGTAATGCGCCGCCGTGTAATGCACGTCGGCGGTCAGCCAGACGGTGTTGCTGATACCGGCGTTCTTTATATAGCGAAGGAGGTCGGCAATTTCCAGCTCGCGGCCCTTGGCCGGGCCATTGTCGCCATTGCTGACAGCCTCGGCGCCGGCCTTCTCCGTGGCATCGTTCCAGACGACGAGACCGAGTGGCATGTCGGCGGCGATGACTTTCCAGGTCGCGTTGGAGTTTGCCAGTTCGCGCTTCAGCCACCGCGTCTGCTGCTCGCCGAGGATGCGCGATTGCGGCGTCACCGTATCCTGCATGTCAGGGCCATTGGCGCCGCGATAGGAACGCATATCGAGGAAGAACACGTCGAGCAGCGGCCCATAGGCGATCTTGCGATAGACGCGGCCGGGTTCCGACGGCTCGTAGCGGATCGTCGTCATTTCGTGGAAGGCGCGCGCCGCGCGTGCTGCCAGCACATGAATGGATTTTTCCGAGTAGCGTTCGTCGGCGCTCAGGTCCTTCGAATCCGACCAGTTGTTCACCACCTCGTGGTCGTCCCACTGGTAGAAGGTCGGGCAGATGGCGTTGAGCCCCAGCACGTTCCTGTCCATCAAATTGTACTTCCACTGACCCCGGTACTCGTCCAGCGTCTCGGCAACTTTGCGCTTTTCGTCGATGAGAACGGTATTCTTCCACTTGCCGCCGCCGGGCAGGTCCGCCTCGTCCTTCATCGGGCCATCGGCGTAGATGGTGTCGCCGGAATGCAGGAAGAAGTCGGGCGTATGCGTGCCGATCGTAGCGTAGGTCTTCATGCCGGTGTCGTCGATGCCCCAACCCTGGCCGGCGGTGTCGCCCGACCAGGCAAACCGGATACTGCGTTTCGAGGCGGGCGCCGTGCGGAAACGGCCGACGATCGGCTCGGAGACGGCGTTGATGTCGGCGAGATCGGCCGCTGTCATGCGATAAAAGATGTCCTGATCGGAGGCGAGGTCGGTGAGCAGCCGCTTCACCGTGTAGTCGCTTGCCGGCGAGGTATCGAGCGGCGCAAGGCGGACGGCGTTGGCGAAATTCTCGGTCGAGGAGACTTCGAACATGACGCGCGACGGGCGATCGGTGCGCGTCCAGATCATGCCGCTGGTTGCGTCGACGTCACCGGACTGGACGCCATGGGTGAATGCCGGCCGCTGATTGGCGCGCGAATAATAGGGCAGCGCGAGGCCCGAGGCTCCGACGAGGCCAATGGCGCTCGCCGACGTGACGAAAGCGCGGCGCGAAATCTTGTTCATGGCTGTCTCCTGGATGGCGTTGAACGTCGCCGCCAGGCTCCAGCGTCAATGTTTCAGCCGCATCTCGAAACCATGAAGGTTTCATAACAATCGACAAGCAGGCGATCTCCCCCCTCGAGGGGGAGATGTCGCCGGAGGTGACAGAGGGGGTCGTCTTGCGTGGAGCGCCCACCTCCTACGTCTGCAAAAAGAGACCGAGCCCGGTCCGACCGACCCCCTCTGGCCGCTTCGCGGCCATCTCCCCCTCGAGGGGGAGATTAGCGATCAGCCGCCACACCTTAAGCCGCTTGCGGTTCCGGGTCGAATGCCGGCCTGCTGGTGTTGATCAACAGCGAGATACAGGCTGCGGCTATTGCCGTCATGCCGGCGATGAGGAAGGCAAGCTCGTAATTGCCCTGCAATTCACGCATGGTGCCGCCGAAGAAAGCAGCGGTCGCCGCACCCACCTGGTGGCCGGCGACGATCCAGCCGAAGACGATCGGCCCGCTGCGGTCGCCGAACGCCTCGTTCGACAGTCTGAGTGTCGGCGGCACGGTGGCGATCCAATCCAATCCGTAGAGCACGGCAAAGATGATCAGGCTGGTCGACGAGAAACCGGAATAGGGCAGATAGATCAGCGACAGGCCGCGGATCGCATAATAGACGCCGAGCAGCTTGCGGGGATCGAAGCGGTCGGTGAGCCAGCCCGACAGCGTCGTGCCGATCAGGTCGAAGATCCCCATCAGCGACAGCAGGCCGGCGGCTTGCACCTGGCCGATGCCCATGTCGCCGCAAAACGCGATCAGATGCGTGCCGACCAGCCCATTGGTGGTGAAGCCGCAGATGAAAAAGGTGGCGAACAGATACCAGAACACGCGGGTGCCAGCGGAACGGCGCAGCGTGCTGAGCGTGTGCGTGAGGAAATTGCCCTGCGAGGCCGGCGGAACCGGCGGCACGTCGTCGGCGTCAGCGCCGTAGCGCACCATGCCGATAGAAGCCGGACGCTCCGGCACCAGCAGCCAGACCAGCGGCACCAGACAGGCGGTGGCGACCGCGATGGCGATGGCGACCGGCTTCCAGCCTCCCCATTGGGCGAGCGCGGCGAGCAGCGGCAGAAACACCAGCAGGCCGGTGGCGGCGGAGGCCGACATCAGTCCCATCACCAGGCCACGATTGGTCTTGAACCAGCGATTGACGATGGTGGCGCCAAGTACTGTAGCGACCGCACCGGAACCGACCCCCGAAAACACGCCCCAGGTGAGGAGCAGGTGCCACGGCTCGGTCATCAACAGGCTGAGCGCCGTCGAGCCTGACATCACCACCAGCGATGCCAGTAGCGTGCGGCGCAGCCCGATCCGTTCCATCAGTGCCGCGGCAAACGGCCCGGTCAGGCCGTAGAGGAAGATGCCTATCGCCGCGGCGAGCGAGACGACATCGCGCCGCCAGCCGAAACTCTCCTCCAGCGGCAGCATCATGACGGCCGGCGCCGACCGCAGGCCCGCCGCGATCAACAGGCAGAGGAAAATGACGGCGACCACGACGAAAGCGTAGCGCTGGCCAAACGGGCGGGATTGAGCTATCATGTTACTGACCGGTACGTTGCAATTGCTTGAAGCCATCAATACGTACCGGTCAGTAACATTGTCAAGTGAGTTTGTTGCATGCCATCGGACAAAAATATTGAAACGTCCATCAAGGACCCTCGCGGGTTAGCCTTGCCTAGGGCCGGCGAGAAAATCCTTCGCGTGGCCCGCGACTTGTTCTATCGGCAAGGCATCAGGGCGATCGGCGTCGACGAGATCGTACGGCGTGCCGGCGTCACCAAGCCCAGCCTCTACCGCAGCTTTCCGTCCAAGGACGAACTGGCCGCGTCCTATCTGCGGCAATACGACCTCGAATTCTGGGCCCGCTTCGACGAGGCGGTCGCTGCCCATCCCGGCGATCCGCGCGCGCAGATCGCCGCCTTCCTGACCAGGATCGGCAAGCGCACGCAAAGACCCGATTACCGCGGCTGCGGCATGACCAATGCGGCCGTCGAATATCCCGAGCACGGCCATCCGGCCCGCGTGGTGAGCGAGGCCAACAAGCAGGAATTGCGAAGACGCCTGCGCGCCATGGCGGCGGCGATGGGTGCCGGCGACGCCGATACGCTGGGCGACGGGCTGCTGCTTCTGATCGAGGGCGCCTATATCAGCGGGCAGCTGTTCGGCGCCGGCGGACCGGCGAAATCCGTCGCCCGCAACGCCGACCTCCTGATCGAAGCGAGCTTGAAGAAATAGCGTTTGAATTACAGCGCCGCGCGTCCTTTCGGACGCGCAAAGGACGCTGTAACACTTTGATTCTGCGCATGATCCTTTCCGAAATCGGTTTCGATTTTCGGGGTCATGCGCTACGCTGCGGCAGCCCGAAACGGAGTTGCCTGCGATGCGTGCTCTTTTGATGATCCCGCTTGCCCTCGCCGCCCTCAGCCAGGCTGCCCAGGCCGGCGATATTTCCAGCGCCTACACCGATCTCGACGCGAACAAGGACTGCGTGACCTATGCGCAGGCAGAGGAAGGCGATGGCGACTGGGCGAGCCTCACCTGTTCGGGCTATCGTGGCTACCCGGTGCTGATCGCTTACGACGATGCGCGCGAATCGCTTTTCTATGGTTTTCCGTCCAGCGACATGACCACGGTCTGGGAGAGCTTCGTCGGCTTCAATTCGGCTGGACCCAGGCTCGAATGGCGCATCGAGACGAACGGCGATCTCGCCGTTCCCTTCGCGGTCATCCACCGCCGCTCGATCAGCAATCCCGAGGACGAGAACAAATCGACCGAGGTGCTGGTCGTCGCCAAGGTCTCCCAGCCGGAGAAGTATGACGGCTGTACGGTCGCGCTGGTGCTGGCCACCGGCAATCCCGCCGCCAATGATGAGGCGCGCAAGCTCGCCGACGAGAAGGCGCGGAGCTTCGCCTGTGGCACGGACGTGCGCGTGACGGTCGGCGACGTCCCCGCCTTCGGCCGCGTCGACAACTGACTTCGTCATCCCTGGGTGGAGCGACGCGAAGCGGAGCGCAGACCCTGGGATCCATTCCGTGACATCAACGAAGTGCGCAGCGGACCAGAATTCTGCACCGTTGCGGCGCCTTGACGTCACGGCATGGATCCAGGGGTCTGCGCTGCGTCGCTACGCTCCTTGCTCCGCCCCAGGATGACGAAGCTCAGAGGCTTTGGCCAATCTCAACGGTTGCGACAGCCCATTGTTCGTCCTTCGGGCGTGGCCTACTTGTTTTTCTTCGCCCGCTCGATCGCCTCGACGATCATCTTCTTGGCATAGGCGGCATCGTGCCAGCCCTCGATCTTGACCCATTTGCCGGGCTCGAGATCCTTGTAGTGCTCGAAGAAATGCTGAACCTGATCGCGCGTGATGTCAGGCAGCTGCGTGTATTCGGTGACGTTCTGGTAGCGTAGCGTCAGCTTGGGCGAAGGCACCGCGATGACCTTCTCGTCCTGGCCGGAATTGTCTTCCATCACCAGCACGCCGATCGGCCGCACATTGATGACGCAGCCCGGCACCAGCGCGCGCGTGTTGCAGACCAGCACGTCGATCGGGTCGCCGTCGCCCGACAGCGTGTGCGGCACAAAGCCGTAATTGCCGGGATAGCGCATCGAGGTGTGCAGGAAACGGTCGACGAACAGCGTGCCGGCCTCCTTGTCCATCTCGTACTTGATCGGCTCGCCGCCGATCGGCACCTCGATGATGACGTTGACGTCCTCCGGCGGGTTCTTTCCGATGGCTATGGCTTCAATACGCATGGCTTTTGTCCCTCTTTCGATTGGAAACCGATAGCGGGCGGTGGCGCATGGTGCAATGCGGCGAATGGTACTGATTGCGAAGCGGAACGCAGACCCTGGGATGACGAAGCTAAGTCATTCCCAGACGAAGGCGACCTTCTTCAGGGCCTTCTGCTCGAAGATCTCGACGCCCTCGGCGACGTCGCGGCCACCGGCGCCGGCATAGAAGGTGAGTGCGTTCTGATTGTCCTCCAGCGCCCACACCACCATGCCTTTCAGCCCGTGGTCGGCCAGTCGCGCTCGTGCGGCTGAGAGAAGCCGGCTGCCGAGCCCGATGCCCTGATATTCCGGGCGCACGTAAAGTTCGTAGATCTCGCCCTGCTGCTTGAGCTCGCGGGCGCGGTTCTTGCCGATCGTCGCGTAGCCGGCGATCTTGCCGCCGATCTCGACGACCAGAACGGTGGCGGCACGACGGATTGCGTTCGCCCACCAGTCGGCGCCGCGGCGGTTGATCATCGATGTCAGCGTGCGGTGCGGGATGATGCCGGCATAGGCGCCGCTCCAGGCCAGCAGGTGCACGTCGGCGATGGCGCTTGCGTCGCGCGGCTCGGCTTTTCTGATGTCGATGCTCAGCGTCTTCATGATTGGTTAACCATAAACCGGCATCGCCCGATTGCAAGAGTCCGGTAAGCGGCTCCGACGCTTTCGCACAGGCGATCGGAAGGTCCCGCGACGCACAAAGACCCTGTCTGAAAATGCGCGTCAGGCGTCCGGCAGAGTAGCGTTTACAGGCAGGCCCTCAGATTTCGACCAGATGATCGTCCAGCTCGTTGCTGTCGCCGGCCGAGACCGGGAAATGCTCCGCCAGCACCGCGCCCGTCGCTTCGATTGCCTTGATGAAGCCATCGGCGAGACGATCGTCGCCGGCATGCGCGGTAAGGTCGCGGACGACACTGTCCCAGACATCCTGGCCGACACGGCTGTCGATGCCGCTATCGGCGACCACTTCGGCGTAGCGCTCGGCAACCGAGACGAAGACCAGCACGCCGGTGCGCGCCGTGGTGCGATGGACGTTGCGGGCAAGGAACTGCTTTATCGCGTTGGCGTGCGCGGCCTGGTAGCGTAGCCGTCTCGGCACCAGATGGATGCGCAAGCCGGGCAGCGCCCACAACAGGATGAGCACCGAGGCCATCGCCAGGAGCTGGGCAATGACGAAATGCGGTACGCGGATCGACAGCCACCACACTTCCAACCCGTAACTGACCGCGAGGCTGACGACGAGCATGGCCAGCGTCGCCATGAAGGCCGCCGGAAAGAAATAGCCGTCGCTGGCATGCGCCACGACGCAGTAGATTTCGCCGTCGGTCTTCGTCTCGGCGGCGCGGATCGCTTCGGCGATGCGGTCATGATCCTCGGGGCTGATCGGTCGTGTCGCCATGTTGTCTCTCACCAGCTTCCCGAAGAGCCGCCGCCACCGGACGAGCCGCCGCCACCCGAAAAGCCGCCACCGCCTGAGGACCAGCCTCCCCCGCCTGACGACCAGCCGCCGCCGGACCAACCGCTGGACGACCGCCGGCTCGGCTCGAAAGTCATGCCCAGCCAGCGATAGCGGCCAGGTCCGATCTTCTGGCCGAAGATCGGCGGCAGGATGGAGGCGGCGATGCTGCCGAAGAAGATGAGCGCCCAGATGGCGATGAACACCGTGAAGAACAGATCGTCGGCGTTGAACGGCGCCTGCTGGTTGCGTTCGCCGCGCGCTTCCAGCTCTTCGGGATTGCCTTCCAGCACCATGACCATGTCGTCGACGGCCTTGACTATGCCGCCGGAGAAATCGCCGTCGCGGAAGGCCGGCACCATGTCGTTTTCGATGATCAGTTTGGTGTGCAGGTCGGTCAGCGTGCCTTCCAGCCCGTAGCCGACCTCGATGCGCATCTTGCGGTCGTTCGGCGCCACCAGCAAAAGCACGCCATTGTCCTCGCCGGCCTGGCCGAGATTCCAGGCGCGGAACAGCCGGTTGGCGTAGGGCTCGATCTCCTCACCGTCGAGGCTGGGAACGGTGGCGACGACGATCTGGTCGGAGCCCTTGGCTTCGAAATCCGCAAGCTTCCGGGTCAGCGCCGCCTCGGTCGCGGCATCGAGGATGCCGGCATTGTCGACGATCCGCCCGGTCAGCGCAGGCAATTCTGCGGCAAGGGCGGTGAGGGGCAGAAAGAGGGCTACGTAGAGAACGGCTAGAACGACCGGCAGGAATGCAAGGCTGGCGTTTCGTCCCCTCTGTCCTGACGGACATCGCCCCCGCAATGGGGGAGATCGACTATCGCATTGGCTTTCGCCAACTTTGAATGTTGCAGGGGTGGACGGAACGCAGAGGCTGGCAATCTCCCCCATTGCGGGGGAGATGTCTGGCAGGACAGAGGGGGGTGCGACGGAGTGCAAGGCCAATAGGGACCACGCTCACTAGCTATTCATCACCCGCCCTGCGTCGTGCCGAAATCGACCTTCGGCGTCTGCATCTTGTCTTCCGCGATGGTGAAGTTGGCAAACGGCTGGTTGCCACGGAACCACAGGGTGGCCCAAATCACCGACGGGAAGGTCTTCAGCGTCAGATTGTACTCCTGCACCGCCTGGATATAGTCGCGGCGGGCGACCGCGATGCGGTTTTCGGTGCCTTCTAGCTGCGCCTGCAGCGCCAGAAAATTCTGGTTGGCCTTGAGGTCGGGATAATTCTCCACCACTGCTAGCAGCCGCGACAGCGCGCTGGTCAGGCCGGCCTGGCTGTCCTGGAAATTCTTGATGGCTTCCGGATTGCTCAGCGTTTCCGGCGTCACCGTCACTTGCGTCGCCTTGGCGCGCGCCTCGACCACGGCATCGAGCGTATCCTTCTCGTGCGCGGCATAGCCCTTGACCGTTTCGACCAGATTGGGAATGAGATCGGCGCGGCGCTGGTACTGGTTCAGCACCTGGCTCCATGCGGCCTTGGCGTTTTCCTCCGCCGTCGGGATGGTGTTGTAACCGCAGCCGGCAAGCAGCGGCAGCACGATCGCCATCATCAGCAAGGCTGGCAGGTTGCGGAAGACGGAAGGAGAGGAAAGACGCTGGGCAAGCATGGTAAGATCCCTCAATAAGACTGACAGGCGAAGCATTACCACAATCCGCGCCCAAGAACATGATCTCCGCGTGGAAGCGTTACTGGTTCTTTATCATCCACCGCGAGGCCCTGTGATTGGCCGGGCGAACGGGTTAAAGTCGCCGCGAAAACAGGACATTCGCCATGGCGGGACGCCAGGACAGCGACGACGAATCGCGCCGCATCATCGAGCGCGTGGCACGTGAGACCGACCCAGGCGGCACCTCGTTCACTAGCGGAGCCGCGAAGGACGCGCGCGATGACGTCGCAGCAGTGGATGCCGACCGGTCGGATCCGATCGAATATTGGGGCACGCGCATTGGCCGGGCACTAGGGCTCATTATCGCCGTTGGCCTGTTGATCTGGCTCGTGCTTTTCATCACCCAAAGTTAGGAAACTCGTGAACACCGAAGAACAAGGCGCGCCGCGCGCGGTCATCGTCATCTCCAGCCATGTCGCGCGCGGCTCGGTCGGCAACCGCGCCGCGGTCTTTGCGCTGGAGACGCTGGGCTTTCCGGTGTGGGCGGTGCCGACCGTCATCCTGCCTTGGCATCCCGGCCATGGACGGGCGACGCGCATCGTGCCGCCGCTCGATCAATTCAAGGCGCTGATGGCCGATCTCGAGCGCGCGCCGTGGCTGGGCGAGGTCGGCGCGGTGCTGTCCGGCTATCTCGGTGAAGGCGGCCAGGCCGACGCCGTCGCCTCGCTGGTCGGCGCGGTCAAGGCGAAGACGCCGGATGCCGTCTATATCTGCGACCCGGTGATGGGCGATTCGGGCGGGCTCTATGTACCGGAGACCACCGCCATCGCCATGCGCGACCGGCTGATGCCGATCGCCGACATCGCCACGCCCAACCGCTACGAGCTGGAATGGATGGCGGGAGCGCCGCTGCCCGATCTGAAAACGGTGATGGCGGCCGCCCTTCATGCCGGGCCGCCGACCATGCTGGTCACCTCGGCGCCGGCGATGATGGCCGGCGGCACCGGCAATCTTCTGCTCAACGGCAACCAGGCGCTGCTGGCCGAACATCGCCTCATCTACAAGCCGCCCAATGGGCTCGGCGACTTGACGGCGGCCGTCTATCTGGCACGCATCCTGTCCGGCCAGCCGGCAATCAAGGCGCTGCAGTCGACCACGGCGGCGGTCTACGAGATCCTGGCGCGCACCGCCAAACGCGGCGGCGACGAATTGCAGCTCGAAACCGATGCACAGAGCCTGTCGCACCCGATGGCGATGGTGCAGCTTCGCCATCTCCTGCATCCGGGGCGGGACAAAAGGGCGTGACTTCGGACGGCAGCCGCGTCCTTGTCGGCGTCGATGGCTGCAAGGCCGGCTGGATCGCCGTTTGCCGCGATCCCGATTCGACACCTCGTAACTCCGGTTCGACACCTCGTAACCCCGGTTCGACACTTCGTAACCCCGGTTCGACACTTCGTAGCCCCGGTTCGATACTTCGTAACCCCGATGGGGCACCCTCGGTGGCCGTTTTTCCAAGCTTCGCAGCACTTCTCGACGCATTGCCGGCCGATGCGACGGTCGCCGTCGACATGCCGATCGGCCTGCCCGATCTTTCGCAAAGAGGCGGACGCGGGCCGGAGGCGCTGGTGCGGCCGCTGCTCGGTAACAGGCAATCCAGCGTCTTCGCCATCCCTTCGCGTGCAGCGCTTTACGCGCATACAGATGGATTCACCACGGTCGAGGCCTGGTATGCCGCCCATCGCCGGGCAAGCGAAGTGGCGAAGGCGACCTCCGATCCGCCGCGTGGCGTCTCGATCCAGGCCTTCGGCATCTTTTCCAAGATCCGCGAGATCGATGCCGTGCTGATCGCGCGTCCCGAACTGCGCAGCCGCGTGTTCGAATCGCATCCGGAGGTCGCCTTCTGCCGGCTGAATAACGATCAGGCAATGCACTTGCCGAAGAAGATCAAAGGCGCCGTCAACCTGGCCGGCATGGCGGAACGCAAGGCGCTGCTTTGCCGGCACGGCTTTGAGCAAAGTTTTCTCGATCGCGCCCCGCCGCGCGGTGCGGCTGCTGACGACTTTCTCGACGCCGCGGTGATGATGCTGATCGCCGGCCGCATCGCCAGCGGTGAGGCAAGGCCGTTTCCGGATCCGCCGCTCGCCGATCGTTTTGGCATTCCTGTCGCCATCTGGGCATGAATTTCCTGAGGCAACCGCATCGGCGAAGGCCGAATGAGGCCTTCCAGCATGACAATTGCAGTCCTGTGCAATTCGGCATTGCTCGCGACCGGCTTTTGCCGCTAGAGCCTTCCTGACTTAAAAGAGCTGCCGCCCAACCCGGAAAGGCTCCAGACGCTGCCCATGCCTCACCTTCCCGACCATCTGCTCACCGGCTACCAAAATTTCATGAGCGGCCGCTATCTCGCCGAAAGCGGGCGCTATCGCTCGCTCGCTCGCGAGGGCCAGTCCCCCGAAACGATGATCGTCGCTTGCTGCGACTCCCGCGCGGCCCCCGAGGCAATCTTCGACGCCGGCCCTGGCGAACTCTTCGTGCTGCGCAATGTCGGCAATCTGGTGCCGCCCTATGCGCCCGATGACCAGTTCCACTCGACCTCGGCGGCGCTCGAATTCGCCGTCCAGAGCCTCAAGGTGAAGAACATCGTGGTGATGGGCCATGGCCGCTGCGGCGGCATCCGCGCAGCACTCGACAGCACGGCCGCGCCCTTGTCGCCCGGTGACTTCATCGGCAAATGGATGAGCCTGATCGCGCCGGCGGCCGAGACCGTGTCCTCCAGCACCTTCATGACGGCGACGGAGCGCCAGACCGCATTGGAACGCATCTCGATCCGCTATTCGATCGCCAACCTCAGGACCTTTCCCTGCGTCTCGATCCTGGAAGGCAAGGGACGGCTGTCGCTGCATGGCGCCTGGTTCGACATCTCGACCGGCGAGCTCTGGGTGATGAACAAGGACACCGGTGACTTCGAGCGGCCGGAAATCACATAGGAGGTTGCATGGCATGCTGTCCGATCGCCTTCGCCGTAGCGGCGTTGCTGTTTTCAGTCATGTCCGCGCGCGCCGATGACGGCGCGCTCATCGGCCGCTGGTATGCGGCGCTGCTGGTCGCCGATCGCACGGAATTGTCGGACCTGCTTGCCGACGACGTCCGGATAAAACTCGACGACCTCGGCGTCGTCCAAACCAAGCAGGAGTTCATCGCCGCGATCGACGAATGGAAAGGCGCTGTCGCTGGGGCTGAAATCCGGCATCGGATCGAGAAAACCGAGGGCGGCGTCACCACGGTGATCGCCTGCTATGATTTCCCCAACAACGACATGCTGATGCAGGAAACCTTCGCGATCGCCGACAACCGTATCACCGCCAGTTCGCAGGCGGCGATCGCGGAAAACTGCGACGGCTACTGAGGCGGGTACTGGCCAGCCGCGATATTGCGTGCGGCAAGTCGGCGCCTTACATCGGTGATGATCCCGCCCTGCTTCTACAGCCATCTCAGCGAAAGATTTGTCCATGCCGTCCACAAAAGCCGTCGACCTCGCCGCCCATCCGCTGACCGCTTGGCAAGGCCCGCTCGGCCTGCCCGATTTCACCCGCATCGGCGACGGCGATTTTCCCGGGGTTTTCGATGCGGCATTGAAGGCGCATGAGGCCGAGATCGAGGCAATATCAGGCAATGCCGAGACGCCGACCGTCGAGAACACACTCGCGGCGCTGGAGCTTGGCGGCGAGGCGCTCGACCAGGTCTCGTCGATCTTCTGGTGCCGGGCCGGCGCCCACACCAACGAGGCGATCCAGGCGCTGGAGCGCGAGATCTCGCCAAAGATGTCGAGGCATTTCTCGGCGATCTCGATGAACGACAGGCTGTTTGCCCGCATCGACGACCTCTACCAGCGCCGGGAGGCGCTGAAGCTCGATGCCGAGACGCTGCGGGTGCTGGAGAAGACCTGGAAGGGTTTCGTCCGCTCCGGCGCCAAGCTCGACGCCGAAGGCAAGAAGCGGCTGGCGGCCATCAATGAGGAACTGTCGTCGCTCGGCACGACATTTGGCCAGAATCTGCTAGCCGACGAGCGCGACTGGGCACTGTTCCTCGACGAGGCCGATCTTGCCGGCCTGCCGGAATTCCTGAAAAGCTCGATGGCCGAAGCCGCCGAAATGCGCGGCCAGAAGGGCCGCTATGCCGTCACTTTGTCACGCTCGATCTACGAGCCGTTCTCGACCTTCTCCGAGCGCCGCGACCTGCGCGAGATCGCCTTCCGCGCCTTTACCATGCGCGGCCAGAACGGTGGTGACAGCGACAACACCACCGTGGTGCGCGACATGCTGAAGCTCCGCGCCGAAAAAGCGAAGCTGCTCGGCTATGCTTCCTTCGCCGCCCTGAAGCTCGACGACACCATGGCAAAGACGCCGGAGGCGGTGCATGCGCTGCTCGATCCGGTGTGGAAAAAGGCGCTGGAGAAGGCCGCAAGCGACCAGACCGAGTTGCAGCGGCTGGCGGCCAAGGCCGGCAGTAACGAAGAATTCGCTGCCTGGGACTGGCGCTTCTACCAGGAGAAGCTGCGCGCCGAGAAATTCGCTTTCGACGAGGCCGAGCTGAAGCCCTATCTGCAGCTCGACCGCGTCATCGACGCCTGCTTCGACGTGGCGACAAAATTGTTCGGCATCACCTTCGAGGAGAAGAAAGGCATCGCCACCTGGCACCCTGACGCCCGTGTTTTCGTAGTGAAAAATGCCGATGGCAGCGAGCGCGGGCTGTTCCTGGCCGATTATTTCGCGCGGCCCTCGAAGCGCTCCGGCGCGTGGATGAGCGCGCTGAAATCCGGCTACAAGCTTGGCCATGGCTCCAAGCCCGTCATCTACAACATCATGAACTTCGCCAAGCCGCCGGAAGGCGAGGCCGCACTGTTGTCGGTCGACGAGGCAAAGACCCTGTTCCACGAGTTCGGCCACGCGCTGCATGGCATGCTGACCGACGTCACCTGGCCTTCGGTCGCCGGCACCTCGGTCAGCCGCGATTTCGTCGAATTGCCCTCACAGCTCTACGAGCACTGGCTGACGGTGCCGGCGGTATTGGAAAAGCATGCGCTGCACGTGAAGACCGGCAAGCCGATGCCGAAGGCGCTGGTCGACAAGATGCTGGCGGCGCGCACCTTTGGCGCCGGCTTCGCCACAGTCGAATTCACTGCGTCGGCACTGGTCGACATGGCCTACCATGCGCGGCCGGATGCGCCGGACCAGCCGCTTCGTTTCGAAGCCGAAACGCTTCAGAAGCTCGATATGCCCGACACCATCGCCATGCGCCATCGCACCCCGCAATTCGGCCACATATTTTCCGGCGACGGCTATTCGGCCGGCTACTATTCCTACATGTGGTCGGAGGTGCTCGACGCCGACGCCTTCGCCGCCTTCGAGGAGACCGGCGACCCGTTCAATCCGGCGCTGGCCGAGCGGCTCAGGAAGAACATCTATGCCGCGGGTGGCTCGAAGGACCCGGAAGAGCTCTACACCGCCTTCCGCGGCAAGATGCCTTCGCCCGAAGCGATGATGGCCAAGCGCGGGCTGGTGTAGAGACCGGCCCATCTATCCGGCTTGCCCATCTATCCCTTGCTCGCCAGGTTGGCTTCAGCGTTCGTTGAAGCCAGCTGACGCTTCAGGCGTCGCTGAGCAGCTCGACACTTTTCGCCAGCGCAGCCGGATCGCCGAGGACGCGCAGTGTCTTCAGCCGGGCCGTGCCACCGGTGACGACCGAGACGGCCGATCGCGGCACGCCCAGTGCCTTGGCGACCAGCCGTTCAAGCGCTTGATTGGCGGCGCCGTTTTCCGGCACGGCGCGGACGCGGGCCTTGAGATGGCTTCGCCCGTCCGCCGAAACCTCGATGCCTTCCAGCCTGTCCATCGCCGCTTTCGGCGTCAGCCGGACAAACAGGTCGACGCCGTCGTTACGCGGGCGAAACGGCCCAGTCATGGAATGACCGGTCAGACGACCAGCGGCGCCAGCGTGGTGAGCAGAAACTGCCGGAGGAAGAACAGGATCAGAAGCAGGATAATCGGCGAAATATCGATCCCGCCGAGGTCGGGCAAGAAGCGGCGGATCGGCCGCAGCGCCGGCTCGGTCAGCCGGAAGAGCATGTTGCTGACGCTATCGACGAACTGGTTGCGCGAGTTGACGACGTTGAAGGCGTAGAGCCAGGAGAAAATCGCCGAAGCGATGATGATCCACCAATAAATGTCAAGCGCCAGGACAATGGTCTGAATGAGAGCTATCATGCCGGTCTCCGATTGTTGCCGACATGTAGCCATTACGGGCGAAAGCAGCAAGAGCCGCTGTCCGCGGCAGGCCGCGCGGAGGGCAGGCCGCGCGGCTTTTTGGGCAGAACACCGTCTTGACAGGAAACCGCCGCCCCCGATAAATGCGCCCATCCGCTGGACGGGGCTGTAGCTCAGCTGGGAGAGCGCGTCGTTCGCAATGACGAGGTCAGGAGTTCGATCCTCCTCAGCTCCACCAGCGGATTGTCATACTGTATTTTTTTAAGCAAAAACAGAAACTTGAGAAAATTGAGGCTGCTTCTGCGTACCCACGCTGAGTACCCAAGCCTCGCCAGCACCTAGTCTGTGAGATCGCGCAAGACAACTAGCAGGGCTGTTCATGACTGAGATTTACGACAACGCGGTCACGTCCATTGTGCTGGGTGTCGAGGATTTTCGAGAGGGGTCCGACGCGCGGATGATCAGCGCCGCGCGCAACTACTATGCTGGCCTTCTCCTCCTCGCGAAGGAGTGCTTGGTCCGAGCGGCTCCTGATGCCGATCCTATGGACGTCATTGGTGCAAAGTTCGAGCCGGTTCCCGATGGAGAAGGGGGAGTTGGTCACGAGGTTGTCGGCCATACCACTGTTGATTTCGCACAGCTCAAAAAGCGCTTCAAAGCATTCGCCCTCTCTTGGCCCGAAGCTGACGTTGAGAAGTTGCAGCGGTTTCGCAATGACGTTGAGCATTATCATCTTAGAGCGCCTGAAGGTGCCCTTCGGGAGGCGATCGCGTCCTCGTTCCCGATGTTAATCGACTTCTTCGAGACCCTGGGTGAAGACCCTCAAGAAGCATTGTCGGGTGTATGGGACACGATACTTGAGGAGACCGCAGCCTTCGAGAAGGTGCAAAAAGGTTGCGTGGACAGCCTAGAGCGCGTCGAGTGGCCAGCTGAGGTTCGCGACCTAGACAGGATGTCGTGCAGGGAGTGTGGTTCGTCGCTCATCGGGCAAGCTGATCGTGACAACACTTCTCCCGGATGGGTGCGCGGAAAGTGTTCCCAGTGCGGTGAGGAGTTGGAGAGCGATAAGATTATCGAAATGGTGGTTGAAGCCAGCTACGAGGTCGACAGCTACTCTGCTGCTAGGGATGGAGAAAGCTCTCCGATTGCGACGTGCCCAGAGTGTGGCGTACACGCATATGTGCAATCTGGTGAAGTCGACGTCTGTTTTAACTGCCAAGAAACCGTGGGTGGGGATTGCTTTAGGTGTGGAACGAGTATCGACATTCACGAATACAACTCGGATTATCCCAACCTTTGCGGATACTGCGCGCACGTGTACGAGAAGGTCATGCAGGAATGACGTGAGCTGGCTTTGGACCACCTGCCCTCGACCACCTCACGCCCAAAACTATGCAATATGCATATGTATGGGTGCACAAGTCAGTAGTCGCCGAGTTCCTCTTCCGCCTCAAGCACCTTGCGGAAATCTGACAGGACATCGGCCCACGCCTTCGTTTCAAGAAGTCTCGTGGGCAACATCTCGTCCAGCATCTGCAGCGCCCTGGCGAACCCCTCGGGATCCTTAAGCGGGATAGGACGTCCAGCAGCGAAGACTGCACAGCCTCATGCGTCCGGCAGAGGAGCATCGCCTCGGAAGGCCAACACGCCCCAGCGTACTTTTAATAACTTTTGATGTAGCCTAACTTCCCGAGCAATGGCCCAGTGATTTGGATACATGCTGCCCCTGACGTCCCAAAACATCGAGTCGGAACTTAGCTACGCATACCTGCACGCGGTGGCGTCGTGTGCGGGCGTATCCTGCATGGGTGTGACAAGGCATGAGGATAACGCGGGAGTGGACGCAAAGCTCACCGGCTGGGCGCCCTTTCCCAACGGGGGTTACAAGACTGAGGTTGACATAAAAGTCCAACTTAAGGCTTCAACAAAAGCGCCAAACGCGATCAAAAACACTTTGTCCTACAGCTTGGTGGGGCTCGGGCGGTATGATGATTTGCGTGCCAAGACAGTTTCTACGCCACGAATTCTGGTCGTTTTGTTTATGCCTAGTAAACAGGCAGAGTGGCTAGAACATACCGACAACGCCCTTTCCCTTCGAAAATGCGCATACTGGGTCAGCCTTCGGGGGGCTCCTGCTTCAGAGAATGCCACAGCTCAGACGGTCTATTTGCCCAAACACCAGCGCTTCGACGCAACTGGGCTCTTAGAACTCATGGGAACGTTTTCCAGAAACGAAGCGCTCGCTTATCAGGGTGCAGACGCATGAGTACCGGCGAAACAATCACCCCGACTGATTTGCGCGATTTTCTCAAATCGCAAGGGTGGACAGTCGTTGAGCGCGGACTACGAGACCGCCTGTATGTTCTTGAGAGTAGAAATTTTCCAAAACGTCAACTCGCGTACCCAATGGACATGAATGCACCGGACTATACCGAGTCCGTGATGAACGTGATCGAGAAGTTTTCTGAAATGGGACGAGACAGCGTTAGGTCTCTGATTTACAGAGTAAACGCAGTTAGAGACGACATACTGAGGTTGAGACTGTTCTCGGATTTTCAGGGCAATTCTCTACCATTGCACTTCGCTTCTTCGGTCGTCGCGAGTACCGAAAAACTCTTGAAGGCGGCGGCGTGTACAGTTGTGCGTCCTCGGGCAAACCATCCGCGCCTCACCCTTACTGAAGCTACACAGCTTGTCGACAAGTCCCGTTTTGGCCAGACCGAGGAAGGCAGCTTCGTCCTCCAGGTGTCCTGCCCCATCCTTTCGATGGATGTGCAAGGCAGTTTGCAGCTTAGCGATAGTGATCAACCGTTCGTTAGGAGCGTGACGCTTTCTTTGCAGAGGGCGTTACAACAATTAACCAATGCGATAGAGACCGATAGGTTGGACGACCTTGTTGACGAAGTTAAAAGCTCACGAGCTCCGCTGTTATCTGCCAACCTGTGCGAGGCAATTGGAGGGATGCAGGATGAGATTATTAACAACTCGCTCGAAGTTATGATTGAATGGTCGCCACTTCGCAAAGTCCCTCAAAGTTTGCACCTAGGACCAATCGCTATCCAGAGGGACTACTTTGCACGCATCGAGGATGTGAGGCGGGAGCTAAAGTCCGTCGAGCAGCATAGTGACGACACGTTTATTGGAACTGTGGAGCGCTTGGATGGCGAAATGGGCACGGACGGCCGTCGATCCGGCAACGTGATACTATCCCTTCTGCTACCCGACGAAGGCGAAACGGTTAGGGCCAGAGCGGCTCTGTCGGCGGAAGACTATGAAACTGCAGATAGGGCTCACATGACAAACGGAGCCTACGTGAGGATTACGGGCAGGCTCCTTCCTGGGCGGCAACCTCGGCAACTGACCGAGATGGCGAAATTCGAGTTACTGACGGAATAGGATTTCGTGATCGAATAACGCCTCCAACACAGACGCATGCAGATGGCGGCGGAGACGACTGCCAGCGAGGCCCACCCGCAATGGGAAGGCTGCCTACCCCCCAAGGGGGGGCACTAGCTGATGAAGTAGTCCGAAATCCGCGCACAGAACTTTTAAAAAAATGTCCGCAATGGTGCGAGCCTCGCCAAAGCTCGCGGGGCGTATGGGCGGATGACGAAGATTCACCGTCGCGACGACGGCCCATGGCGTCCAGAACCGCGTCATACGCGGTTCTGTCTCGATCACAAAAAAGATCGGCGACCTGGTGGGGAAGCGGATTGATCCCGCTGCTATCGGGAACTTCGCAGCAGGCAGTCCGGCTCCACGGCTCGGATGCGAAACATCGGCGACGCTGACGCGTTTAGCTGCAGGGGCGGAGGCACCAGAGGCAAAGCGAAGGAGGCTGGAATGCCAGAAGCGAATGGCCATTATGCACTGGGCTTCACCACACTCGAACAGGAGGTCGATCAACTGCCGTTGCAGGCGGAAGGCGAATTGCCGGCATGGCTCACCGGCAGCCTGATCCGGACCGGCCCTGCGAAATTCGAGGTTGGTCGACAGACCTACACGCATTGGTTCGACGGTCTCGCCATGCTCCACGCCTTCAACTTCAGCGATGGCACGGTCCGCTATTCCAACCGCTTCATCCGCTCGCAATCCTATTGCGAGGCGATGGAGAAGGGTCGCATCGCGCGCGGCGAATTCATGACCGATCCGTGCCGCACGATCTTTGGCCGCGTCATGGCGATCTTCAATCCGAAACTGACCGACAATGCGAATGTCAATGTGTCGGTGCTGGCCGGCGAGATCGTGGCGCTGACCGAGACGCCGATGCCGATCCGCTTCGATCCACGCACGCTCAAAACGCACGGCGGGCTCCAATTCAGTCGGGCGATCAAGGGGCAGATCTCGACTGCGCACCCGCACAGCGACGGCGAGCGCGGCTACTCCTACGTTATCGAGATGGGGCGCCGCAGCACGTATCGCCTGTTCGTCGACGAAAGCGGCGTGCAGCGTGTCCTGGCCGAATTGCCCGTTGATCGACCGAGCTACATGCATTCCTTCGGCATGTCGGAACGCTATTTGGTGCTGACGGAGTTTCCGCTTCGGGTGAACCCGCTCAAGCTCGCCCTGTTCGGCAAGCCCTTCATCACGAACTATCGCTGGCAGCCGGAGTTGGGCACATTGTTCACCGTGATCGATAAGTCGACCGGTGCTGTCGCCGCCCGTGCCAGGGCGGCGCCGTGCTTCTGCTTTCACCACGTCAATGCCTTCGAGGCGGACGGTGCGCTGCTGGTGGACCTCCTCGCCTATCCTGATGCGAGGATCATCGACGAGCTGCGCCTCGACCGGCTGCGCTCCGGAGCGCAGGTCAATCCGACCTCGACCTTGACGCGGTACCGCATTCCGCTCGACGGCAATCCTTCTGCGGCTGTCGAGATCGAGCCGGAACCGCTCTGCGGCACGCGCATCGAATTGCCGCGCATCGACTATTCCCGCCGCGCCGGCAGATCGTACCGCTGCGTATGGGGAGCCAGGCAAAGTGAACCGGACAGTTTTCTCGACACCATAGCCAAGATCGAGCTTTCAGCCACCGCGCCGGCGACCGTGACGACCTGGGCCGAACCGGGCTGCTATGCTGGCGAGCCTGTTTATGTGGCGCGGCCGGCCGGCGTGGAGGAAGACGATGGCGTCCTGTTGTCTGTCGTCCTCGATGTCGGCGCCGGCACGTCATTCCTGCTCGTGCTCGACGCCGCGACGCTCGCCGAACGCGCCCGGGTCTCCGTCCCGCATCACATCCCTTTTGGCTTTCACGGCAACTATTTTGCGCGCCCGGATCGATCCGCGCGCTGACCGATGCCAAGTGCCGGCCACTGCCGTCCTTCGAACCTAAATTCTCGGCACTCAGGGAAACAAAGCCGGCGCCCACACTCCACCGGCGGAACTCGAGGCAACGGCCGCCGCGACGAATTTCACGCCACGGGCCCCGTCGACGACATCGGGCACCCGCGCCGCGCGGACGGCATCAACCGCTTCGCCGGCGCGATGAGCGCGGATGATATCGACGGCGTCCCGATAGAGGTTGGCGAACGCCTCGATGTAACCTTCCGGGTGGGCTGCCGGCATGCGCGACACACGCCGGCTCTCCTCGGACGCACCATGACCGCCGCGCACCAGCGTGCGCGTTTCCTCGCCATGGCGCGAAAAGCGCAGTTCTTCAGGCCGCAGGCCCGACCATTCAAGCCCGGCCTTGTCGCCATAGATGCGGACCGAAAGGTCGTTGTAATGGCCGGGAGAGGTCTGGCTGGCCAGGATGGTGCCACGCGCCCCGCCCGTCCAGCGCACCAGCACATGGGCGTTGTCGTCGAGCCGCCGCCCCGGCACGGCGGTGAAGAGATCGGCAGAGACCTGCTCGGCCTGGCACCCCGAGACGAAGCTTGCGAGGTTGAACGCGTGCACGCCGATGTCAGCAAGCACCGCCGATTGCCCGGCCCGCGCCGGATCGGTGCGCCATTCGGCCTGCTTCTGGCCCTCCGCATCGATCGGCAAGGTTAGCCAATCCTGGATGTAGGCGGCGTGCACGGCGACGATCCGGCCGAGCTCGCCGGCCGCCACCATCTCGCGCGCCTGCCGGACCATGGCGTAGCCGGTGTTGTTGAGCGTCACCACGAATTTACGGTTTTTCGCGCGCGCCAGGCTCACCAGTGCTTCTGCGTCAGTCAGTGTCGTCGACAGCGGCTTGTCGCAGATCACGTCGATCCCGGCTTCGAGGAAGGCGGTGGCGATCGGCGCGTGCAGGTGGTTGGGCGTTACGATGACGACGGCTTCGATGCCGTCGGGCCGCATCGCCTCGGCGCGCGCCATTTCGCGGTAGTCGGCATAGCTGCGCTCGGGCACGATACCGATCTCGGCGGCGGAGACGGCCGCGTTTTCCGGATCCGAGGACAATGCCCCGGCAACCAGCGCGATCTGGTCGTCGAGCCGCATGGCCAGCCGGTGCACGGCACCGATAAAGGCGTTGCGGCCGCCACCCACCATGCCGGCCCTCAGGCGTTGGCGCATTGATCCGTCAGCGATTGCATAGACCATTTTCAAGCTCCTCCACCTATCACTTCGTCATCCTGGGGCGTAGCAAGGAGCGCAGGGACGCGGCGCAGACCCCAGGATCCATGCCGTGACATCAGAGCGATTCCACGGTGCAGAATCTTCTCTTCCGCTGCATTCCTCGACAACCGTCGCGGCATGGATCCTAGGGTCTCCGCGACGGAGCTCCGCTCCTGCTTCGCCCTAGGATGACGACGTTGGAGAAGCTTCCGCCAATCCCTACCGAACCCTACCGCTTTCGAACACCATTTCTAATTTTCATATTGTAAAACGATTGTATCGCGCTAGCCTGAAATCATGAGCGGAGCACAAAAATCATCCGGACGATCCATTGCCGACGAGGCGGCGACCCGCAAACGCGGCCGCTCGCTTGCCGCGCTCGGCTACACCAAGCCGCAGACTTATGAGGAACTGCGCGCGGTGCTGTCGTCCGGTACCGTGCATTTCCCAAAACGCCTGCGCCAGGTTGCCATTTTCCTGTGGCAGCATCCGAGCGACGTGGCGCTCGGCACGATCGCGCAGGTCGCCGAGCAGGCCGGTGTGCAGCCCTCGACGCTTGTTCGTTTCGCCCAAATCTTCGGCTATGCCGGCTTTTCCGATTTCCAGGGTCTTTTCAAGGACCATGTCAAAGGCTCCTGGCCCGAAGGCCGGGCGCGCGACGGACAGGATCGGGCGGCCACTGAGCCCAACGCCAATCTGCATTTTCTCAACGGCATGGTCGGCGCCTCTCAGGCTTCGCTCGGCCGCATCGACAACAGCTTCGACATTGCCAGCTTCGAGCGCATGGTCGACCTGCTGGCGGCGGCCGACCTGATCTATGTGATCGGCAGCAAACGCGCCTTTCCGGTCACCACTTATCTTTCGCTCACTTTGTCGCAGCAGGGCGTGCGCAATGTGCTGGTCGACAATGTCGGCTCCACCGCGCTCGACCAGATCAGCTGCATTGGCAAGAGCGACGCCGTGCTGGCGGTCTCCTTCAGCCCCTATAACTCGATCACGCCGGATCTCGTCGCTGTCGCCTATGAGCGAAAGGCGCGCATCGTCGCCATAACCGACAGCACGTTTTCTCCCCTGGTCAAGTTCTCGGACACATGGCTGGAGGTTGTCGAATCCGACTTCGCCGGCTTCCGCTCGCTTGCCGCCTCGCTCGCCGTCGGCATGGCCCTTGTCCACGGCGTCGTCGCGCGCCGCACCGCCGCGGACGGACACGATTGACTATCGGGAATTAACGTTCCATATTTACAAAAATGAAAACTTTGTTCCGGGAGGAGCAATGGAGCTTCGGCTAGAGGGCAAAGTGGTGCTGGTCACCGGCGCGACGCAAGGCATTGGCCGGGCGATTGCCGAGAGCCTTGCGCGCGCTGGCGCCGGCGGCCTGCTGGTCACCGGCCGTGAGCCGGTGCGTGGCGCCGAAGTCGCAGCGGCGCTTTCAGCGATAGGCACGCCGACGAGTTTCGTCGCCGCCGATCTGGCTGACGCCACGGCGCCGGCGCGTCTGGTGGAGGAATGCGTCGGGCGCTTCGGGCGCTTCGACGCGCTGGTCAACGCCGCCGGCCTGACCAACCGCGCCTCGTTCCTCGATGCCGGCCTCGACGATTGGGCAGCGCTGTTCGCCGTCAACGCACGGGCGCCGTTCTTCCTGATGCAGGCGGCCATTGCGCAGATGCGCAAGCAAGGTCAAGGCGACGCCATCGTCAACATCCTATCGATCAACGCGCATTGCGGCTCGCCCGAACTCGCCGTCTATTCGGCCACCAAGGGCGCGCTCGCTACCCTCACCCGCAACGCCGCCAATGCGCATCGCTTCGACCGCATTCGCGTCAACGGCATCAATGTCGGCTGGACCGACACGCCAGCCGAGCGCATCATGCAGGCTGAGACGCTTGGGCTTGGCCCGGGCTGGCTCGACGCTGCGAACGCGTCGCAGCCTTTCGGGCGGCTGCTGGCGGCCGACGAAGTGGCCAACCTCGCCGTCTTCCTGCTCTCCGACGCTTCCGGGCCGATGACCGGTGCGCTGATCGACCAGGAACAGTGGGTCGTGGGGGCGAACCGGTGAACGCTTCAGCGCCCCCCGAAACGCTCGGCCCGAAACTTATTAGCCGGCTTCCTCCTAACATTCAAAAGCCGTCTTACGACCGGACAGGGCTGGCCGCCGGCATGGCTCATATCGGCGTCGGCGCCTTCCACCGCTGCCACCAGGCCGAATACACCGACGATCTCCTGTCCAGCCATTTCGATCGCTGGGGCGTGGTCGGCATCAACATCCGCCCGCCAGGCCTGGCGGAGACGCTAGGCCGACAGGGCGGGCTCTACACGCGCCTGATCCGCGAGGACGCCCAAGTCGAGGCGCGCGTCGTCGGCAGCATCGTCTCGGTCGTCGACAGCCAGGAGAGCGCGGCACCCGCGCTCGACGTGCTGGCTTCCGCCGGCATCGAGATGGTCACGCTGACCGTGACGGAGAAAGGCTATTGCCACATTCCATCCAGCGGCGCGCTGGATGTGACCCATCCGGACATTGTCCACGACCTCGCCAACCCGCTGACGCCGCGAAGCGTGCCGGGCATTCTGGCGCGGGCGCTTGAACTGCGGATGAGCTCGCATGGGCGTCCGGTGACGCTGCTCTCCTGCGACAACATCCCGGCCAACGGCGTCATCCTGGCCAATGTGGTGCAGGCTTTGGCCAGCCGGCGCAGCAACGCTCTTGCCGACTGGATCGCCGCCAACGTCGCTTTCCCCTCGGCCATGGTCGACCGCATCGCGCCAGCGACCTCTCAGGCCGACATCGAAACCGTGGAGCAGCATTTCGGCTATCGCGATGCCGCCGTGGTCGTCGGCGAGCCGTTCCGGCAATGGGTGATCGAACAAAAATTCGCCGGCCGCGTGCCGCGATGGGACCGGGTCGGCGCGAGCTTCGTCGGCGACGTCACGCCGTTCGAGCAACTCAAGATGCGGGTGCTCAACGGCGCCCAGACCACGCTTGCCACGCTCGGCGTGCTGGCCGGCCTTGAGCACACGTCCGATGCGATCGCCGACCCGCTGCTCGCCACTTTCGTTCGGCGCATGCTGATCGAAGAGACGCTGCCGACGCTGATGCCGGTGCCGGGCATGGCGCCGCTGGCCTATGTCGAGCAAAGCCTCGCTCGCCTGCGAAATACGGCGATCCGCCATCGCAACCATCAGATCGCCACCGACGGCTCGCAAAAGATCGTGCAGCGGCTTCTCAACCCGATCCGCGAGCGGTTGCAGCGTGGCGACAGCATCGCGTTCTTGTCGGTCCCGGTTGCAGGCTGGATGGCCTATCTGATCCGTTCCTCGGCACGGTTCGGCAGACGCTGGCCGGTGTCCGACCCTTATGGCGACAGGATCGCCGGCCTTGCCGACGCGGTCGGCGCCGACACTGAGGCTTTGGCAGCCGCGATCCTCGCCATCGACACGATCTTCGATCCGGAGCTTGCCGCAAACGATGATTTCCGTAGGGCTATTACATCAGCCCTTGACGGCCTGCTCTCAGACAATCCGATGGCAGTCGTCAGGCGCAGTTTGGAACAACCCGAGGTTGCCCGGTTGAAGCGGCCCGCACAATCGGCATAGTAGGGGAAGGGAGGCACTATGAAGCTCGGACTG
Source organism: Mesorhizobium sp. WSM4823 (assembly GCF_055811195.1). Lineage (NCBI taxonomy): Bacteria > Pseudomonadati > Pseudomonadota > Alphaproteobacteria > Hyphomicrobiales > Phyllobacteriaceae > Mesorhizobium > Mesorhizobium sp. WSM4823. The sequence continues at coordinate 513,018 of NZ_JBVVQL010000003.1, forward strand.
CTCACCGCACCGTTTGCGGACACCTCGCTTGACGAGGTTGCCGATTGGTCAAGCTCGGTCGGCTTTGAGGCGCTGGAGATCGCCTGCTGGCCGAAATCCTCCGGGTCCGCCCGGCGTTATGCCGGCACCAGCCATATCGACGCCGCCTCGACTTCGGCCTCGCAAGCCAAGGAAATCGCGTCATCACTGGCGGAAAAGAACCTGTCGATCTCGGGCCTCGGTTTCTACCCCAATCCGCTGCATCCCGATGCCGCCCACCGTCAGACCGTCATCGACCATCTGAAAAAGGTGATCGTGCTGGCGAGCCATATGGGCGTGCCGGTCGTCAACACCTTCTGCGGCGGCGACGCTTCGAAAACCGTCGACGCCAACTGGGAAGAGGCACTCAAGGTGTGGCCCGCCATAATAGCCCACGCGCGTGACCATGGCGTGAAGCTGGCCTTCGAGAACTGCCCGATGATCTTCAGCTATGACGAGTGGCCGGGCGGGCACAACATCGCCTATTCGCCCTACATCTGGCGCCGCATCCTCGAGGCCTGGGGCGGCGATGTTGGCATGAACTTCGACCCGTCGCATCTGGTCTGGCAGATGATCGACCAGGCCCGCTTCATCAAGGAATTCGGCCCATACATGCTGCATGCCCATGCCAAGGACCTGATGATCGATCCTGATGGACTTTACGAGCGCGGCATCCTGTCGGCCGGCATAGGCTGGCAGGTGCCGCGCATGCCGGGGCTCGGCGATGTCGACTGGAACGTCATCTTCTCAGGCCTCTATCGCGCCGGCTACGACGGACCCATCATCATCGAACACGAGGACCGACGATTTGAAGGGAGCGACGACAAGGTCAAGCGGGGCTTTCTGCTGGCCCGCGACGTGCTGCGCCCCTTCGTGAAGTGACACCTTTTTGAACTGAACCGAAATCAATGTGGAGGAAGACTTACATGCGTAACAGGAAATATCTGGCAATGGTCCCGCTGCTCGCCGGCGCGGCCTTGATGGCTTCGGTGGGCGTCTCGGCCGCTGAAGCGAAATACACGATCGGCATTTCCAACACGGTGCAGGGCAATGGCTGGCGTGAGGAGATGATCTGCGCGATGAAGGCGCAGGCGCTGGCCTCCGGCGAAGTAACCAAGCTGAACATCGCCCACCGCAACACCGACGCCGCCGGCCAGCTCGAGGACATCCGCAACCTGATCAGCGCCAAGGTCAACGCCATCGTCGTCAACCCGGCCGATCCGGCCGGCATCAAGTCAGCCCTTGAGGAAGCCACCAAGGCCGGCATCGTCGTCGTCGCCGTCGACCAGGCGGTCACCGAGCCGTCGGCCTACATCATCTCCAACAACCAGGAACAGTACGCCTATCTCGGCGCCAAATGGCTGTTCCAGCAGATCGGCGGCAAGGGCGACGTCGTCTATATGCGGGGTGCGGCCGGAGCCTCGGCCGACAGCGACCGCGACAAGGGCTTCAAGAAGGCGCTCGCCGAATTCCCCGACGTCAAGGTCGTGCATGAGGTCTTCACCGGCTGGCAGCAGGATCAGGCCAAGCAGCAGATCCTCGATTTCATCGCCACCGGAACGCCCGTCAACGGCATCTGGACCTCGGGCATCGACAATGTGATCGTCGATGCGCTGGTCGAGTCGCAGACGCCGCTGGTGCCGGTGGTCGGCGCCGACAATGCCGGCTTCGTCGGTCAGTTGAACTCGGTCGAAGGCCTTGTCGGCGCGGCGGTGACCAACCCCGGTTCGATCGGCGGCGCCGGCGTGACGCTGGCCCTTCAGATCCTGAACGGCAAGAAGCCGGCGGAGCAGACCGTGCTGGTCGAGCCGCAGCTCTGGGAGAACGCCACCGAGGAGGGCAAGGCCAAGCTGAAGGGCGCGGCCGATCCGTCGCTGAGCCCGGAATGGCCGGTCTCGATCTCCATCCCGGACTGGACCACCTACACCAAGGACCAGATCGTCGCCTGCAAGGGCCCGGGCGAGTAATGACCGCTTCGAGCAGCGTGGCGAGGACGGCGGGCTGCCGTCCTCGCTACGCAAAGATTTGATAGACTGGCGCTCTACGGCGCCCCCCTCTGTCCTGCCGGACATCTCCCTCACGAGGGGGGAGATCAGCCGTCACCAGGGCTTTGGCCAATCTTCGGCGTTGCAAGAAGAGGGCCGGCGTCAAAGCTGCCAATCTCCCTCCTTGTGGGGGAGATGTCCGGCAGGACAGAGGGGGGCGCCGTAGAGCGCCAGCAAGAGAGTTTGGTTTCTGATGCGGACAGCGTAAGTGGTTGGCGTCATAAACATTTGGATAGTTTGGACGAGAACAACACGTTTTGACAACAAACCCTCTGCAGCAAGATCCCCTCCTGGACGCCACCGGTGTCGTGAAGACCTACGGCGCCGTGGTGGCGTTGCGCAACGCATCGCTGTCGGTTCTGCCGGGTGAGGTTCACGCCCTGATGGGCGCCAATGGCGCCGGCAAATCGACGCTGGTCAAGATCCTGACCGGCGCCATCCGCGCCGATGCCGGGCATATCCTGATCCGCGGCGAAGCCCGCGACGTGCGCTCGCCCGCCGATGCGCGCCGCGCTGGCCTGCTTCCGGTCTATCAGGAGCCATCGCTCATTCCGGATCTCGACGTCGCCTCCAACCTTCGCCTGACCGACACGCCGGTCGAGCCGTTCCGCGCCTGGGTGCGCGAGCTCGGCATTCCCGATCTCGACATACGCGACACCGCGCGTGACATCCCGCTTGCCGTGCTGCGCGTGCTCGATCTGGCGCGCGCACTGGCCGTCGAGCCCGACGTTTTGCTGCTCGACGAGATGACCGCAGCACTGCCGGCAAACCTTGCCGAAAAAGTGCTCGAAGTCGTGCGCCGGCAAGGCGACAGCGGCCGTTCGGTGATCTTCATTTCCCACCGCTTTGTCGAGATATCGGCGCTTTGCGACCGCGCCACCGTGCTTCGCGACGGTGAGACCGTCGGCGTCGTCGACATCGAACCGGGCGTCGAGGAGCGCATCGTCGAGATGATGCTCGGCGCCAAGGTCGAAAAGACGCGAGTGGCCGCGCGCCAGGCCAGCCAGGCCGCCTCGCCTGGGGATAGCCGTCCGCGCCTCGGCGTGGCGAACCTTCGTGTCGGCACCAAGCTCAACGACGTCTCGTTCGAGCTGGCGAATGGCGAAGTCGCAGGCGTCGTCGCGCTTGAGGGACAAGGCCAGGACGAGCTCTTCGCAGCACTTGCCGGCTCCATCCGCCCGTCCGGCGGGACGATCGAAGTGGACGGGCAGCCGGTGAAATTCGCGCATCCGGCCGATGCGATCCGCGCCGGCATCGCCTATGTGCCCGGCGACCGCACCGAGGCTCTCGCCATGCAGCGCTCGGTGCGCGAGAACATCGCGCTCCCGTTCAGCGCCGCCTTGCGCAACTGGGGGCCGATCAACATGCGGCAGGAAGGCTCCAGGGTCGTCAATGCGATCGAGCGGCTGCAGATCGACACGCGCGCCCAACGCGAGGTGCAGCGCCTGTCCGGCGGCAACCAGCAGAAGGTGACGATCGCCCGCTGGATCGCCGCTGAGGCACAGACCATCCTCTGCTTCGACCCGACGCGCGGCATCGATGTCGGCACCAAGCAGGAGATCTACAAGCTGCTGCGCCAACTCGCCGACCAGGGCAAGTCGGTGCTGTTCTATACGTCCGAGCTCGAGGAGGTGCAGCGTGTCTGCGATCGCGTCATCGTCATCTTTGGGGGCCGCGTCGTCGATGTCTTCCCCGTCGAACTCGCCGACGAGCCGGCGCTGATGCGCGCCGCTTACGGCTTGCCGCGCGGCGCCAAGGAGGATGTCGGCATCCTTGCTGGCGCGAACCCGGCGGTGACGCCTTGAGCCGCCTTATCCGCCGCCAGGGCTGGGTCGCCGGCCTGATTGTCCTGTTCGTGGTGCTGTTGGTGATCACCAAGCTGATCCAGCCGGGCTATGGCAGCGGCGATTTCGGCTCGCTGGTGCGCGCGGTGCTGCCTTACGCCTTTGCCGTGGCCGCCCAGACGATTGTCGTCATCGCCGGTGGCATCGATCTTTCCGTCGGCGCCATGATGGCGCTGACCAGCGTCACCGCCGCCTCGATGATGGACGGCGCCAGCGAGGAATACGCGCTGTTCGTGGTGCCGTTCGTGCTGGCCATGGGGCTGGTGCTGGGCGCCGTCAACGGCATGCTGATCGTGGTTACCCGCGTGCCCGACATCGTCGTCACGCTGGCCACTCTCTTCGTTCTGCAGGGCGCGGCGCTGCTCGTCCTCGGCGCGCCCGGCGGTGGGGTGGCCGAATGGCTGCGGGCGACCATCATCGGCACCGTCCCGATTCCGGGGCTGCCGGGGATCTCTGCCTGGATACCGAAGGCGCTGGTGCTGCTCATCGTCTGCCTTTGCATCATCTGGATACCCCTCAAACGCTCAAAACTCGGCCTGTCGATCTACGCCATCGGCAGCAGCGAGCTGGCAGCATTTCGCAGCGGCGTGCCTGTCGCGCGAACCAAGATCATCGCCTATGCCCTGTCGGGGCTTTTCGGCGCCATGGGCGGACTGGCGCTGACTATGAGCACCGGCATCGGCGCCCCTATCCCCGGCCCCTATCTTCTTGCCAGCGTCGCGGCGGTGGTGCTCGGCGGCGTCGCCCTTGGCGGCGGCAAGGGCGGATTGCTCGGCCCGATCGTCGCCGTCTTCGTGCTGCGGCTGGTGCGCACCGACCTGACGCTTCTGGCCATCGATCCCAACGTCACCGCAATCATCGAGGGCGCCATCATGGTCGCCGTGGTGATGTTCGGCGCGTTTATTACGATGAGAGGGCGGCAATGATGAGCAATGCCGTGAGGTTGGCGCATCGGAATGAAGTGAGGCTCGGCGCTCTACGGCGCCCCCCTCTGTCCTGCCCCGGGCAAAACCAATCGCGAGCAATCTCATGAGCACAACCGCGATCACTCCCGTATCCTTCGGCCGCCGCCTCAAGCGGTTCATGGCCGACCGGCCGCTGATCCCGCTGATCATCCTGCTGGTCATGCTGGTGGTGATCCTGCAGATCCTGCGCCCCGGCATCGTCAACGAGCGCTGGCTCGCCAACACGGTCAAATTCGCCATCCCGCTGGCAATTCTTGCCGGCTGCCAGACTATGACCATGCTGACCGGCGGCATCGACCTGTCGGTCGGAACCGTGGCGACGATGAGCGCCTTCATCATGGCGACGCAGGTCGTCAACCATGACCCGGCGGTAGCGATCCTCATCGCATTGGTGCCGGCGGTGCTGATCGGCCTGGTCAACGGCATCGGCGTCGGCGTCTTTCGCGTGCACCCGCTGATCATGACGCTTGGCACCAGCCTGATCGGCACCGGCTGCCTGCAGGTCTACCAGCGCACCGTCATCGCTTCGGGCGCCAAGATCCCGCCCTTCCTGGCCTGGCTCGGCACCGGCCTCACCTATGGCATACCCAATGCGCTGCTGTTGTTCGTGCCCGTTGCCATCCTCATCGTCTTCACCTTGAGCCGCACCGGCTTTGGCCGCCTGCTTTACGCGGTCGGCGACAATGAAGGGGCGGCACGCCTGTCCGGCGTCCGCTACTGGCAGGTCATCACCGCGCTCTACGTCATCTCGAGCGTGCTCGCCGGCATCACCGGCCTGCTCTATATCGGCCTGATCAAGGCGCCGTCGCTGTCGCTGGCCGAACCGCTGGTGCTGCCTTCGGTGGCAGCCGCCGTGATCGGCGGCACCTCGATCTTCGGCGGCCGCGGCGGCTATACCGGCACGATCATCGGCGCCCTGATCCTCACCGTGCTGACGACGCTGCTGACCATCCTGCAGATGCCGGAGGGGGCAAGGCGGATATTGTTTGGGCTGATCGTGCTGTTCGTTACGGCGGCGTATTTGAGGATTATTGAGGATCGGTAGGGGGTGGCGCGAGCAGCTGCTTGTGACCCGAAGGGGACAGCCGGCTTATCCGCCAATAGGACCGCTACCGGCGAAAGCAGACGCCGTAGCGAGGATTACGCGACGGGAGTTGGGGCGGCAGCGTCTCTCATACCGTCGCGCAGCAACTGCACTTTACGGTTTAGCTCGATCATTTCGGGCACCGTGAAGCCCGAATGGAGCAGTAGGGCGGCCGTCAAGCAGCCTGTCTTGGCGTGAAGGCTAGCGCCCTTTTCACTGAGATGGACCTGCACCTGCCGCTCATCCGTTGTGCTGCGCTGGCGAGCAACAAAGCCCGCAGCTTCGAGGCGCTTTACGGCAGGCGTGATCGTGCTTGGCTCCAGCGCCAGCCTGTCAGCGATAACGCCGATCGTTAGTCCGTCGCGCTCCCAAAGGGCGCTCAATACCAGGTACTGGGTATAGGTGACGCCAAGCTCGTCCAGCATCGGCTTGTAGACACGCTGAATGGCGATCGAGGCGGAATAGATCGAAAAGCAAAGCTGACCATCAAGCGGTAGCACGGGGTCGTTGGCCATTGTAGTCTCCATTTCGTGGCGCGGAAGTCCATTATCACAGAAAATGATATCGCGATAAAGAAATCGCTTTACAAGCCGAATGCGCATCTGTACACGTTGATTATCGCGATAATGATTATCGTGATAAACAAGGAGATGCCGATATGATCAAGACCCTCATTGCCGCCGCTACGACACTTGCAATGGCGGCAACCGCTCTCACACCCGCCGCCGCACAGCCGGCAGGCGTAAAGAACGTCGTTCTCGTCCACGGCGGCTTCGTCGATGGTTCGGGCTGGCAAGGCGTCTACAACATCCTGAAGAAGGACGGTTACAACGTCACCATCGTTCAGAATCCGACGACCTCGTTGGATGACGATGTAGCCGTGACAAGGCGCGCGATTGCCGAACAGGACGGCCCTGTCGTTCTCGTCGGCCATTCTTATGGTGGCGTCGTCGTCAGCGAAGCCGGAACGGACGAGAAGGTGAAAGCTGTCGTCTACATTGCCGCGTTCGCACCGGACAAGGGCGAGTCCGTTTCCTCGCTGATCGCCAACCCGCCTGCTGGCGCGCCTGTGCCTCCGATCCTGCCGCCCATGGATGGTTTCCTCTTCCTCGACAAGGACAAGTTCGCTGCCTCGTTCGCCGCAGACGTAGACGCCGATGTGGCATCGTTCATGGCCGATTCGCAGGTTCCGTGGGGCGTCGAAGCGCTGACCGGCGCAGTCACCGATCCGGCATGGAAGTCCAAGCCGAGCTACTACCTGGTTGCGTCTGAAGACCGAATGATCCCGCCGGCGGCGCAGCGCATGATGGCCGGGCGTGCCGGATCAACGGTCATAGAAACCGCCGGCAGCCATGCCGTCTATGTATCAAAGCCCGAGGTTGTTGCTGCACTCATCGAGCAGGCTGCGACAAGCAAGTGAATGAGACTACGTCCAACCCCGAAGCGTCTATCGGCGCTTCGGGAACTAACTAAAGAACCGCTAGTGCTGCCTTCGATGGTAGCCGCCGTGATCGGCGGCGCCTCGATTTTCGGCGGCCGCGGCGGCTACACCGGCACCATCATCGGCGCCCTGATCCTCACCGTGCTGACAACGCTGCTGACCATCCTGCAGATGCCGGAGGGGCGCGCGGCGGATATTGTTCGGGTTGATCGTGCTGTTCGTGACGGCGGCGTATTTGCGGATTGTGGAAGAGAGGTGAAGGCGCCACGGCGCCTGCTTCTGGCAAGTCGACTTACGTCTGCACACGTTGACCGTTGCGGCCATGCGGTCTTGCAATTCTCCGTCCCAGCCATCACGAGCCTACTCCCCTGCACGCCGCTTGTCGGCCGCACCGGAGCCCCATAGGGCGCGCGTGAACAGGTTCCGTTTGCCCTTGCGCGGGACAAGCTCGATATCGCTGACAAGCTTTGCGCCGTCCTTGCGCCGCTCCAGGGTGATCTTGCGGCTGTGATAGGCTTCCAGCTCGGCTCGGTGCGCCACGCTTATGATGGTGACATCGGGCAATTCGTGGAGCAGCACCTCCATCATCCTGCCTTGGCTCTTCTCATCGAGCGCTGAGGTCGCTTCATCCAGGACGACGATATCGGGACTGTGCAGGAGGAGGCGCGCGAAGGCGAGCCGCTGCTTTTCGCCACCCGACAAGGTCTGGTCCCATGGCGCGTCTTCCTTGATCTTGGCGGCGAGATAGGCGAGGCCCACCTTGTCGAGGGCAGCCTTGATCTGCTTGGTCGTCCAGTTGTCGGCCGCCGCTGGATAGGCGACGGCGCGGCGAAGCGTACCAGAGGGGATGTACGGCCGTTGTGGCAACATGAACAGTCGTCTCTCAGCGTGGAAACTGACGCTGCCGCCGCCCCATGGCCACAGACCCGCGACGGCTCGCACCAGCGTGCTCTTGCCCGAACCCGATTCGCCGGCCACCAGCACCCGCTCGCCCGGCTCGATCACGACCTCGGTTTCCTTGACCACGGAGGTGCCGTCGTCGAGCGTCACGGACAGATTGTCGAGGCTGAGCATCGCATCGTCTTCGGTCTCGCCACGCTGGATCCGCCCCAGGGCGTCGCTCTGTTCGGCGCGCTCCAGCCCGTCGAGCGACATCATCAGCGAAGCGATGCGCCGGGCCGAGGCGTTCCAATCGGCGAGACGTGGATAGTTGTCGACCAGCCACCCGAACGCCCCCTGCACGATGGCAAAGGCGGACGCAGCCTGCATGACCTGTCCAAGCGTCATGCTTCCCTCGAGAAACTTCGGAGCGCAAAGCAGGACCGGCACGAGCGGCGCAAACAGGCTCGACCCTTGCGACACCAGCGCCGTGCGCATGTGCTGGCCTGTGAGCAGCGCCCATTGCCTGAGCACATGGCCGAAATTCCTGTCGATGCCGCTGCGCTCCTCCTCCTCGCCGCCGAGCAATGCGATGCTCTCGCCGTTTTCCCGCACGCGCGTCAGCGTGTAGCGGAACTCGGCTTCCGCCTGGTTCTTTTCCTCGGAGAGGTGGACGAAATGGCGGCCGATCACAGTCATGGACGTGGAGGTGATCGCGGCGTAGACGACCGCCGTGATGACGAGGAAGCCGGGAATGGTGACGCTCGAACCCGCGATCGTCAGCGTCAGCGCCCCGCCGATCGTCCACAGCACGACGATGAAGGTCGAAGCCGACAGAAACGCGTTGAGGACACCGGCGATGAAGTCGACGGGGGATTCGGTGGCAATGCGCAGATCCTCCGCGATGCGGGCTTCGGGATTCTGGTGGTCGCCGCCGACGAGGTTCAACTGATAATAGCGGCCGTTTGCGAGCCAGCGCGCGATGACCGCTGTGGTGAGCCAGGAACGCCAGCGGCGCTGGATCGTCATGCGAAGGTAGACTTGCGCAACGACCAGACTTCCGCTGCCGAACACGAGCGGCAGGAAAACGGCGCTCAGGAAATAAACGGTGCGGGCATTGCGTTGTTCGATGGCATCGAAAATCGAGCGGTTCCAGACATTGATTCCATACTGGAAGCCGACATTGATGCAGATCAAGATCAACAGCGCGATCGTGAACAGCCAGGCGAGCCTGTCGCCGCCGCGGCCCCAGTATCCGCGCCCGCTGATCCAGAAGCGCTTCAGCAGATATTTCTTGCGCGCCTGCTCGGCCTGCTCGGGCGTCAGCTGAGGATCGGGTTCGATCGCCTCCGGCGGCGGCGCGGGCTCGCCGTCGACCTCGGGAGCGGGTTCGACGACCGGGGCGTTCTCTTCGCCTGGTTTCTCTTCGCTCGGTACCTCTGGACGCGATTTCTCTAGGCGCGACGGGCGCGGCTTTCTCGCACCGGCCGGTTTGGCGCTGCCGGGCGGTTTGGCTTTGAATTCAGCCTCTGGCATCGCCGACAACGGCTTAATAGTCAGAAGGTTTCATAATGTCCGCCCGGCATCCGGCTGCAGCCGGCAGGTTGCCGCCCTCGAAGTCAGGACGCATTTCCACTCAGGGGAAAGAGTTTCCACCCCATCGGGAGACATAGTGCGGCCGGCCCGGTTCCCTCCACCATCCAAAACCAGATGCACGATCCAACGCCACAGGCTATATTACCTCCCTCGGGCTGAGGCTCATCGCGGGAGGGCATGGCATGCAGGCAGTGCCGATAGCGCATCAAGCGACGCAACCTGCCGTCAGTCCCGCATCCTCCATGGCCGGCTATCCAACCGCTGTCCTGTGCTGGCTGCTTTCGGCCGGTGTCTATATAGCGGCCAAATGGGTGGCGCCTGAAATGCCGCCTTGGGGGCTATGCTTCTGGCGGCTGGCGCTCGCTTGCGCCATCCTGCTGCCGATCGTGCATCATCACCATGAGGCAATGATCGGGCTTTTGCGAACGCGCGCCGTGGAGGTCGTCGCCGTCGGCGCAATCGGCCTGACGCTCTGCCAGGGCATGATATACCACGGCCTCAATGACACTGACGCAACCACGGCCGGCATCATCATGGCGCTATCTCCTGTCATGACGATGGTGCTCGCCCGTTTTGTGCTTGGCGAGCCGCTCGGGCTTTGGAAGTCGCTTGGCGCGCTGGTTGCGCTGGCCGGGATGGTTTTCATCGTCGCGCACGGGAACCTGACGGCACTGCTTCAGCTCAAGTTCAACGCTGGCGAGTTGTGGATCGTTGGCAGCGCGTTCTGCTGGGGCCTGTACACCGTACTTTTGCGCCGTGCCAGGTTCGGCATCGAACTCTTGCCGATGGTCGTGCTGCTGCTCGGCGCCGGCGCGCTGGTCGCCTTGCCTTTCCATCTATGGGAATTGTTCAACGACGAACGCTCCACCATGGACGTCAATAGCATTCTCGCGCTCGCCTATCTGGCAGGCCCGGGCGGCGCCTTGATGTACTATCTCTACAACAAAAGCGTGGAAACGCTTGGTGCGAGCCGGGCGAGCATGCTGCTCTATTTGCAGACAGTGTTCGTCGCCATACTCGCCTATCTATTGCTTGGCGAGGGCTTGCACGGCTACGACCTGGTCGGCGCTGCCTTTATCGTCGCTGGCATCGTGCTCGCTACTGTGCTCAAACCCGGGCCGGGACCCGCACGCGTCGCATAGAAATCTTCCGGGTGGCTGGGGCGAGGAATTGGCCGTTCCGGAGTGTCCGCTTATGGGCGCAAAGCAGGCGACTATAGCTGCAGCTTGAAGAAGAGCTCTTCCTCCCGCGCACTCTTCATCCACCTCACACAGCCAAACGCCCCTGCTCCGCCTCCTCCGCATTCGGATCGCCCGGCGCCGTCGCCCAGGCCAGTTCCACCAGCGTCACCGTCCGCCGGCCAACCCCGTCAAGTTGGCACACGATCAGCCCCTGCTCCTCGATGTAAGTCAGCAGGCGGCGGGCGCGGCGCAGCGAGTGCGAGCCGTAGGCGCGGGCGATCGCCGCATCGCTCGGGCAGGGCCAGCCCTCCTTCGCTGCGCGGGCGATCATCATGAACACGCCTTGCATATCCTCGGGCAGCAGCGAGGCGCGCACCGAGACATCCTGCCAGGCGTCGTCGCCTGCCATGTCGGAGCCGAGCCCGGCGCGGGCGCGCGTCAGCATGCGGCGGAACTCCGGCAGATCCGGCACGACCGATGCGAGGCCCTCGATGCGGCAGCGGACCACGAACTCCTGATAAAGCACGCCGATGACACGGAAACCCGCATCTGGTTGCGCCAGCACGGCGCGCAGAACCCGGTCGACCCGCTCACGCCGCTCCGCCAGATCCTCGGCGCTGATCGGCGGCTCCACCGGCTCGGGGCGGATTTCCAGCGCCGCCGATTTCGCCGCCATCAGCTGATCGAGCAGGTCCGGCGACGCCGCCCGGCGCTGCGGCCTCACGGTCTCGGGCGGCGGGGCTGCCAGGATGATGGCGCGGGCATCTTCCAATGCCGCTTCCGGCAGCGGCATCAGCCTCGGGGTGCCGTTGCGCGGACTTGTATCGGTCGGGCCGATGCGCAAGCCCAGCGGACGACGCGACAGCGCCGGGCCCAGCGCCATGAACTGCCCGCGCTCCAGGTCGCGAAAAGCCTCGGCCTGGCGCCGCTCCATGCCGAGAAGATCGGCGGCGCGCGCCATGTCGATATCGAGAAAGGTTCGGCCCATGAGGAAATTGGACGCCTCGGCGGCGACGTTCTTGGCGAGCTTGGCCAGCCGCTGGGTGGCGATGATTCCGGCCAGCCCGCGCTTGCGGCCACGGCACATCAAATTGGTCATGGCGCCGAGCGAGAGTTTGCGCGCCTCGTCCGAAACCTCGCCGGCCACCGCCGGCGCAAACAGCTGCGCCTCGTCCACCACCACCAGCATCGGATACCAGTGATCGCGGGCGACCTCGAACAGCCCGCCGAGAAAAGCGGCGGCACGCCGCATCTGGTTCTCGGCGTCGAGCCCTTCGAGATTGAGCACCGTGGAGACGCGGTGGATGCGCGCGCGCTCGCCGGCGCTCTGCAGGCCGCGCTCGGTATGCTCCTCGGCATCGATCACCAAATGGCCGAAACGATCGCCCAGCGACACGAAGTCGCCTTCGGGGTCGATGATGGTCTGCTGCACCCAGGGGGCACTCTGCTCCAGCAGCCGGCGCAGCAGATGCGATTTGCCGGAGCCCGAATTGCCCTGCACCAGAAGGCGGGTAGCCAGCAGCTCCTCAAGATCCAGCGCCGCCGGGGCGCCCGCGGTCGTGTGGCCCATCTCGATCGCAACGGTCATGTCTCGACTCTCCTTGGGGAGAGGGCTTATCAACCGCTTCGCGGCCCGTCGAGCGCGCATGGCCGACGGCTCGCTGTTGCGCACAGGCTGGACGAATGCGGATGGCGCGCAGCCATCAGGCGCGGGCTAGCTGGCTTTTTCGACGCCGACTGATGCGGGGAGCGTGGCCGCCGGCGATTCGGCGCTTGCCAGTCGCGCGGCGACATAGTCCTTGACCTGGCGCAGCGCGTAGTCGCGCGAAACGCTGCCGGGTTGCAGGCCAAGCCGCAGCCATAGTCCGTCGATCAGCGTGGTGATGCCGAAAGCGATATCGTTTGCATCAGCTTCGACGACAAGACTGCGCAGGCCGGACAGCAAATTCGAACGCATCCGGCTGTGGATGACGCGCTGAATGCGTTTCAATTTTTCGTCGCGCGGCACCTCCGCGCATAGTGAGAGCCACGCATGACAAAGTGACGGCTGGAAGAAATGCGGCTCGAAATTGCCGTCGATCACCGCGTCGAGCCTTTCCATAGGCGTATGCGCACCTTTCAGCCGTGCCACCACGGCATCGCGCAGCACCAGGTTCGACTCGCGCATCGCGTGTTCGAACAGCTCTCGCTTATCCCTAAAATAATGCAGCACGATGCCTTTCGACGCGCCGGCCTGCGCCGCGACCTTCTCGATCGTTGCGCCGGCTATACCTTCCCGCTGAAGCACGGCGAATGCTGCCTGGCGCAGCTCCTTGCGGCGGATGTCGCTGAGGCGGGTGAGTTTCATGATTGTTCCCGATGCAAATGCATATTGACATTCTAGTCCACGGAGATCAACAATTGACCAGTGGGACAATAATCAGACCAAATGGTCAACAACGGGAGATATCAGAATGCTTCGCACCGTTCTTCTCAGCATGCCCTTGTGTGTTCTGGCGCTTGCGCCGCAGGCGAGCCAGGCCGCGGAACCGGAACAATGCAGAGTCGTCCGCATGGCCGAGCCTGGCTGGAACGATCTCGCCTTCACCACCGGTGTCGCTTCCGTCCTGTTCGACGCTCTCGGCTATAAGCCGCAGAGCACACTGCTTGGCATAGACGTCATCTACGCCGCCCTGAAGAACAATGATCTCGACGTCTTCCTCGGCTATTGGGACCCGGCCATGGTCGCGAATTTTGGCCCGTACAAGCAGGATGGCTCGGTCGAGACCGTCCGCATCAATCTCGAAGGCGCCAAATACACATTTGCCGTTCCAACCTATGTCTGGGAAGCAGGCGTCAAGGACGTGGCCGACCTCAAGAAATTCGCCGACAAATTCGGAAACAAGATGTACGGCATCGAGCCTGGATCGAACCAGTTGATGATGGACGCCATCGCCGACCCGAGTCTCGGTCTGAACGGATGGGAGGTCGTCGAGTCGAGCGAAGCCGGCATGTTGTCGGAGGTCGGATATCGGATAAAGGAGAAGAACTTCATCGTCTTTCAGGGGTGGGCGCCGCATCCGATGAACACGATGTACGACTTCAAATATCTGACTGGCGGCGACAAATTCTACGGGCCCAATTTTGGCGCGGCGACCGTCAGCACCCAGGTGCGCAAGGGCTATCTGGAAGCCTGTCCGAACGCAGCGCAGCTCTTGAAGAACCTCAGCTTCGACATCGACTTCGAGAATACCGGCATGGGCTACCTGATCAATGACGGCATGGCGCCGCTCGATGCCGCTGAGAAGGCGATATCGGAAAATGAGGGAAGGCTCGACGCCTGGCTGCAAGGCGTTACCACCTTCGACGGCAAGCCGGCGCTCGACGCCGTGAAGGCAAAGCTCGGCCTGTGAACTCCGCAATGCAGGAGGGATGGGCCGGCCGCAAGCGAAGTGTCGCTATCGGCGGGACCGCCATGGCCTATATCGAGATCGGCGGCGCCGAGCCGCCGCTTGTCCTCATCCACGGCTTTACCGACACGAGCCGCAGTTTTTCGCTGCTCGTCCCGTATCTGGAAGGCCGCCGCCTGATCATCCCGGACCTGCGCGGGCACGGCGCCTCGCAGGCCGGGACGAGCGGCCTCGGGCCGGCCGATTTCGCCGACGATCTTGCCGCGCTCATTGCCAGGCTGCAGCTCGTGCGGCCGATTCTGGTGGGCCATTCGCTGGGCAGCATGATTGCCATCGAGATCGTTGCCCGGCATCCGGCTTTGGCCGGTGGGCTTGTGCTGCTCGCGGGCACGCTGCAGCCCGAAATACCCGATGCGCATCCAATGGTCGTCGGGGTGCAATCGCTGCGCGACCCGATATCGCCGACGGACCCGTTTTATGCCTATTGGCACGCCTGCGAGGCGGACGTTCCACCCGACTTTCTCGCAATGGCGGCGGCGGAGGCGTCGACCATGCCGGCGCCACGCTGGCGCGCCATACTGGACCAGGTGCGCCGCACCGATCTCACGGCGGCTGCGCGAAGCGTCAAGGTCGATACGCTGATCGTAAACGGCGGGCGCGATCCCCTGTTCGACAGTATGCATCGGCAGCGGCTGGTAGATGCCTTTCCCACCGCTGCAGTCGTCGAAGCCGCAAATAGCGGCCACAACCCGCACTGGGAGGACCCGGCCCTGGTCGCCCAGCTGATCACTGCACATTTTCCGGCACGCAATGAGCCGAGGCAAATGAGCCAGCCATGAAGCTGTCGGAATATGCGGCGCTCGATGCCGTTGCGCTGTCCGAACAGGTTCGCTCCGGCGACCTGTCCGCCATCGAGGTCGTCGAGGCGGCAATCGAGGCGACCGCAAGGATCAATCCTGTCCTCAATGCCGTGACCCTGGTCGATGTCGAAGGCGCTCGCTCCAGCGCAAGGAGCCTGGATCGGAGCGCACGTTTAGCCGGCGTTCCATTTCTCATAAAGGATACCGGTATCCACACGGCCGACTGGCCGACAACGCATTCCTCCGCCTATTTCCGGGATGCCGCGCCCAAACCCGATAGCGAGATCGTCCGGCGGTGGCGGGCAGCCGGCCTGGTCTTCCTAGGAAAAACGAACACGCCGGAATATGCCAATGATTTCGTGACCGAGCCGGCCTTCCGCGGGCCGACGCTAAATCCCTGGGATCTGACGGTCACGGCTGGCGGGTCGAGCGGCGGGGCTGCTGCCGCTGTCGCGAGCGGCATGGTGCCCGTAGCCCATGGCTCCGATATTGGCGGATCGATCCGCGTGCCGGCGGCCTGCTGCGGCTTGTTCGGCCTAAAACCTTCCCGCGCCCTTAATCCTCTCGGCCCTTATCGCGGCGAGGTCGGCGCCGGACTCCATGCCGAAAACGTGCTTTCGCGCACGGTCCGCGACAGCGCCGCCATGCTGGATATGACCGCCGGCCCCGAACCGGGGGCGCCTTACCGCGTATCCAGGTCGGTGCCCTCCTACTTCGACTGGCTGCGCACGCCGAGCGAGCGCCTGCGCATCGCCTGCCTGGGGCGGCGAGCCGATGGCACTGACATCGCGCCCGAAATCAAGGCCCGGTTTCTGGAAGCCATGGCGCTGCTCGAGGGGCTGGGGCACGAGGTGGAGGAAGCATCGTTTCCACCCGAGGCCGATTGCGGCGACGGCTGGAGCCTCCTCTGGATGTCGGAGATTGGCCTGACCATCCGGGAACGAGCCGGTGAGATCGGCCGCATGCCGGGAAACGGTGAAATCGAGCGACTGAGCCGCCACGCGCTGGAACGCTTCGAACAATCCTCGGCGGCCGACTTCATCAACGCGCAGAGTTGCACCCATCGAGCGTCTCTCGCCATGGCGAGAAAGTTCGATCGGTTCGATCTGATCATGACGCCGACCACGGCCGAATTGCCGCCCCGGCTCGGAGAGATCAACGGCAACGGCGCGCATTTCGACTATCAGGAATGGGCAAACAGGGCCTACGGATTCGCACCCTTTACTGAGATCTTCAACGTCACCGGGCAGCCCGCCGCCAGTCTTCCGCTCTTTCAGTCCGAGGGCGGCGTGCCGATCGGCATCCAGCTCGTTGCCCGCCAGAATGAGGATCACCGGCTGCTTCGCATTGCCCATGAACTGGAGCAGGTAACGCAGTGGGCGATGCGGCATCCGCCGATCTGGGCGGCGGACTGTTAGGATCAACTGCTATTGGCATTCACAAGAGGTATCGCAGCCTCAAGAGGCTGCCTTCTGACCAGGATGATTGCCGAGAAAGCCAGTATGCCGAGCATGCCGACCGCTGCGGCCAGCCAGAGCGATGGTTGGACGCCCATGCCTGCCATCGCCATGGCGAGGGCAAATGGTGCAAGTGCCGACGAGAACTGACGCGCCGCCGTCACCCAGCCGAGCCGGGCGCCGTAACGCTCCCGTCCGAACAGTTCCAGGGGCAGCGTGCCGCCGACGATGCTGGCGAGACCCGAGCCCAATCCAAACAGGATGACGAAGGCGATGGCGCCGGCCACCAATGGTGTCGTCGCCAGCAGCACGACAAGGCCGAGCGGCAGCAATGTCGCGCCGATCACCGCAAGCCAGGTCTGCGCCAGCCGGCCGCCGAACAGCATGTTGATGAGCCGGCTCGCCACCTGGGACGGGCCGAAAAGCGTGGTGACGACAAGCCCGGCCGAGCCAAGTCCGAGCGCCGTCGTCAGCGGCACCATGTGAACGAGGATCGAGGACAGCACGAAACCCTCGACCGCGAAGCCGCCAAGCATGAGCAGAAACACTCTGCTGCGGTCGCGCGGGGTAAAGGCAACCGCACCGCCAGCCGGCCCGATGACCGCAGGTGCCGCCGAAGCGCTTTCACCTATCCGACGCGACAGCCGCGCCAGCCAGGCATGGATCGGCAGGCAGATGGCGACGTTGATGGCGGCAAAGACCAGATAGACCTCGCGCCAGGTCAGGTATTCGTGCAGTGCGGCCGTCAGCGGCCAGAACAGGGTGGAGGCGAAGCCGGCGATCAGCGTCAGATGGGTGATGCTTCGCTGCGCCCTGGCTCCGCCGATCTGGACGATCGCCACGAAAGCAGCGCTGTAGAGCACGAACGCGGACGCCAGTTCCATGGCCATCAGGGCCAAAACGAAGGTCACCCGACCGGGTGCCAGCGCGCAAGCGACAAGTGCTGCCGCGGCCGCTGCCGAACCAAAGGTCATCACCCGGCCGGCGCCGAAGCGATCGGCCCAGCGCCCGGCTGTCGGGGCAAACAGTCCACCCACCAGCAGTGATGCCGACAAGGCGCCGAAGACCCATTGTTCCGGCCAGGCGAACTCGAGCGCGATCGACGGCACCAGGATGCTGAAGCTGTAATAGAGTGTGCCGTAGCCGATGATCTGCGTCAGCCCCAACGCCGAGAGCGCGGTCGCCGGGATCTTCAGGTCGCTCATTGAGCGGCATCCACGATCTCGAGATCGCCGCTGTGCGCGGCGACGGACTGCGTGCTGCCGCAGCCGCATCCCGACTTGCCGCTGGCTTTCGCCTTGGCGTCGTCGACACAGCAGGCATCGACAGCAGCCGGCGCCGGCCCGCCGCAGCAACCCTGAGATGACGAACCTGAAAGTGACGCCGGCACGGTGCAGACGCCGGTCTCGGGCAACACCAGCTGCACGGCATCGGCCGCTTCCATATCTCCGGCGAGTGCCGCGGCGACCGAGCGGACCTGTTCGTAGCCGGTCAGCAGCAGGAATGTCGGCGCCCGGCCATAGCTTTTGACGCCGACCGTGTAGAAATCGGGCTCGGGGTGGCTGAGCTCGCGATGACCATGCGGCGGCACATCGCCGCAGGAATGTTCATTGGGATCGATGAGCGGCCCCAGCGCCTTGACGCCTTCAAGCCACGGATCGAGGTCCAGCCGAAGCTCGCGGGTCAAGGCGAGATCGGGGCGCTGACCCGTCGCGGCGATGATCCTGTCGACGGGGCCGAGCGTGCGCAGTCCACCCGTTGTCTGGCCTTCGACCAACAGCCGGCCGTCGACCTCGCGAATGGCAACCGTGGCAAAGCCCGTCACCAGCCGCACGCGTCCGCTCTCGGCGAGCTCCCGGACATCGGAGCCAAGCTCGCCGCGCGCCGGCAAGGCGTCGGCATCGCCGCCGCCGTAGATGCGGACGAGATCGGTGCTGCGCGTTACCCATAGCGCCGAGGTGCCCGGCTCGGTTTGCGCAAGCCTGTCCAGTTCCAGCAAGGCGTTGGCGGCGGAGTGGCCAGCGCCCGCCACCAGTGTCGTGTGACCTGCATAGAGATGACGGTCGCGGCCGAGAACATCCGGGATGCCGTAGGCGATGCGATTTCCAAATTCCCTCTCACCTTCGGCCAGCAAGCCGCCCGCGCCCAGCGGGTTCGGCGTCTGCCAGGTGCCGGACGCATCGATCACGGCCCGGGCGCTGTCTCGCCGCGTGCCCTCGGCGGTTTCGACCAGAAGCATGAACGACCGCGTCTCCCGCGCCTTGCTCGACACCTTGTCGGCTCCCCACCGCGAAATGGCGACGACACGGGCATTGGTTTCGATCGATGGCGCCAGTGCGGAAAGCTTTGCGAGCGGTGCGAGATACTGGCCGACGATTTCGTCCGCCGTGGGGAATGCCTCCGGCTCCGGCATTTGCCAGCCGTGGCTCTCGAGAAGTTTTCGGGCGACGGCATCGACGCAATAGCGCCACGGCGTGAAGACCCGCACATGGCCCCAATCCAGAAGGTTCGAGCCGACCGCGGAACCGGCCTCGTAAACCTTGACCGGAAGGCCACGGCCGACAAGTTGGGCCGCTGCGGCCAGACCGACAGGCCCGCCGCCGATGATGGCGACCGGGAGATTGCTATTGGGAGCCATGACACACCTTCCATGCTTCTAGGATTATAGAAATATTGGCCAAAAAAAGAGCTACGCAGCCGCTTCGCCGACGCCCGGACCGCATGCGGCATCGGCGCAACATTCGTCGGCAAGAAAACCGAGCAGATCGTTCATGACGGGGTAATTGGCACGGCAGATCAAGGTCGTTGCCTGGCGCTCCTGGGTGACCAGCCCGGTCAAGATAAGCCGGTGGAGATGATGTGACAGGGTCGACGCAGCGATGCCGAGCGTTTCCTGCAGGTGCCCGACCGGTCGCCCGGCCTCACCTGCCCTCACCAGCGTGCGATAAACGTTGAGCCGCGTCGGATTGCCGAGCGCCTCGAGTTGTTTTGCCGCTTGTTCGAGTTTCATAGAAATAAGGTAGCGCCGAGACAACGCCGCGTCAACACTATTTCGAAAATTCTCGAATTAACCGTTTACCAGTATCCACGCCGCTTGTGAGGCCTATCAGGATGATCGTGCGTCCAGCCACGATACCGGCGAGCAGCAATCACCCCTCAAATCGACCGCTGATTGACCCGCTTGGCGACCTCTTCAGCGCTTTCGACGCGCTCGGAATAGCGGTCCGTGAGATAGTCGGATCGATCGCGCAAGAGGAGCGTGAACTTCATCAGCTCCTCCATAACGTCGACGATCCGGTTGTAGTAGGGGGACGGCTTCATGCGGCCGGCCTCGTCGAACTCGTTGGAAGCCTTGGCCACCGACGACTGATTGGGGATGGTGACCATCCGCATCCAGCGGCCGAGGATACGAAGCTGGTTGACGGCGTTAAAACTCTGCGAGCCGCCGGAAACCTGCATCACCGCGAGCGTACGGCCCTGCGTCGTCCTGACGCCGCCAGCCGAGAGCGGCAGCCAATCGATCTGCGCCTTCATCACTCCCGTCATCGAGCCATGCCGCTCCGGCGAGCACCAGACCTGCGCTTCCGACCAGATCGACAGGTTTCGCAGCTCCTGGACTTTGGCGTGGTCGGCCGACGTCGAATCTGGCAGCGGCAGGCCGGAGGGATTGTAGATGCGCACCCCGGCACCCAGGCGACGCAAAATGCGAGCGGCCTCCTCCGTCGCGAGCCGGGAGTAGGACCGCTCGCGCAGCGAGCCGTAGAGCATCAGCACGCGGGGCTTATGGATCGACCGCGGCACGTCGAGCAGCGCCTGCAGGTCGATCGGCCGGAACAGGTCTTCGTCCACGTTCGGCAAGGAATCTTCGGGTATCTGGTCAGGCAACGCGCTTGCCCTGCTCGTCGATGACGACTTCGCCGTCTTCCTTTGTGAACGGCCCGATATCCGGATTGGGCAGGATGTCGAGAACCGCTTCGGACGGCCGTGCAAGCATGGTGCCGAGCGGCGTGACGACAATCGGCCGGTTGATCAGGATCGGATGCGCCAGCATGAAATCGACGATCTCGTCGTCCGTCCATTTGGGATCACCGAGATTGAGTTCGGCGTAAGGCGTACCCTTCTCGCGCAGCAATTCGCGCGGCGTCATCCCCATCGCCTTGATCAGCTCGAGCAGCCGTTCGCGCGACGGCGGGTTTTTCAGATACTCGATCACATCAGGCTCCTCACCGGACTGCCTGATGATCGCGAGCGTGTTGCGCGAGGTGCCGCAACCGGGGTTGTGATAGATGGTGATGGTCATTTCGCGGCTCTCATCTGTCTGATTGGTTTAGGCTCGGCGAGCAGCCATCCTGCCAAGGCCATGGCAACCAGCGCGCCCAGGAGTTCGGCGATGATAAACCCCGGCAGGTCTACCGGCCGGATGCCCGCGAAGGTGTTGGAAACCGCCCGCGCAATGGCGACCGCTGGATTGGCAAACGACGTCGAAGCCGTGAACCAATAGGCCGCAGTGATGTAGAGCCCGACCAGCCATGGAATCGCATCCGAACGGAAGCGAAGTCCCGCCAGAATGGTGAAGACCAGACCGAAGGCGGCCACCAACTCCGCGATCCATTGTCCGTTTCCGGTCCGCACGGTTTGGGAGATCTGGAGAACAGGCAGTTCGAACATGGCGTGCGCCAGCAACGTCCCGGCGACGCCGCCGACAATCTGGGCGACGACATAGGCCAAAGCTGCCGTTGCGTCGATTTCGCGCCTGAGCGCAAAGACCAGCGTCACCGCCGGATTGAAATGCGCCCCGGAAATCGGTCCGAGTATGGTGATCAGCACCACCAGGATCGCTCCGGTCGGCAGGGTGTTGCCAAGCAAGGCGAGACCCACATCATCCGTCAGCCTGTCGGCCATAATGCCGGACCCGACGACCGTCGCGACGAGCATCGCCGTGCCGAGCGCTTCCGCGACAATGCGACGTGACATGTCAGCCGCCATGGTTAGCCGGCTTTCGGAAGATCGCGGCCGATCTCATCCAGTCGTTTCTGCAGGGCGAGCTTGTCGATCGTGTTCATCGGCAGGCTGACGAAGATCGAGATGCGGTTGTTGAGCATGCGATAGGCTTCGGCAAAGGCCAGGTGCTTTTCGGCGTCCGTGCCTTCCACGGCGGCCGGGTCGGGCACCCCCCAATGCGCCGTCATCGGCTGCCCCGGCCAGACCGGGCACGATTCGTTGGCTGCGTTGTCGCAGACGGTGAAGACGAAGTTCATCTCGGGCGCGCCGGGAGCTGCGAATTCCTGCCAGTCTTTCGAACGGGCGAAGGACGTGTCGTGGTTGAGGGTTTTCAAAAGCTGGAGTGCGTAGGGATGGACCTCTCCCTTCGGGTGCGATCCGGCCGAATAGGCCCTGAACTTGCCGGCACCGACACGGTTCAGGATCGCCTCGGCGAGGATCGACCGTGCCGAATTGCCGGTGCACAGGAAAAGAACATTGTATGGCTCGCTCATGGCGTCCTTCTAACAGTTGCAGGCCACCGCCTGAATGACCGGCTGACAGAGCTCCGGCGCGCCGTTGCAGCAATCCTCCATGAGATAGGCAAGCAGATCGCGAAAGCCGGTCATGTCGGCGACGTAACGGATTGTCCGGCCGTCGCGCTCGGCGCGGACCAGACCGGCATGGTCAAGAACCTTCAGATGCGCCGACATGGTGTTCTGCACCGTACCGAGGCGCGAGGCGATCTCGCCGGCGGGAACACCATCTGCGCCCGCCCGAACCAGCAGGCGAAACACTTCGAGCCTGGTGTCCTGGCCAAGCGCAGCCAATGCGAGAAGAGCGGTGTTCTTATCCATGTATCCTGGAATCCAGAATTATAGATGTATATGGCCGCCATATGACAGCCGGATGACGATTGAAAGTCGAAAATCGTCGCCGGATGCGGACTGCAACGGTCCGCATCCGACTGCCGGCCAAGGCGGGCCTGTCTATGCCGAGCGACCTAATCCAGCTTGAATGTGAAAGGCGCCGCAACAGATGTACCCGCTTTTTCCGGCGGCGGCGCTGGCACTTTGGCGCCCTGTAGTGCGTCGAGCGCCGCGCGATCGAGGTCCGGATAACCGGACGAACGAGCCAGCCGGGCGGATAGAACGCGGCCGGATCCATCGACCGTAAAGGTCACTCGTGGACTACCTTCCTCGCGCCGGGCTTTCGCCGCCCTCGGGTAGCGCGTGTGCCGCCTGATCCAGGCATGCAACTGCGAGTTCCATTTGGGCGAGCTCACACCGGATCTCGAAGCCGGTGCTTTGGCCGGTTTTGATGCGGCCACCCTGGCTGCGGGTTTCGCAGCCGGTGCGGCTTTCTCCTTTTTCGGACGCTGTCTGGCCTCTCTGGCCGGCTTCTTCGCCTTGACCTCAGCTGGCTCCTTCACCTTGGCCTTTGCCTGCTTCTTTGGCTTGGCCTCGACGGGTTTGTCGACCGGTTTCGGCTGCGGCAGCGGGATGACCACTTCCGGCGTGACGGCCTCGACAACATCCGGCACGACCTCTTCGAGCGGCGGCTGGTCGACCCGTTCCGCCACGGTCGGCGGGGTCGGCTCGACTGCGTCGGCCGGAGCGGCTTCCGACGGCTCTTCGACCGGCTCTGCCTGCTCGACCGGCGGTTCGGGTGGAGGCTCCGTTTCGACTATCTCGGGTTCCTCGGCCGGATCCGGCTGATCGGGCGTCAACTCCTCCGGTATCGGGGCCGGCACGGCCGGCGTGAACGCCATCGGTGACAGCTCGATCACCTGCGCCTGCGGCGGCCCGCCATCGGGCGCCGCCGGGCGCCAGCTCTGCATCGCATAGCCGATCGCGGCGTGCGTCACCAGAACCAGCGCAGCCGCGCCCGCCCACCACGCCATCTCGCGTACGCCGAAACGGCGCTGATCGGCCACAGGCAGGGCGGCCGCCGGCGACATTATTGACCCGTTCCGTTTTGCGGCGCCGCGGCATCGCCGGGCATCGTCTCAAGGCCGACCAGCGCGATCTTCAGATAGCCGGCGCCCCGCAAAAGGTTCATCACCTCCATCAGATCGCCATAGCCGACCGCCTTGTCGGCACGCAGGAAGATGCGCGCCTGCCTGTCGCCTTTTGTCCTGCCGACGAGCGTGGCGGCGAAGGCTTCGCGCGGCACGGCATCGTTGCCGACCGCCAGGCTGAGATCGTCTTTCAGGGTCAGGAACAGCGGCGTCTCCGGCCGGGGAGCCGGCGTCGCGGTCGAGCCCGGCAGGTCGACATTGACATCCACCGTCGCCAGCGGGGCCGCGACCATGAAGATGATCAGCAGGACCAGGATCACGTCGATGAATGGCGTGACATTGATCTCGTGGTTTTCCTCGAGATCGCCGTCGACGTTCTCTCGAATTCTAGCCGCCATGGCGTCGCTCCGTGTTCATTCCGCGGCCATCGACTTTGCCGGCGCGACCGTGCGGAAATCCAGGTCCCGACTGACCAGCCGTTCGACCCCTGCCGACGCGTCGGCGAGGATTTGCCTGTAGCCGGCTATCGATCGCGCGAAGACGTTGTAGATGACCACCGCCGGGATCGCCGCGACAAGGCCCATCGCGGTGGCCAGCAGGGCTTCCGCAATGCCCGGCGCGACGACGGCGAGATTGGTGGTCTGCGCCTGCGAGATGCCGATGAAGGCGTTCATGATGCCCCAGACCGTGCCGAAAAGCCCGACAAAGGGCGCGGTCGAGCCGATCGTCGCCAGCACGCCGGTGCCGCGCGACATCCGCCGCGCCGCCGCCGCCTCGATGCGCGAAAGGCGCGAAGTGACCCGTTCCTTCAGCCCGTCGCCGGATACATGGTCGAGCGAGCCGGCCGAAAGCGCGGTCTCTTCCTCGGCTGCCCGCACCAGCAAGGCGCCAGGGCCGCCATCGTGGCCAAGCGCGCGGCCGGCCTGGTTCAACGTCGCGGCATTGCCGATCGCTTGTGCCGCGCGGCGGGCGCGCAGCTTGCCGCCAAGGATCTCCAACGATTTGGCCAGCCATATCGTCCAGGTGACGAAGGACGCGAATGCCAGCCCGATCATCACCGCTTTCACGACGATGTCGGCTGCCATGAACATCCCCCATGGCGACAGATCATGCGGCAGGGTCAGAGACGTCGCCGTGGAAGGACCCGTCTCGATAGGCGTGGTCTCCATAGGCGTCGCCACGCCGGGCTGCGTCGCCGGCGGCGCGACCGCGCCCGGCGCAGCCTCTCCAGGCGCGGGAGCCGGCGCCTCGATCGCCGGCGCCGCGCCCGGTTGCTCCTGGGCGACAGCGCCTGGTTGCTCCTGGGCGGCAGTGCCGCCGGCCGACAGGACGACGGATGCGATCAGCGCCGCGAACAAACCATGTCTGGACAAGGGCTTCTTCCTTATTCTCACAGTGGCCTCATTGCACATAGCCGATGAGCTGGCCGGTGACGGGGTGCGCAAACACGCCCATCTCGACACCGAAAATTCCTTTGAGCACGTCGCCCTGCATGATCTGGTCCGGCGTGCCGCGCGTCAGCAGCTTTCCGTCCTTCAGCGCGATCAATTCGTCGCAGTAGCGCGCCGCCATGTTGGGATCGTGCAGCACCACGACGACGCACAGGTCGCGTTTGCGGCTGAGATCCTTGACCAGCCCCAGCACCTCGACCTGATGGGCGATATCGAGCGCCGAGATCGGCTCGTCGAGCAGCATGACGCCGGCATTCTGCGCCACCAGCATCGCCAGCCAGGCGCGCTGTCGCTCGCCGCCGGACAATTCGTCCACCAGCCGGTCGGTGAAATCAGCCATGTCGGTGAGGATAAGCGCCTCGTCGACATGGCGCCTGTCTTCGTGCCCGAAGCGGCCGAGCGCGCCATGCCAGGGATAGCGCCCGAGCGTCGCCAGTTCGCGCACGGTCAGGCCGGTCGCCGCCGGCGTCGTCTGCGGCAGATAGGCCAGCGCACGGGCGAGCTCGCGCGCACCCCACTGCACCAGCGGCCGCTGCGCGAAGGTGATACCGCCCGAGCTTGCCGGCTGCTGGCGCGCCAAGAGCTTGATCAGCGTCGACTTGCCCGAGCCGTTGTGCCCGATCAGCCCGTAGACGCGCGAGCGCTGCAGCTCGAGCGTGACAGGGCCGAGCAGCGTCCGCTCGCCGACGGCGAACCGCACCGCTTCGACATGGAAGGCAGTCTGGGCGTGAATTCCAGCCACGGTATCGGCCTCTCTCCAGCTTTGCGCGCGCATTTCCAAATCCGGTTTTCAGCGCCGTTGCCCGGTTGACTATGAAACATGAGTTTACTAGTCAACAATGAAGATGACCTTTTGAGTCAACAAAATGTCGTGACGCGCCGAATTTGCGTCGAAATTCGAAAAAATGAGGCGTGCCGAGATGGTGACTGGTTCTGGCCGCGGAAGAATCCGAGATGAAATGACCGCGCGCCGAAACCTGCTGATCGCAGCGATGTCACTGCCTGTCCTGCTTGGCAGCGGCAACGCCCTCGCGCAGGAAACCACCACTCTCGACCCGATCAACGTTCAGGAACGGGTCGAAAGTGCCTTTGGAACGGTTGACGGCTACGTCGCCACCCAGGGCTCCACAGCCACCAAAACCGACACGCCGCTGATCGAGACGCCGCAGTCGATATCGGTCGTCACCAAGGACCAGATGGAGGCGCAGGCTGTCGATAGTCTGAACGGCGCGCTACGCTACACGCCCGGCGCCAGCGGCAATCTCTACGGCACCGACAACCGTGGCCTCGGCCTGCAGTTGCGCGGGATTTCGAACGCTAGTGGCGTCTTCTACAAGGATGGGTTGCAGCTCAAGGAGAGCAATTTCACGCTGTTCACGGCGCTCGATTCCTACGGCGCCGAACGTTACGAGATCCTGCGCGGGCCGGCGTCGGTTCTCTACGGCCAGGCAAGCCCTGGCGGCATCATCAACTATGTCAGCAAACGCCCGACCGAGGAGAACCTCCGCGAGGTCGAGCTCGGCGCCGGAAGCTTCAACCGCTATGAAGGAAAGTTCGATTTCAGCGGGGCTGTCAACGCCGACAAGTCGCTGCTGTTCCGCCTCACCGGCGCCGCGCACACCGGCGATACGCAGATAGACTTCGTCGAGGACGACCGCATCTTCATCGCGCCGGCGCTCACCTGGCGGCCCGATGCCGATACCAGCGTTTTGCCCTGGCGTCCACCGAAATGTCCCACTGTTAGCCGGCTCCGCGGGAGATTATTTACCGGAGACCCACGCCGCCAATTGCCGCCACAGCGGCGCATAGCCCTGCCATTCGACGAAGGCGGTCGGCGCCCAATGCGGTGCGCAATCCGAGGTGAAGGCGACGCTTCTGCCCTTGCCGTACTGGCCGGCGACGATCAGCGGATCATCGCCCACCTTTGCCACCACAGTGGCGTCGCTTTTCGGCGTGACGCGGTTGAAGCCGAGCAGGTGCGGCCACGCCGACCCGAGGCCGGCGACGATCGGATGCGCCGCCTCGAGGATTTGCGGTGTCACCCCTTGCGGGGACTCGACGCGATCATCCGTCTTGGCGATGTTGACAGGCAGGATCTCCTCGATCGCCGTCCCGGAATATTGGCCTTTCGCT
Organism: Mesorhizobium sp. WSM4823; assembly: GCF_055811195.1. Classification (NCBI taxonomy): domain Bacteria; kingdom Pseudomonadati; phylum Pseudomonadota; class Alphaproteobacteria; order Hyphomicrobiales; family Phyllobacteriaceae; genus Mesorhizobium; species Mesorhizobium sp. WSM4823. The sequence continues at coordinate 540,361 of NZ_JBVVQL010000003.1, forward strand.
TCGATGCCCTGGAAGGTCATGTAGCCGCCGATCATGACGAAGCCGCCGCCCGCTGCGACATAGTCGCGGATCGCATGCAGCCTGTTGGGCAAAGCGACCGAGCGAACGAATGTGTCGGGATGGAGCAGCAGCGTGTTGGCGCCCACATCGCTCAGCATCACGCAATCATATTGGGAGAGTGCTTTCGCATCGAACGGGAAATCGCGCGCGGCGACATGGGCGGGCTGGTAATCCACCTGCCAGCCGCCGGTTTCGAGCGCATCGCGCAGCCAGCGGATCCCTTCCGCATATTCAACCGTCGAGAAGCTGTCGAACCCCTTTTGGTGGGTGCTGTGCACGGTCCATGATTCACCGGCAATCAGAACGCGTCCCGTCGTAGCCATCCTTTTCCTCCCTGCCGATTTCCGTGACCGCGCTCGCCGGCTCTGCCTATCGAAAATGGAACGTAATTTACGAAACCGGTTTAGTAAAGCGGTTTACAAACCCGATTTCCTATGCTGAAATCCCGATCGACAAGAAAACACTGGCGAAGCCGCCTCTATGAAGAAGCCTACGGCATCGACGATCAGGAATGTGGCGCACGCGGCCGGCGTGTCGGTTACCACCGTCTCGCGTCACCTGAACGGCCGCATCAAGCTGCCGGCCGAAACCAGCGAGCGCATCAGGGCGGCCGTGGCGAAACTGGAATATCGCCCCAACGCCATTGCCCGGCGTTTGAGCAAAGGCAGCAGCGAAACCATTGGGCTGATCGTCTCCGACATCTCCTATCCTTTCTTCGCCGCCATCGCGAGCGCGGCGGAAGAGGAAGCGAGCCGTCTCGGCTACAGCCTGGTGATGTTCAACAGCCGCAACATAGCGGCCAAGGAACTGGGCTTTCTGTCGCGCATCGACGACGCGCAGGTCGACGGCATCCTGCTGATGACCAACCATCCCGACGACGGCGCGCTGGTCCAAAAGATCAATGCTTGCAGCAATGTCGTCCTGGTCGACGAGGACGTTCCGGGCGCCATCGCGCCGCGCCTGTTTGCCGACAATCGGCTCGGCGCCCAGCTTGCGACCGAGCATCTCCTGGAGCACGGCCACACCGCGATCGCCTTTGTCGGCGGCCCGCCGGCGCTGCTCAGCAGCAAGGAACGGTTCGGCGCCTTTGCCGCCAGTCTCAAGCGCCGGGGCCTGGAGGTGAACCCCGACTACGTCTTTTTCGGCGACTATGACGAGCAATCCGGTCTTGATGCATTCCTGCGGTTCGCCGCGCTCGACACTCCGCCGACCGCCATCTTCGCCTCCGCCGACATGCTGGCGCTGGGGATTTTGCAAGGCTGCCGCACGCTCGGCATCACCGTGCCGGCCGATCTGTCGCTGGTCGGCTTCGACGACATTCGCAACGTCGATCTTCTCGATCCGCCGCTGACCGCCGTGCACCAGTCGGCGGAGGAATTCGGCCGCCGCGCGGTCGGCCTGCTGATCGACCATATCAACGGCGCCGAGATACCGGACGCGGCGCCGGTCGCGGTGAAGCTCGTCGTGCGCCATTCCGTGGCTGCGCCGCGCAAGGGCGCATTGGAAACTGGATGGAAACGCCTCGGTGGAAAAAACCAAACGCCGGCAAGAGTGGGAATTTAACAGAGACGGATCAAATCCGCGAAGACCTCAAGTCAACACCAACAATGGGAGCCTGAAAAATGACAATCTCGCATTTCGCAAAAGACGCGGCCGAGATCGCGCTCGATAAATTCAATCGCGGTGAGATCGATCGCCGCTCTTTCCTGATAGCACTTGGCGGCCTCGGACTTGCGGCCGCCTTCAAGCCTGGCGTCGCCCAGGCCGACGCCTCGGAAATCGTCGTCTGCAACTGGGGCGGCGCCGCGGCGGATGCTTTCGCCAAGGCCTATGGCGACCCCTTCACCAAGAAGAGCGGCATGAAGGTGGTGATCGACGGGGCCGGCCCCGCGGTCGGCACCATCCGCGCCATGGTCGAATCCGGCAAGGTCATCTGGGACGCCACCGATGGCGGCATGATCGACTCGCTGACGTTGGGCAAGGGCGATCTGGTCGAGAAGATCGATTACACGATCGTCGACAAATCGCAGGTGCCCGAGAATTTCGCCGGCGAGTTCGGCGTCTCGAACTATGTCTATTCGAACGTGCTCGCCTATGACGCTGAAGCGACCAAGGGCACAGCACCCACCGGCTGGGCAGATTTCTTCGACACGGCGAAGTTCCCGGGCAAGCGCACCATGTGCAAATGGATCCAGGGCCAACTCGAATTCGTCCTCCTGGCTGACGGCGTCGCGCCCGCCGACCTTTATCCGCTGGATGTCGACCGGGCGTTCAAGAAGCTGAAGCCGATGCTTGCCGACATCATCTTCTGGGAAGGCGGGGCACAGACGCAGCAGCTGTTCCGCGAGGGCGAAGTCGTGATGGGCAACATCTGGCACACCCGCGCCAACCTGCTCAACAAGGAGACGCCCGACAAGTTCAAGTGGATCTGGGAGCAGAACGTCCTTTCGGCCAGCGCCTGGTCGGTTCCCAAGGGCAATCCCGCCGGCAAGAAAGTGTTCGAATTCATCAATTCGACGCTCGACCCAGCCGGTCAGCTCGTATTGCTGCAGATCATGGGCAACGGGCCTTCCAATCCCAAGACCCTCGCCTTGATGACGCCGGAGGATGCCAAGGTCAATCCGACGACCAAGGCGAATGCGGCCTCGCAGATCGTGCTCAACCCCGCCTATTACGCGGAACACGAGACCGAACTCCAGAACAAGTATCTGGATTTCATCTCGAGCTGATTGACGAGCCAACACGGAAGGGCTGCCGCCGGCGAGGCGGCGGCCCCTGATCCGATGCGGATTTGATCCGATGCGAAATTTCAAGACAACAGCTCTGCTGCTGACCGTTCCCGCCAGCCTGGTGGCGATCGGCCTCTATGCGACGCCAATCCTGCAGGTTCTGGCGTTGAGCCTGACCGAGCCGAAGTTCGGCCTTGCCAACTACCAGAGCCTGTTCGCCAACGCCGCGGTCGGCCGCGTCGTCATGACGACGCTCAAAGTGTCTGTCATGACCACGGTGCTGACCGTGCTGGCGAGCTATATCGTCGCCTTCGCCATCATCCACATGTCGGCCGGCTGGCGCCGCATCTCGCTGTTCCTGGTGCTGGTGCCGTTCTGGATATCGGTGCTGGTCAGGGCGTTTTCCTGGATCACCATCTTGCGACGTCGCGGCGTCCTCAACAGCGCCCTGATGGAGATGGGCGTCATCTCGTCCCCGCTCGACCTCGTCTACAATCTCTTGGGCGTCACCATCGGCATGGTCCACTACATGATGCCGTTCGCCATCCTTTTGCTCTACGCCAATCTGTCCGACATCGACCGTCGCATCATGCAGGCGGCGCGCTCGCTGGGCGCGCGCCCGGCCACGATCTTCTGGCGCGTCTGGTTGCCGCTCAGCCTGCCCGGCATCGCGCTCGCGACCTTGTTCGTCTTCGTCTTCTCGCTTGGCTTCCTGGTCACGCCGGCCCTACTCGGCGCCGGCAAGACCCTGATGATCGCCGAATACATCTCGGTGCAGATATCGAGCACCTCGCGCTGGGACCTCGCGACATCGCTGTCGACCATGCTGCTGCTGGTCGTCGGCATCATCGTCTTTGCCGCCATGCGCAGCCCGGCACTGCGCGCCGCCTTCGTCGCGAGGCCGCAGCAATGAAACCGCGGCGCCTCATCGAGATCGGCCTGCCCCGCTTTGTGGCCTGGTGCCTGCTCGGCTTCCTGTTCGTGCCTATCCTGGTGGTGATACCGGTAGCGCTCACCGATCGCGATTACCTGTCGCTGCCGCAGGATGGCCTTTCGATGGAGCATTTCGCGGCGCTGACCGACTGGAGCAAAGGCTGGCTGCCAAGCATGTTGACCAGCGCCGGCATCGCGCTGGCCTGCGCCGCGATCGCCACGGCGCTCGGCGTCGCCTTCGCCGTCGGCGCCTGGGCCGCCGGCGGCTGGTGGCCGTCGCTGATGCGCATTCTTCTGCTGTCGCCGATGATCGTGCCACCCATCATCTACGCCGTCGGCATGGTCAAGCTGTGGGCGCGCCTGTCGCTGCTCGACAGCTATACCGGCGTCGTCCTGGTGCATGTCGTGCTCGCCCTGCCGCTGACCGTACTGGCCATCAGCGCGTCGCTCTCAAACCTCGATCAGAAGCTCGTGCAGGCCGCCAGAAGCCTCGGCGCCCGGCCGATGACAGTCTTCGGCAAGGTGATATTGCCGAACATCCTTCCCGGCGTTGGCGCAGGTGCGTTGTTGGCCTTCGTGGCATCCTGGGACGAGATCACGGTAACACTGTTCATCACCGGACGCGCCGTCGTCACATTGCCGCGCCGCATCTGGACGAGCATCCAGGACGCGGTCGATCCGGCGCTGGCTGCGATCGCCACCGTACTGCTCGTCGTTACCGTGCTGGCGCTGGTTGCACGCGCGCTGATCGAACGCAGGCAACGGCAACAGAAGTTCTAGTCCAAACACCTCGAAAACAGATCGAAAGGAAAGGAATACCCATGAGCACCGCGATGAGCGACAATGAGTACCGGGAGAACAAGTTCTTCAGCATCTTCGGCTCCGTTCCGGAACCGGGCTTCGATACGGCTGAGGAGCAGATTCCGGTATGGGGCCGCCATTGGGGCTGCTCGAACGATGTCGGCAAGCTGCGCGCCGTGCTGATGCATCGGCCCGGAGACGAGCTTTCCGTCGTCGAGAACAAGCCGATGCCTGAAGTCGGCGGTTTCGGCGATCCGGAAAAGGGCTGGTACTGGATGGGTCGCACCATGCCCGATTTACCCGCCATGCAGCGCGCCCATGACGAATTCACCGGCTTGCTGCGTTCGGAAGGCGTCGATGTCATCCTCGTCGACAAGGCCGCCCCCGGCGCGATGAAGCAGATCTACACGCGCGACAGCGTCATCGGTGTTCCCGGCGGCGCCATCGTCACCCGGCTGGCGCGGCGCGTGCGTCGCGGCGAGGAGCTTCCGGTGACAAGGGCGCTGGCCAAGGCCGGATGCCCGATCCTCGGCACCATCCACGGTTCGGCCGTGTTCGAGGGCGGCGGCTTTGCCTTTATCGATGCCAAGACCGCCGTCTGCACGGTCTCAATCGCCTGCAACCCGGAAGGCGTGCGGCAGGTCGAAAGCATCCTCGCCGGCCTCGGTGTCGAGCTGATCAAGGTGCCGATGCCGGGATACCGCATTCACATCGACGGCGCTTTCATTATGGTCGACGTCGAGACGGCGATCGTCAATGTCAACGAACTGCCCTACCCGTTCATCGAATATCTGGAGAAGCGCGGCATCAAGATGATCGAACTGCCCCCGGAAGACAGCGCCATGTCGCTCAACTGCCTGGCCGTGGCGCCCGGTCGCGTGATCATGCATGGCAGCCGCTCGAAGCGCCTGGCCGACAGGCTCGACGCCGCCGGGATCACCGTTCTGACCTGCAATTACGAGACGGTCGAGCTTGGCGGCGGCGGCCTGCATTGCTCGACGGCGCCGCTGATCAGGGACCCGATCTGATATGGTTGGCCCCGAACTGATGGCCCCGAACTGACATGGCATTGCTGGTCGTCGACGATCTGGCAAAGACCTATGACAAGGTCACCGCCTTGACCGGGATCAACCTCTCGGTCGAGGCGGGAGAGTTCGTCACCTTGCTCGGACCCTCGGGGTCCGGCAAGACCACCTTGCTGATGTCACTGGCCGGCTTCACCGCGCCGAGCAAAGGGACGATCAGCCTCGACGGCAGGGACATCACCAATGTCGACCCGGAAGACCGCAATTTCGGCTTTGTCTTCCAGGGCTATGCGCTGTTCCCGCATCTCTCCGTCGCCAACAACATCGCCTTCTCGCTCAGGGTCCGAAAATGGGAGAAGGCAAAGATCGCCGCACGGGTGGCCGAGATGTTGTCGCTGGTCGGTCTCGACAATCTGGCCGAGCGCAAGCCACGCGAACTGTCGGGCGGTCAGCAGCAGCGCGTTGCCATTGCCCGCGCCTTGGCTTTCGGGCCGCGCATCCTTTTGCTCGATGAGCCGCTCTCCGCCCTCGATCGCATGCTGCGCGAATCCATGCAGAAGGAGTTGAAGCGGCTGCATCGTGAGACCGGGGTGACCTTCGTCTATGTCACTCATGACCAGGAGGAGGCGATCGCCATGTCCGATCGCATCGCCGTGTTCAACCACGGCCGCATCATCGAGATCGGGCCGCCGCGCGACCTCTACAAGAAACCCTCGACGCGCTTCGTCGCCGGCTTTCTCGGCGAGAACAATTTTTTGAGCGGCCACCGCGCCGATGATGACGAGACGAAGGTCGAGGCGTTCGGCACGCGCTTCGGCTTTCCCCTGGCCCAAGGCCGCGAACGGCCCGGCGACAGCCTGACCGTATGGGTGCGTCCCGAGGACATTCGCATCGGGCAGGCGACGGAGGACGAGATCGGCTTTCGTGCGACGGTGGTCGAGAACGCCTTTGTCGGCGCGCTGGAGCGCATCCTGCTCAGGACGGCGACCGGCGAACAGATGGTGGCGACGCTGCGTTCGGAAGCAGCCGTCGCGGCCGTGCCGGGACAGATCATCGATTGCCGGATCGACCCGTCCGCTATCGGCGTCCTGCCCAACGAAGGGTCTTGAGTCGGCGAACATAACTGGCCGCGGAAGAGAGAAAAATGATCAAGGCGATACCTTTCGATTTCCCCTATGACGGCAGGCTGGTGCCTGAGAATACCGCCCTGATCGTCATCGACCTGCAGGAGGATTTCCTGTCGACGACAGGCTATTTCGCCAAGCAGGGCTACGATCCTGCGCCATTGCGGGCCATCCTGCCGACGGTCAATCGCCTGATCGCGGCCGCTCGCGCGGCAGGCCTGAAAATCATCCACACAAGGCAGGGCTACCGCGCCGACATGGCCGACATGACGCCCTACGAGAAATGGCGCCGCAAACGGGCCGGCCTTGAAGGCACCGACATTCTCTTGCGTTCGAGCCCCGGCTTTCAGATCGTTCCCGAGATCGACTTGGCGGCTGAAGACATCATCGTCGACAAGACCTGCAACGGCGCCTTCACCTATACCGATTTCGAGCATGTGCTGCGCGCGCGGGGCATCACCCATCTCTTGTTTTCGGGATGCACGACCGACGTCTGCGTCCACACAACCTTACGCGAGGCTTGCGACCGCAACTTTCAGTGCCTGACCATCTCGGATGCCTGCGCCAGCGGCGACAGATATGCGCATGAGGCCGCGCTGCACATGGTGACGGTCGAAAACGGCATCTTCGGCGCACTGACCGATTCAAGCGCCGTTATCGCGGCGCTGTCGCAACTCTCCGGCAAGGGCCACTGACATGCCCGACGAGATTATCGACGCAGCTTCTACCCGCCGGCTCTACGTTTCCCTGATGCGGTTGACGGACAAGGGGCTGGCCGAGCTGGCCGGCAGTCCCGATCGCCGGAAAATCAGCGAAGAGCGGGTTGCCGCGCTCGGCGGCAAATCCCTCGCCTTCTATGCCACGCTTGGCGCCTATGACTTCGTCCAAATCTTCGAAATGCCCGACAACGAGGCCATGCTGCAATATGTGCTGACGGCCCGGCGCGACGGCTTCGTCGAGCCGCTTATCCTGCCGGCATTCGACCCGCCGACCTTCGGCGCAATTGTCGAGCGGGTCTTGAAATAACGCGATAGCCTTGCGTCAGGAAGAAGCGCGTGCCTCTCCTGTCGCGCGCGACGCAAACGCCCCAGGCTGCGGCACATCGGCCTCGCGACGCGCTAGCGAATTGCGCAGGAGCGCTATCGTTTCGCGGGCGGCGAACGCGATCTCGCGCGGCCGGTCGACGCCGACCAGCATGAACTCCTGGATACCCAAAGCCGCGTAGGGGAGTAGTGACAGCGCGACATGCGCCGGCGGGCCGGCAACCTCGACCGCCTTCTGGCAAGAGGCGGCATTGTCCTGCGCCCCCAACCGGACGGGAAGCGCGAAGCGCAGCTTGCCGGCCCGGCCATGTTCGGCGGCGGCGCTGCGCACCCGCTCCATCAGTTGCCGGATCTCATCGAGCGAGCCCGGCGTCAGTTCGAAGACATCGGCATGACGGCCCGCGACCTTGAGCGCCGTTCCCGATTGACCGCCCATGCGAATAGTCACGTCGGCGCCATGCGGTCCCTTGCGCGGCACATAGCCGGCCTTGATGCTGTGGAAGGCGCCCTCATGGTCGAAGGGCCGGTCGTTCGACCACAGTCGCTTCAAAAGCACCAGATATTCGTCGATGCGCTGCCAGACGACGGTGTGACCGACCGGGCGCGTCTCGGCATCGTCGTCGCTCAGCGGCTCGCTGAGCATCCTGAGCGACAGCCGTCCGCCGCTTTTCGCGTCGAGAGCCGCCAATTGCCGCGCCGCCACGGTCGGTTCGATCACGCCGGCCCAATGGGTGAGAACCGCCTCCAGCGACGAGGTGCGGTCCAGCGCCTGGGCGGCCAGATCCATATTGGTCAGCAGCCCTGCCGGATCGTCGACGACGATCTTCTGGAATCCGGCATCCTCGATCAGCGACAGCTTTGTCGCGGTCTCGATGAAATCATAGAAAAAGCTGGCGTCGGCGGGATGCGTTCTACCGGGAACATGCGTGAACTCGATCGGCATTGCCATCTCCTCCATCACGTTGGAAACATGGATATCACGTTGAATCACGGGCGCGCGAAAGCGCTCCGGCATTCGGCTCATTCAACTCCGGTATTTCTGAAGCGACTATGTCTGAAACGGCCAGCCGCTGACCGACGGGATCAGCGCCCCGAGAATCAGGGAATAAGGCCTAGAACGACTGCCCCGGTGAACACGAACGCAAGGGCAAAGACGAGATAGGCAAAAGCGCCCGCATAAGCCGGACGAAAGCTCTGGGCATTGGCCAGCCTTTGGCCGTTGCGATCAGTCTGGGCGTTCTGGATATAGGACATGTCGAACCTCCGTCTCGCCGGTTAATCTATAAAATCAGTAGACTTTGTCGAGTGCTATTTTTAGGAGATTGTTGGAATAATTTTCTCAAATATGGCAAGAGTTTAGTTCGTTTTCTGCTTTGCGTTGCGCTTCCGAGGTGGTCAGGCCGATAGTAAGAACGCCGTGCACATGCAGGAAGAGGGCATCAGTCCGTGTCAGCCGGCGCTGACGAGAGCCTGCCGGAAAACATCCGTTCCCATCCGGCCATTCACCCTGTAAATCCCGTTTGGCGTTGTCGGTCGTCATCATTGGAAGAGGTTTGCGTGTCCAATTTCGTTAGCGTTACAAGGGATGGCGGCGTCGCGGTCGTGACCATCGACAATCCGCCGGTCAATGCGCTGAGCTTCCATGTTCGCGAGCCGCTGATGCAGGCGCTTGTCTCCTTGCGCGACGAGCCTGGTGTCGTGGCCATCGTCATCGCTTGCGCCGGGCGGACCTTCGTCGCCGGCGCCGACATCACCGAATTCGGCAAGCCGGTGCAGCAGCCGGATCTGCGCGCCATCATTGCCCTGCTCGAAACCATCGCCAAGCCAACGGTCGCCGCTATCCACGGCACAGCGCTCGGCGGTGGCCTGGAACTGGCGCTTGGTTGCCATTTTCGCGTTGCCGATGCCGGGGCCAAGCTCGGCCTGCCGGAGGTCAAGCTCGGCCTGCTGCCCGGCGGTGGCGGCACGGTTCGGCTGCCGCGTCTCGTCGGTGCGCTGAAGGCGCTCGGAATGATCGTTTCGGGAACGCCGATCAGCGCGGCCGAGGCGCTTGCCGCCGGGCTGGTGGACGCCGTTTTCGAGGACGGCCTGGCTACGCAGGCGGTTCGTTTCGCCAGCGAAATGGCTGGCAGGGGCAAACCGTTCACGCCGGTGCGCGACCGCAACGATCGTCTCGACCAGGCGGAATTGCCTGAATTCGACAGGCAAGCGGCGGAGCTTGCAAAAAAGGCGCGCGGCCTCGAAGCGCCGATCGCCTGCGCGCAGTCGGTTCGCAACGCCATCACGCTGCCCTTCGAGGAGGCTCTGGCCGCGGAGCGAGAACTGTTCCTGCAACTGATCGGAGGCGCCCAGTCGCGCGCGCAACGCCATCTGTTCTTCGCCGAGCGCGAGGCCGCAAAGATTGGGGCTAAGGATATCGTCGGGCGCAAGATCGCGCGGGTCGGCGTCATCGGCGCGGGCACCATGGGCGGCGGCATCGCCATGGCGTTCGCCAATGGCGGGTTTCCTTTGACCCTGCTGGAAACAACGCAGGAGGCGCTGCAACGCGGGCTGGCGACGATCGAGAAGAACTATGCCGTCTCCGTCGCGCGCGGTTCCCTCAGCGAAGACACCAAGCGTCAGCGGCTCCACCTGTTCAAGGGTTCCACCGACTATGGCGACCTTGCCGATTGCGACCTGATCGTCGAGGCGGTGTTCGAAGAGATGGCGGTCAAGAAGGATGTCTTTGCCCAGCTCGACGCGGTGGCCAAACCGGGCGCGATTCTCGCTACCAACACCTCCTATCTCGACGTCAACGAAATCGCCGCCTCGACCTCGCGGCCCCAGGATGTGCTTGGCCTGCACTTCTTTTCGCCGGCAAACGTTATGAAGCTGCTGGAGATCGTGCGTGCCGAGAAGACCGCGCCGGACGCGCTGGCGACGGTTGTCGAGCTGGCGCGGCGGATCGGCAAGGTGCCGGTCGCCGTCGGCGTCTGCCATGGCTTCGTCGGCAACCGCATGCTGGCCGCGCGCGGCGCGGAATCCGAGGCATTGTTGCTGGAAGGCGCGACGCCCAGCCAGATCGACCGGGCGTTCACCGATTTCGGCTGGCCGATGGGTCCGTTCCAGATGAGCGATCTCGCCGGCCTCGACATAGGCTGGCGCAACCGCAAGGCACGGGGCCAGACAGCCGCGATCGCCGATGCGCTATGCGAGCAGGGACATTTCGGCCAAAAGACCGGCCGGGGTTTTTATCGCTACGAGAACGGTTCACGCGTACCGGTTCCCGACCCGCAAGTCGAAGCGCTGATCCGTGCCAAGGCCGCCGAAAAGGGGATCGCGCCGCGCACGTTTGGTGCTGACGAGATCATCGAGCGTACGCTCTATCCCCTAGTCAACGAAGGCGCGAAAATCCTCGAGGAGAAAATCGCCGCCCGCGCCTCCGATATCGACATCGTTTGGGTCAACGGCTACGGTTTTCCCGTGGGCAAGGGCGGGCCGATGTTCTGGGCCGGCCTCGAAGGGGTCGACAAGATCATCGGGCGGCTCGACCACTGGCACGAGCGGACCGGCAAGGACGTTTTCAAGCCGGCGCCCCTGCTCAGACAGATGGCTGAAACCGGCTCCTGGGAAGGCGCTGCCAGCCAAACTGCCTGAGCGAGGCCATCTTCGAAAGTCGTGGACTACCGAATCCGGGCGTCCATGATCTCGACGAAACGCGCGAACAGACCAGCCTGCGACTTGATCTTGAGCTTGCGGTAAATGTTGCGGCGATGAACCTTTACGGTTCCCGGTACGATACGCATCGCTCGGGCTATGGATTCCGTCGAATGGCCCTGAAGAACCAGGTCGACGACATGTTTTTCGCGCGGCGTGAGCGAAAGGCTCTTCCAGATGTGAGCACGTTCGAACTCGTTGACCGGCGCAATCGCCTCGTCCTGTTTCGTCTCTGCCGGTTCGTCGGCCGGAAGGGCCGGCCAGCGCAGCCTGATGAAGCCGATCACTGCCGGCGCCATGTCGCGCAGCAGCCTGGCATCGGCGGTTCCGAAGGGTCCCGAAGCATGCAATCGCATCAGCGAGACCACCAGCGCGTCCTTTCCCGGCAGCGGCACGAAGAAACCGACCTCCTCGGCCAGCTTGGTCTGGCTATAGTAGGAGCGGTAATATTCGCTGGCATAGAAGCGGTCCGGCGCCAGTTCGCGCATGCGCCAAAAACCTTCCTTGCGCTCGACCGCCGCGTGGTGGAACGGGTCGAGCAGATAAGGCCCTTCCTGATAGAGTGCGACGAAGACGTGGCTTTCGGCCGGCGAGAACGTCTCGAACAGCAGCGGCGGCCGTGAGGCGCCGCGATAGCCGAAGATCACACAGTGATCGAAGCTGACATGCTGCCGCAGCCAGGCGACCAACGCCTTGCCGAAAAGTTCGCCGCTCGTCTCCCGCGTCGCAGCGATGAGCATAGCGAGCTGATTGTATTCGTCGCTGCGCAATACGCTCAATTATACCCCCTTAAACGAGAAAATAGACCAAATATACCACCTGCGAGGTATATACTAGCTGCCATTGGCTCTGATAGCGTTTCGAGATTGTCTTGTTGCTGGAGCCGCAGCTTTGACCGCAGTACCCGATATCGAGTTTCGCGGGGTCGCCAAACGCTACGGCAGCGTGACTGCGGTCAGCGGCATCGATCTTGCCATCCCGCCGTCTGCCTTTGTCGCCTTGCTCGGGCCGTCCGGCTGCGGCAAGACAACTTGCCTGCGCATGATCGGCGGCTTCGAACAGCCAAGCGAAGGCGCGGTGTTCATCCGCGGCCGCGACATGGCCGGCACGCCGCCCTACCGGCGGCCGGTCAACATGGTGTTCCAGCAATATGCGCTGTTTCCGCATCTCGATGTCGAGGACAACATCGCCTACGGGCTGCGCCAGGCAAGGCCGCGGCTGGCGTCGCGGGAGATCAGCCTGAGGGCAGGCGAGGCGCTCGCCATGGTGCGGCTTGCCGGCTACGGCCGCCGCAAGATCCACGAGCTTTCCGGCGGCCAGCAGCAACGTGTCGCCCTGGCGCGCGCGCTGGTCAACAAGCCGGCGGTGCTGCTGCTCGACGAGCCGCTGGCGGCGCTCGACAAGAAGCTGCGCACCGACATGCAGATCGAGCTGCAGAACCTGCAGCGCGAGATCGGCATCACCTTCGTCCTTGTCACGCACGACCAGGAAGAAGCTCTGTCGATGAGCGATTTCGTCTGCGTCATGAATGGTGGGCGCATCGTCCAGCTCGGACAGCCGAGCGAGATCTATGACGAGCCCGCCGACCTGTTCGTCGCCGACTTCGTCGGCAAGACCAATCTGTTGAGCGGCAAGGTCGCCGGGCACTCGGGCAACCTCGTCGAGGTGGCGCTTGCCGACGGCACTGTCATTGCCGCGCGCAAACGGACTTCGCTGCGCCAGGACGAAGCCGTTTCGGTCAGCCTGCGTCCTGAATCTCTAAGCCTCGGCGCGCCGGGAAGCGGCCGGCTGAACGGCATTGTCCGCAACCGGATCTTTCTGGGCGCGACCGCGGAATATGCGATCGAGGTCGGCGGTATCGGAACGCTGCTCGCCAAGGCCGATCGCCTGATCGGCAGTGGAAATCTTTTCAAGCCGGGTGAACCCGTCGCCATCGGCTTTACATCAGGAACGCCGCTCGCGTTCCCTGAAACCAAAAATAACGGGACCAACCAGAGGGAAAATAAAAATGTCGAAATCATATCGTGACGGACTGCCGATAAACCCCGAAAAATTCGTCGACCAATTGATGCGGCTCAAGCGCGGCTCGATCGGCCGCCGCGAATTCCTTGGCCTCACCGGTCTTGGCATCGCAACGGCGGTGATGGCCCGCGAACTAGGCATCATGCCCTCGCCGGCCTTCGCCCAGGAGGGTCTTGGCGACCGCATGTCGATCGCCACCTGGCCCAATTACCACGATCCGGCGACGTTCGAGAACTTCAAGGCCGAGACGGGGGTCGCCGTCGAGGTCAATGTGTTCGGGTCAAACGAGGAGATGCTGGCCAAGCTGCAGGCTGGCGCCTCGGGCTGGAGCCTTTTCGTGCCGACCAACTACACGATCTCCACCTACAAGAAGCTCGACATCATCGAAGCGCTCGACATGGCCAAGCTTGCCAATTTCGACGGCTCGCAACAGGACCCGCGCTTCACCGGGGAAGGCACGATCGACGGTGCGACCTATGCGGTGCCGAAGAACTGGGGCACCACCGGATTTGCCGTCAACACCAAGAAGCTGACCAAGCCGATGACGAGCTGGAAGGAATTCTGGGACACGGCCATGGCGGAGGGCGACGGCCGGACCATGGTCCATGACTACCAGCTCACCACGATTGGCAATGCGCTGAAATATTACGGCTTCTCGTTCAACTCGCTGAAGCCGGACGAACTCGCCAAGGCGGAAGAACTGCTGCTGAAGATAAAGCCCCACCTGTTTGCGGTTTCCAGCGATTACCAGCCGTCGATGCGTGCCGGCGACGCCTGGATGACGATGTGCTGGACCAATGACGGGGCTCAGCTCCACCGCGACATTCCTGAGATCGCCTATGTGCTTGGCAAGGAGGGCGGCGAGATCTGGACCGACTTCTATGCCATTCCGAAAGATGCGCCCAACAAGCCCGCCGGCTATGCCCTGCTCAACTACCTGATGGACCCGAAAGTCGCGGTCAAGGAGCACCTGGCCAACGGTGCGCCTTCCACCGATGCGCGGGTCAATGCGCTGCTGCCCAAGGAGGTGCTGGACAATCCGATCCTCTACCCGGCGGCGGAACTATTGACGCCGCTGGAATTCGGTGCGGCTGCGACGCTGACCGATCCGGCCCGGGCCGAACTGATGGCCCGCTTCAAGTCGGCTTGAACCGGCCATAGGTCCGATGCAGGCAACTCACCCGGCGGGCAGATGTCCGCCGGCACCGGGGCGGTTTTCAATGCGCAGCAATGTCCTTCGTCATAATCTGCTGACCGCGCTGCTGCTCGGTCCAGCAACCGCGTGGCTGGTGGTGTTTCTGGTCCTGCCGTTCGTCGCGATCGCCGTCTTCAGCGTCGGCGAGCGGGCGCCGGAAGGCGGCTATCAGGCTGCTTTCACGCTCACGCAATATGCCAATCTTCCGGCGCGGGCGACCGCCTTCTGGAATACGATGGTGCTGGCGCCGGCGGGCGCCTTGGCCTGTCTGCTCGTCGCCTATCCGGTTGCCTACTACCTCGCCTTGCGCGCCCCGGAGCGGTGGCGGCTGATCCTGCTTGCGCTTGTCGTCATCCCGTTCTGGACCAGCCTGCTGATGCGAACCTACGCCTGGATGTACGTTTTGGGCGGGCGCGGCATCCCGGCATTGCTGACCTATGTCGGGTTCGAAGATGTGCGGCTGATCAACACGCCGGGCGCCGTTCTGCTCGGCATCGTCTATGGCTATCTGCCGCTGATGATCCTGCCGATCTATGTCAGCCTCGAGCGGCTCGATCGCCGGCTGCTGGAAGCCTCCGCCGATCTCGGCGCGACGCCGATCTCGACGTTCCTTGGCGTGACGCTGCGGCTGTCACTGCCGGGTGTGATGACCGGTTTCTCGCTGGTCATGATCCTGCTGCTCGGCGAATATCTGATCCCGACGCTGCTCGGTGGCGGCAAGGTCTTCTTCATCGGCAACGCGCTGGTCGATCTGTTCCTGCAGTCGCGCAACTGGCCGTTCGGATCGGCAATCGCGATCACGCTGGTTCTGGTTTCGGTGGTGGTGCTGCTTGCCGCCAACCGCATTTCAACCCGGCTCTCGGGTGCCCGCCGGGTGGACCTGATCTGATGCGCGCCTTCGTCATAGCGGTCTTTGCCTTCCTGTACCTGCCGATCGCGCTGGTGGTGCTGTTCTCCTTCAATGCCGGCCGCCACGCCAGCGAGCTCACCGGTTTCTCGATGCAGTGGTACGGCAAGGCGCTGTCGAACCCTTTCCTGGTCGAAGCGCTGAAGAACAGCCTGTTCATCGCCACCACCAGCGCTTTGCTAGCGGCGCTGTGCGGCACCGCGGCGGCGATTGGCCTGGCGCGTGTCGGCGCGCGGACACGGGCCGTCTTCGATGCGCTTCTTGGTGCGGCGATCGTCGTTCCGGGCGTCGTCATCGGTATCTCGACGCTGGTCGCGCTCGTCCAGCTATTTGGGGTCGTCAATCCGTTTCTCGCATCGTTGTGGCCGAACGACCAGCCGCCACGCCTGGCGCTCGGCTACGGGTCGATCATCGCCGCGCACGGCCTGTTTTCGATGGCGCTGGTGGCGATGATCGTCGGCACACGCCTCGGTAGCCTCGACCGCAATCTGGTCGAGGCATCGAGCGATCTTTACGCCACCCCGCTGACGACATTCCGCTCGATCGTGTTGCCGCAGATCATGCCGGCGGTAATCGCCGGCTTCCTGCTTGCCTTCACCTTCTCCTTCGACGATTTCATCGTCGCCTTCTTCGTCGCCGGCGCACAGACGACGTTGCCGATCTATGTCTTTGCCTCGATCCGGCGCGGGGTGACGCCCGAAATCAACGCCATCGCGACGATCGTGCTCGTCGCCTCGGTGCTGCTTGTGGTGCTTGCCCAATGGCAATTGCGCCAACGCAAACCATCAAACTGAAAGTCGCATCATGATTCTGAAAGATCGCATCGCCGTGGTGACAGGCGCCGGGTCGGGCATCGGGCGCGCCGGTGCCATGATCATCGCCAGGGAAGGCGCGGTGGTGGTGATCGCCGACAGGGATCAGGCTGCCGGCGAAGCAACGGCTTCCGACATCCGTGCCGTCGGCGGCCGGGCCGAGGCGGTCGCGACCGATGTCGGCGACGACGCGGCGGTCGAGCAGCTCATCGCTGGAACGCTGGGTAAACATGGTCGGATCGACATCCTGCACAACCATGCCGGCATCCAGGTCGGCGGCACGCTGACCGAAGTCGGCCTCGACGGCATGGATGCCTCGTGGCGGATCAACGTGCGGGCGCAGTTCCTCGCCGCCAGGCTCGTCATGCCGGCGATGATCGAACAGGGCGGCGGTGTCGTCCTGAATACCGCCTCGAATTCGGGTGTGTTCTACGACCGCGAGATGATCGCCTACGCAACCTCAAAACACGCCGTGGTGGCGATGACCCGGCAGATGTCGCTCGACTATGCCAAGCACAATGTCCGCGTCAACGCGCTCTGCCCCGGCTGGGTCGATACGCCCTTCAACGAACCGTTCATCGCACAGATGGGTGGGCGAGAGGCGATCGAACGCTACGTCCGCACCAAGATTCCCATGCAGCGCTGGGCCGCGGCGGAAGAGATCGCCGAAGCGATCCTGTTCCTCGTCTCCGATCGTTCGTCCTTCATGACCGGCCAGGCTTTGGTGATCGACGGCGGCGAGAGCATCGGCTGACGCAGCCTTCCTGCCTCATACGTGCTTGCGTCCGCCGGCTTCGCGGAACCAGCTGTCGGGATAGGGATACCACCAGTCCTGGACCGCTGGCTTGTGGTCGATGATGACCATCTTCGAGCGGCGAAAGGCATCGAGCCCCTGGCGTCCAAGTTCGCGGCCGAGGCCCGAAGCCTTCCAGCCGCCGAACGGCAGCGCGTCATTGTCGATCAGCGGATTGTTGACCCAGACCATGCCGGCCTCGAGCCGTTCGGCGGCCTCATGCGCTTCGGCAAGATCGGTGGTGAACACGGAGGCGCCGAGCCCGAACGGACTGTCATTGGCGAGCTCTATCGCCTCGTCGAAATCCTTGACCCGGCAGATCGCGGCCACCGGTCCGAAACACTCTTCGCGCACGATCGCCATGTCGGGGGTGACGCCGGTCAGGATCGTCGGCTCGTAGAACCAACCGACATTGTGTGCCGGCGGAATGCGCCCGCCCGTGACCGCCTTGGCGCCGCTGCGGATCGCATCATCGACTAGCCGCATGACCTTCGCCCGTGCCGCCTCGCTGACCAGCGGCCCGATCTCGGTCTTGTCGAGGCCGTTGCCGATGCGCAGCGCACGTGTTTTCTGCGCAAACAGCTCGACAAAGCGGTCGTGAACGGCATCGACGACGAAGAACCGTTCGGCCGAGGTGCAGACCTGGCCGGTAAGATGAAACGCGGCGGTGACGCTGCCGGCCGCCGCTATATCAAGCGGGGCGTGTTGGCTGATGATCAGCGGATCGCTGCCGCCGGCCTCGATAACGCACGGCTTCATGCGTTCGGCGCAGGCGACGGCGACGGCCTTGCCGGCGGCGACCGAGCCGGTGAAGGCGACCGCGTGGGTGCGGTCGGAAGCGATCAGCGCCTGCGCGGTGGCCGCCCCGCCCGGCAGGCAGGACACCAGGCCCTCCGGCAAGGAGCGGAACACGGTCATGTAGTCCAGCGTCGACAATGTCGTCGCTTCGGCCGGCTTGATCACGCAGGCATTGCCGGCGGCGAGTGAGGCGGCGACGGTCCAGCACATCAGCAGGATCGGGAAATTGTAGGGCATGATGTGCACCGACGTGCCGTAGGGCTCGTAGCGCGCATATTGGAACGAACCGGCCTGCGTCGTGCCGGCGATTTTGCCGGCATCGTCGCGCGCCATCTCGGCGTAATAGCGGAAGATCGGTGCGCAATTGGCGATCTCGCCGATTGCTTCCGGATAGGGCTTGCCCATCTCGCGTACCATCAGCTCGGCGCAGCGCGTGAAGTCGGCGGCCTCGATGGCGTTGGCCACTGCATGCAGATGCCTGGCACGGGTCTTGGCGTCGAGCTTTTTCCACGCCACCTGCGCCTTGGTCGCCGCGGTCAGCACGGCGTCGATCTCGCCATCGCCGGCTGCGGTGATCGCGCCGACGGTTTCGAGCGTCGCCGGATCGATCACCGGTTTTGCTGCACCGGTCATCGGCCGATAATCCGGATTGACGAAGAAAGCCGGCCGGTCAGCGAAGAATTCCATGGGTCTTCCTTTCAAGCCCGCTCAGCGGATCATGTAGACCTTCTTGATCGTCTCATGGACAGTGCAGATGCCTTTCCAGTCCTGCGGAAAGAATGCCGTCGTGTCCGGCTCGATCTCGATCACCTCGCCGGATTCATGCACATAGGTGCAGCGGCCCTCGAGGAAGTGGCAGAACTCGTCGCGGGTGACGTGGCAGTGCCATTTGCCCGGGGTGCAGACCCACAAGCCGCATTCGGAACGCCCTTCCGGCCCCTTGTGCAGCAGTTTGCCCGAGGTGCGGGATTCACCCTCGATCATCGTCGGGATGACGCCCCAGTCGACGAGATCGGTGATGGCAAGCGGCGATTTCATGATCGGTGTCGGCATGTCGTGAAGCTCCAATGGCCGGCTTTAAGCCAGCATGTAGACGTTGCGGATGGTCTCGTGGACGGTGCATTCGCCGGTCCAGCCGGCCGGGAACATGACCACCGTGGCGGCAGAGACCTCGATGACCTCGCCGTCGTCCGACCGGTAGGTCGCGCAGCCGGCAACGAAATGGCACAATTCGTCGCGCGGAATCGCCAGCCGCCAGCGGCCGGGCGTGCAGACCCAGATGCCGGATTCCGGCTGGTTGTTCGGCCCCTTGTGGACGAGCCTGCCGGTGGAGTGCGAAGCGCCTTCCAGCGCCTCCGGCTGGGCGCCCCAATCGACGAGGTCGATGCGGGTCGAGGCCTGGTGGAGATGTGGGGCGGAGGTCATGTGGGTGCTCCGCAGGTGCGATGCTCATTTTCGAGATGGCGTCGCTCTACGGCGCCCCCCTCTGTCCTGCCGGACATCTCCCCCTCAAGGGGGGAGATTAGCAGCTTCGGCGCCCTGCTCACTCCTGCGACGTTGGTGATTGGCGAAAGCCGAGGTGACATCCAATCTCCCCCCTTGAGGGGGAGATGGCCGGCAGGCCAGAGGGGGGTGCCTTGGCTCGGCACGTCAAGCATCGCGCTCATAGAAGCTGTTCCAGCAGCCCCGCCGCCTTCTCCGGGCCGTTCTGCGACTGCATCTGCGCCGACGTTTTCGTCAGCTTGGCCCTGATTGCCGTGTCGGTCAGGCAGGCTTCGATCTTCGCGATCAGCGTGGCGTCGCTCCAGTCGTAGCGCGGCATGCCGAAGCCGTGGCCGGTTTCCTCGACCCGCGTTGCGTTGTCGTGGCCGTCCCAGACATAGGGCATGATGATCGCCGGCTTACCGAAATAGAGGCACTCGGTGAACGAGTTGTTGCCGCCATGGTGGATCACCGCATTGACCTGCGGGATGACCGAGGGTTGTGGAAACCAGCTCTCGACGATGACGTTGCCGGGCACGTCGGCGTACTGGTCCTTATAGCCGCCGACATTGACCAGCGCCCGGTAGCGCGTCTTGCCTAGCGTCGCGATGATGCGCTTCAGCAGATCGACATCGCCGGCGCCAAGGCTGCCGAAGGAGACATAGAGCAGCGGCCCGTCGTTATTCTTCGAAAAAGTTGGCACGGTGTAGGGCTTCTCCTGCCGCACGCAGCCTTCCAGATACTGGAATTTTGCCGGGTCAAGCGGATGGCGGCGCTTGAACTTTGCCGCCTCGGGATAGAGCAGCAAATTGAGGTAGGGCGATGCCTCGAAGAACTGGCCGATCGGATACGGCGCTTCGTTGTTAGCAATCAAGAACGCGTTGAAGTCGTCGTGGATCGGCTTGATGACCGTGTTGAAATGGTCGCGGTAGCGCTGATGGCAGCTGTGGTCGTTCTCGCCGCAGCCGGACAGATGTGGCGGGATGTCCTCGTCCTCGATCTCGTTTTCCGAGCAGGAGATGACGCGCACCCACGGCTTGCCATACTGCTTGATCGCCGGGAACAGGATGACGTTGTCGACGCAGATAACGTCGGGCTTGATCGTCGCAAGCACACTGGGCAGGTCCTTCTCAGCCCATTTGGCGCTGTCGACGATCGCTGTCCAGCAGTCCTTCACGTAATTGTCGACCTGGTCATAGGGCGATTTGCGGAAGTTTGGGATATGGCCGTTGATGAAATCTTCCCAGAACTTGGCCATCTGTTCCGGCGGCATCGGCTCGGACAGGTTCACCGGATGAGCCTCGAAGCCGTAGCCCTTGTAGACGTCGACGAAGCCGGGGTCCGACAGGAACACCGCTCTGTGGCCGCGCGCCTCGACCGCCTGGGCGATGCCGACGGAATTGAGCGCCGGGCCGTAGGCCGCTTCCGGAAAAAACGCGATCGTCTTCTGCGCCATGAAAGGTTCTCCTTCAATCAATCTGCGAAAATTCTGACGTCGGCGGCGTCCCAGCCGAGCTCGACCGCATCGCCTGACGAGACCGGGCGTCGGTCGGCGGCGTCGGCGGTGACGCGCACCAGGAACGGCTTAGGCGACAGAGCGGTGCGGACATGCAGCTGCAGGTCGAGCCCTTGATAGGCCAACGCTTCGACGGTGCCGGCAATGCGGTTGGCCGTTTCTGGCGACGGGAACAGCCGGATGCGTTCGGGCCGCACTGACGCGACCGCCGCAGTCCCAGGCGAAAGTGTTGCGGGAACTGTGCCTAATATCCGCACGCCGTTGGCCGCCAGCACGCCGTCGCCGTCGGCCTTGCCCGGCACGAAATTCATGACGCCGATGAAGTCGGCAACGAAGCGGTCCGCCGGATACTCATATACCGCGTGCGGCGTGTCGCATTGCAGCAGCTTGCCGTCCCTGAGCACCGCCATGCGGTCGGCCATGACAAGCGATTCCTCTTGGTCATGGGTGACGATGACGAAGGTGATGCCGACCTCGTGCTGGAGGCGCTTCAGCTCGAGCTGCATGGCGCCGCGCAATTTCTTGTCGAGTGCGCCGAGCGGCTCGTCGAGCAGCAGCAGCCGCGGGCGCTTGACCAGCGCCCGGGCAAGCGCGACGCGCTGCTTCTGCCCGCCCGACAATTGCTCCGGCTTGCGGTCGGCGAAGGCAACGAGCTCGGTCGTCGCCAGGATGGCGTCGACGCGGGAGCGGATTTCCTTTGCCGGCAAGCGTTCCATTTCGAGGCCATAGGAAACATTGGCCCTCACGCTCATATGCGGAAACAGCGCATAGGACTGGAACATTAGATTGACCGGCCGCTTGTTGGGCGGGGTCCTGGCGATGTCGCGGCCGTCGAGCAGGATACGGCCGTGATTGGGTGTCTCAAAGCCGGCCAGCATGCGCAAAAGCGTGGTCTTGCCGCAGCCCGAAGGTCCGAGCAAGGCGAAGAACTCGTTCTCGCGGATATCGAGCGAAATGCCGTCGACGGCCGTCACCCGGCCGAAATTCTTCGACACCTTGTCGATCGCCAGCAGTGTGCGGGGCTCGTTCATTGGCCGATCACCCCACGGTTGAGCCGCTGCGACAGGGTCAGCGCGGTGATTGAGACCGCCATGACGATGGTCGCCAATGCATTGATCTCCGGTGTGATGCCGAAGCGGATCATCGAATAGATCTGCATCGGCAGCGTGGTCGAGGCGCGACCTGCACCTGATGTGAAGAAGGCGATGATGAATTCGTCGACCGAGAGCGTGAAAGCTAGCAGCGCGCCGGCGACGACCGCTGGCAGGATGACCGGCAATGTCACCCGCCGGAAGGTGGAGAGCGCGGAAGCGCCGAGATCGGCGGAAGCCTCGACGATCGACCAGTCGAAGCTTTTTAGCCGCGCGCGCACCACCGAGCAGACGAAGGCGAGGTTGAACACGACATGGGCGAGGATGATGGTGTGCAGGCCCAGGGTGAAATCGAGCATTGAGAAGAAGCTGAGTAGCGCGATCGCCAGCACGATGTCGGGAATGATCATCGGCGCAAAGATCAGCGCCTCGAGACCTCTCCCATACTGCCGGCGCATTTCGACGCCGATCGCCAGCAGCGTGCCGAGCAAGGTGGCTATTGCGGTCGAGACCAGCGCCACGATCAGCGTGTTGAGGGCGGCGGACAGGATCTCGGCGTTTCCGGCGAGCGAGGCGTACCATTTCAGCGAAAAGCCCGACCAGACGGTTGGCAGCCCGCCCTGGTTGAAAGACAGCGCCACCAGCACGGCGATCGGAATGTAGAGAAAGGCGAAGACGAGGACGAGGATCGTACGCAAGCCTAAAACTCGGGCTGGAGATGAAGTCATAGCTGACGTCCGATGGTCTGGAGGTGAGCGAGCGGCGAGCGTCCTTCCCCCCGTTTACGGGGAGGAGATGCCGGCAGGCAGATGAGGGGCAGCGCCCAACAGGGCAGAAGGTGGCGCCGCCCCTCATCCGCCCCCTCGGGGCACCTTCTCCCCGTGAACGGGGAGAAGGAAAGGAGGCCGCGCTCAGCCATCCGCGCCTCCTTTTGCTTCGGCGATACGACCCGCGGCGCGATCTGCGGCCAAAGCCTGCGCCGTCAGCACCAGCAGCATGATGGCAATCAGCGCCATCGCCAGCGCCGCGCCGAAGGGCCAGTCATTGGCCGTCAGGAACTGGTCGTAGACGAGATTGCCGATCATCTGGAAGCGGCCGCCGCCGAGCAGCGCCGGGGTGACGAAATTGCCGATCGACAGCACGAAGACGAAGACCGCCCCGGCGGCGATACCTGGCACGGTCAGCGGCAGGATGACCCGGCGAAATGTGGTCATGGCCGAGGCGCCGAGGTCGCGCGAGGCTTCAGCGAGCTCCGGATTGAGCCGCGACAGCGGCGCGTAGCAGGCGAGGATGACGAAAGGCAGGTAGTTGTAGACCAGGCCGGCGATGACGGCGCCTTCGGTGTAGAGCATCGACGGCGGCTCGCCGGTGTAGCCGAACCAGCGCAAGAGCTGCGTGATCAGACCTTCGCGGTTGAGCAACACGATCCAGGCATAGGTGCGGATCAGGTAGTTGGACCAGAACGGCAGCACGGCGAAGAACAGGAACACCGGCTGCCACCGGCGTGGTGCTGCCGCGATCGCATAGGCGGCAGCATAGCCGATCACCACCGCGATCAGGGTTGCCGTGCCGGCGATGCGCGCCGAATTGAGAAAGATGCCGGCATAGAGCGGGTCGAGCACCAGCCCGAAATTCTCCAGCGTGAACGTGTATTCGATCCCGCCATAGATGCCGCGCCGGAAGAAGGCCAGCGCCAGCACCAGCGCGCATGGCACGACCATCAAGGCAGTGAGCCAGGCCAGCGCCGGCGCCATCAGCAAGGAGGAGCGAGAGGGGGTGAACGATCTCACGTCGCACCCCCCTCTGGCCTGCCGGCCATCTCCCCCTCAAGGGGGGAGATTAGCAGTTCCAACCTCTCGCTTACCTTCAAATATTGAAGATTGGCGAAAGCGACGCCACAGCCAATCTCCCCCCTTGAGGGGGAGATGGCCGGCAGGCCAGAGGGGGGCGTGAAGGAACGCAAGCCTGATTCCAGATGCCAGAACTGCCGCCTACTGCGCGGCCTTGATCTCGCTGACGATCTTCGAATAATCGCGCTGGGCATCGCCGACATCGCGCAACTGTTCGAACTTCACCAGCTCGGCTACCGGCATGCCCATATTGGGGAACTTGGCGAGGAAATCGGCTGGCAGGCTTTCCATAGCCGGCTTGTTCGGGACCTTGTAGTCGATGTTCTGAGCCGCCCAGGCGTGGTTCTTGGCGTCCAGCATGAAGTTGATGAACTGGAACGCAGCGTCCTTGTTGGCCGACGCCTTCATCACCACCATCGTGTCGACCCACAGATCCGATCCCTCTTTGGGGATGACGTATTTGATCTCAGGCTTCTCGGCGATGCCGTAGTTGCACCAGCCGTCCCATGCCTGCACCATCAGCGCCTCGCCCGAGACCAGCTTTGAATAGAAGGTGGTGTCGTCATAGGCGAGCAAGGTCTTCTTGGCCGAGATCAGCAGGTCCTTGACCTCGGCGAGCTTGGCCGGGTCGGTCTCGTTTACAGAATAGCCCTTGGCGAGCTGGCCGGCGGCAAGCAGCCAGCGGTCGGTCGCCAGCATGGTGGTCTTGCCCTTGAGCGCGTCGGCTGGGGCGAGAAGATCGTTCCAGCTGGTCGGCTCGGTCTTGACCAGATCCGAGCGGTAGCAAAGGCCGGTGGTGCCCCAGGTGTAAGGCACGGAGAAATTGTTGCCAGCGTCGTGCGGCAGCTTCGCCGCCTCGGGATAAAGATTGGCGAGGTTGGGGATCTTGGCGTGCTCGATCGTCTCGATCAGGCCGAGCTTGTTCAGCACTTCGGCGAAGGGCGAGGAGACGAAGACCACGTCATAGCCCTTGCCGCCCGAAGCGACGAGCTTGCCCATGATCTCCTCATTGGTGGCGTGAACCACCACCTCGCCGGAAACGCCGGTCGCGGCCTTGAAGGCGGCCATGGCATCCGGCGCCATGTAGCCGTCCCAGTTGGAAATGACGAGGTCGGCGGCAGCCACCGGTGCTGACAGCGCCAGGGCGAGGCCAAGCGCGACCGAAGATATCTTTAACGGATGGCGCAGGCGGGTTGAGGCGGTCATGACAGACTCCCATTCTGGTTGATCGTCGAATTCAATTATCGTCGGACCAGCGCTTGCGACTGTGCCGCCGCTTCGATCCTGTTCCCCGGTCTTTTTGTTGCCGATTAACTGCACAGTACTATTGCAGAAAAAAGTACGTCAATCCATAATTTAGCAGATCGCTGCGAAATCGCCGATTGTGCCTATGAGGTCGATCGGTCAAACCGCAGCGGTCAAGCCCGCTTACGAGAATCGCCATGCAAGCCGCCGCCAGACGACCGCGCACCAACCATCTCGATCTCGCTCAGCGCATTCTGGATGTGGCTCGGCAGCGCGGCTTCGAAGCCGGCGCCCACCTCCCGGAACAGCAGATCGCCTCCCTCTGCAACGTTTCTCGAACCCCTGTGCGGGCGGCATTGCGCCTGCTCACCGAAAAAGGCGTCGTGCGCTGGGAGGCTGAATCGGGCTATCGCCTTGCCGTCGACCTCACCAGCCAGGCGACCCTTGCCACCGATCTGCCTGTTACCGAGGAGGATGAACTCGCAGAGATGATCCTGCGCGATCGGTCGGCGCGCCGGCTGGATCAGACAGTGACCATCGGCGCGCTGATGCGGCGGTATGATGCCGAGCGGAAGACAGTATTAAAAGCGTTAAAGAAACTGACAAATGAAAATCTTCTGGACCGTGCGCCGGGTCAGTCCTGGCTGTTCAGGCGGGCGCCTGACGATCCGGAGGCACAAGGGGAAAGCTACGAGTTCCGCCTCTTGCTGGAACCCGCCGCCATTCTGGCGCCTGGCTTTCGGCTGGACGGGACGCGCGCGGCGGCATTGCGCCAGGGCATGGAAGCGCTGCTGGCGCTGCCCGATGCCGCATTCGATACCAAGGAGTTCCAGCGCCTGGACATCGATTTTCACGGCCTGATCGCCGACGGCGCCGCCAACCGGTTCGTCACCGACGCGCTGTCCGACCATCTCAGGCTGCGCCGGCTGCCGGGGACCTATGCCGGCGTCAACGTCTTCCGGCTGAAGCAATCGCTGCGCGAGCACCTGACCATACTCGACCAATTGGAAAGCCGGCAGTATGAGGTTGCGGCCGACCTGCTTCGCGTCCACTTGCGGCTTTCCCGCAGCCAGCGACCGCAGGCGGCCAGTCGCGGGGCCCCCGCATTGTTCGGCATGATCAGCCGGCCGGATTGACGAGGACCATGGTGACGCGCAAAGCCAGCCCGACCATCGCGCTGTTTCCCGAAGCGAGCTTTGGCGCCGCGCTCAATTGCATCGGCATCGCGCAGGCCTTGCGCGCTCGTGGCGCCCGGCCGGTGTTCATCTGCCATGCCGGCTTCTCCGGCGTGTTTGCCGACTATGGTTTTCAGGAATACCAGTTGCCGACCGACGATCCGCTGACCGACAGCGAACGCCAGAGTTACTGGCAGGCTTTCGTGCGCCGGCATCTGCCGCATTTCAGGTTGAGCCCGGTCGATCAGCTCGAGACCTACGTCGCACCGACCTGGGAAGCGATCGTCGATACCGCCGTCAATGCCGAGGCGCCGCTGCGCCAATTGCTGGCGCGGCTGAAGCCGGACGCCGTCGTGCTCGACAATGTCATCATGTTTCCGGCGCTGGCTGCCGCCGGCTGCCCATGGGTGCGCGTCGTCTCCTGCGCCGAAACCGAGCTGCCCGACGCCGATATACCGCCCTATCTATCCGGTCTCGCCGCCGACGACCCTAGCCGCGCGGCGTTCGAGTCGCGCTACCTGGCAGCGGTTGCCCCGGCCCATGACCGCTTTAACCGGCTTCGCACCGACGCCGGTCTTGCACCCTTGCCGAAGGGTCTTTTTCTAGAAGCTTCGCCCGCCCTCAATCTGCTGCTGACCCCGACGATCGTGCGCAGGGAGCGCGCCGAGCCGCTCGACCCGGCCCGTTTCGTCTATCTCGAAGGCTGTGTCCGTTCGGAAGGGCCGTTCGACGTGCCGGTCTTTCCGCGTAATGACGGGCCGCTGGTCTATCTCAGCTTCGGCAGCCTGGGCGCCATGGACGTCGGCCTGATCGAGCGCATGCTGGCCGTGTTCGACCGGCTTCCGGCCCGCTTCATCGTTAATGTCGGCGGTCTGCGCGACACCTACCGCGCGGTTCCGGACAATGTCTACCTCGATGCCTGGTTCCCGCAGCCGTCGGTCGTTGCGAAATCCGACCTCTTCATCCATCACGGCGGCAACAACAGCTTTTGCGAAGCGCTGCGTTTCGGCGTGCCGTCGCTGATCATGCCCTATTGCTGGGACGGGCACGACAATGCGCAACGCGCCGAAGAAACCGGCGTCGGCCGCCACCTCAGCCGCGACGGCTGGAGCGACGATGAACTGGAAAACGCCATTCTTGGCCTAATGGCCGACGGCGAAATGCGCTTTCGTCTCAAGGAGAATGCGGCCACCATGGCACGGGCGCCGGGAACCGACGCCGCTGCCGAAGCCATTCTCGCCCTTGTAAGGACGTGACCTGATGCTCAAGACCACAACAACGGATGCACCTGAAATGACCCCGATGGACGATCCGAAGGCATGGCTGGAGCAGCAGGGGATCAGGGAAGTCGAGTGCCTGGTGCCGGACGTGAACGGCGTGTTGCGCGGCAAGACCTTGCCGACGGCCAAGTTCCTGAAGTCGCTCGAGGACCGCGCGCTTTATCTGCCGAGCAGCGCCTTCCTGGTCTGCATCGACGGCCGCTATTCCGGTTCCAACGACGAGGGTTTTGGCTACCAGGACCCCGACATGCGGATGGTGCCGGACGTTGCGACGCTCTGCCTTGCGCCCGGCGCCGGAGCAGGCAGGGCCTATGTGTTTGCCGATGCGTTTCACATGGACGACCGGCCGTGGATGGCCTCGCCGCGTCATATCTTGAGGGCCGTGCTCGATCTCTATCGCCAGCGCGGCTGGCGCGCGGTTGTGGCGCCGGAGCTCGAATTCTACCTGACCGCGCCCAATCCAGATCCCGATCGGCCGGTTACCGCGCCGGTCGGGCGCAATGGCCGCTCCGAAACCGTACAGCATCCCTATGACATGGCAGCGCTGGAGGAGTTCGAGCCGGTGATTCAGCGACTCTACGACTACGCCGCAAAAGCCGGGCTGCCGCTCGACACGCTGATCCACGAGTCAGGCACGGCGCAGCTCGAGATCAATTTCCTGCATGGCGACGCGCTGCCGCTGGCCGACAAGGTGCTGCTGTTCAAGCGGATGACGCGCCAGGCCGCGCAGGAATTCGGCATGCATGCGACCTTCATGGCCAAGCCGATCGCAGCACAAGCCGGCAGCTCCATGCATCTCCACATGTCGGTCATCGACGATGCGGGGAACACACTGTTTGCCGGGCGTGACGATGCCGACACCGAGATGTTCGGGCATTTCATCGGCGGCCTGCAGAAGTACATTCCCGAGGTGATGCCGCTGTTTGCGCCGAACGTGAATTCCTTCCGCCGCATCCGGCCCAACCACAGCGCACCGGCCAATATCGAGTGGTCGCATGACAACCGCTCCTGCGGCCTGCGCGTGCCGGCCGGCGGGCGCGCCGCGCGGCGCGTCGAAAACCGGCTGCCCGGCGCCGATTCCAATCCCTATCTGGCGATGGCCGGCTCACTGCTCTGCGGCTATCTCGGTGTCGAGGAAAAACTGTCGCGATCGCCCGAGGCATCGGGCAACGCCTATCGCAGCAAGAGCACGCTGCCGAAAACCATGGAGGAGGCGCTCGACCGTTTCGCTGCGTGCAGTCCGGTTCGGGAGTTGCTCGGCGAGGATTTCTTCCAGACCTACCTGCGCGTCAAGAGCGTCGAGCTCGACCTGTTCCAGAGCGTCGTGACGAGCTGGGAACGCGACCACCTGCTGCTCAAGGTGTGATGATGGGCTTCAATTCTCGGGGCTTCGATTCTGCGGGCTTCAACTCCGGCCTGGATATCGGCAAGTCCTACTATGTCGCGACGGCCAATCCGGCTCCGGACCATCCGGCTCTGCAAGGCGACGTCGACGCCGATCTGGTGGTGGTCGGCGGCGGCTGTACCGGCCTGTCCGCAGCCCTTCATGCGGCCGAACGCGGGCTGAAGGTCGTGCTGCTCGAAGGTGGCAAGATCGGCTGGGGCGCGTCGGGGCGCAATGGCGGCCAGATCATCCCCGGCCTGCGCAAGGGCGCTAAGGGATTGGTCAAGCTCTACGGGCCTGAGCGGGCGCGGGCGCTTTTCGATCTCGCCTTCGAGGCGCGCGGTCTGGTGCTCGACCTGATCGAGCGGCACGCCATCGATTGCGACCTCAGGCTCACCGGTCATCTGGCTGGTGCGGTCAACGCCTCCGACCTGCGCGACCTTGAAGAAGAGGCTGAGTGCCTTGCCACGGTGATGAATTTTCATGACATCGAGATGCTGTCGGCGGCGCAGGCGCGTGCAATGGTGAACACGCCCTATCACGGCGCGATGTACGAGAAGCTCGGCGGCCATATGCATCCGCTGAACTACACGCTGGGTCTTGCCCGCGCGGCAGGTGCTGCGCGTGTCACCATCCACGAAAATTCGGTGGCGCTGCGGCTGGAGCGGGAACCTGCAATCAGGGTTTCGACAGCCAAGGGCTCGGTCCGGGCCAGGCATGTCGTGCTTGCGGGCGACGCGCTGCTCCAGGGGCTCGAACCGCGCGTCAACAGCCGCATCATGCCCGTCGGCAACTACATCATCGCGACCGAGCCGCTGGACGACCCGAGCGACGTCATCCCAAGCAATGTGGCCGTTTCCGACACACGCTTCGTCGTCAATTACTATCGGCTGTCGGCGGACGGGCGCCTGCTGTTCGGCGGCGGCGAGCGCTACACGCCGTCACCGCCCGCCGACATTGCCGGCTTCGTGCGCCCGCATATGGAAAACACCTTTCCGCAATTGCGCGGCCGCCGCATCGACCATGCCTGGGGCGGGCTCGTCTCGGTGACGACGTCGCGCCTGCCGGATGTCGGCCACTATGGCGAGGTCTATTTTGCGCATGGCTATTCCGGCAAGGGCGTCATCTTGTCGACGCTGTCGGGAAAGCTGCTCGCCGAGGCGATCACCGGCGATGCTTCCCGATTGGATTTGTTTTCGACGCTGAGGCCAATGCCGTTTCCCGGCGGCACGGCGCTGCGCGGTCCGCTTTATGTGCTCGGCATGCTCTGGTATGCGATGCGCGACCGCATCAAGCATTAAGCGAAGGCAAGTGGGCCCGCACCAGGCGAACGCAAGAGAGAAAGCTGCATAGATGGCCGAGGCCTATATCTGTGACTACATCCGCACCCCGATCGGCCGCTTCGGCGGTTCCCTCTCCTCGGTGCGCCCGGACGATCTTGGCGCCATTCCGCTGAAGGCTCTGGTCGAGCGCAATCCTGGCATCGACTGGGCTGATATCGATGACGTCGTGTATGGCTGTGCCAACCAGGCCGGCGAGGATAATCGGAATGTGGCACGCATGGCGCTGCTGCTCGCCGGACTGCCCAAGGAGGTTTCCGGTTCGACCGTCAATCGCCTCTGCGGTTCGGGGATGGACGCCGTGATCATCGCCGCGCGCGCCATCAAATCAGGCGAGGCGGAGCTGATGATAGCAGGCGGCGTCGAATCGATGAGCCGCGCGCCCTTTGTCATACCCAAGGCGGAGACCGCGTTTTCACGCAATGCCGAGATCCACGACACCACCATCGGCTGGCGTTTCGTCAATCCGCTGATGAAGAAACAGTACGGCGTCGATTCGATGCCGGAGACCGGCGAGAACGTCGCCGAAGAGTTCGCCGTCTCCCGCGCGGACCAGGATGCCTTTGCCGTGCGCAGCCAGGACAAGGCGGTCGCCGCGCAAGCCAATGGCCGGCTGGCGAAGGAGATCACGCCGGTGACGATCCCGCAGCGCAAGGGCGACGCGGTCGTTGTGGAAAAAGATGAACATCCCCGCGCGGGCACGACCATCGAAGCACTGGCGAAATTGCCGACGCCGTTCCGGCAAGGCGGCACGGTCACGGCCGGCAATGCGTCGGGCATCAACGACGGTGCCACGGCGCTGATCGTCGCCTCGGAAGCGGCCGTAAAGAAATATGGCCTGACGCCGATCGCCCGCATTCTCGGCGGTGCGGCCGCCGGCGTAGCGCCGCGCATCATGGGCATCGGCCCCGTGCCGGCGACGCAGAAGCTGTGTGCTCGGCTCGGCCTGAAGCCGACAGATTTCGACGTCATCGAGCTCAACGAAGCCTTTGCCTCCCAAGGCATCGCCGTGCTTCGCCAACTTGGCATTGCCGAGGACGCGGGGCACGTCAACCCGAATGGCGGCGCCATCGCGCTCGGCCACCCGCTCGGCATGTCGGGTGCGCGAATATCAGGCACGGCGGCACTGGAGCTTCGCGAACGCGGCGGTCGCTATGCGCTCGCCACCATGTGCATCGGCGTCGGCCAAGGCATCGCCGTGGCGCTTGAGGGGCTATAGAACAAACCTGCACTCAAACGGCCGCCGCCACGGCGCGCGGCCAGCTGCAGCTTCCGGGCAAATTTGACCATGTGGACAAAGGTCGGACGCCGTTCCATAGTTCCCTCGCTGATAATTCAAAGAAACAGCCGGCTCGATACGGCGTCAATCAGAGGGGCATGCAATGGAAAATGGGAAGAGCAAAATCCAATCGAAACGCGAAGGGCTTTCGCGACGCAATGTGCTGGAGCTGGGTGCGCTTGGCCTGGCAGCAGCCATGCTGCCGGGCCAAGCCCTAGCGCAGGACAAGAAGCTGAAGGTGGCGGCGATCTTCGCCACGCCGATCGAGGAGCCATGGGACCACCAGATCCATGTCGCCCTGCAGAGGGCCGAGAAGGAACTCGGCATCGAGTACAAATGGTCGGAGAAGGTGCAATCGGCCGATTTCAGCCGTGTCATGCGCGAATATGCGCAAGGCGGCTATGAGCTGGTTCTCGGCGATGCTTTTGCAGCCGAACGGGAATCCCGCCGAACCGCCAAGCAGTTTCCGAAGGTCGCCTTCCTGTTCGGCTCCGGCGCCGGTCCGGCTGAGCCGAATTTCGCAGTCTTCGACAACTGGATCCACGAGCCTGCCTATCTCTCCGGTCTGATCGCCGGGAAGATGTCGAAATCAGGCACGATCGGCGCCGTCGCGGCGATGGGCATTCCCGAGGTCAACCGGCTGGTCAACGCCTTCTTTGCCGGCGCCAGGGAGGTCAATCCCGATATCAAGAGGAAGGTCGCTTTCATCGGCTCTTTCTTCGACCCGCCGAAGGCAAAGGAAGCGGCTATCGCTCAGATCGATGCCGGCGTCGACGTGATCTATGCCGAACGTTTCGGCGTCATCGAAGCCGCGGTCGAGAGGAAAATCCTCGCCATATCCAACATGTCCGACCAGTCGAGCCTCGGCCCCGATACGGTGATCACTGGCCCGGTCTGGGACATGTATCCGACGGTCCAGCAAGCGATCAAGCTAGTCAAGGCGGGGGTCTTCACCGCGCAGGACTATGGCGATTTCTCGCGCATGGCCAAGGGTGGTTCTTCGCTGGCGCCCTACCATAAGTTCGACGAGACGCTGCCCGCCGACGTCAAGGAGTTGGTCGAGAAGAAGAAGGCCGAGATTCTAGACGGCAATTTCCGCGTCGATGTGGATGAGAACACGCCGGTTTCGGATTAGAGCGACCTGCCCCTCCCCCTTGAGGGGAGGGTGGCCCGCAGGGCTGGGTGGGTCCGCTGCGACGCGCTCCATCTTTCTCAGTCAAACGTCGAGGCGGTTGGGGCGACCCCTCCCGCCTCGCTTCGCTCGGCACCCTCCCCTCAAGGGGGAGGGTATCCGCGCCATCTCACCGGGAGCCCCATCTTGCCCACCCCTCTCATCGAAATGCGCGGCATCTCCAAGAGCTTCGGCGCCGTCAAGGCGAACGAGGCCGTCGATCTCAGCGTGGCACCCGGCGAGATTCTTGGGCTGCTTGGCGAAAATGGCGCCGGCAAGACGACGCTGATGAACATTCTGTTCGGCGCCTATGCGCCGGACGCCGGCGACATCCTGGTTCAGGGTCGTCTGGTGACGATAAACAGCTCGGCCGATGCGCTTGCCGCCGGCATCGGCATGGTGCATCAGCATTTCCATCTGGCACCCCGGCTTTCGGTTCTGGAAAACCTGCTGATCGGCATTCCCGGAAAGTCGGGCCGGATCGATCAGGCCGGCGGACTGGCGCGGCTTGCCGAGATCGGCCGGCAGCACGGCCTCACGCTTGATCCGGACCTTCCGGTCTCGGCATTGTCGGTCGGTGAGCAGCAACGGCTCGAAATCGTCAAGGCGCTGTTTCGCGGCGCAAGGCTGCTGATCCTCGACGAGCCGACGGCGGTGCTGGCGCCAACTGAGGTCGACGGGCTGTTTTCGGCGCTACGGTCGATGGCGGCCCAAGGCCTCGGCATCATCTTCATCTCGCACAAGCTCAACGAGGTCCGGGCGCTCACCCATCGCTGCGTCGTGTTGCGGCATGGCCGCGTGGCCGGCCGCGTCGACGCGCCTGCCAGCACGACGTCCTCGGAAATGGCGCGGCTGATGTGCGGCCACGAGATCGTTCCGCCGGCCAGGGGACCATCGACGCCTGGTGCTGCGGTGCTGACCCTGGACAGCATCTCGACGTCGCGCCATTCCGGCATGGCGCTGCGCGATGTGTCGCTCTCTGTGCATGCCGGCGAGATCCTTGGCATTGCCGGCGTCTCGGGCAATGGCCAGCGGGCGCTGGCGGAAGTGATCTCCGGCATTCGTGCGTCCGACGCCGGGCAAATGACGATAGCCGGCAAAATGGTCTCGCGGTTTTCGCCGCGCGAGGTGCAGGCGCTCGGTCTCGGGCGCATCCCGGAAGACCGGATGACGACCGGCCTGGTCACCAATCTGCCGCTTGCCGACTCGATGGTGCTGCCGCGCATCGGCACGGATGCGTTCAGCCGCAACGGCCTGCTCAGGCCCGACGCTATCCGCGCCTTCACCGAGGCGCAGATCAAGGCCTACGACATACGCTGCCCCGGGCCGATGACGCGCGCCGGCGCGCTGTCCGGCGGCAACCTGCAAAAGGCGCTGCTGGCGCGCGAGCTCGCCTTCGACCCTAAGGTGCTGATCGTGTCGCAGCCGACGCGCGGTCTCGACATCGGCGCGGCGCGCTTTATCCACGAAAAGTTCCTCGACATGCGTGCCAAGGGCTGCGGCATCATCGTCATCGGCGAGGACCTCGAAGAACTGCTCATGCTCTGCGACCGCATCGCGGTGATGTACGAGGGACGCATCGTCGGCACGCTCGCCAGCGCCGACGCCACCATCGCGCGGCTCGGCCTGATGATGACCGGGGCGGAGGGTCACGGCTGATGTTCCGCTTGGAAGCCCGCACCAGCACGCCCGCCTGGTTCAATCTCGCTCTTCCGCTGCTGGCGATCGGGGCAGCGCTGGTGCTATGCAGCGGTCTGATCGCACTGGCCGGCGCCGGCGTGATCGAGGCCTATGGCGTGATGTTTTCGGCGTCGCTCGGCGACAGCTACGCAATCACCGAAACGCTGGTGCGTGCAACACCGATGATCTTCACCGGGCTTGCCGTCGCCGTCGCCTTCCGCGCCAAATTCTGGAACATCGGCGCCGAGGGGCAGTTGCTTGCCGGCGCGGTGGCGAGCTGCGCGGTCGGCGCCATTCCGATGCCGGGGCCGCTCGCCATGCTTCTCATGGCAGTGGCGGGTGCTGCAGCCGGCGCTGCGGTCGCCCTTATCCCCGCGACGCTGCGCGTAAAATTCAGGGTCGATGACGTGGTCAGCTCGCTGCTGCTCAACTCGGTTATCTTCTATGCCCTGATGGCGCTGATCGAGGGCCCGTGGAAAGACAGTTTCAGCGGCTACCCGATCTCGCCGCCGATCGAGGATTCAGCGAATTTCCCGGTGCTGCTCGAAGGCACGCGGCTGCATCTCGGCGTCGTGGCGGCGTTCCTTGCTGCGCCGGTCATCTGGTTCCTGGTCATGCGCACGACGCTCGGCTTCAGGGTCAGGGTCGTCGGTGAGAATCCCGAAGCGGCGCGTTATGGCGGCATCTATGTCGAGCGCGTGCTGATCTCGACGGCGCTACTCTCCGGTGCGCTCGCCGGCCTTGCCGGCGTCGGCGAGGTCGGTGGCGTGCATTTCCAGGTGATGAGCGACATCTCGCCGGGCTATGGCTATTCCGGCATCGTCGTCGCCATGCTGGCGAGGCTCAATCCGCTTGGCGTGGTACCGGCGGCGCTCTTCCTCGCCGCTGTCATGACCGGTGCCGAGGCGATGTCGCGGGCCACCGGCGTTCCGGCCTTCCTCAGCGACGTCATCCAGGGAACCGCGCTGCTTGCCATGCTGGTGGCGTTGCTGTTCACCGCCTACCGCATCCGCCGCGTGGGGACAGCCAAATGAGCGTGGTGCTCGAACAGATTTTTCAGGTCGGCTTCCTCGCCGCCATCATCCGCATCGCCACGCCTTTGGCTTTTGCGACGTTGGGCGAGATGTTCTCCGAGCGGGCCGGCGTGCTCAATCTCGGCATCGAAGGCATCATGCTGTTGTCGGCGATGACCGGCTTCACCGCGACCAGCCTCAGCGGCAGCCTTTGGCTCGGCGTGCTTGCGGCAGTTGTCACCGGTGCGCTGATGGGTGCTGTGCATGCGCTGTTTACGGTGGCTCTCGGCCTCAGCCAGCATGTCTGCGGCATCGGCGTGACACTGTTCTCGTCGGGGCTTGCCTATTTCCTTTACCGGCTGATCTTCGGCCAGCAATCGGTGCCGCCCAGCATCAAGAGTTTCGAAACGCTGCCGATCCCTGTTCTCTCCGACATCCCGGTGCTCGGACCAGCGGTGTTCAACCAGTTTTCGCTGGTCTACATGGCGATCCTTGCCGTTCCCCTGGCTGCCTTCGTGCTCTACCGCACACCGTGGGGCCTGTCGGTGCGCATGGTCGGCGAAAATCCGCGCGCCGCCGACTCGGCCGGCGTCAGCGTCATTGCGACACGCTTCCAGGCGGTGATTCTTGGCGGCGCCTTGATGGGGCTGGCTGGCGCCTTCCTGTCGATGGTGCAGTTCAACGCTTTCACCTTCGGCCTCGTTTCAGGGCGTGGCTGGGTGGCGATCGCGCTCGTCGTCTTCGGCCGCTGGGACCCTTGGCGTTCGGCGGGAGCCGCCCTGCTGTTTGCTTTTGTCGATGCCCTGCAATTGCGCATGCAGGCGAGCGGGCTCGGCCATATCCCCTATGAGGCGTTCCTGATGCTGCCCTTCATCTTCACCATCGTCGCCATGGCGGTGATGTCGCGCAACGCCGTCGCTCCTTCGGCGCTGCTCAAACCGTTTCGTCGGGAAGAACGCTGACAGCCAGGCGAAATGCCGGGTCCTTAGAGCAATTCCAGGAAAAGTGTGAAACGGTTTTCCCGGGAAAAGCGCATAGCGCTTTCCCTGCGGAATTGCGCAAAAACAAAGAGATAGAGCGGTTCGGCGTTTCCGTGAAACGATGAACCACTCTAGCTGGCGACTGCGGGCTTCAGTACTTCCTCGCACCATTGGCG
This sequence comes from Mesorhizobium sp. WSM4823, assembly GCF_055811195.1. Classification (NCBI taxonomy): domain Bacteria; kingdom Pseudomonadati; phylum Pseudomonadota; class Alphaproteobacteria; order Hyphomicrobiales; family Phyllobacteriaceae; genus Mesorhizobium; species Mesorhizobium sp. WSM4823. The sequence goes on from NZ_JBVVQL010000003.1 coordinate 576,961, forward strand.
GAAGCTGGTGGGTGTGGTGGACTCAGGGGTACGCGGCTCGGCGGTATCGAGGTCTTCGTTCTTGGCCTCCAGCATGTCGACCATGGCCTGCGCGAAAGCCTCGGAGGCGCCGCGTTCGATGAAACCTGCTCTGAATGCCTCGAAGGAGATCTGCTCAAAGCGCACTGGTTTTCCCAACACCTGCGACATGATCTGCGCCATGTCGTTGAAGGACAGGTCCTCTGGGCCGAGGATTGGGACACAGTCTTGTCCGCTCCAGGTGGGGTCAAGCAGCAGCTTGGCGGCGGCGGCGGCGATGTCGCGGGTGGCGCAGGTAGGGAGCTTGCGGTTGCTGGGGATTGGCCAGAAGAACATGCCCTGGTTCCTGATCGGCACCACCTGGCGCAGGATGTTGTCCATGAACGAAGGCATCGTCAGCGCCCGGTAGCTCACGCCAGTGCTCGCAATCAGATCGTCCATCGCCAGCGACGCCGACACATGCCCGGCCTTCCCGGCTACCGCCGTCCCGCGACCAAGGGCTGACACCGCGACCACCCGTTTCACTCCCTGGTTTTTGATTGCGTCGCATGCCGGTCGGCTGAAACCCACATAGGCTGCCTCGACGTTCTCGGCGTGGACGTTTGGGGGCACCAGCCAGAACACGGCATCAGCGCCAGAGAACGCCTGGTTGAGGACGCCGATGTCGCCATGCGATCCATGCACCACCTCGACGCGCTCTCGCGTGTGCGAGGACAGACGGGAGGGGTCGCGCGCGATCACGCGGATAGGCTCGTCGCTGCCGAGGAGGTTCTCGAGGACCTGGTGGCCGATGATGCCTGTGGGTGTGGTGACGACGATCATTATGAATCTCTGACTTCCTGCCGTGACCGCATTTCGCGATCGACGGGGACAGATGGCTCTCGCGTTCACCGGCCGATGGCGGTCGCCTGGGTCATCCAGACGACCGCGATGAGCGCAACGAGGCGAGGGTGAGCACTTCCAATTCAGGCGTTGAGCGCCGCCAGCACCCGCTCCGGCAGGAATGGATAGTGCCGGAGCCGCACGCCGCCGGTGAGCCGCGCCACCGCGTTGGCGATTGCGGGACCGATCGGCGGCAGCCCGACCTGGCCGACGCCTCCGATCGGATTCTCGGGCGTTGGAATCACGGTGACCTTGATGTCGGGTGCCTCGGACATGCGTATCACCCGATAGGTGTCGAAGTTCGATTCCTGCACCTCGCCATCGACGATGTTGATCTGCTCGAACAACGCATGGCTGGCGCCGCCTGTGATCCCGGTAATCATCAGCGCTTCGATGTTGCGCGGCTGTACCGCTATCCCCGGATCGACAGCGCACCACACGGTGTGCACGCGGATCTCGCCGGTCTCGCGGTCAAGCGAGACCTCGGCGACCTCGGCGCAGTGGGAGCCAAAGGCATCCGAATAGGCGATGCCCAGCGCCCGGCCGTCGCGTTGGCGGTCCCATTCGGCCATCTGGGCGACGGTCTCGATGACCTTGCGCGCCCGAGGCTGGTCTTTCAGGAGCTCGAGCCGAAGCGCCACAGGATCGAGCCCCTTGGCGGCGGCGATTTCGTCGATGACGCATTCGATGCCGAACCTGGTGTAGCCAACGCCGACCCCGAACCAGAAGCCGATATCAAGGCCGTTATCCCTGCGGATATATTCGATCTGATGCGCAGGGACGGAATAGTTGAATTGCGCGCCCTCGGTCACCACACTGTCGTGGCCGCCTTCGCTCTCGAACAGTTGAGGCATCGTGCGGGCAAAAATGGAATCCGCCACGATGCGGTGCCGCCAGCCGACGATGTTGCCGTCGGCGTCGAGCCCGACCTGCACATGTTGCGCCTCAAGCGGCCGGTACTTGCCATGCTGGACGTCGTCTTCGCGGCTCCAGATGACCTTGACCGGGCGGCCTTGCACCGCCTTGGCAAGCGACACAGCATCGATGATGAAGTCGGCCTCGGCTTTGCGGCCAAAGCCGCCACCGAGCAGGGTGGTGTTCACCTTGACCTTGTCAGGGGTGGTGCCGGCCACCTCCGCGGCAAAGACCTGGGTGCCCGTTGGGCCTTGCGTCGGCGCCCAGATTTCAACCGTATCGCCGATCACCAGCGCCGTGGCGTTCATCGGCTCCATGGTCGCGTGGTGAACATGGTCGCTCATGTAATCGACCTCGATGAGAGTTGCGGCCTTCGAGATCGCGGTCTGTGCGTCGCCCTCCGCGGCCGCGCTGACTCCGGTTTGGGCGAGATCGCGGCCAATGCGGCGATACTCTTCCAACAGCCGATCGCTGGTGTAGTTGCGGATCCGCGACGACGTGGTCCACACGATTTTGAGCAGATCCTTGGCCCGCTTCGTCGCCTCGACCGTTTCGCCGATGATGCCGACGCCGTAAGGCAAAGGTACGATGTGCGTGATGCCCGGCACGGCCTTGGCTTCGGCATCGTCGATGGTTTCCGGCTGTTCGCCCTGAACCGGCGCCCGCAGCACCGCTCCGTACAGCATGTCAGGAAGCTGCACGTCGATGCCGAAGATTGCGGTGCCGTCGACCTTCGAGGGCACGTCGACACGCGGTACCGTCAGCTTTCCGATATAGCGCCACTGATCGCTCGGCTTCAGATCGGCATCGGTCGCCTGCGGCAGCGGATCCGGAAGCGACCCGGCCGCGGCGACTTCGCCGTAGTCAAGCGCGCGGCCCGATCGCGCGTGCACGACGCGGTTGGGCTCAGTCGTGAGTTCGCTCACCGGAACGTTGAGCATGACGGCGGCACTTGCCAGGATGATCTTGCGGGTCTGGGCGCCGACCAGGCGCAGCATCTTGTAATAGCCCCGCGTGGATTCACTGCCACCGGTGAGCTGTACGCCGTAAAAGCCAGGGTTGCCATACTTCTCTGCGTCGGACGGAGCCTGGACGACGCGAACCTTGTGCCAATCGGCGTCCATGTCCTCAGCGATGAGCAGCGGCAGTGCCGTCATGATGCCCTGCCCCATCTCGGACGCGGGTGACATGATGGTCACGGTGCCGTCGGCCGCGATGGTCAGCCAGGCGTTCGGCCGGTAACTGCCCTCGACCGTCGGCGCCACGCTGGCGCCTGAAGCGTCCTGGAGCAGGCCTCCGAACGCAACTGCAATGCCGGTGGCGCCGACCGTGATGAGGAAGCTGCGCCGCGAGAGCGCTCTGGCGTGCGGTTGCAATCTTTTGGTCATGGCTCAGGCCTCCCGTGCGGCGCGCTGAATGGCGCTGATGATGCGCACATAGGTCCCGCAGCGGCAGATGTTGCCGTCCATGTGTTCGACGATCTGATCGCGGGTGGGGTTGGGGTTGCTCTTGAGGAGCGCCGCCGCCTGCATGATCTGCCCGGACTGGCAATAGCCGCATTGCGGCACCTGCTCGGCGATCCAGGCCTGCTGCAGCGGATGGCTGGCATCCGGCGACAGGCCTTCGATCGTCGTCACCTCCATTCCGGCCACGTCCTGGACCATCGTCACGCAGGAGCGCGTCGGCTCGCCGTCGACGTGAACGGTGCAGGCGCCACATTGCGCGATGCCGCAGCCGAATTTAGTGCCGGTGAGTTTCAGATGCTCCCGTATCACCCACAAGAGCGGCGTGTCTGGCGCGGCGGCGAGATCCACCGCCCGTCCATTGATCGTGAACGCTGTCATGACTATTGTTCCCTAAACTGGCGCGATCTTCTGATTTCTTTCGGTGACAATGGCAACGTTATCAGTCTTATCCGTAGTCTTTTCTGTGATTCCCGCGGATATTATGTCACAAACATTTATATTATTTGATCACCACTTCAGATATTGCCGCATTACCGGAGACGTTGTTATTAAATAGCGCGTTGAGGAAACGCGATCTATGCTGTAAAGTCCGTATTATCTTCGCAATCGTCCGGGACGCCCATGGATCCGCTTTCAGATGTGCTGTCGCTGCTGAAGCCGCGCAGTTATGTGTCCGCCGGCTTCGACGCAGGTGGAAACTGGTCGATCCAGTTCTCCGACCAGCACGAACTTATCAAATGCTACGCTGTGGTTTCCGGCGGGTGCTGGCTGTCAGTGGAAGGCGTTGCCGATGCGGTGCGGCTGGAGAAGGGGGACTGCTTCGTGCTGCCGAGCGGGCGGCCTTTCCGCCTCGCAAGCGACATGACTTTGACGCCTGTCGGAGCCGGCACGATTTTTCCTCCCGCGCGGGCTGGCGGCGTCGTGACGTATAATGGCGGCGGTGATTTTTTTCTTGTCGGCAGCCGCTTCGCCGTGACCGGCAGTCATGCCGGCATGCTGTTAGGCATGCTGCCGCCCATCGTCCATATCCGGAAAGAAACCGATCAGGCGGCGCTGCGCTGGTCGGTGGAGCGGATGATGCAGGAACTGCACGAGCCGCAGCCGGGCGGCTTTCTGGTCGCGCAACACCTCGCCCACATGATGTTGGTCCAGGCCCTGCGCCTGCATCTGGCGGAAGGGCTGGGAGGCATTGGATGGTTTTTCGCCCTGGCAGATAAACAGATGGCTGCTGCGATCAACGCCATCCATGAGGATCCGGCGCACCGCTGGACGTTGCAGGAGCTGGCGTCACGTGCCGGCATGTCGCGATCGACCTTTGCCCTGAAGTTCAAGGCGATGGTTGGTACGTCGCCGATGGAGTACCTGACCAATTGGCGAATGCTGCTGGCGGGAGACAGGCTGGCGAATTCCAGTGACCCAATTTCCGTCATCGCCCTGTCGCTCGGCTACGAGTCCGAAAGCGCCTTCAGTACGGCTTTCAAGAGGGTCATGGACTGCACACCACGACAATATGGCCGTGGCCGGAGCCCCGCTGCCCCTTCAACGTTCAACACGCGCCCAGAGGACACGGCCGCTGCCCGCTGGTTGAAAGCCGGTTGATCCGGCCCGAGCCGAAGGGAATTCTCAACCGCCGCTGAGCGCCCGCACCACATTCGGCAGCGCCGGCAGCGTCAACAAAACCGTGCCGGCAAGCCAGATAGACGAGACGACAATGCTCCTGGGCTGTGCCGACCAGCGTTCATAGAGCGCGGCCGGTACGCCGGCGAGCATGATGGTTATCGTCGACAGGATCAGTGCACTTGCCATGTAGACGATCTGGCTTAAGGGAGGCGCCCAGGCCGGATACCAGACCGGATAGAACAGGAACACCATCAGCACCCACGGCGAAAAGATACCGTTGACGATTGCAACCGCCATGACCGGCACAAGAGCGTTTCTATCCATCACCTCAACCCCCCTGTGATGCCATCGGCGCAATGCCGAAATTGACCAGCAAGACGAGATAGCCGATGCGCAAAGCCATAAGCCAGAGCACGCTGAAGACGATCACCACCGGCTGGGTCAGGATCGACGGCGTGACGGTCCGCACGATCCGCACGAATGGGTCCGTGACGGACTTGAAGAAGCGCCAGATGTAATTGTCCCAGCTTTCGGGCACGAAGAGGCCGAGCAGGAGACGCCCCATCAGCGTGTACATCACCGCGGCAAGGATGAAATTCGGTAAATGGAAATACCAGTAGGACCAGAAATCGTTCATGTGGGATTTTCCAAGAACGGCGCCGCCGCGTTATGCCAGCGGCGCCCTAGAAATGAAAGCGGGGTCCGTCGCCGGACCCCGCCTTTGATCACCGATCGCTATGCGGATCAGGCGATCTTTTCTTCCATCATCTGCTTGCCGCGCGGCACACGGATTTCCTCGATGAAATCCTGCATATCCCGGGACGGCGCCTTGGTGAGAAGGCTGACGATGATCATCACGGCGAAGCCCACCGGCAGACCAAAGGCCGCCGACGAGATGTTCTTCACCCCCCACCACAGTTCCATATTGGGCGTCGCCTTGTCGAAGTCGGCGCCGTACTGTGTCATGACGAGATAGAAGATGGTGATGCCGAAGCCCGCGATCATGCCGGCGACCGCGCCAGCCGAATTGGCCCGCTTCCACCAGACGCCGAGCACCAGGGCCGGGAAGAGCCCGCCGGCGGCAAGCGAGAACGCCCACGACACCATCGACAGGATGTCCGACGGCTTGGTCGACGCCACGTAAGCGGCCAGCACCGCGACCATAACCAGCAAGATGCGCGACACGATCAGACGCCGCGACGTCGGCGCGTTCTGGTCGATCATCTTGTAGTAGATGTCATGGCTGAGCGCGTTGGCGATGGCCAACAGCAGGCCGTCCGCCGTCGACAGCGCGGCGGCAAGGCCGCCGGCGGCGACGAGGCCAGAGATGACGTAAGGCATGCCGGCCATTTCCGGCGTGGCTAGCACGATCATGTCGGCGTTGAGGTTGATGTCGGCAAACGAAAGTGCCGTCACGCCCTTTTCGGCGCAGGCCGCGATGATCGCCGCACTGTCTGTCGCCGCTTTGCCGCAGATCTGCACGAGCGTATTGTCGGCAGCGGCCCAGCGCATCATCCATCCCGCTTTCTCCGAGATGTTTTCAGGCGTCAGGCCGGACGCCACCAGATCGAGCATCGTCCACTTGGCGAACGCCGCATAGGCGGGCGCCGTGAAGTAGAGGATGAAGATGAACAGCAGCGACCAGGCGACCGAGACGCGCGCCTCACGCACCGACGGGGTGGTGAAGTATCGCATCAGGACGTGTGGCAGCGACGCCGTTCCGACCATCAGGCAGAGGATCAGCAGGAAGAAGTTCTTTGCATCATAGCCGCCATGCGCGAATGGCGTGATGTGATGAAGCGTGATGCCCTGCGCCGTCTCAAGCGCGGTGATGTTCGCCAGCGCCTGGCCCTGCATCAACTGCGGAATCGGCACGCCGGTTTTCACCGTCGACATCCAGATGACAGGGATGAGATAGGCGATGATCAGCACGATGTACTGGGCGACCTGCGTCCAGGTGACGGCGCGCATGCCGCCGAGCATCGAGCAGACGAGAATGCCGGCCAGGCCGACATACACTGCGACGTTGAAGTCGATGCCCAGGAAGCGAGCCGAAATCAGCCCGGTGCCGAAAATCTGCGCGACCACATAGGTGAACGAGCAGGAGAACAGAACGATCACGCCGATCAGACGGGCAAGATTGCCGCCATAGCGGGCCGACAGGAAGTCGGGAACCGTGTAGGCGCCGAACTTGCGCAGATAGGGCGCAACGAGGATGGCCACCAGCACGTAACCGCCGGTCCAGCCGAGCACGAAGCCGAGACCGTCATAGCCGAGCAGGTAGAGCGAACCGGCCATACCGATGAAGGAAGCCGCCGACATCCAATCGGCGCCGGTCGCCATGCCGTTGTAGAGCGCCGGCACGCGCCGTCCGGCGACGTAATATTCGCCGACATGCATGGTGCGGCTCAGAACACCGATCACCGCATAGATGACGATGGTGAAGCCCATGAACAGGTAGCCGATTACAACGTTTTCGACACCCATGGCGCTCAAGATAGCCATCAGGATGATGAAGGCTATGAAGCCGCCGGTGTAGATGCCGTAGATACGGCCGAGATTGGAGGTGAAATCGCCTCCGCCTGCGGTAGTCGCTGTCGTGTTAGCCATTGAAGTCCCCCCGATCATTCTTCATTGACATGATGCTCTTCGTCGATCGCGTTCTGGCGCCGTGCGAACCAGAACAGCATGACGACGAAGGCGATGAGCGAGCCCTGAGCGGCCATGTAGAAGCCGAGCGGAAAGCCAAAAATGACGATGGTGTTGAGTTGCTCCACGAACATGTGGATGACGTAACCGAAGAACACCCATAGGCCCAGCATGACGAACATGAGGCTCTTGGTCTTGTTCCAATAACTTACGCGGTCTGGCGTCGCCATAGCGTTGAACCCTCCCTTGGTTGGCAGCTTGCGAACCGTCTCGAGCGCAAGGCGCCGTTTAAAGCTTGCCTCTTCCGCTGACGCGGAAGCCCTCCGGCAGATGTTGCGGCCAGGTATAGAATCAGCCGACCGTAACTTTGTAGGAGTATCACTTTTTGTCGCTGCTGTTCATACGACTTTAGAATCGGTGACAGAACTTGAACCGGTAAGAGGACTGGCGGTGCGGCATCCCGGAGGCTAAACGGTTAACATCGGTTGGAAACAAAACCGATGGGAGAGCGCCATGGGCCTGCTGAACGATTTGTTGCCCGAGTTCCTGCGCAAGCCGCAGCCTATCGGCAGCGTCGGCGAACTGGCTGACTTCATGGATTCGCGTGCCGCTTTCCTGGCACAGAAAAGCATTGTCGAGTTCTGCCGCGTCAGGGCGGGGGTCTACTGGCAGAAACTGTTCAGCGAAAAGGAATTCCAGGCGGCGCTCAACCATTCGCGCTGGCGCGCCTACCCCGCGTGCTACGCCATGGTGGCGGAAATGGTGGAGGGTGCGTTGCGCGAACCTGCCGGCCTGCGCCAGCGAGGCCTGCCGGCGGCGCTGGAAAAGGTGGCCCTGGCGAGCTTCTCCAAATATGCCGTTCCGGAGGGCTCCCCCGCCACTTTCTGGGAGGATGCCGCCGAGCTGACGCGTCAGCGCCTCGCCGCCACGCAGATCGGCCCGCCGCGGCCGGTGCGCGAAATCCCCGAGCCGCTGGCGCGAACGGTCTTCAAGATGGTCCCGATCCATCCCAATCTCCTGACCAACGACTACGACTACATTTTCAACTTCCTGAGAATGAACCTGCTGCGCGCGAATGAGGATTTCCTGGCGCAGGCTGACCGCAGCGCCCTCGTCGACGAACTGCTTGGCGCCGCGCGCATCTAAGCTCTGCTGCTGCGCGGTTTGCACCAGTCCGAGCGTCGCCGGTTATGCGAACATCAGGTCCCGCACCAGATCAGGTGCCGACTGAAGGTGCTTTATGAGGCTCTTGAGCTCTGCCCGCTGTTCGCGCGTCAGAGCATTGATCTCGATTCGGTTGGATACAGGTATACCGGCGTAGATGTCATGCGTCTGCTGCGCGAGCAGCAAGCCGATCAGCATGGCGTGGCCGGCCAGCATCGCCTTCATGTCGAGCTCGCCGCCAATATCCAGCGCGATCAATTTCTCGAGCCGGGCACGCGTGCTCCGCTCGCGAATGCCGTGGCGAATTGCAAGCGTGCGTGCGGTCGCAACAATCGGGAAAAGGCCATGCGTCTTGATGTCGAGCCGGCCATTTTCAAGCTGAAAGCCGCCGAAAACAGTGAAGGGATTGCCTGATATCATCTGCTCGCCGAGAAGCTTCGCGAACACCGGCTCGGCATGACCACGTTCATACGCATATTCGATGAACTGCGCGGCCAGCGTCGTGTCGCCGTGAACCGGCCGCAGATCGTAGACGATATCGACGTTGAGCAGATCCTCCGGCCGTAGGCGGCGAACCCAATCTTCGACGCGCCCCTTCCAGGTGTCGAGACTTCCGCGGAACCCGGCGTTCGCGGCCATTACTCCGCCTTTGCAATAGGGCACGCCTGACATGTCGAGCATGTCGGCGAGCTTGGCGCCGAGAATTTTGAACCAGTTGTCTTCGTGCCCATCCGGCTCGCCGTCTGCGAAGACAATTGCGTTGTCCTGGTCCGGGGCCATCAGGCTTTCGCCACGGCCGCCCGAGCCGAGCACGAGCATGGCATAGGCGCAGGGCGGCGGGCCATGGCCTTCGATTTGCATCTGTTGTTCCGCAAGCACTGCGGCGCGGCGGGTAAGGGAGCAAAGTTCGTCGCTGATGATTTCCGCCACCACGCGCGGGTCGATCGCTTCGCCGATCAGCGAACGCACGACGCCCGGCAGCATCGACCAGGTGGCCGCCAGTTCGGCGGCGTCCTTGGCATGTTCGATCGTGTCGTCGAGATCGATGGCAGCGGCGGCGCGAAGCCTTAGCAGGTCACGCGCCGAAAGCACGCCGACTAGCATGCCCTCGTCGTCGCGGACGGCGAGGTGGCGGACTTTCAGCCGATCCATGCGGCCGATCGCCCGATAGGCGAAGGCGGCGGCGCGGATGCTTATCAGCGGTCGCGTTGCGATGCTTGCGACCGGCATATCAAAAGCGCGCTCGGCGTCGGACGATATGCGGCGCAGCAGGTCACGCTCGGTAACGATGCCATACTCCTCGATCGGTCGATCCGGCGTTCCATGGTCGGATACCAGGACCGAGCTGATCTTGCGCTTCACCATGAGGTCGATGACCTGCCTTGTCGGCCTGGTCGACTTCACCACGACTGGCGGGCCGCTCATGAGGCTGCCGACGCGATGGCGATAGGCATAGGGATCAACCGGCTGAAACGCGGGAGCCTGGGGTCGCGACACCGGCTCGGCCCAACCGGCGCGATGGCCGGCTTCGAGGGCGTCCGAAAGGGCAAGGCAGGCGACCTCTGCCTCTCCGAGTGTTCGGATGTTGCGCTTGCGCAACTCCGGTATCAGCGCGGCAAAGATGTCGCCCGCCGCGATTGCATCGCCCAAAGCCGAATGCCGGCCAGCAATCTCCAGGCGAAGCCAGCCGGCGATCATCTCCAGCGAATGATCTGCCAGATTGGGATTTGCGATGGTCGCAAGAAGTCGGACGCACAGCGCCCGAGGCTTTTTCCAGGGCAAACGGGCGCGCCGGCATTCACGCTCCAATACCGCCAGGTCGAAGCCGATCGAGTGGCCGACGAGGATGCGGTCCCCGACGAACTCCTGGAATTGCGTCCACGCATCCACGAAGCTCCCAACTCCGGCAACATCGGCATCCGTGACGCCGTGGATGAGGGAGGCCTCGGGCGGGATTGTCTCACCGGGGTCGATGAGGCGATTGAACCGAGGCTCCCGGACGACTTTGCCATGCGCAATGCCGATCGCGCCAACCTGGACCACACGCGCCTTTGTGGCGTCGGGTCCGGTTGTTTCGGTGTCGACGGCGGCAGCCGCAATCGCTATCAGCGGTGTCGCGCCGGTCGCCGGCTTCAATCCCGTCCCCTTCGGCATAGCCGATAGCCTTCCTCTGCCGGGCGTCCCGGCTTGCCGAGACAGCGCTCTCTGCCGGTACCTGAAAAGTTCGATCTCGCTTACCCTGCAGGCCTCGGCGAGCACGCTCAATAGCGGAGTGGCCTTCGTTCCTCCAGATTACCCGCCGCTGATCTCGATAAGCCCCCGAAAGCGGATGGGTTCCATCTCCTGAGCGCGGGAACAAGCAGCCGATTGCGGAGTTGAGGCGGCGGAGGTTTGCCGGAATGAGACCCACTCCCGTGCTGCGGCACATCTATTGGGCAATTGTTCTCGAAGTTTCGGTCGCGTTCGCGCACGTTCTTAGGGCGGGTTGAACGCGATGCCGCAGCGCGATCGTAGCGCCACTTCACCACAGGAAGACAGGAAAGACGGCATAGGACGAGCACTTGGACTCGGCCTTATCACCGGCGCTGCTGACGACGACTGTTCGGCGATTGGTACCTATGCGAGCGCCGGCGCGCGCTTTGGCCCGGACCTGCTTTGGACCGCGCCTGTAACGCTGCCGATGATGTACACTGTCGTGTATCTCTCGTCGAAGCTCGGACAGGTCTCGGGCCGCGGCCTCTTTCATGCAATCAAGGACTTCTACCCACGGTGGCTGCTCTGGGCCGTCCTCGTGGGCGTGCTGATCGGCAACACGATCGAAGCAGCCGCCGATCTCGGCGGCATGGCTGCATCCATCAACATCTTCCTTCCTGTTCCGATCCCACTCATTGTGATCGTAGTCGCAGCCGTGATCTTTGCTCTCCAGCTTTGGGGCTCTTACACGCTCATACGAAACATCTTCCGCTGGCTCGCACTGGCCCTGCTTGCCTATGTCGGCTCAGCCATCATGGCCAAGCCGGATGCGGCAGCCGTGCTGTGGGGCACCCTTGTTCCGAAGATCGAGTTCAGCCGCGAGTTCCTGTCCATTCTGGTGGCCATCATCGGCACCACCCTTTCAGCGTACCTCTACACCTGGCAGTCGAATGAGGAGGTGGAGGAAGAGATTGCCGAGGGGAGAACGACGCTGAAGGAGCGCAAGGGTGCCACGGACGGTGAACTGCGCCGCTCCCGCCGCGATATCCTGATCGGCATGACTTTTTCCAACCTCATCATGTACTTCATCATCCTGTCGACAGGGTCTACGCTCTATGAAGCCGGCGAGCACGACGTGGAGACCGCCGCTCAAGCAGCCGAAGCTCTCAAGCCGCTGGCTGGTGCAGCCGCTAGCGTGCTGTTCGCTGCCGGCGTGATCGGGGTCGGGTTTCTTGCCGTTCCGGTCATGACGACAGGTGCGGCATACGATCTGGCGCAGGCAGTCGGATGGAAGCACAGTCTTCATGCCAAGCCGCGTGAGGCGCCAAAGTTCTATATCGCGATCGGCGCCTTCACCCTGATCGCTGTTGGCCTGAATTTCCTGGGTTTCAACCCGATGAAGGCGCTCGTCTGGTCCGGCATCGTGCAGGGCTTTTCCACGCCGCCGCTGCTTCTGCTTATCATGCTAATGACGAACAACCCGCGGATCATGGGAGACAAGGTCAACAGCCGCACGACCAACGCTCTGGGATGGGCTACTACGATTGCAATCTTTTCCGCCTCTGTGGGGCTGGTCGCGACCTGGTTTATTTAGGTCCCTTTTATTTAGGGTTACCGTGACGCCGTTGGAAAGTTCCCCGTCATCCCAGGTCATTGCCGGTCTCGACCAGACGATGCCGGAAGCGGCACATTCGCCTTAAAGTGATTTGATGCGATCGAAGCACTCGCTCATGCTCGGCGAGTTTGTTTGCCGAGGCAGCCGATGGATGAGATCAGGCGGATTGCTGTGGGGTGCATAGGGCGTGCCGTAATGTTCGGATCGCTTGCCATCGGCTGTGTCATGATCGGCTTCTCCTTCAACCCGGTGTCCGCCTTCCGCTCCGGCGCATTCCTCACGCTGACCATGGTTTTGGCACTGATGTGGAAAGCCACGACTGCCGGTACCAAGAACCCCAAACACACTGAAGTCTGGCTTTACCTCGATGAGAAGTGGGGGCCCCCCCCGCGCCCCCCCCCCCCCCGGGGGGGGGCCCCCCAAAAACGCCAGAGTAAACAAATAAGAACCCAACCACGCCGCCAGGCCGCGGGGTGTTGTTATTGTGGTGGGGGGTGTGGG